>NZ_SSBI01000009.1 GCF_004795015.1 Streptomyces sp. A1277 | reverse complement strand
CCCCGGCTGCGCGCGCTGAGCGGAGCGGCCCGCCGGGACGCCGTGCTCGACCTGGTGCGCGGTGCCACCGCCGCCGTACTCGGACACGCGTCGGCCGAGGCGGTCGAGCCCGAGCAGCCGTTCCTCGAACTGGGCCTGGACTCCCTGACCTCGGTGGAGCTGCGCAACGCGGTGGCGGCCGCGACCGAGCTGCGGCTGCCGGCCACCGTCGCCTTCGACCACGCCACGCCCCTCGACCTGGCCGGCCATCTGGACACCCTGCTCGGCACGGCGCCGCAGGGTGCGGCGGACGGAGCGGAGGTGGCGCCCGTCGCCGCCCCCGACACGGACGAGACCATCGGCAGGCTGTTCCGCCGCGCCTGCGAGGAGCGCAGGCTGCGCGAGGGCTTCGAGCTGCTGCAGAGCGTCGCCCGGCTGCGGCCCACGTTCGCGGACGCCGACGAGGTGGACGGGGCCCCCACCTCGGTCCGGCTGGCCAAGGGCGCCGAACCGGTCCGGCTGGTCTGCTTCAGCTCGCAGGTCGCGCTCGCCGGTGTGCACCAGTACGCGCGGTTCGCCTCGGCGTTCCGTGACGTACGGGACGTCATCGCCCTCGCGGTGCCCGGATTCGCGGCCGGTGAGGCGCTGCCGGCGACCGAGGACGCGCTGGTCGCACTGCTGGCGCGGACGGTGCGCGAGCAGGTCGGGGACGCGCCCTTCGCGCTGCTCGGCTCCTCCTCCGGTGGCGTCCTCGCCTACGCGACGGCCGCCCGGCTGGAACAGGAGGGCCGGTCCCCGGCCGGGGTCGTGCTGGTCGACACCTATGTGCCGGGGGACGACTCGCTCGGCCAGTTCGAGGACCAGCTGCTCGGCGGCATGTTCGAACGGGAGGCCGGCTTCGCGCGGATGGACGCCGCCCGGCTGTCCGCGATGAGCTGGTACTTCAACCTGCTGGGCGGCTGGCGGCCGGGCAAGCTCGACTCGCCGGTGCTGCTCGCACGGGCCGGGGAGCCGATGCCCGGCGGCGAGGGCCTGGCTCCCGAGAAGTGGCAGACGGGGTGGAGCGAGGCGGACCGCGTCGTGGACGTGCCCGGCAACCACTTCACGATGATGGAGGACCTGGCCCACACCACCGCCGAAACCGTCGACCGCTGGATACGGGAGCAGCCGGTCCCCCCGGCCTCCTGACGCCGACGCTCCGGCGCGCGGCCCGGTCCCCGGTGGGGGCCGGGCCGCGCGCCGCATCGGGGGAAACACCCAGAGATTGGGTGCATGGCCCCGCCGCGGCTGTGTGCATCCCCGGGTCGCGTGGATAGTGGCGGCAGTGACGACCGCCCGGCCGGGCCGTCGCCCCAACGGACCAGACATCCGGGAGTCGTTGATGGACCCAGTGGGTTCCGCGGACCGGCGGCCGACCGCCGTGGTGCTCGGCGCCGGCGGCTTCGTCGGCCGCAACGTGTGCGCCGCGCTGCGCGACGCCGGCCGCCCCGTGGCCGCCGTCGCCCGCCGCGCCGGAGGACTGCCCGAGGGCTGTCGCCCGGTGGCCCTGGACCTCAGCCGCGGCGACCCCGCGGAGCTGGCCGGCGCACTCGCCGCCCTGCGGCCCGACCTGGTCGTGAACGCGGCGGGCGCCCTGTGGAACGTCACCGACGACCAGCTGACCGAGGGCAACGTGACCCTGGTCGAGCGGCTGGTCGACGCCGTCGCGGCGCTGCCGGAACCGGTGCGGCTCGTGCACATCGGCTCCGCGTACGAATACGGCGCGCACCCCGGCAAGAAGCTGACGGAGACGCTGCCGGGCCGCCCCGTCGGCCGGTACGCGCAGACCAAGCTCGCCGGCACCCGGGTCGTCGTCCGCGCCGCCGCGCTGGGGCGGGTGAGCGCGACCGTGCTGAGGATTCCGATCGCGCTCGGCCCGTTCACCCCGGGCGACAGCCTGCTCGGCGGACTCGCCCGGCAGCTCGCCGAGCACCCCGCCGAGGTGCGGCTGCCACCGCTCGACGGCGTACGCCGGGAACTGGTCGACGTCCGGGACGTGGCCGACGCCGTGCTGTGCGCGGCGCGCGCGGACCGGCTGCCGCCCATCGTCAACATCGGCTCGGGCGCCCTCGCCCGGCTGGCCGACACGGTGGACGAGCTGATCCGGATCGCCGGCGCGGACGGACCGGCCCCGGAGACCGTGCGCGGCCCGGCAACCGCCGTACGCCGCGACGCCGGAGCCGGCGACCGGCCCCTGGACATCGGCCTGGCGCGGCGGGAGTTCGGCTGGGCCCCGGCCCGCACCGTGACGGAGGCGCTGCACGCCCTGTGGGGCAGCCTCCGCGTCCCCGTACCCACGCCACGACACCACATCTGACCACCGCAGCGGACGAGGAGGGCATCCATGAACGACGCCGACGTGCAGTCCATCATCGAACTGACCCGCAAGTACCACCGGGACCAGGAAGCCTCCGGGCAGGAATTCGTCCCGGGAGTCACCCCGATCCTCCCGGCCGGAGCGGTCCTGGACGAGGACGACCGCGCCACGCTGGTGGAGCACGCGCTCCAGATGCGGATCGCCTCCGGGGCCACCGCGCTGCGCTTCGAGCGGAAGTTCGCCAAGGCGGTCGGCGTCCGCAAGGCCCACCTGACCAACTCGGGCTCGTCCGCCAACCTGCTGGCGCTGGCCTCGCTCACCGTGCCGGAACTGGAGGACCGCCGACTGCGCCCCGGCGACGAGGTGATCACCGTCGCCGCCGGCTGGCCCACCACCGTGAACCCCATCGTGCAGTGCGGTCTGGTGCCGGTCTTCGTCGACGTGGACCTCGGCACGTACAACACGACGCTGGAACGGGTCGAGGCGGCGATCGGCCCTCGCACCAAGGCCATCATGATGGCGCACACCCTCGGCAACCCCTTCGAGGCCACCGAGATAGCCCAACTGGCCGAGGACCGGGGGCTGTTCCTGGTCGAGGACAACTGCGACGCCCTGATGTCGACCTACCAGGGCCGCAAGACCGGCACGTTCGGGGACTACGCCACCGTCAGCTTCTACCCGGCCCACCACCTCGCGATGGGCGAGGGCGGATGCGTGCTCTCCAACAGTGTGGAGCTGGCCCGCATCACCGAGTCGATGCGCGACTGGGGCCGTGACTGCTGGTGCGAGCCGGGCGAGGACAACAAGTGCCTCAAGCGCTTCACGTACCAGATGGGTGATCTGCCGCACGGCTACGACCACAAGTACATCTTCTCGCACATCGGTTACAACCTGAAGTCGACCGACCTCCAGGCCGCGCTCGGCCTGAGCCAGCTCAGCAGGATCGACGACTTCACCGCCGCCCGCAAGCGCAACTGGAAGCGGCTGCGCGACGGACTGGAGGGCGTGCCCGGGCTGCTGCTGCCCGAGGCCACCCCCGGCAGCGACCCGAGCTGGTTCGCCTTCGTCCTCACCCTGACCGAGGACGCCCCCTTCAGCCGCGCCGAGCTGGTCGACTTCCTCAACGCCCGGCGCATCGGCACCCGGCTGCTGTTCGCCGGCAACCTCGTGCGCCACCCCGCCTACCTCGACGTGGAGCACCGGATCAGCGGCGGTCTCGAGAACAGCGACATCATCATGGAACGGACCTTCTGGATCGGCGTGTACCCGGGCATCACCGCCGAGATGACCGACTACATGGTCGCCTCCATCCGCGAGTTCGTCGCCAAGCACCGCTGAGCCGGCCGGGCTCGCGCACTGCTGCGGTCCGCAAGAAGAGGGACACCATGGAGTCAACGCCACACACCTTTCCCGTACGCGGGAGACGCCGTGTCTGACGCCGAACCGACGGGCATCGGAGTCCTGGGCGCCGCCGACATCGCCTGGCGCCGCACGATCCCGGCCCTGCTCGGCTGCCCTGGGCTGCGGCTGGTGGCGGTGGCCAGCCGCACGCCCGACAAGGCGCGCACGTTCGCCGACCGCTTCGGCTGCGACGCGGTGACCGGATACGAGCGACTGCTCGCGCGCGAGGACGTCCAGGCGGTCTACATCCCCCTGCCCAACGCGCTGCACGAGCAGTGGGCGCACGCGGCCCTGCTGGCCGGCAAGCACGTCCTGGTGGAGAAGTCGCTCACCGCGAGCGCCGAGGCCGCCTCCGACCTGGCCCGCACCGCGCGGGAGCGGGGCCTGGCCTTCATGGAGAACTTCGCCTTCCTCCACCACACCCAGCACGAACGGGTCCGCGCACTGGTCGCCGAGGGCGCCATCGGCACCCCCCGGGTCTTCACCGCCTCCTTCGGCATCCCGCGAGCCGACCGGGAGCTCATCCGCTACAGCCGCGCACTGGACGGCGGAGCGCTCCGCGAGACCGGCTGCTACCCGGTCCGCGCCGCCCAGCTCTTCCTCGGCGCCGACATCGAAGTCCTCGGCGCCCGGCTCGGGTACGAGGAGGACGGCGGCTGCGACATGACCGGATCGGTGCTGCTCGCCGACGGCGCGGGCCTCACCGCCCAGTGCGACTTCGGCCTGGACCACGCCTACCGCAACACCTACGCGCTCTGGGGCAGCGAGGGACGGATCGAGGTCGACTGGGCCTTCACCCCGCCCCCCGACAAGCAGCCCGGGCTGCGGGTGAGCCGGGGACAGCACACCGAAGAGCTGACGCTGCCGGCCGCCGACCAGTTCCTGCGCGCGGTCTCCGCCTTCGCCGGGGCCTGCGCCGATCCGGCGGCGCGCGCCCCGCACGCCGCCGACGCCGTCCGCCAGGCCGCGCTGCTCGAATCGGTCCTGAAGCTGGCCGGCATCCCCGAGACATCTGCCCGCGACCGGCTCGCACCGGCCGGGACGAGGAGTAACCATGACCCCTGCTAGACCCGCCGGCCCCCTCGGCGTCCCCACCCCCGAGCAGCCCGGACGGCACGTGCTGTGGCTGGGCTTCCCCTCGTTCGGACACCTCAAGGCCGGCCTCGGCATGGTCGAGGAGCTGGTGCGGCGCGGCCACCGCGTCACCTACGTGGTCTCCGAACGGTACGCGGCCGCCGTCGAGGCCACCGGGGCACGCGTCGTGTCCTACACCTCGGACTTCCCGCAGACGATCACCTCCCACGAGACCGCGACGTCCATGCTGGTGGCCTTCCTCAGGGAGAGCTACGCGCCCCTGGAGGTGGCGCTGCGGGCGGCCGCCGATGACCCGCCCCACCTGGTCGTGCACGACGCGCTCGCCTCCGACACGGCGGCCGCGGTGAGCCGGCGGTACCGGGTGCCCATGGTGCGCACCTACGCCGGCTTCGGCACCAACGAGCAGGTTCCGCAGAACGGGACCGAGGCCGATCCCGCGCACGCCCCGGTGGACCCGGGCGATCCCCTGCTGATCGACCTGGCCGCAGAGCTGACCGCCCGCGTCGAAGCGGCCGGCGTCGCCGACCTGTTCGCCGAGCGGATGGCCGGCGGCGACGACGTCGCCGTCAACATCTCGTTCGTCGTCCGGGAGTTCCAGATCAAGGGGGAGACGTTCGGCGACGACTACCTGTTCGCGGGGCCCTGCCTGCGCGCGGCGGACTTCGCGGGCACGTGGTCGCCCCCGCCCGGCGCCCCGCCGGTGGTGCTGGTCTCGCTCGGCACCTCGGTCAACTGCCGCCCCCACTTCTTCCAGCGCTGCGCCGAAGCGTTCGCCGGCACCCCGTGGCACGTCGTGATGACCCTCGGCAGCGGGATGGCACCGGCGGACGTCGGGCCGCTGCCGCCCAACGTCGAGGCATGGTCGTGGCTGCCGCACCTGGCGGTGCTGGAGCACGCCACCGCGTTCGTCTGCCAGGGCGGGACCGGAAGCCTGATGGAAGCGTTCCACCAGGGCGTCCCGGTGGTGGTGGTGCCCCAGCAGCAGGACCAGGTGGCCATCGCGCAGCAGGTCGTCGACCTCGGCGTGGGCCGCTCGCTCAGCCCCGCCGAGCTCGACGCGGACACCCTGCTGTCCGCCGTCGAGGCCATCGCCGGCGACGCCGGAATGCGGAGCAGGGTGGCGGAGCTGGGCCGGCAGGTGCGCACGGCGCCGGGCGCCGCCGCGGTGGCGGACCGCCTGGAGGCCGTCATGGCCGCCCGGACCATCGCGGCCGTCTGACGGCTGAAGGGGAGCAGCCCCGGGCGGGCGCCCGGGGCTGCTCCCCTCTTACGCGGCGCCCACCGGGTCGAGCGCGCCGGGCGGGAAGGAGGGGACGGCCCCCGCCTCCACGGCCCGGTCCAGCAGGACACGGACCGCGGCGAGACCGTCCGGGCCGAGATCCTCGGTGTACTCGTTGACGTACAGCTCGATGTGCTGCTTCTGCACTTCGGGGGCGATCTCCCGCGCGTGCGCCTGCACATGGTCCCGGGACGCCTCGGGGTCGGCCCAGGCGTGCCGGACGGAGGCGCGGACGGCCTCGGCGACGGCCGTGAGCCGTTCGGGACCCAGATCGCGGCGGGCGACGATCGCGCCGAGCGGGATGGGGAGCCCGGTCTGCTCCTCCCATGCCTCGCCGAGGTCGACGAGGCGGTGCAGACCGTACGCGTGGAACGTGAACCGGGCCTCGTGGATGACCAGGCCCGCGTCCACCTCGCCGTCCCTGACGGCCGGCATGATCCGGTCGAACGGCATCACCACGGTGCGTATCTCCCGCCCCGGCAGGACCTGCCGGGCCCAGAGCCGGAACAGCAGGTAGGCGGTGGAGCGCTCGGTGGGGATCGCGACGACGCGCCCGGCGAGGTCTCCGGGCGCGCGGGCGGTACGGGTGAGCAGCAGCGGGCCGCAGCCGTGGCCGAGCGCGCCGCCGCAGGGCAGCAGCGCGTAGCGGTCCAGGACGTACGGCAGCGCCCCGTACGAGATCTTCAGTACGTCCAGCTCGCCCCTCGCCGCCATCCCGTTGGTGACGTCGATGTCGGCGATGGTGACCTTCGGGGAGGGCGCCCCGGGCAGCAGCCCAGCCGTCCACGCATGGAAGACGAACGTGTCGTTGGGGCAGGGCGAGTGGGCGAGGTCCAGAGGGCTTGCCATGACATTCATGTCCTTCGGCGGAGCGGCTATCGGGTCAGGTCCCAGAGGCCGAGGTACTTGTTGGGGGAGTTCTCGGGGATGAGGTCCAGCGGCTGTCCGAGACCGAACGGCGGCAGGGTCAGGTCGAGCTTCGCGTGCCGCAGGCTCGGCTCGGAGACCCGCGCGTAGTTGGAGAAGGCGCCCTGCTCCGGCACGGGGTCGCCGGCGTAGCTCGTGGTGAGCAGGTACCGGCAGGAGCCGCGGAACCGCTCCAGCGCGGGCAGGACCATGTCGTTGGGCAGGTGGATGAACACATCGCGGCAGATCAGCAGATCGGCCCGGCGCAGCACGGTCGACGTGATGTCGACGACCTCCAGCCGGTAGCCGCGCCGCCGCAGCTCGGGCCAGGTGGCGCGCTCGTGGACGTCGTAGCCGATGTAGTCGACGCCGTCGAGGTCCATCGTGCTCATCCACGCCAGGTCGCCGCAGCCGGCGTCGTTGAGCGTCTGCACGCCGTACGTGTCGATGATGGTGCGCAGTCCCTTGCGGACCAGCTGGGTGTGCGGCTCGCTGGAGCCCCAGCCGCAGACCGTGTCGGGGGCCTGGTCGGGCCATCCGCGGGAGAAGACGTCCAGCCCGGGGTCGCGCTCGTGCCGGTGGAGCTCCGTTGCGTCGGCGTAATCTACTGGGTGGATCACGGCATCTCGCTCTCTTCTCGGGAACGGGTCATCGGACCCACGGGAGCACGGAGCCCGCGCGCGGAACCACACCGACGGCCGGACACCAGGTGTTCTCCCGAACTCCACGGAGAACTGCAGCAACGGACTGGTGAAAGGCCCAGTGTTGGGCCGGTGCGGGCGGCCACCGGCGCCGCCGCTGGCAAGCTGCTGCTCATGTCGTCGTACCACGTGGCGTTTCTGCCGTTCCCCGCGTTCGGTCACATCAACACGACGCTCCCGGTCGTCTCGGAGCTCGTGCGCCGTGGCCACCGCGTGACCTTCGCGACCAACGCGCGCTTCGCTCCGCTGGCCGCCGCCGCCGGCGCGAAGGTGCTGGAGTACGAGTCCTGGCTCGCCTCGCGCAAACTGCCCGACCGGGTGGACGCGGACTACCTCGTGCGCGAGCCGGTCCGCTCCATCGACGAGGCCATCGCCACCGTCCCGGTCTACGAGGCCGGGTTCGGCGACGACCTGCCCGATGTGCTGCTGTACGACGTCAGCACCTTCGCCGCCGGGCGGGTGCTGGCCCGCAAGTGGCGGCGGCCCGCGATCGAGCTGTTCGCGACCTTCGCCTCCAACGAGCACTACTCGCTGACCCAGCAGATCGGTGCGCTGTACGCGGACGAGATCGACCGGGAGCACCCCGCGCTGATCGACTTCTTCGTGAAGCAGGGGAAGCTGCTGAGCGATCACGGCCTCGGGGACGTCACGCTGGAGGAGTTCAACGCGGCGGCCGACGACGCCAACCTGGTGTTCCTGCCGAGGCGGTTCCAGCCCGCCGAGGAGACCTTCGACGAGAGGTTCGCCTTCATCGGCGCGTGTCTCGGCGACCGGTCCCAGGACACCGCCTGGAAGCCGCCGGGCGACGGCCGCCCGCTGCTCCTGGTGTCGATGGGCAGCTTCAGCTTCGACCACCAGAAGGACGCCCTGCGCACCTGGGCGGACGCCTTCGCGGACAGCGACTGGCAGGTGGTCCTCTCGGCGGGCGCGCTGGCCGACAGCGACGACCTGCCGGCGGTGCCGGACAACGTCCAGCTGCACCGCTGGGTGCCTCAACTGGCCGTGCTGGAGCACGCGGACGCGTTCGTGTCGCACGCCGGGATGAACAGCGTGATGGAGGCGATGTACTTCGGGACGCCCGTGGTCGCGGTGCCGCACATGCCCGAGCAGCGGCTCGTCGCCGACCGGCTCCAGGAGCTGGGACTCGGCGTGCACCTGCCGCAGGCCGAGGCGACCGGGGAGCGGGTGCGCTCCGAGGTGGACCGCATCGTGCGGGACGGGCACACGCGCGAGCGGGTCGGTGCGCTGAGCCGGGCGATGCGGGCGGTCGACGGGCCGGTGCTCGCGGCGGACTACGTGGAGAAGGTGGCCGCGCGCGGGTGACGTCCGGCGCGGGGCCACCCCCGGTACGGGGTTCGTCCCGGGCGCCGGTCAGTCGCTGCCGTCCTGCCGCGCGCCGCGCGTGCGGTCGGTTCCCTGGCGGTCGGGGCGAATGTACTCGGGGAGGATCTTGGGCGGCCAGCAGCCGATGCTGAACATGCCCATCGAGTACGCCTTCGCCGCGAGCGCGGTGCGGTTGGGCACCTTGAACTGCCGCAGCAGGATGCTCACGTGGTACTCGACGCCCTGGCGGCTGAGGAAGAGCTTGGCCGCGAGGCGCACGGTCGGGTCCCCGGCCGCGACCCCCTCCAGGACCTTCGCGGTGAGGGCCGTCAGCTTCCGCTGCGACCCCACGAGCTCCTGGCGGTCGTCGGCCGGCTCCTCCGGGGTGAACTGTGCCATGATCATCTTGACCCTGCCGCTGTCGTCCCGCACCGGGAACGCGGCGAGCTTGCCGGAGACCGCGGTGTCGTGGAACCACATGGCGATGGAGCGGCTGACGACCGGGGCGTGGTGTTCCTGGACGAGCCGGCCGAACTGGCGCAGCACGTACTGGCGCACGCTCGGGTGGAGGAACTCGGCGAAACTCCGGTCGCATATATCGTCCGGATAGCGTCCGCACTGCGTGCTGAACGCGTTGTTGACGGACCGTATGCGCAGGGTCGGATCGAGGATCGCGAGACCGACTCCCGAGCGTTCGAACAGCGAAAGGACCACGGCGCTGTATTCGTCGCTCCGGATCTCCGCTGTGAACAGGGACGATTCGGCGTCGAACAGTTCGTCGACGGTATGAGGGAGTCTTCGCGCAGTGACGGAAATGTCCCCCGCCGTCTGTGGAAAATCGCTCCTTGTGCTGGTCTCCGCATGGAACATGTCCGCCACACCTTCCCCGATTTGTGTGTATCGGCGAGCGCTCTGCAGCCTAGGAGCGCATGGCCGGATATCGCTGCAGTCCTGGTCGTGTATGACTCGCGCGATATCCGGTTCGTCCCGGAGGGCGGACCTTCGTGAAGGTCGACGGTACGGGGAAGCGACCGCCGGGAGCCGGGCGGGAGGCGATCCGTAGGGACTCTCCTAGCGGTGGTTCCGCCGGCCCGGACGGGAACACTAGGGGTTCCGCTAGCCGATGTTGACCAAAGCTTGAACCTTGTTGGGCCAAGCCACTTCGACGGGAAACGCGGTTACAGATGAGAGTGAGTGCAAGTCCATCGAGCCCCTGGCGCAGCCGGGGCGTGAGGCTGTCCGTCACCGGGGTCGTGATGGCGCTGACGGTGACGCTGTCCTCCGCGGCGGTCTCGGCAAGCAGCCCGAACCCGGCGGTGTCCACCGTGCAGGGGGCCGTTCCGCTTACCTCCGTGGTGCCGCAGCCGGTCAGCATCCGCACCGCCAAGGGCGTCGCCTTCGACCTGAACCGGAACGACGCGATCTACGCGACCGGGAGTTCGTCCGACGCGAAGGACGCCGCTGACTTCCTCGCCGGCCTGCTGCGGGTTCCCACCGGCTATCCGCTGAAGGTGCGCAACGTGCCCGCCGGGGCGAAGCCGCACGGCATCGTGCTGGCGCTCGGCGGGAAGAACGCGGTGACCAAGAAGGAGGGGTACCGGCTCGACGTCGGCCGCGACGCCATCACCATCGAGGCCGACGACCGTTCGGGCCTCTTCAACGGCGTGGCCACGCTGCGCCAGCTGCTGCCGGTGAAGGTGGAGCGCAAGCAGCAGATGCCCGGCCCGTGGCGCGTCCAGGGCGGCACCATCGACGACGCGCCGCGCTACGCGTACCGGGGCGCGATGCTCGATGTGGGCCGGCACTTCCTGCCGAAGGCCGACGTCGAGAAGTACATCGACTCGGTCGCCCGCTACAAGGTCAACTACCTGCGCCTGCACCTCACCGACGACCAGGGCTGGCGCATCGAGATCAAGTCCTGGCCGGAGCTGACCAAGGCAGGCGCCGAGTCCGGCGCGGGTGACCAGGGCGGGGGCTTCTACACCCAGGAGGACTACAAGGGCATCGTGCAGTACGCGCAGGCGCGCGGCGTCACGGTGATCCCCGAGATCGACGGCCCCGACCACACCCACGCGGCCCTGGCCTCGTACCCGAAGCTGACCTGCGACGGCAAGCCCATCGAGCCGTACGTCGGCTACCCCAAGAGCGACGAGGGCGTGCTGTGCCTGGAGAACCCGGCCACCTATGAGTTCATGGACGACGTCATAGGCGAGGTCGCGGCGCTCAGCCCGAGCCCGTACTTCGCCGTCGGCGGCGACGAGACCTTCGGGCGGACCAAGGAACAGCTGGACACCTACTTCGCCAAGATCGCCAAGCTGCTGGAGAAGCACGGCAAGAAGCCGATGGGCTGGATGGAGGCGGCCGGTTCGCTGCCCGCGAAGGACTCGCTGACCGAGTTCTGGGTCCCCGGCATCAACGAGGACCAGATCATCGCCTCCGCCAAGGCGGGCAGCAAGGTCATCATGGCGCCGGCGATGTACACCTACCTCGACCAGAAGTACACGGACACCTATCCCGAGTACCCGCTGGGCCAGACGTGGGCCGGTCCCACCTCGGTGCAGCGGTCCTACGACTGGGACCCGGAGGGCCAGCTCGAAGGGCTGCCGGCGTCCGCCGTGGGCGGGGTCGAGGCGACGATGTTCACCGAGACCGTGTTCGGCATCCACCAGATGGAGAACCTGGCCTTCCCCCGGCTCCTGTCGGTCGCCGAGGTCGGCTGGGCGAAGGCGTCCTCGCACGACTGGAAGACCTTCGAACCGCGCCTCGCGGCGCAGGGACCGCGGCTGCGCGAGGCACGGGTGGACTACTACCCGTCGCCCGAGATCGACTGGCCGATGGGGAGCTGAGAATCCGGCTCCCCGGGGAACGGCACCGCCCGGCCGCAGCGATGCGGCCGGGCGGTGCCGTTGTGGCGTGCCGGACTCGGCGCTTCGGCTCAGGCGCGTACGGCCCGGACCATGTAGTACTGGTCCGCCGCCTCGGTGAGCGGTGCCCGCTCCGGCGTGACGTCGAAGCCGTTGCCGCGCAGGATGTCGCAGACCCGCTCCAGCTGGCCGTCGAGGTCGCAGACCTCGGCGATCACCCGCTGGATGCGCGGCCACTGGGACGCGTCGATGCCGAGGAGCACATCGGGCTCGGCGCCCTCCACGTCCACCTTGAGCAGAGCGATGTCCCCGTCCCGGGGGATGAAGGCGGCGAGCCGCTCGACGTCGACGGTCACCTTCTCCGCCGTGTAGAACTCCTCGGCCAGGCCCTGGTGCTGCTCGGCCATCTGGGCCTTCGGCCCTTCCTTGATTTCCGGATAGCGGGTCGAGTTCGCCGGGAGCAGCGGGAAGAACGAGAACTCGACGCCGGATTCCGGGGCGCTGCCGAGGGCGGTCTCGTGCAGCGTCACGTTGCCGAGGCCGTGCAGCTCGACGTTCTTCCGGAAGAGCGCGATGTTGTTCGGCATCGGTTCGAAGGAATGCACATCCGCGTCCGGATATCTGCTCTTGATGTACAGGGCGAACATCCCGATGTTGCCGCCGGCGTCGAGAACCGTGGGCGCGTCACCGAGTTCCAGCCCGTCGTAGCAGCCCTGGCGAAAAATTTCATCGTACATGTATTGCGCTTCGATGGGGCTCTGCGTGTAGACCTTGAGATCTCCACCCAGTTCAACAAGCTCCGTCATGGATGCTCCAGTGTTCGGTCTGGACAATTGTTGGGGTGGGGGGATTTTGGCGCGCTGTTCGGTTACGAGGCCGCGACGGCGTACGTGCCTACGCCTCCGCCTCCCGGAATGCGGCGGCCCAAGCCGGCTGCCGGGCCGGCTCGGCGAGCCAGCCGTCGATGAGCCGGGCGGCCCGGGCCGGGCCGCCCGCCGCCAGCATCTCGGTACGCGTCCGGGCGACCTGCCGGCGGATGTGGTCGGAGTGCGCGACGGTCTCGACCGCTTCGCGCAGTCGCTCGGCGCTCAGTTCATGGCCGGGCAGGGCGACACCCAGGCCGAGTTCCTCGGTGCGCCGGCCGTTGACCCGGTCCTCCGGCGTGTACGTGATGATCACCAGCGGCTTGCCGAACGAGATCGCCTCCAGCATCGTGCTGATGCCGGCATGGCACACCACGGCCGACGCGTGCGGCAGCACGGTGTTGAACGCCAGCCACTCGTGCAACTCGATGTTCGCGACGCCCCCGGTGGCGGCCCGGCAGACCGGCAGATTGCCCGGCCCGACCGCCATGACCAGGTGCCAGTCGCTCCCGTCGAACGCCTTCGCGCAGTCCGCGAAGAAGCCGGGCTGGTCGTTCACCTCGGTGCCCAGCGTGATCAGGGCCACCGGACCGTCCCCCGGAGGACGTTGCCAGGAGCCCGTCCCGGGACGGTCGGCCGGGAGGCTGTGCCCGGTGAAGGTGTAGCGGTCGTCGAACGTCTCGGCCAGCGGCTGGAACGACTTCGGCAGCAACACCACGTTGCGGGAGTCGAAGTTGGCCAGGAACGCCGCCGCGGTCTCCGGACCGGTGTCCTCGGCGGCGAGATGCTCCATGAGCAGGTCCAGGCACTTCTGCAGGCTCTCGCTCGCCCCGTCGAACACCTCGTACGACAGCGCGTAGTGCTCGTTGGCGGCGACGTACGGGAACAGCTGCACGGTGGGGCGGCCCCACCGCCCGGCTGCCGTACGCGCGGTGAAGAAGCTCTCCAGGTCGTACAGGACCAGGTCGGGGACGTCGTCCTCGAACGCCTCCAGGGTCCGCGGCAGGATCACGTCCATCGACTCGCGCAGGAACGTCAGGCCCAGGGCGCCGATGTCCTCACCCGTCACGGTCCCCTCACCGAGCCGGCTGCGCTGCGAGCTGTAGCAGACCGCCCCGGCGCCGACGGCGGTCACCCGGCCGGCGAACTTCTCGTCCACGACGTAGGTGACCCGGTGGCCCAGCGCGATGAGGCAGCGGCTGATCTCCAGCGTCGGGTTCACGTGCCCGTAGCCGGGGAACATGAAGATCGCGACGTGCCGTGTTGTCATGACTCCTCCGTCATCGCAGGGCCGGCTCCGCGAGCTGGTCGCCGATCAGCCGCAGGACCTGCGCGGTGTGGTCGAGCAGGTAGAAGTGGCCGCCGGAGTACGTCCTCAGGTCGAAGTCGCCGTCCGTGTGCCCGCGCCAAGCCTCGACCTCCGCGATCGTCGCCTTGGGGTCGCTGTCACCGGTCAGCGCGGTGACCGGGCAGCGCAGCCGTGGGCCGGGCGTGTACCGGTAGGTCTCCGCGGCGCGGTAGTCGCCCCGGATGGCCGGCAGCACCATCCGCATCAGCTCCTCGTCGCCGAAGACCTGCTGGCTCGTGCCGCTGAGCGCGCGCACGTCCGAGATCAGCCCCTCGTCGTCGCGCAGGTGCACCTGCTCGTCCCGGTGCGCCGACGGAGCCCGCCGGGCCGAGACGAACAGGCGCAGCGGGAAGGTCCCCCGGGCTTCGAGGCGCCGGGTGACCTCGAACGCCAGCGTCGAGCCCATGCTGTGCCCGAAGAACGCGAAGGGGCGGTCGACCGTCGCGGCGACGGCCTCGCACACCTGGTCCGCCAGAGCGCCCAGATCGTCGATCAGCGCCTCGTGGCGCCTGTCCTGACGGCCCGGGTACTGCACGGCCAGGACTTCGACCCGGGGACGCAGTGCCTGCGCCACCGGCCGGAAGAAGGAGGCCGAGCCGCCCGCGTGGGGCAGGCAGACCAACTGGACCTTCGCCTCCCCACTCGGGAAGTACCGCCGCATCCACAAATCGGTGTCGATCATGCTGGCCCCTTCGGCCGCCGTCAGGTCGCGAACGCGGCCGACAGCCGGGAGTGCCGGGGGGCACCTCTGACGTCGACCGCTGAAACCCAAGGAGAAGCGCTGCACGCCCGCCCGACGGGTCGTTGCGACGGGATCTGAGTGAACACCTAGAAACCCCCGGACCCATCGGGACGAGCCCGTGCGTCCGTGTTCATCTGGGCGCGGCATGAGACGTGCCCGGCCGCCCCCACCGGGAAGCGCTCGCCACCACGCGAACACGCCGCCCGCGCGCCCACGAGGGCGATGCGGCGTAGGTCCCGTCGTCGAATTCGCGTCGTTCGCCCGGAGGGCGGGCCGCGCGGCAGACGGGAATTCGACGACAGGGCCCAGGCGCCCGGGACCGGGTTCACCGAGATCGCGGAACAGCACGGCACAGAGCGGAAGGGCAGTACGTCACATGGACACCTCGCGACCCGTGAAATCCTCCCGCGCCGGCGATCAGCCGGTGGCGATCGTCGGTGTCTCCTGCCGGCTGCCCGGCGCGGCCGACCCGGACGCCTTCTGGCGGCTGCTCACCGAGGGGCGCAGTGCGGTCGGCCGCGTCCCGGCCGGACGGGAGCCGGCCGGAGGGGAGCCGGCCGGAGGGGACCGGGGCGGCTTCATCGAGGGAGCCGACCGGTTCGACGCCGGCTTCTTCGGGATCACCCCCCGCGAGGCGGGCGTGCTCGACCCCCAGCAGCGGCTGATGCTCGAACTCGCCTGGGAGGCGTTCGAGGACGCCCGGATCGTCGCCGGCGAGCTGTCCGGCAGCGCGACCGGAGTGTTCGTCGGCGCGATGCGCGACGACTACGCCCTGCTGGCCGCCGAGGCCGGCCGCGCCGCGCTCAACCACCACGCGATGGCCGGGCTCAGCCGCGGCGTCATCGCCAACCGGGTCTCGCACACCCTCGGACTGCGCGGCCCCAGCCTCGTCATCGACACCGGCCAGGCGTCCTCGCTGGTCGCCGTGCACACCGCCATGGAGAGCCTGCGACGCGGCGAGAGCACCCTCGCCCTCGCCGGCGGGGTGAACCTCAACCTGGCACCCGGAACCGGCGCGCTCGCCGAGGAGTTCGGGGGCCTGTCCCCGGACGGCCGCTGCTACACCTTCGACCACCGGGCCAACGGCTTCGTACGCGGCGAGGGCGGCGTCGCCCTCGTCCTGCGGCTGCTCCCGGACGCCATCGCCGCGGGCGACCGCGTCTACGGCGTGCTCCACGGCGGCGCCGTCAACCACGACGGCGCCGCCGAACAGCTCACCACCCCCAGCCGCCACGCCCAGGCCGAGGTCCTGCGACAGGCGTACGCGTCGGCCGGCGTCGCGCCGGAGTCCGTGCAGTACGTCGAACTCCACGGCACCGGCACCCCGGTGGGCGACCCGGTCGAGGCGGCCGCCCTCGGCGCGGTGCTCGGCAGCGCCCGCGACGCCGCACACCCGCTGCTGGTCGGCTCGGTCAAGACGAACCTGGGACACCTGGAGGCCGCTGCCGGAGCGGCCGGGCTGCTCAAAACCGTGCTGGCCCTGTCGCACGGCCACATCCCCGCAAGCCTCGACTTCGAGGAACCCAACCCCGCCATTCCGCTCGCCGAACTGAACCTGCGGGTCGTCGGCGACCCCACCGAGTGGCCCGACACCGACCGCCCCCGGATCGCCGGGGTCAGCTCCTTCGGCATGGGCGGCACCAACTGCCACCTGGTCCTCTCACAGGCCCCGGCCCCCGCGCCCGCCGCCCCGGCCACGCCCCCGGCCAGGATGCCGCTGGTGCCCTGGGTGCTGTCCGGCCGCAGCGCCGCCGCACTGCGAGGGCAGGCCGCGGCGCTGCGCCCGGCGGTGGGCGCGGCAGACCCGTGCGAGGTGGGCTGGTCGCTGGTGACGACCCGGACCCGGTTCGAGCACCGCGCCGTGGTGGTGGGCGGTGACACCGACGACCTGGACGCCGGTCTTGAGGCGCTGGCCCAGGGCGAGTGGCTGCCGCAGACCGTCTCGGGGGTGGCCGGCGACGGCCTGACCGGGTTCGTGTTCTCGGGTCAGGGTGGTCAGCGCGTCGGTATGGGCCGGGAGTTGGCGGAGGCGTTCCCGGTGTTCGCGGCGGCGCTGGACGAGGTGTGCGGGCACTTCGACGGGCTGCGTGAGGTGATGTTCACCGATGCGGAGGCGTTGAAGAGCACCGGTTGGGCGCAGCCGGCGTTGTTCGCGGTTGAGGTGGCCCTTTTCCGACTGGTGGAGTCGTGGGGGGTGCGCCCGGACTACCTGGTCGGGCATTCGGTGGGTGAGCTGGCCGCCGCGCATGTCGCCGGGGTCTTCTCCCTCGCGGACGCGTGCCGGTTGGTCGCTGCCCGTGCCGGTCTGATGCAGGCGCTTCCGGCCGGCGGTGCGATGTGGGCGCTACGGGCCACGCCGGACGAGGTCACCCCGCTGCTGGTGGACGGCGCCTCGGTGGCTGCCGTGAACGCCCCCGGCCAGGTCGTCGTCTCCGGTGCGCGGGAGGCCGTGGAAGCGGTGGCCGCACAGCTCACCGACCACCAGGGCCGCCGGCTGGACGTCAGCCACGCGTTCCACTCGTCGCTGATGGACCCCATGCTGTCCGAATTCGCTTCCGCCGCAAGCGAGTTGACGTACGGAACCCCGCGCATCCCGATCGTCTCCACCCTCACCGCCGAGCCGGTCACCGAGTTCACCGCGTCCTACTGGGCCGACCAGGTACGCGGCACCGTCCGCTTCGCGGACGCCCTCACCCGTCTCGCGTCCCTCGGCGTCACCCGGTTCATGGAACTGGGCCCGGACGCCGGGCTCGTGGGCGCGATCGGCGAGACCCGCGAGGGCGCCCTCGCCGTGGCGGCGCTGAGCCGCAAACAGGCCGAACCCGTCACCGCCGTCACGGCTCTGGCCCGCCTGTGGACGGACGGCGTCGACGTCGACTGGACGGCCCTCTTCCCGGGGCCCGCACCGGCCACCGTGGACCTGCCCACCTACGCCTTCCAGCGGCGGCGCCACTGGTTCGACACCGCCGCCGAGCCGGCCACCGGCGAGGAGGTCGTGACCAGCGCGGCCGCCGCACGCCTCGCCGCGGCCCGTACGCAGGACGAGCGGCTGCTCGTCCTGCTGGACCTGGTCCGGACGCGGGCGGCCGCCGTGCTCGGATACGAGGAAGCCGAAGCGGTCCCGGCCCGGACACCGTTCAAGGACATCGGGTTCGACTCGCAGTCGCTGCTCCGGCTGAGCGGGCGGGTCGCCACCGACCTGGCCGTCGACCTGCCGGGCACCGTGCTGTTCGACCACCCCACCCCGGAACGGCTGGCCGCGTACCTGCTGGAGGCGGTGCACGGCAGGCCCGTGGCACCCGCCGCGCCCGAGCCGGTCCGTACGGCCGCGGACGAACCGCTCGCCATCGTCGGCATGGCGTGCCGCCTGCCCGGCGAGGTGGACGGCCCGGACGCGCTGTGGAAGCTCCTCGTGGCCGGGGGCGACGCCATCGGCCCGCTCCCCGCCGACCGGGGCTGGGACGTCGACGCGCTGTACGACCCCGACCCGGACCGGCCCGGCACCAGCTATGTGCGGGCCGGCGGATTCCTGGGCACGGCCGCCGAGTTCGACCACGAGTTCTTCGGCATCTCCGCCCGCGAGGCGCTGGCCATGGACCCGCAGCAGCGGCTGCTGATGCAGACCGCCTGGGCGGCGTTCGAGAACGCCGGGCTGCTCCCGGACGACCTCAAGGGCAGTGACACCGGCGTGTTCGCGGGCGTGATGCCCTCGGACTACGTCAGTTCGGACAGCCTGCCGGACGAGCTGGTGGGCTACCAGGTCACCGGCGGCGCGCCGAGCGTCGCCTCCGGCCGGCTCGCCTACCACTTCGGCTTCACCGGGCCCGCCGTCAGCATCGACACGGCCTGCTCCGGCTCCCTGGTCGCCCTGCACATGGCAGCCCAGTCGCTGGCCTCGGGCGAGTGCGGACTCGCCCTGGTCGCCGGGGTGTCGGTGACCCCGACGCCCGCCTCGCTGATCAGCTTCAGCCGGCTTCGCGCGCTGTCCGCCGACGGCCGCTGCCGCGCGTTCGCCGAGGGCGCGGACGGCTTCGGCATGGCCGAGGGCGTCGGCGTGCTCCTGGTGGAGCGGCTGTCCGACGCCCGCCGCAACGGGCACCGGGTGCTGGCCCTCGTACGCGGCAGCGCCATCAACCAGGACGGCGCGTCGAACGGGCTGACCGCGCCCAACGGCCTGTCCCAGCAGCGGGTGATCCGCCAGGCGCTGGGCCGGGCCGGCCTCGACGCGGCGGACGTGGACGCCGTCGAGGCGCACGGCACCGGCACCCGGCTCGGCGACCCGATCGAGGCCCAGGCGCTCATCGCGACGTACGGCGAAGGCCGGCCGGCCGAGCGACCGCTGTGGCTCGGCTCGGTCAAGTCCAACGTGGGCCACACCCAGGCGGCGGCCGGCGTCGTCGGCGTGATCAAGATGGTGCAGGCGCTGCGGCACGGCACCCTGCCGGGCACCCTGCACGTGGCCGAACCCACCTCGCGGGTGGACTGGGAGGCGGGCGGCGTCCGCCTGCTCGCCGAATCCCGGCCCTGGCCGGACACGGACCGGCCGCGCCGGGCCGCTGTCTCCGCGTTCGGCATCAGCGGCACCAACGCGCACGTCATCCTGGAGCAGGCCCCGGAGCTTCGGCCCGTGCCCGTGGCGGAACCGGCCGCAGGCGGTTCGCCCGTCGTGCCGTGGCTGCTGTCGGCCCGGGACGCGCAGGTCCTGCGCGACCAGGCGGCGGCGCTGGGCGCCTGGCCGGACGGCGGCGCCGAACCGGCGGCGGTGGGGCGGGAACTGGCGACGGCCCGGACCTGGTTCGAGCACCGGGCCGTGGTCGTGGGCGGCCACGAGGAGGGGTTGCGGGCCCTGGCGGCCGGTGAGCCGTGCGCGTACGTGGTGTCCGGGCTCGCGGGACCGCTGGGGCGGACCGTGTTCGTCTTCCCCGGGCAGGGTGCGCAGTGGGCCGGCATGGGCGCAGGTCTGCTGGAGGGCTCCGAGGTGTTCGCGCGGGCCGTCGCCGAGTGCGAGGAGGCGCTGTCGGCGTACGTCGACTGGTCGCTGACCGATGTGCTGCGGGGCGCGGAGGGGGCCGCGTCGCTGGAGCGGGTGGACGTGGTGCAGCCCGCGTCGTTCGCCGTGATGGTCGCGCTGGCCGCCGTATGGCGCTCGTACGGGATCGAACCGGCCGCCGTGGTCGGGCACTCGCAGGGCGAGATCGCCGCCGCCTGCGTGGCCGGGGCGCTGTCGCTGGAGGATGCGGCGCGGGTGGTGTGCCTGCGCAGCAAGGCGCTGACCGCGCTGGCGGGACGCGGCGCCATGGCCATCGTCGCGGTGCCCGAGGAAGAGGCCGACGCCCTGGTGTCCCGGTTCGACGGGCGGCTGTCGGTCGCCGCCGTCAACGGGCCCGGCATGGTGGTGCTCTCCGGAGACCCCGCCGCCCTCGATGACGTGAGCCGCGACTGCCAGGAGCGCGGCGTACGGGTGCGGATGATCCCCGTCGACTACGCCTCGCACTCCGCGCACGTCGAGGAGATCCTCGACGAACTGGGCGCACTGCTCGCCCCGGTCCGGCCCCGCACGCCGCAGGTGCCGTTCTTCTCCACCGTCACCGCCGACTGGATCGATTCCCCGGCGCTCGACGCCGCCTACTGGGGCACGAACCTGCGCCGCCCCGTGCGGTTCGCCGAGGCCGTGCGGGCGCTCGCCGGGCAGGGCCACGGGCTCTTCGTGGAGTGCAGCCCGCACCCGGTGCTGCTCGCCGCGACCGAGGAGACCCTGGCCGAGCACGGCGACGCCTGCGCCGTGGGCTCGCTGCGGCGGAACGACGGCGGGCCCGACCGCATGCTCCTCTCGCTCGCCGAGGCATGGGTGCGCGGCGCCCCCGTCGACTTCGGCCCCGCGTTCACCGGGGGGTCCGCGCGGCCCGCGGCCGACCTGCCCACGTACCCGTTCCGGCGCCGCCGCCACTGGCTCGAAGCACCCGCCCGGGCCGCCGCGCGCCAGGAGACCGCCGTCATCGACAGCTGGCGCTACCGCGTCGACTGGACCCCCGTGCCGGACACCGGGGAGCCCGCGCTCACCGGCGACTGGCTGGTGGTCACCCCGCAGAGCCCGGCGCGCGACGGCCTCGTGAAGACGGTGCTGACGGGCCTCGCCCGGCACGGCGCCACCCCCCATGCCGTCGGCGTGGACGACCTGGCGCGCGAGGACGTCGCGCTGCCGGACCGGATCGACGGCATCCTGTCGCTGGCCGCCCTGGACGAGCGGCCGTGCGACGACGAGCCCGGGGCCACCGCCGGCCTCGCCGGCCTCGCCGGCACCGTCGCCGCGGTGCGGGCCCTGGCCGGGCGTGCTCCCGGCGCCCCGCTGTGGCTGGCCACGTCGGGCGCGGTCGGCACCGCACCCGACGACACGGTCCGCGCGCCCCTCCAGGCGCAGGTGTGGGGCCTGGGCGTGGTGCTCGGCCTTGAGGAGGCCGACCGCGCCTGCGGCCTCGTGGACCTGCCGCACGACCTCGGCGAGGACAGCCTCCCGCACCTCGCGACGGTCCTGTCCGGGACCACCGGCGAGCACGAGGTGGCCGTACGCGACGACGCCGTGTACGCCCGAAGACTCGTCCACGCCCCCGCGCCGGACGCTGAGCCGTGGCGGCCGCGCGGCACCGTACTGATCACCGGCGGCACCGGCGTCCTGGGCGCCCACGTGGCGCGCTGGGCCGCCCGTAACGGAGCGGCCCGCCTGATCCTGACCAGCCGCCTCGGCCCGGACGCGCCGGGTACCGAGGAGCTGACCGCCGAACTGACCGCACTCGGCGCACAGGTGACCGTCGCGGCCTGCGACGCCGCCGACGCGGACCGGCTCGCCGCCCTCCTCGCCACGATCGACGCCGAACGGCCGCTGACCGCCGTCGTGCACGCCGCCGGGACCACCCACCCCGAGACCCCGGTCGGCGACCTGTCCACCGCCGAACTCGCCCGGGTGCTGCGGGCGAAGGTGGCGGGCGCCCGCAACCTGGACGCCCTCACCGCGGACCTGGACCTGGACGCCTTCGTCCTGTTCTCGTCCGGGGCCGGCATCTGGGGCGACGTGGGCAAGGCCGGGTACGCCGCCGCCAACGCCTACCTGGACGCGTTCGCCGCCGAGCGGCGCGCCCGGGGCGCGGTGGCCACGTCCGTCGCCTGGGGCGCCTGGGACGGCGGGATGTCCGAGGGGGACGCCGCCGATCTGTTCGCGCGGCGCGGCGTACGTCTCATGACGCCCGAGCGGGCGGTCCGGGCACTCGCCCGCGCGGTGGGGCAGGGCGACACGACCGTCGCCGTCGCCGACTTCGACCTGGCCCGCTTCCTGCCGCTGTACACGATGACGCGGGACCGCCGCCTCGTCGCCGAGCTCAGCCCCGTACAGCAGGCCGCCGCGCAGCCGGTGCCGCGCTCGTACACGGACGGTGCCGAGCCGGCGCCCGAGCCCTCGTCGGCGCTCGCGGACCGGCTCGCCGGGCTGCCCGCCCAGGAGCGGGAGAGCGCCCTGACGGACCTGGTCACGGGCGAGGCCGCCGTCGTGCTCAAGGCCGACGGACCGCAGAGCGTGCGACCGCGCTCGACCTTCAAGGAACTCGGCTTCGACTCCCTCACCGCGCTCGAGTTCCGCAACCGGCTGGGCACCGCGACCGGCCTCAGGCTGCCCGCGTCCCTCATCTACGACCACCCCACTCCGGTCGCGCTCGTCCAGCATTTGAGCGACGAGCTGTTCGGTGGGGCCGACGACGTATTGGCCGAACTGGACCGTGTGGAAGCCCGGTTGTCCGCCCTGCCGGACGAGGAGCGCGACCGCCTCGGCCTGGCCGACCGACTGCGCGCCCTGTTGCGCCGGGTGGAGCCGGCCGAGTACACCACGGCCGGCGAACAGGCCGACGACGACCTGACGGCGGCTTCGAACGACGAGATCTTCGACCTGATCGACCGGGAGTTGGGTATCAGATGAGCGGCGACGCGACCGAACAGCGGCTGCGGGAGTACCTGAACCGACTCACTGCCGAGCTGCGAACCAGCCGTAAAAGGGTCCGGGAGCTGGAGGACAAGCAGACCGAGCCCATCGCGATCGTCGCGATGAGCTGCCGCTTCCCCGGCGGCGCCGACACTCCCGAGAAGTACTGGGAGCTGGTCGAGTCCGCCGCCGACGTCGTCGGCGCGATGCCCGATGACCGGGGCTGGGACCTGGACGCGCTGTACCACCCCGACCCCGAGCACCCCGGCACCAGCTACACCAGGCGCGGGGCGTTCCTGGCCCGCGCCGCCGAATTCGACGCCGGGTTCTTCGGGATCTCGCCGCGCGAGGCACTGGCCATGGACCCGCAGCAGCGGCTGCTCCTGGAGACGTCGTGGGAGGCGATCGAGCGGGCCGGCATGGACCCCGAGAGCCTGACCGGCGAGCGCGCGGGCGTCTTCGTCGGTGCGAGCAACGCGGGCTACGGCGCCGGCGTACGGGCGGTGCCCGAGGGCGTCGAGGGCCACCTGCTGACCGGCAGCCACGACTCCGTGATGTCCGGCCGGATCGCCTACACCCTGGGCCTGGAAGGGCCCGCCGTCACCATCGACACGGGCTGCTCCTCGGCCCTGGTGGCCCTGCACCTGGCGATCCGGGCCCTGCGCGACGACGACTGCGACCTCGCGCTGGCCGGTGCCGCCGCGGTGATGGGCCATCCGCTCAACTTCACCGAGTTCAGCAGGCAGTCGGGGCTCGCCGAGGACGGCCGGGTCAAGGCGTTCTCGGACGACGCGGACGGGACCGGCTGGGGCGAGGGCGTCGGCGTCCTGCTCCTGGAACGCCTGTCGGACGCCCAGCGCAACGGCCACCAGATCCTGGCGGTCCTCCGCGGCTCCGCCGTGAACCAGGACGGCGCGTCCAACGGCATGACCGCCCCCAGCGGTCCGGCACAGCAGCGGGTGATCCGGCAGGCGCTGGCGAACGCGGGCGTGGCGGCGGCCGAGGTCGACGTGGTGGAGGCGCACGGCACGGGCACGACACTCGGTGACCCGATCGAGGCCCAGGCGCTGCTGGCGACGTACGGCCGGAACCGGCCCGAGGACCGTCCGCTGTGGCTGGGTTCGGTGAAGTCGAACATCGGCCACACCCAGGCCGCCGCCGGTGTCGCGGGCGTCATGAAGATGGTGCTGGCGATGCGGCACGGTGTGATGCCGAAGTCGCTGCACGTGGGCACGCCGTCGTCGCATGTGGACTGGTCGGCGGGTGCGGTGGAGCTGCTGGCCGAGGCGCGGGAGTGGCCGGGCCAGGAGGACCGTCCGCGACGGGCGGGTGTGTCCGCGTTCGGAATCAGCGGGACGAACGCGCACGTCATCGTGGAGGAGGCGCCTGCTGCTCCGGAGGTTACGGAGCCGGTGCCTTCGGTGTCGTCGTCGGTGGTGCCGTGGTTGCTGTCGGCGCGGGGTGCGGCTGCGCTGCGGGGTCAGGCGGAGGCGCTGGGTGTGCTGGCCGGCGCTGATCCGGTGTCGGTGGGGTGGTCGTTGGCGACGACGCGTGCGCGGTTCGAGCACCGGGCTGTGGTGCTGGGTGTGTACGGGGCCGGGTTGGGCGCGTTGGCGGGCGGTGAGCCGTCGGCTGGTGTGGTGTCGGGCGTGGCTGGTCCGGTGGGTCGGTCGGTGTTCGTGTTTCCGGGGCAGGGGGCGCAGTGGGTGTCGATGGGTGCCCGGTTGCTGGATGAGTCGCCGGTGTTCGCGGGGGTTGTGGCCGAGTGTGAGGCCGCGATGTCCGGGTTGGTGGATTGGTCGGTCACCGATGTGCTGCGCGGGGCTGTGTCCTTGGAGCGGGTCGATGTGGTTCAGCCGGCTTCGTTCGTGGTGATGGTGGGTTTGGCGGCGGTGTGGCGGTCGTTCGGTGTCGTGCCGGCGGCTGTGGTGGGTCACTCGCAGGGGGAGATCGCTGCCGCGTATGTGGCGGGGGCGTTGTCGCTGGAGGATGCGCTGCGGGTGGTCTGCGTGCGCAGTGGGGCGATTGCCGGGTTGGCGAGCGGGGCCGGGACGATGGCGTCGGTCGGTGCCGGTGTCGTCCAGGTGGAGGAGATTCTTTCCGCCTGGGGTGGTCGGGTGTCGGTTGCTGCGGTGAATGGTCCTTCGCAGGTGGTGGTCTCGGGTGAGGTCGCTGCCGTGGAGGAGGCTGTTGCCCGGTGCGTGGAGTTGGGGTTGCGGGCTCGTCGTATCGCGGTGGATTACGCGTCGCACTCGCCGGCCATGGACGTACTGCACGACGAGCTGGCCACGAGCCTGGCGGGTATCACTCCGCGTGCGGGCACGATTCCGCTTCTGTCGACGGTGACGGGTGAGTTCATCGACGGCTCCGGGATGGACGCCGACTACTGGGTGACCAATCTCCGCTCCCAGGTTCGTTTCGCGGAGGCGATCGAGAAGCTGGCGGCCGAGGGTTACGGCGTGTTCGTGGAGGTCTCCTCGCACCCGGTGCTGTCGGCAGCCGTCCAGGAGATCGCGGACGAGTCCGTGGTCACCGGTTCGCTGCGACGCGATGATGGCGGCTTGGACCGGTTCCTGGCGGGTGTGGCGGAGCTGTGGGTCCGTGGCGTGGACGTCGACTGGACGGCCGCCTTCCCGGACTCGCCCCCGGCGCCGGTCGCCCTGCCCACGTACGCCTTCCAGCGCAGCCACTACTGGCTGGAGGATCAGGAGCAGGCGGGCTCCGGCGAGAGCGCGCAGGACCCTGTCGACGCCGAGTTCTGGGCAGCCGTTCGCGGGGGCGACACCGGTGCGCTCGCCGGCGAACTGGGCCTCCCCGAGGACGCGCCCCTGAGCGCCGTACTGCCCGCGCTCGACGGGTGGCGCGAGCGCCGGACCGCGCATGCGGTGCTGGACACGTGGCGCTACGACATCGAATGGCTGCCGCGTACCGTCCGCACGGGTGCGCGGCTGTCCGGCACCTGGGTCGTGGTGAGTTCGGCGGCCCAGCAGGGCGGTGACACCGTCGCGCTGGTCACCGAGGGTCTTCGTGGGCGCGGGGCCGAGGTCGTACCTGTGGTGCTGGACGCCGGGCACGACCGGCGTCAGGTGGCGGAGGCGCTGGCCGCGCACGCGGGGGCGGCCGGTGTGCTGTCGCTGCTCGCGCTGGACGAGCAGGCGCACCCCGAGCGTCCCGGGCTGAGCGCGGGGCTCGCTCTGAACCTCCTGGTGATGCAGGCCGTGGCGGAGCGGGAGGAGCCCGTACCGCTGTGGCTGTGCACCCGGGACGCGGTCTCGGCCGGCCCCGCGGACCGCGTGGGTCACCCGGAGCAGAGCAGCACGTGGGGCCTGGGGCTGGTCTTCGGCCTGGAACACCCGCAGGCGTGGGGCGGTGTGATCGACCTGCCGGCAGAGCTGACGGCTGACGACGCCGGCCTGCTGACCGACGCCCTGAGCGCCGGCGACCACGAGGACCAGGTCGCGATCCGCTCCGGTGAGGCGCTGCTGCGCCGGCTGCGGCGCGACCCGCGCCGGGACGCGTCCGCGCCGGCCTTCCGGACGAGCGGCGCCGCCCTGATCACCGGGGGCACCGGCGGCCTCGCCGCGCACACGGCGCGCTGGCTCGCGACGTGCGGCGCCGAGCACCTGGTGCTCGTCTCCCGGAGCGGCCCCGACGCGCCCGGCGCCGGTGAACTCGCCGACGAGCTGCGGGCGATGGGCCCCCGGGTGACGGTCGCCGCAGTCGATGTCTGCGACTACGAGGCGCTGGCCGGGCTCGTCGCGGACGTGGAAGCCGACGGGGCGCCGCCGATCAGGACCGTGGTGCACTGCGCGGGGGTGAGCCGCTTCGACTCGCTCCGGGACGTGGAACTCGCGGCGTTCGAGGACGGCGCGGCGGCCAAGCTGGTCGGCACGGCCAACCTCGACCGGCTCTTCGACCGGGACCTGGACGCCTTCCTGCTCTACTCGTCCGTGGCCGGACTGTGGGGCGCGGGCGACCACGGCTCGTACTCGGCGGGCAACGCCTATCTCGACTCGGTCACCCGGAACCGGCGCGCCCGTGGCCGCACCGGGACGACGATCTACTGGGGCCTGTGGTCCGCCGACGACGGCATGGGCGAGGCCGCGGCCGAGTCCAGCTCCCTGAACTGGTACGGCATGCGGTTCATGGACCCGCGGACCGCGATGGCCGGGCTGCGCCAGGCGATGGCCGACGACGAGGAGTTCATCGTCATCGGCGACGTCGACTGGGCGGACTTCAGCCGCGTCTTCACCGCCGCGCGCCGGCGCCCGCTGCTCGACGAGATCCCGGAGGTCAGGGCCGCCCTGGCGGAAGGCGAAGCGTCGGCGGCCGAGGAGAACCCGCTGCTGGAGCGGCTGCGCCCGCTGGCCCCCGACGCGCAGGAGCGCCTGCTGCGCGATCTGGTGCGTACCCACGTCTCGCACGTGCTCGGGCACGCCTCGTCGGACGCCCTGGAGAACGCGCGGTCGTTCCGCGACCTCGGCTTCGACTCGCTGCTCGCGGTCGAACTGCGCAACTCGCTGCGTACCGCCACCGGTCTGAAGCTCCCCACCACCCTCGTCTTCGACCACCCGGACGTCGACCGCCTCGTACAGCACCTGCTCACGGCCCTGCTCGGTGCGGGCGAGGAGGCAGGCACGGACGTTGCGGCGTCGCCCGTCGCGGCCATCGGCCCGGCGACCGGGGACGACCCGATCGCGATCATCGGCATGGGGTGCCGGCTCCCGGGCGGGATCAGCGGACCGGACGACCTGTGGAGGCTGCTCGGGGAAGGCGGCGACGCCGTCTCCGCCTTCCCCGGCGACCGGGGATGGGACCTCACGGGACTCTACAGCCCGGACCCGGACGAGGCGGGGCGCACGTATGCCCGTACCGGCGGATTCGTCCGGGACGCGGGCCACTTCGATGCCGGGTTCTTCGGGATCTCGCCGCGCGAGGCACTGGCCATGGACCCGCAGCAGCGGCTGCTCCTGGAGACGTCGTGGGAGGCGATCGAGCACGGCCGGATCGACCCGCACAGCCTGCGCGGCAGCGCCTGCGGGGTCTTCCTCGGCGTCGGGAACGACGGTTACGGCACGAACCTGCGGCAGGTCCCGGAAGGGGTGGAGGGCCACCTGATCACCGGGACGGTCACCAACATCGCCTCGGGGCGCATCTCGTACGTGCTGGGCCTCGACGGCCCCGCCGTCAGCGTGGACACCGGATGCTCCTCGGCCCTGGTGGCCCTGCACCTGGCGGCGCAGTCGCTGCGGTCGGGCGAGTGCTCGCTCGCGCTCACCGGAGGCGCCACGATCGCCGCGGAGCCCACGGGCTTCGTCGGCTTCAGCCGGCAGCGCGCGCTCGCGGAGGACGGCCGGAGCAAGGCGTTCTCCGACGACGCGGACGGCATGGGCCTCGCGGAGGGCGTCGGCGTCCTGCTCCTGGAACGGCTCTCGGACGCCCGGCGCAACGGGCACCACGTACTGGCAGTCGTCCGCGGCAGCGCGATGAACCAGGACGGCGCGTCCAACGGTCTCACCGCCCCCAGCGGCCCCGCCCAGCAGCGGGTGATCCGGCAGGCCCTGGCGAACGCGGGCGTCGCGTCGGCCGAGGTCGACGTGGTGGAGGCGCACGGTACGGGCACCGCGCTGGGCGATCCGATCGAGGCGCAGGCCGTGCTCGCCACCTACGGGCAGGACCGGCCCGAGGACCGGCCGCTGTGGCTGGGTTCGGTGAAGTCGAACATCGGCCACACCCAGCTCGCGGCGGGTGCCGCGGGTGTCATGAAGATGGTGCTGGCGATGCGGCACGGCCTGATGCCGAAGTCGCTGCACGTCGGCACGCCGTCGTCGCATGTGGACTGGTCGGCCGGTGCGGTGGAGCTGCTGTCCGAGGCCCGTGAGTGGCCGCGCGGCGAGCAGCCGAGGCGTGCGGGTGTGTCGGCGTTCGGGATCAGCGGGACCAACGCGCACGTCATCCTGGAGGAGGCGCCCCGCGAGGAGATCCCCGCGACGAAGGGCCCGGTCCCGCCCGTGGTGCCGTGGCTGTTGTCGGCGCGGGGCGCGGCCGGGCTGCGGGGTCAGGCGGCGGCGCTGGGTGCGCTGGCCGACGCCGATCCGGTGTCGGTGGGCTGGTCGCTGGCGACGACCCGGGCACGGTTCGAGCACCGGGCCGTGGTGCTCGGTACGTACGCGGCCGGGCTCGGGGCTCTGGCCGAGGGTGAGCCTGCGGCCGGCGTGGTGTCCGGCGTGACCGGTCCGGTGGGCCGGCCGGTGTTCGTGTTCCCGGGCCAGGGCGCGCAGTGGGCGTCGATGGGCGCCCGGTTGCTGGATGAGTCCCCGGTGTTCGCGGGGGTCGTGGCGGAGTGCGAGGCCGCGATGGCGGGGCTGGTGGACTGGTCGGTCACCGCTGTCCTGCGCGGCAGCGCGGACGCGCCTCCTCTGGAACGTGTGGATGTGGTCCAGCCCGCGTCCTTCGTGGTGATGGTGGGCCTGGCGGCCGTCTGGCAGTCGTACGGCGTCGTACCGGCCGCCGTGGTGGGTCACTCGCAGGGCGAGATCGCCGCCGCGTACGTGGCCGGCGTGCTGTCCCTGGAGGACGCGCTGCGGGTCGCCTGCCTGCGCAGCCGCGCCATCGCGGAGCTGGCCAGTGGTGCGGGCACGATGGCCTCGGTCGGCGCGGGCGTCGCCCGGGTCGAGGAGATCCTCGCCCCGTGGGGCGACCGGGTGTCCGTCGCCGCGGTCAACGGCCCCTCGCAGGTGGTCGTATCCGGTGAGGTCGCCGGGGTCGAGGAGGTGGTCGCGGCCTGCCGCGAGCTGGGACTGCGGGCGCGCCGGATCGCGGTGGACTACGCCTCGCACTCGGCGTCGATGGACGTCCTGCGGTCCGAACTGGCCGATGCGCTGGCGGGTATCACTCCGCGTGCGGGCACGATTCCGCTTCTGTCGACGGTGACGGGTGAGTTCATCGACGGCTCGGTGATGGACGGCGGCTACTGGTTCACGAACCTGCGTTCGCGGGTCCGCTTCGCCGAGGCGGTCGAGAAGCTGTCGGCGGACGGTTACGGCGTGTTCGTGGAGGTCTCCTCGCACCCCGTGCTCTCCGCCGCGGTCGAGGAGCTGGCCGAGGAGAGCGTGGTCACCGGATCGCTGCGACGCGACGACGGCGGCCTCGACCGGTTCCTGGCCAGTGCGGCGGAGCTGTGGGTCCGTGGGGTGGACATCGACTGGACGGCCGCCTTCCCGGGCACGCCCCCGGCGCCGGTCGACCTGCCCACGTACGCCTTCCAGCGCAGCCACTACTGGCTGGAGGATCAGGAGCGGACGGGCTCCGGTGAGAGCGCGCAGGACCCCGCCGACGCCGCGTTCTGGGCGGCCGTCGAGAGCGAGGACCCGCAGGCGGTCGCCGGAACGCTCGGGGTCGAGGACCCCGCCGCACTGGAGCCGGTGCTTCCCGTACTCGCCGGCTGGCGGCGCCGGCGGCGCCAGGACTCCGCACTGGACGCGTGGCGCTACGACGTCGAGTGGCAGCCCCTCGCCCGGGGCGTGACGCCGCGCATCGACGGCTCCCGCTGGCTGCTGCTCGCCCCGGCCGGTGGCCGTCACGCCTGGCAGGAACGGGCCCGGCAGGCGCTCACGGCGTACGGCGCCGACGTCACCGTGCTCGACGTGGACGAGGGCGACGACCGGGCCCGGCTGGCCGCGCGGCTGCGTGACGGCGCGGCGGAGGCCACCGGCGTCCTGTCCCTGCTCGCGCTCCGCGACCGGGCGGACCACGACGGGGCCGACCCGGACCAGCAGGACCTGGACCGGGCGGTGCTGGTCGTCCAGGCACTCGGTGACGCCGGGATCGCGGCGCCGCTGTGGATCGCCACCCGGGGCGCGGTCGGCGTCGGACGCTCCGACCGGGCCCCCGTGCCCGAGCAGGCCCTGCTGTGGGGAATGGGCCGGATCGCCGCCCTGGAGTACCCGCAGCGGTTCGGCGGCCTGATCGACCTGCCCGCCGACGCGGACGAGCGGGCCGGGGAGCGGCTGGTGCGCGGGCTCGGCGCCCCCGGCGGCGAGGACCAGATCGCGGTGCGGACGGGCGGGCTCTACGTGCGCCGGCTCGCCCGCAAGAAGCTGGCCGGCCACACCCCCGTACGCGACTGGCGCCCCTGCGGCACCGTCCTGGTCACCGGCGGCACGGGCGGCATCGGCGCCGAGATCGCCGCCTGGCTCGCGGCGAACGGCGCCCAGCACCTGCTGCTGACCAGCAGGCGCGGCCAACAGGCCCCCGGAGCAGCCGAGCTGACCCGGCGACTGACGGGGCTCGGCGCCCGCGTCACCATCGCCGCCTGCGACGTGGCCGACCGCACCGCCCTGCGGGAACTGCTCGACGGCATCGGCCCCGAGCACCCGCTGACCGCCGTCGTCCACGCGGCGGCCGTCCTCGACGACTGCCTGCTCGACGCGCTCGACCCGGAGCGGGCCGAGGCGGTGCTGCGCCCCAAGACCGTCGCCGCACACCATCTGCACGAGCTGACGAAGGACCTCGGTCTCGACGCGTTCGTCCTGTTCTCCTCGCTGGCCGGCACGCTCGGCCTGCCCGGGCAGGGCAGCTACGCGGCCGCCAACGCCTACCTGGACGCGCTGGCCTCGGCCCGCCGCGCCGAGGGGCTTCCGGCCACCTCACTGGCCTGGGGCGCCTGGGACCGGGTCGGGCTCGCCTCCGGTGAGGTGGGCGCCTCCCTGCGCCGCGACGGAGTGACCCTGATGGCGCCGGAGACGGCGATCTCCGGGCTGCGGCAGGCGCTCGACCACGACCTCGGCTACCTCGCCGTCGCCGACGTGGACTGGCGGGTGTTCGGCCCGTCGTGCACGGCGGGCCGCGCCGGGCGGGTGCTCGAACAGTTCCCGGAGGCCCGGGAGACCGCGCCGCCGCAGTCCGGCGAACCGCAGGACGACGGCGGCCTCGCGGCCCGGCTCGCGGGACTCTCCCCGGCCGAGCGGCAGCAGGCGCTCCTCGATCTCGTACGCGCTCATGCGGCGGCCGTCCTCGGCCTGCCGGACGCGGACGGCCTCGACACCGACCGGGCCCTGCGCGAACTGGGCTTCGACTCGCTGACCGCCGTCGAGCTGCGCAACCGGCTCAACAAGGTCACCGGCCTGCGGCTGCCGGTCACCGTCGTCTTCGACCACAACACCGCGCACCAGCTGTCCCGGCACCTGCTCTCCGAGCTGTTCGGCACGGACGGCGCGGCTTCCGCCGCGCCGCAGCCGCCCGCACGCGAGTCGGCCCCGGCCACCGGCCGGGACGGCGCGGTGGACGACGACCCGGTGGTGATCGTCTCGATGAGCTGCCGCTTCCCCGGCGGCGTGAGCACCCCGGAGGAGTTCTGGGAGCTGCTGTCCGAAGGCCGCGACGCGGTCACCGGCCTCCCCACCGACCGCGGCTGGGACCTGGCGGGCAGCTACCACCCGGACCCGGACCACCCCGGCACGCACTACACGCGCGGCGGCGGATTCCTGGACGACGTCGGCGCGTTCGACCCCATGTTCTTCGGCATCTCGCCGCGCGTGACACCGGCCATCGACCCGCAGCACCGGCTGCTCCTGGAGACCTCCTGGGAGGCGTTCGAGCGGGCCGGGATCGACCCGGCGACGCTGAAGGGCAGCCCGGTCGCGGTGTTCGTCGGGGCGAACCAGACCGACTACGGACCCCGGGCCGCCGCGTCGGCGGGCGAGTTCGAGGGCCAGCTCGCCACCGGCAGCGCGGCCAGTGTGGCATCGGGCCGGGTCGCCTACACCTTCGGGCTCGAAGGCCCCGCCGTCACCGTGGACACCGCCTGCTCGTCCTCGCTGGTCGCCCTGCACCTGGCCGCACAGTCCGTGCGCTCCGGCGAGAGCACGATGGCGCTCGCCGGCGGCGTGACCCTGCTCTCGACGCTGTACACGTTCATCGAGTTCAGCCGGCAGGGCGCGCTCTCCGAGGACGGCCGCTGCAAGGCGTTCTCCGCCGAGGCCGACGGGGCCGGCTGGGCCGAAGGCGTCGGCATGGTCCTCGTGGAACGGCTCTCCGACGCCCGCCGCAACGGCCACCGCGTCCTCGCCGTCGTCCGGGGCAGCGCGATGAACCAGGACGGGGCGTCGAACGGCCTCACCGCGCCCAACGGACTCGCCCAGCAGCGGGTGATCCGCCAGGCGCTGGCCGACGCGGGGCTCGAAGCCGCCGACGTGGACCTGGCGGAGGCGCACGGCACCGGCACCGCGCTCGGCGACCCCATCGAGGCGGAGGCGCTCCTCGCCACCTACGGCCAGGACCGGCCCGCGGACCGGCCGCTGTGGCTGGGCTCGGTCAAGTCGAACATCGGGCACACCCAGGCCGCCTCCGGTATCGCCGGGGTCATCAAGGCCGTACTGGCGATGCGGCACGGCACGATGCCGCGCACCCTGCACATCGACCGGCCCACCCCGCACGTCGACTGGTCGGCCGGAACCGTACGGCTCCTCGCCGACGAACGGGCCTGGCCCGGCGACCACGGGCCGCGCCGCGCCGCGGTGTCCTCGTTCGGGATCAGCGGCACGAACGTGCACGTGATCGTCGAAGAGGGCCCGGCGGTCGCACCGCCGCTCCCGTCCGGCGCACCGGAGGCCGCTGACGGGCCCGCCCCGCGGCTCCTGCCGTGGGCCCTGTCCGCCCGCACCCCCGCCGCGCTGACCGACCAGGTCCGCAACCTGCTCGGCGCCCTCGACGCGGAGCCCGGCCACGACGCGGCGGCGATCGGCCGCGGCCTCGCGGCACGTTCCCGCTTCGAACACCGCCTGGTGTGCTGGGGCACCGACCGCGACGCGCTCCAAGACCGGCTCAACGACTGGCTGGACGGCCGCACCGACGCCCCGTCCGCAGCCGGCACCGCCGGCGGCGGCCGCACCGCGTTCCTGTTCTCCGGGCAGGGCGCCCAACGCCCCGGCATGGGCCGCGAGCTGTACGACACGTACTCGGTCTACGCCGACGCCTTCGACGAGGTCTGCGCCCAGGTGGACCTGCACCTGCCCAGGCCGCTGCGCGACATCGTGTTCGCCGCGCCGGGCAGCCCGGAGGCGGACCTGCTGGACAGCACCGCGTACACCCAGCCGGCGCTGTTCGCCGTCGAGGTCGCGCTGTTCCGGCTTTTCACCTCCTGGGGCGTCGTGCCCGACCACCTCATCGGGCACTCCATCGGCGAACTGGCCGCCGCCCACCTCGCCGGCGTCTTCACCCTGCCCGACGCGTGCCGCCTGGTCGTGGCGCGCGGCCGGCTGATGGGGCAGGTGCCGGCCGGGGGCGCGATGGCCGCCCTCGCCGTCGCCGAGGACGAGGTGCGGCCGCTGCTCGCGGACCGTACGGACCGGATCGCCGTGGCCGCGGTCAACGGGCCGCTGGCCACCGTCGTCTCCGGGGACACCACCGAAGTCGACCGCGTGGTCGAGCACTTCAAGAGCCTCGGCGACAAGACCACCTACCTGCGGGTCAGCCACGCGTTCCACTCGCCCCACATGGACGCGATGCTGGAGGAGTTCGCCGCGACCGTCCGGGACATTCCGATGGCACCGCCGACGATCCCCCTGGTCTCCGACGTCACCGGTGAGACGGCCACGGCCGAGCAGCTGTGCACGGCCGAGTACTGGGTGAGGCAGCTGCGTGAAGCCGTCCGGTTCGCCGACGGAATCCGCACCCTGGAGGCGGCGGGCGTCACCCGGTTCCTTGAGATCGGGCCGGACGCCGTGCTCGCCGCGATGGCCGCGGACAGCCGCACCGGCGACACCCCCGGCGTGGTGGCGGCGGCCCTGCGGCGCGACCGCGACGAGACCGCGACCGCCCTCGGCGCGCTCACCGAACTCCATGTGCACGGCGGCGCCTGCGACTGGACGGCCCTCCTGCCGGCCGGCGACGCGTCCGCCGAGCTGCCCACCTACCCGTTCCAGCGGCAGACCTACTGGCTCGACGCCCCGGACCCCGCTGGGGACGTACGGGCGGCGGGCATGGACGCACCCGGGCACCCGATGCTCGGCGGAGCCGTCCAGCTCGCCGAGGGCGGCGTGGTGCTGACCGCGCTGCTCTCGTCGGGCCGGCTGCCCTGGCTGGCCGACCACGTCATCGACGGCACGGTGGTGCTGCCCGGCACCGCGTACCTCGAACTCGCCGTCCGGGCGGGCGACCAGGTCGGCTGCGGCCGGGTCGGCGAACTCACCCTGCACGCACCGCTCGCACTGCCCGAGGGCTCGGCGGCACAGGTGCAGATACGGGTCGGCGCCGCCGACGCCACGGGGGCCCGCACCCTCGACGTGTACGCGCGGCCGGACCGTGCCGGTGACGGGACCGAGTGGCACAAGCACGCCACCGGCACGCTGCTGCCCGACACACTGCCCGCCGTCCCGGCCCCCGCCGTGTGGCCGCCCGAGGACGCCGAACCGATCGGCCTCGACGGCCTCTACCCGCGCCTCTCGGCGAACGGCAGCGACTACGGCCCGGTGTTCCAGGGCCTCACCGCCGCCTGGCGGCGCGGCCCTGAGGTCTTCGCCGAGGTCGCGCTGCCCGACACCGCCGACACGGCCGGCTACGGACTGCACCCGGCCCTCCTCGACGCGGCGCTCCAGGCGGTGTCCGTGGGCACGATCGGTGACGCCGGCGTGATGCCGTTCTCCTGGCAGAACGTCGTACTGCACACCTCGGGCGCCCGGCAGCTGCGGGTCAGGCTCGACGACCTCGCCGAGCACACGGTGTCCGTACAGGTCTGGGACCCGGCCGGCACCCCGGTCGCGCACGCCGAGTCGCTGGCGTTCCGCCCGAGGACCGCGGCCGAGCCGCGCCGCCCGCGTACCGAGTCGCTGATGCGCACCGAGTGGACGCCCGTCCCGGCCGGGGCGGCGCCCCGCGACGCCGCCTGGGCGACGGTCGGCGCCGAAGCCGCACCCGGCACACTGGCCGCGCTGGGCGGTGCCGTCGCCCTCCACGACCACCCGACGCTGCACGCCCTGGCCGAGTCCGGGGCGGCCGTCCCCGAGCGCGTCCTCGCCGTCGCACCCGCCTTCGCGGGAGAACCCGCCGGGGCCGCGCGGGCCGCCGCCCACTGGGCCCTCGCACTGGTCCAGGGCTGGCTCGCCGACGAGCGGTTCGCTGGGGCGCGGCTGGTCCTGGTGACCCGCGGCGCGGTGGCCGCCGGCCACGACGGGGGACCGGCCGACCTGCCCGCCGCGACCGTCCACGGACTGGTCCGGGCGGCGATCACCGAGAACCCGGGACGGTTCGCCCTCCTCGACGTCGGCCACGGGGGCGGCACCGGCGTGGACGACCCGGCGACGGGCGGCGCACTGGCCGCCGCGCTCGCCGGGGACGAACCCCAGCTGCTGCTGCACGACGGGAGGGTGCACCTCGCCCGGCTCGCCCGGGTCCCCGCCGACAGCACGCCCGCCGCATGGGACCCGGCCGGCACCACCCTGATCACCGGCGGCACCGGCACGCTCGGCCGGCTGCTCGCCCGGCACCTGGTCACCGAGCACGGCGTACGGCACCTGCTGCTCATCAGCCGCAGCGGCCCGGCCGCCGCCGGGGCGGGCGAGCTGCGCGCCGGACTCACCGCCCTGGGCGCCGAGGTGACGATCGAGGCATGCGACGCCGCCGACCGCACCGCCCTGCGGAAGCTGCTCGACGGCATCCCCGCCGAGCACCCGCTCACCGGCGTCGTGCACGTCGCTGGGGTCGTCGACGACGGAGTCGTCACCGCGCTCACCCCCCACCAGGTCGACCGGGTGCTCGCGCCCAAGGCCGACGCCGCGCTGAACCTGCACGAACTGACATCGGACGCCGGTCTCTCCGGCTTCGTCCTGTTCTCCTCACTGGCCTCACCGCTCGGCGGGGCCGGCCAGGCCGCTTACGCCGCCGCGAACGCCTTCCTCGACGCCCTCGCGGGTCACCGCAAGGCCCAGGGGCTGCCCGGGGTCTCGCTGTGCTGGGGGCCGTGGGCCGAGCTGAGCACCATGACCGGCAAGCTGAGCGACGCCGACTTCGCGCGGTTCGCCCGCAGCGGCCTCGTACCGATGTCCACCGCCGAGGCGCTCGCCCTGTTCGACGCGGCGCGCGGCCGCACCGAGGCGGTGCTCGTACCCGCCCGGACGGCCCTCGGCGTCTTCGAGGACGGGCAGCCGGAGCAGGTGCCCGCGATGCTGCGCGGCCTGGTGCGCGGCCCGGTCCGCCCCACCGTCGCGGCCGCCGGGACACCGGCGACCGGGGCGAGCGGCGGGTCCGGGCAGCCGGAAGCCGCACCGGCCGACCCGTTCGGTGCGCTGACCGGCCCCGCCCGCAAGCGGGCCCTGCTCGACCTGGTGCGCCGGGAGGCGGCGGTGGTGCTGGCCTACCCGGACGCCGAACTGGTCGACGTGGAGGCGGGCTTCCTGGGCATGGGCTTCGACTCGCTCAGCGCCGTCGAACTGCGCAACCGGCTCAGCGAGAGGACCGGCCTGCGCCTGCCGGCGACCGTGCTCTTCGACTACCCGGCCCCGGCCTCGCTCGCCGCTCATCTGCACGAGATCCTGCCGTCCGACGCCGAACGCGCCCTCGCCCCGCTCCTGAACGGCCTTGAGCAGCTGGCCGAGACCCTTCCCGACCTGGCCGGCGACGACGCGCTGCGCGACCGGCTGGAGACACGGCTGCGGGCCGCGCTGGGGCGGCTGACCGGAACGCCCGTCATCCCCGCCCAGGCACCCGCGGCGCCCAAGGAGGAGGACCCCGCCCCCGCCGACTTCGACGGGGCGAGCGACGACGAGATCTTCCGGTTCCTGGACGAGCTGGACAGCTGACAGCGAAGGGAGCGCCCGCTGCGGCGCCCCCTCTGCGCTGTCCCCTGGAGGTGTCAGCCCCGGGGCGGCACCACGAGCGCGGTGAACATGTCGTCCAGCCGCGAGACCGGCGTGCCCTCGAACTGCCAAGGCGTCTCCCGCCGGTCGTGGGCCAGCTGTTCGAGCACGGGCACCACCTCGGCCGGCGAGGGCAGGGCCGTGGCCTCCTCGCGCAGGCGGGTGGCGTTCTGCTGGAAGGAGCCGTCCGCCAGGATGCGCGCGGCCCGCTCGTACACCGCGTCGGGCGTCGCCCGGTCCGTGCCGAGCAGCAGCCCCGCCCCCTGCTCCTCGATCCCGGCGCCCCGGTAGAGCTGATCGGCCAGCGGGGTGGTGACGGTGAGCTGCGGGACGCCGTACATGAGCGCGTTGGCGTAGCTGCCGAAGCCGCCGTGGTGGATCAGCAGGGAGCAGCTGGGCAGCAGGGCGTGCAGCGGTACGGACGGGACGGCGCGCACATTGTCCGGCAGCGTGCCCAGCTCCTCGATCTGCGCCGGCAGCAGCGCGGCCACCACCTCGGCGTCCAGCTCCGCCAGCTGCCCGAGGATGTCGGCCTTGGACACGTAGTCGCCGCCGTGGCGCTCGGTGTTGGAGGCGCCCAGGGTCATACACACCCGGGTCCGCCCGGGCGGTGTGCGCAGCCAGTCGGGCACGATCGCCGGGCCGTTGTACGGCACGAACCGGATGGGGGTGCGCGGGGCGCCGGTGTCGATGCCGAGGCTCTTCGGCAGCGGGTCCAGCGTGAGCTGCCCGGTCGTCAGCTCCTCGCCGAAGGCGCCCCCGAACTCCTCGGCACGTTCGCCCAGCCACTCGGCGAGCGGATCCCTCCGCTCGGCGGCCGGCACGTCCAGGGCCAGCTCCCGCAGGATCTCGCGCTTCTTCACCCACACGTCCGCGAAGCACAGCGAGCGCGCATGCGCGGCGCCGACGACGCCCGCGACGATGGGACCGGCGTACGTCAGCGAGTCCCACACCACGAGGTCGGGCCGCCAGGCGCGGGCGAACTCCACCAGGCCGGGGATCATCGTCTCGTTGAACATGGCGCAGGCGTACGCGACCACCTGGGCGCGGTATGCCTCGGCCTCGTAGGTCAGCTTCGCCGGATCCAGCTCGTTCCAGCTGATCAGCTCGGCCACTTCCTGCGCATCGCGGTTGGCGTGCATCGACGCGTTGATGCCGTCATTGGTGCCGGCCGCGACGGCCGTCATCCCGGTCGCGGCGACGGCATCGGTCAGCTCCTCGCAGCTGGCGACCCTGACCTCGTGGCCGGCGGCGCGCATGGCCCACGCCAGCGGCGTCATGCAGAACAGATGGGACTTCTCGGGGATGGTTGCGAACAGCACGCGCACGGTGAACTCCTGGGAGAGACAAAGGATCCGGAGTCCGTCCAGGTTCGGCCCGCACCGGGGACCCGGGCGGGCCGCCCCCCGAGCATCGGGGGAAACACCCAGAGTTTCCCGGTCCGCGCGCGTCGGTCACACGGCCGAGAGGTCACCGGCCAGGGCGAACGCCGCGATGGTCTCCTTCAGCCCGTCGAACAGCCGCACCTCGGGCTCCCAGTCCAGCACCCGGCGCGCCCTGCCGATGTCGGGCCGCCGGCGCTGCGGGTCGTCCGGGCGCGCCTCGACGTAGTGGACGGGGGAGTGGCCGCCGGTCAGCCCGAGGACGTACTCGGCCAGCTCCCGCATGGTGATCTCATGCGGATTGCCGATGTTGACCGGGGAGGTCTCGCAGCTGCGGGCGAGGGCGAGGATGCCGCGCACCGTGTCGCTCACGTAGCACAGCGAGCGGGTCTGCGAACCGTCGCCCATGACGGTCAGCGGCTTGCCGGCCAGCGCCTGCTTGATGAACGTGGGCACGACGCGGCCGTCGTCGTCGCGCATGTCGGGGCCGTAGGAGTTGAAGAGCCGGGCGATCCCGGTGTCGACGCCGTACTCGTCGCGGAAGGCCACCGTCAGCGCCTCCGAGAACCGCTTCGACTCGTCGTAACAGGCCCGTGGGCCGACGGGGTTGACGTTGCCCCAGTAGTCCTCGCGCTGCGGGTGCACGAGCGGGTCGCCGTACACCTCCGACGTGGACGTGATGACGAACCTGGCACCCGTGTCGCGCGCCAGGCACAGCGCGTTGTACGTCCCGTGCCCGCCCGCCCGCAGCGTCGCCACCGGCATCCGGAAGTAGTCCGGCGGCGACGCCGGGCACGCCAGGTGCAGGACCAGATCGACCTGGTCGGATACGGAGAACGGCTCGACGATGTCCGCGTCGAGGAACGTGAAGCGGCGATGGTCCAGCAGATCGGCGATGTTCCGCAGCCGCCCGGTGCTCAGGTTGTCGACGCAGACGACGCTGTCCCCGGCAGCGAGAAGGGCGCGGCACAGATGGGAGCCGACGAAACCCGCACCGCCGGTCACCACCGCCCGCTTCGCCGTGTGTCCCGACAGACCCTCGGGTCGAGCGGTGTGGCTCATGTCCAACTCCCTACAGAGATGCAGCGACGGGTAGGGGGTACGCATCCGGTCCGGTGGCCGGGCCCCGGCGGCGGGAGGCAGGTCTCACTCCAGCATCGCCTCGACGATGTCGGCGGCCCGCCCCGCACCGCCCTCGGACCGCACCTCGGCGCGCAGCGCCGCCAGCCGGCCCCGGACCAGCGGGTCGGCCACCAGCCTGGTCACCGCGTCGCGCAGCGCCTCCGGGGTGGCGTCCGCGGTGTCGATACGCCGGGCCACCCCCCGCTCGACCAGCAGTTCGGCGGTGCTGATCTGGTCGGAGCCCTGCGGCACCACCACCATGCGCGCGCAGCTGCGGCAGGACCTGCATGTTGCAGTCCAGGAGCACGTTCAGCGTGGAGACCGGGTCCTGCACCCACGCCCCGCCGTCGTCCGGCAGGCGCCGCACCACGGGCACGAACTCGGCGCCGGTCCCGGTCAGCCGGTCCGCCACGGCCTCCCCGTTGGCGGCGGTCACCCGGTGCCCGCGCGCCACCAGTTCGGCCAGGACCTCGGATGCCGGGATCACATGACCGAGGAACGGCGTACCGATCATTGCGATGTGGGCTCGACGGCGGGTCAAGGCGGGATCACCACTCAAGGGCTCGGGACGGCGCGTGCCGCCCGCTCCGGTTGCGGGCGCAGATCAGCATGTCCGCCCCGATGCGCCGAGTGATCCCGCCGGCCGGGCTTCTGAGTGAATGCCTAGTGTGTGGGCGGGGCCTCGGGTTCCGGCTGGGGCGCCGGCTCGGCCGCGCGTCCCGACCTGGCCAGGACCCAGGCGGTGAACGCCTGGACGCCGTCCACGACGGCCTCGCAGCGCGCGGAGTGGAACAGGTCGAACGCGTGCTGCGCGCCGGGCAGTTCGGCGTACACCACCGCGCTGTTCGAAACGCCGCGCAGCCGGTCGACGAAGTACCGGGCGCCCTCGACGGTGGCCAGCGCGTCCTTGGTGCCGTGCGCGATGAGGATCGGCGGGGCGCCGGGGTTGAGGTAGGCATACGGCTGGTTCGGGGAGGGCGGCACGTCGGGCTCCGCGCCGAAGAAGAAGCCGTAGTAGCCGTAGAGGCAGATCGCCGCGGTGACCGAGGTGTCGGCCGACTCGAATCCGGGCTGGTACTGCGGGTCGTTCGGGGTGAGCGCGCACATGGCCGCCATGTTGGAGCCGGCCGAGCTGCCCGCCACGAACACCTTCGACGGGTCGGCGCCGTACTCGGCGGCGTGCTCGCGGGCCCAGGCGATGACCTTCTTGGCGTCGATCTGGTGACCGGGGAAGTCGGTCTCGGGCCGCAGCCGGTAGTTGGCGCTGATGCACACCCAGCCCTGAGAGGCGAGCCGGTAGAGCAGGGGGCGTGCCTCGCGGCTCTTGCCCCCGCTGGTGAACCCGCCGCCGTGGAAGTAGATCAGGACGGGGCCGTTCTGCGGGGCGTCGCGGCGCCGGTAGACGTCGAGCAGGTTGCGGCGGCCGGCGTCCCCGTAGCTGAGGTTGGGGATCCGCACCACGTCGAGGTTCCGCGTCAGGCGCCGCAGCAGCAGGAGGCGGGGCCAGGACGGCCGCGGTGGCTCGGGCACCAGGGACCGCCGGCCGGCGCCGAGCCCCTCGTCGAGGGCGCGCTCGACCACCCGCCCGGCCCGCAGGCCCCGCCAGACGGCCACGGCCATCACCGGGATGGTGGCGAGGGCGATCACGGCGGTCACCTTGCTGGCCGTGGAGTCCAGATCGCCCTGGGCCTCGGCCAGCGCCGTGGAGGCCAGCACGGCGAGTATGCCGATGACCGGGACCTCGTTGAGGACCATGCCGAACCAGAAGCTCAGGTTCGCCAGTGGCCGGGGCCGCCGCGGCGCGACAACGGAGAAGAAAGTGCACCAGGTGAGGAGTGCGGTGGACACCACGTATCCCATAGGCATGGTTGATCATATCCGTTTCAACTCTGGAAATAATCCCGGTACTTCCTCGCCTAGCGTTGCCATGTCATGGAGGTGACACACGTGGCTCTGGCATCCATTTTTGGTACGAATCAGTTCCGCTACGAACCGGGCGGGGTCATCGAGTTCTACGACCAGTACGCGGCGGTGCGCGAATCCTTCGCCCGGGCCGCGGCGTGGACCGGACTCGACGTCGAGGGCCTGGTGCGGCAGAACGGGGAGTACAGCGACGAGATCCGGCGGATCGCGGTGCCCGTCGGGCTGGCCGCGGCCCAGCTCGGCATCCAGGACGTGCTCGCCGAGAAGGGGCTGCGCCCGCACATGGCCGGCGGCATGAGCCTGGGCGGGATGGCCGCCTCCTGCGTCGCCGGAGCCTGCGACCGCCGGGAGCTCATGGGCCTGTTGATGCGCGGGGAGCTCCGGCCGGGCACGGCGGTGACGCCGCGGGAGCCGCAGCGGCAAGAGGCCCTTGCCGCCGCCTACCTCGGCCCGGACGACGACCCGGCCGACCTCTGCGCCGGCCGCGAGGGCGTCTATCTGAGCTGTGACTTCGGCTGGGACAAGGACCGCAGGGTGCGGGTCGCCATGCTCAGCGGCTACCGGGACGCGCTGGAGAAGCTCAGCGCCGACACCGGCGGCCTGGTCAGCGTCACCGAGGGCACCGATGTGGCGGAGCACAGCCCGCTGCGCGCGCAGGCCCAGGAGGTGACCCGCGAGCACATCGCGTCGATGCCGTTCACCGACCCCGCGCTGCCGCTCTGCTCGTCGCTGGAGCAGAAGGTCCTCACCCGCGCCGAAGAGGTGCGCGAGATGTTCACCGCCAACGTCGTCTCGCCGATCAGCCTGGTGCACCTGACCCAGGAGATGAAGCAGCGCGGCACCAGGCTGGGGCTGATCGTGGGCCCCTCGCCCAGCCTGGACGCGATGTACTTCCCCTTCCCCGTGGTCTGCGTCGACCACCCGGACGCGGTCCCGAGGGCCGTCGCGGCGGTCTTCGAGCACGGGGTGCCGCTGCGCCGGTAGCGCGTCGGCCCGCACCGGGGCGGCCGGACCGGCACGGCCGGCCGCCCCGAGCTGTTGCGGGGGCGGGGGCGGGGGCGGGGGCGGGCCCTACCCCGGCACCGCCTCCAGCCACTCCCGTACCGCCTGGGCCGTGCTCTCAGCGTGGCCCTCCATCAGGGTGAAGTGGCTGCCCGGCACGTCCCTTGTGGTGTGTGCCGTCTTCCACACCGTCCGCCAGTCCTCTCCTTCGAGCGAGGGGGCGAGCGGCTCCGAGGCCCGTACCAGCAGCACCGGAACGCCCAGCGGCTCCGCTTTCCACTCCGCGAACAGCTCCCCGTACCAGCTCATCGCCGTCAGCCGGGTGAAGTCGAGCCGCGCGAACGGGCTCTGTCGCTCGTGCAGCCCCTCGACCAGCGCGTCTCGGAACGAGGTCGCGGCGAGCGAGGAGTTGAGGACGGCGGGCGCGTAGCTGTCCAGCAGGACGACCGCGGTCGGGGGAGTGCCGGCCGCCTCCAGCAGACCGGCCACCGCGTGCGCGATCACCCCGCCGGACGACGACCCGACCAGGACGAACGGCTCTCCGTCCGCGCTCTTCAGCACGCGCTCCGCGTGCGCCTCGACCAGCTCCCGCCTGCTCGGCGGCAGTGGCGTGGACGTGTCGAACCCGGGATTGGGCAGCGCCCATACGGGGTGCTGCCCGCGGAGCGACGCGGCGATGCGGGCGTATTCGTGCGCACCGCCCAGTGCCACATGGGAGCTGACGCACACCAGCGCGGGCCCGGAGCCGCCCGAGGCGAGCCGCACCGGCTCGACCGGAGCCACGCCCCGGGGCCGGAGCAGCGCGGCGCTGCGCAGGAAGGCGAAGGCATCGTCGGTACGGCCGTCCGCGCACGCCTGCCGGAACAGCGCACCGAAGACGTCCGCCTCGGCGTCCGCCCCGTCCGCCGCGGGGCCGCCCGCACCTCCGTCGGCGAGCCGTTCGACCAGGTGGGCGGCGAGGGCGACGGCCGTGGGGTGGTCGAAGACCAGCGTGGTGGGCAGCCGCAGAGCGGTGGCCTCGCCCAGCCGGTTGCGCAGCTCCACGGCGGTCAGGGAGTCGAATCCGGCCTCGCCCAGCGACTGGGAGGGGGCGACCGATTCGGGGCCGGTGAAGCCCAGCACCGAGGCGACCTCCTGGCGCACCAACTCCACCAGTACGTCCTGCTGTTCGGCCGGCGGACGGCCGGTCAGGCGCCGCAGCAGCGACATCCGGTCCGCACCGGCGGCGGCGCGCCGCGCGGGGCCGCGCGCCAGTCCCCGCAGCAGCCCGGACGAGGTGGTGCGCAGGCGGGCGCGGTCGAAGCGGGCGGCCACCAGCACGGCGTCGTCGTGGGCCCCGGCCAGGCCGAGCGCCGCGTCGAACAGCGCCGCGCCCTGCTCCGGGGTGAGCGGACGCACGGCGCCCGCGGCGAGCCGGCGGCGGTCCGCCGTGGCCAGGCCGGCCGCGAGACCCGGGCCGGCGTCCGGCTGCTCCCACAGGCCCCAGGCCACCGACACCCCCGGCAGGCCCTGTGCGCGGCGCTGCTGCATGAGGGCGTCCAGGAAGGCGTTGGCCGCCGCGTAGTTGGCCTGTCCGGAGCCGCCGAGGACCCCGGCCAGGGAGGAGAAGGTGACGAACGCGGCGAGCTCGTCGCCCCGCTCCAGGACCAGGTCGGCCAGGTGCGCCACCGCGTCGGCCTTGGGCCGCAGGGTCGCGTCGAGCCGTTTTGGGGTGAGCGAGGTGATCACCCCGTCGTCCAGTACGCCGGCGGCGTGGATCACCGCCGTCAGGGGGCGGTCCAGGCTCTTCAGCAGCAGGGCGAGGGACGGGCGGTCGGCCACGTCGCAGGCGACCGCCCGCACCTCGGCCCCCCGGGCGGCGAGTTCCGCCGGCAGCTCGCCCGCGTCGCCGCCCCGGCCTGCCAGCACCACGTGCCGTACGCCGTGTTCGGTGACCAGGTGCCGGGCGATGACCCGGCCGATCATCCCGGTGCCGCCGGTGATCAGGACCACGCCGTCCGGGTCGAGCGGGGGCGGCGGCGGGACGGGGGCCCCGGCCGCGGCCCGGGCCAGACGGGGCGTCAGCACCGAGCCGGCGCGCAGCGCGAACTGCTCCTCGCCGGGCGCCGACGCCATGGCCGCGGCCAGCATCCGCCAGTCCTCCTGCGAGGAGGCGACGTCGAAGTCCGCGAGGACGATCCGCCCCGGGTGCTCCGACTGGGCCGAGCGGGCCAGCCCCCACACGGCCGCGTGCACCGGGTCGGTCACCTTCCCGACACCGGTGCCGACCACCGCGCCCCGGGTGGCGAGCACCAGCCGGGCCGAGGACAGGCTCTCCTCGGCCAGCCACTCCTGGATCAGCCGCAGCGCCTCGCCGGTGGCCCGGCGCACCGCCTCGGCAAGCGGGAGCCGGGGCGCCTGCGTGCACGGTGCCAGTACGTAGTCCGGCACGGCGTCGCCCCCGGCCGCCGCCGCGGCCAGAGCCGCCACGTCCGGGTAGGTCCCGGCGGAGACCCCGCGCCCCACCACGGCCCAGCGCCGGCCGTCCGCGTTCCGCTCCGGGGCGGGCAGCGGGCTCCACTCGACCCGCAGCAGGGCGTCGCGCGCGATGCCGGACTGCGCGATCCGGGGCTGGGCCGGCCGGGTCCTGAGCGCTCCGACCGCCACCACGGGGGCGCCGGACTCGTCGGTGGCCGAGAGGGCCACGTCCCCGTCGGCGCCACGGCTCAGCCGCACCCGCAGGACGGAGGCACCGGTCAGGTGCAGCCGCACCCCGCCCCAGGCGAACGGCAGGCGCAGCCGCCCGCCGCTCGCCGCGATGACGTCCGGGTGCAGACAGGCGTCCAGCAGGGCCGGGTGGATCCCGAACCCCTTGTCGCGGCCCGCGTCGGCCGGCAGCGCGACCTCGGCGAACACCTCGTCCTTCCGCCGCCACATCGCGCGCAGCCCCTGGAACGCGGGGCCGTAACCGAGCCCGTCGTCCGCCAACCGTTCGTAGATCCCGTCCAGTTCGACGGGTTCGGCGCCGGCGGGCGGCCATGGCGACGCGTCCTCGGCAGCGGCGGTTCCTCCGTCGCCCGCCGGGGCCGCGGTGAGGAATCCGGCGGCGTGCCGGGTCCACACCGGATCACCGTCGTCGTCCCCGTCGTCGTCGGTCCCGGCCGCGCAGGCGTGGATGCCGACCGGCCGGCGCCCCGTCCCGTCCGGTTCGCCCACCCGGACCTGGATCCACACCTCGCCGCTCTCGGACTCCGGCAGCACCAGGGGCGCCTCGATGACGAGGTCGTCCAGGACGTCCATGCCGGCCTCGTCGCCCGCGCGCAGCGCCAGCTCCACGAACCCGGTGCCGGGGAAGAGGACGGACCCGCCCACGACGTGGTCGGCGAGCCAGGTCTGGGACCGGGGCGAGAGCACGCCGGTCAGGACGACGCCGTCCCCGTCCGCGAGGCGCACGACGGCGCCGAGCAGCGGGTGGGCGGCCGCGCGCTGGCCCCACGAGGCGGGGTCACCCGACGAGGGAGGGGCCTGGAGCCAGTGCCGTTGCCGCTGGAAGGGGTACGTCGGCAGGTCCACGGTCCGGGGACGCAGACCGTCGAAGGCGGCCTCCCACTCCACGCCCACGCCCCGGACCCACGCTTCGCCGACGCTCGTCAGGAAGCGGTCCCAGCCGCCGTCGTCACGCCGCAGCGAGCCGGTCACCACGGCCGCGTCCTGCGCCACGTCGGCGACGGCGGCCGTCAGCACCGGATGCGTGGAGACCTCGACGAACGCGGTGTGCCCCTGTTCGGCCAGCGTCCGCGCGGCGTCGGCGAACCGTACCGGCCGGCGCAGGTTCGTCAGCCAGTAACCGGCGTCCATCGTCAGCGGGTCGGCCGGCTCCCCGGTCACCGTGGACACCACCGGCACCCGGCCGGCCCGGGGCTCGATACCGGCGAGGTCGGCCGTCAGCCGCTCGGCCAGTACGTCCATCGCGGGGGAGTGCGAGGCGTAGTCGACCGCGATCCGCCGGGCCCGTACACCCTGCTCGTCGCACCGCGCCAGCAGCGCTTCCACCGCGGACACCTCGCCCGAGACCACCACCTGGGACGGGCCGTTGACCGCCGCCACCGACACGCCCTCCGCCAGCAGCTCCGCCACCCGCTGGGCCGGCGCCGTCACCAACGCCATGGCGCCGGGCCCGGCCAGCTCCGCTATCGCCTTGCTGCGCAGGCACACCACCCGGGCCGCGTCCCGCAACGACAGCACCCCGGCCACGCAGGCCGCGGCGATCTCCCCTTGCGAGTGGCCCACCACCGCGGCCGGCTCCACGCCGAAGGAGCCCCACAGCGCGGCCAGCGACACCATCACGGCGAACGAGGCGGGCTGGACGACATCGACCCGCTCCAGCGGCGGCGCACCCTCCACACCGCGCAGCACATCCGTCAGCGACCAGTCCACGAACTCCGACAGCGCCGCCTCGCACTCGGCCAGCCGCGCCGCGAACACCGGGGAGGCGTCGGCCAGCGCCGTGCCCATGCCCGCCCACTGGGCGCCCTGCCCGGGGAAGACGAACACCGGCCTGCGGCTCGCGGCGGTGTCCGCCACTGCGGTGACCACATGGTCGGCCCGTTCGCCCGCGGCCAGCGCCCTCAGGCCGGCGGCGAAGTCCCCGACCACCACGGCACGGTGCTCGAACCGCGCTCGGCCGGTCGTCAGCGACCAGCCCACGTCCACCGCGCCGGCCCCACCGGCACCGCCCGGCGCCGCGAGCGCGGCCGCCTGCTCCCGCAGCGCCGCCTCACCGCGCGCCGACAGCACCCACGGCACCACGGCAGGACCGGCTTCCCGGTCCTCCGGTTGATCGTCTTGATCGTCACGGGGCTCCTCGGGGGCCTCTTCGAGGATCAGGTGCGCGTTGGTGCCGCTCGCGCCGAACGCCGACACACCGGCCCGCCGGGGCCGCCCGTCCGTCGCGGGCCACGGCCGGGCCTCCGTCAGCAGCTCGACCGCCCCCGCCGACCAGTCCACGAGCGGGGACGCCTCGTCCACGTGCAGCGTCCTCGGCAGCACCCGGTGGCGCATGGCCATCACCATTTTGATGACGCCCGCGACACCGGCCGCGGCCTGGGCGTGCCCGATGTTCGACTTCAGCGTGCCCAGCCACAGCGGTTCGCCGTCCGGGCGCTCCGCCCCGTACGTGGCGATGATCGCCTGCGCCTCGATCGGGTCGCCGAGCGTGGTGCCCGTGCCGTGCGCCTCGACCACGTCCACCTCCGCGGCCGGGAGGGACGCGTCGGCCAGGGCCTGGCGGATCACCCGCTGCTGCGCGGGGCCGCTCGGCGCGGTCAGGCCGTTGGAGGCGCCGTCCTGGTTCACGGCGGAGCCCTTCAGCACGGCCCACACGCGGTGGCCGTTGCGCCGCGCGTCCGACAGCCGCTCCAGCAGCAGCAGCCCCACGCCTTCGCCGAACGTCGTCCCGTCGGCGGTGGCCGAGAACGGACTGCACCGGCCGCTGACGGACAGCGCCTGCTGGCGGCCGAACTCGATGAACGGCGAAGGGGTGGACATCACCGTCACCCCGCCGGCCAGGGCCATCGAGCACTCGCCCGCCCGCAGCGACCGCGCGGCGAGATGCAGCGCCACCAGCGAGGACGAGCACGCCGTGTCCACCGTCATCGCCGGGCCTTCGAGCCCCAGCGTGTACGCGAGCCGGCCGGAGGCGACACTGCCCGCGCTGCCGTTGCCGAGATAGCCCTCCAGGCCCTCGGGAGCCGGGCGGCCCAGCAGCCGCGCGCCGTACTCGCCGGCCATGGCCCCGGCGAAGACACCGGTACGGGTGCCCTTCAGGGAGGTCGGGGCGATGCCCGCGCGTTCGCACGCCTCCCAGGCGCACTCCAGCAGCAGCCGCTGCTGCGGGTCCATGGCCAGGGCCTCGCGGGGGCTGATGCCGAAGAAGGCGGCGTCGAAGAGGTCGGCGCCGTCCAGGAACCCCCCGGTGCGGGCGTAGTCGGGGCCGGTCCGCTCCGCGTCCGGGCCGAGCGGCTGCGACAGGTCCCAGCCGCGGTCCCCGGGGTAGGGGCCCACGGCGTCCGACTCCTCGGCCACCAGCCGCCACAGCTCCTCCGGCGAGGTGACCCCGCCCGGGAAGCGGCAGGCGATGCCCACGACGGCGATCGCGGAGTCCGCCGCGTCCCCGCCCGCGGCGGCCGTGTCCTGCCCGTCCGGCACCCCCGTGCCGCCGGCGAGCTTCGCACCGAGGTGGGCCGCGACGGCCGCCGGTGTCGGGTAGTCGTAGACCAGCGTCGCCGGGAGCCGCAGACCACAGGCCGCGGCCAGCCGGTCGCGCAGCCGCACGGCCAGCACCGAGTCGACCCCCAGCTCCCGGAAGGCGACCTTTGCCGAAGCCGCCGCCGACCGCCCGAGCACGGCGCCGACCTCGCCCCGGACCAGGTCGAGCAGCACCTCCGCGCGCCCGTCCTCCGGCGCCTCGGCGAGCCGCCGCACCCACAGACCGGCCTCGCCCCCGGCCTCCCGCGGACCGCTCTCCTCCTGCGCACGCGACAGCACCAGCCGCCCCGGAGCCTTCGCCAGCGCCGGCCGCATCACCTTGCCCAGCGCGGTGCGCGGGAGCCGGTCCACCTCCCACACCTCGTGCGGGACCTTGTAGTACGACAGCTGCGCCCGGCAGGCGTCGATGAGCCGCTCGGCGTCGAAACCCCCGGGGCCGGGAACCACGTACGCGGCCGGGACCTCGCCCAGCAGCGGGTGCGGCCTGCCCGCCACGGCCACCTCCGCGACCCCGGGCAGCGGGGCGATGGCCGCCTCCACCTCCCCGGGGTGGATGTTCTCCCCGCCGCGGATGATCAGTTCCTTGACCCGGCCGGTGATGGTCAGGAAGCCGGCCCCGTCGATGCGGGCCAGGTCGCCGGTGCGGTACCGGCCGTCGCGCAGCACCTCGGCGGTGGCTTCGGGATGGCCGTGGTAGCCGAGCATCACGGCCGGGCTCTCGACCCACACCTCACCCTCGGCACCGCGCGCCACCGGCCGGCCGGTCGTCGTGTCGAGCAGATGGAGGGTCAGGCCGGGGACGGGCAGCCCGCAGGAACCGGGGACACGGGGCCCGGTGGGGGAGTTGGACGCGATCGGCCCGCCCGTCTCGGTGCTGCCGTAGCTGTCCAGGAGCCGTATGCCGAAAGCCTCTTCGAACTCCTCGTGCAGCCCGGCCGGGCAGGCGGCGCCGGCGACCATGCCGACCCGCAGATCCGGAGTGCCCAGGCCGGAATCCCGGGCCGCGCCGAGCAACTGCTGGTAGACCGTGGGGACGGCGCAGAAGAAGGTCGTCCGGTCCTCGCGCAGCGCCGTGACGATGTCGTCGGCCGCCAGACCGTCCACGATGTGCGCGGTGGCGCCGACGGCGACGACTCCGAGCACGCACAGGTTGTGCGCCACCGTGTGCGCCAACGGCAGCGGCCACAGGACCCGGTCCGCCTCGTCCAGGCCGAGCACGGGCCCGTAGCAGGCGGCCACCCCCCACAGGGCCATCCGGTGGGTGGAGAGCACCCCCTTGGGCTTGCCGGTGGTGCCGGAGGTGTACAGCATCCAGGCGACGTCGTCCAGACCGGCGTCGTCCCGGGCGGGCACCGGCGGCTCGCTGCCGGCCAGGGCGTCGAACAGCTCGACGCCCGGCGGCACCGGCCCGTCCCCGGTCACCACGACCCGCAGCCGCGGGTGCTCGGCGCTCAGCCGCCGCACCTGCTCCAGGTGCATGGGGTCGGTGATCAGCAGCACGGCGCCGCTGTCGCCCAGCAGGTGCCTGAGCTCGTCGTCGGAGGCGTGCGGGTTGAGCGGCGCGCCCACGGCGGCGGCCCGCGCGACGGCGAGGTAACCCTCCACCATCTCCAGGCAGTTGCCCAGCAGGAGCGCGGCGGTCTGCCCGCGGCCCAGGCCCAGGCGGGCCAGGTGGCCGGCGAGGCGGCGGGTACGCACGTCGAGTTCGGCGTAACTGACGTCCCGCCGCGCGTCACGGAACGCGATCTTGCCGCCGAGGCGTTCCGCGTGGGCCGGCAGCAGCTCGTGAAGGGGCTTGATGAGCTCGGCGCGCAGCATCTGCTGGTCAGCCTCTCGGGGTCGCTGTTCCATGGGCGGACGGGCTCTGCTCAGTACAGGCCCTCGGGCGTCTGCGAGCTGATCTGGAGCGGCTGCACGTTGGCCACGCCGTCGCACGGCCACTGCTCCGGGGTACGGAAGCGGATCGCCTGGTCCCGTTCGAGGATGTTCGGCAGGAACAGGTCCTCGTGCAGCACGGTCAGCCGCACCCGGCCCACCTCGCCGTACTCCACGACCCGGCCGGGGTCGGTCTTGTCGACCACGGCCATGGTGATCTGGGGAAAGTTCGGTACGTAGGGGAGCGTGGCGCCCCCGTCGGGCGAGTCGATGCCGTTGGCGCAGCCGAGGGTGTTGCCGTACGTGGTGGCGATGATCCCGCCGGGCATGGCCTCGGCGAACCTGTGGTACGCGTCGGCGGTGAACTGGGTGCCGCCGAGATAGACCCCGGACAGGCCCGCCATCAGATCGGGGCGGCGGTTGATCAGGGCGTGCACCGTGGCGGGGGTGCTGCGCAGGTAGTCGACGTGCGTGCTTTCGAGGATGTCGGTGATCTGCTCGACGACGTGGTCGACGTACTCCTCCATCTCGATCAGCCGACCGTTGCGGATCAGGTGCTTGATCCACCGCGTGTCGAGGTCGATGGAGTACACGGTGGCCGCGCACATGTCGGCGAGGTAGTCCGCCTCCTCACCGACGATGTGCGGCCCGGAGGGGCAGGCGTCGATCCAGGTGGCGCCGGTGCGGAACCCCGCCGTACGCGAGCCGTGGAGGCGCCAGGCGGCCCAGTGCGCCTCCATGGCATCGGTGTAGAGGATTCGCGAGGGCCTGCCGGTGGTGCCGCCGGACTCCCAGACACGGCCGGCGAGCGGCCGGGAAATGGCACCGGGGACGAGGTCGGCGGGGTCGAGGTCCCGCAGGACGGTGAGGTCGAAGTGACCGAACGCGGCCAGGTCGTCGTAGCCGCCGAGAGCGAGCGGGTCGAAGTCCAGCTCCGTACGGCGTTTGAGCCAGTAGGGGGAGCCGTGTTCGGGGTCGAAATGGCGCCGCAGCACGCGCCGCGTCCACTCGTCCAGGTCCTGGGCCAACCAGCCATCGGTCAGCGACCGCGACTCTTGCGTACTCATCGTCACCGACATGAGGGCAGTATCCGCGGGGACCTGATAGGGGATCCCCTAGTGCGGCCGCGCAGCGTGACCGGGCCTTCGGCGGCGTGCCTACTGTGCAGGTGTGCGTGTGCCCCCTGGAGCGCCCCACCCTTCGAGGAGATCAATGATGGCTGCCGAGACAGAGACCGCCGATGTCGTCATCGTCGGCGGCGGCCCCGTCGGGCTGCTGCTGGCATGTGAGCTGGGCATGGCGGGGGTGCGGCCGGTCGTCCTGGAGCGGCTGCCCGGGCCCAGCCCGGAGATCAAGGCCAACGGCCTGATCGGCCAGGTGGTCCGGTTCCTCGACCACCGCGGCCTCTACGAGCGGTTCGACGGCGTGGCCGGCGCGCCCCAGCCGGTCCCGGGCTATCTCTTCGGCGCCATCCCGCTGAACCTCGCCGCGCTGGGGACCAACCCGATGACGGTCCTGCCGGCGACCCAGCAGCGCATCGAGCAGGTCCTGCGCGAACGCGCCCACGAGCTCGGCGTGGAGATCCGTAGCGGTCACGAACTGACCGGCCTCCAACAGGACGAGGAGCGGGTGACCGCCCGGGTCCGCCACGCGGACGGCACGTACGAGCTGCACGCCCGCCATCTCGTCGGCTGCGACGGCGGCAGGAGCACCGTCCGCAAGCGGGCCGGCATCGACTTCGTCGGAGAGATCGGCCACGACCTGGTCTCCCGCGCCGCGTACGCCACGCTGCCCGCGTCGATGCTGGACCCGGACACCGGCGCGCTGGACGTGCCCGGCCACGGCCGGCTGAGCCCGGTGTTCACCTTCAACCGCACCCCGCACGGCATCTTCGCCTTCGCCGCCCTCCCGGACGGCAACCACCGCCTGCTCACCCTCGAATGGGGCGCCCCGCCGGAGGGCGACGACCGGCCGCTGACCATCGAGGACATGCGGGACAGCGTGCGCCGCGTCCTCGGCACCGATGTGCCCCTCACCGCCCCGTCCGGGCACGGCCCGCACATGCTGCGCCGCCTCGTCGGCCGCAACACCCGCCTGGCGGAGCGCTACCGCAGCGGCCGGGTGTTCGTCGCGGGCGACGCCGCGCACGTCCACTCCGCCGTCGGCGGGCCCGGGCTCAACCTGGGCCTCCAGGACGCCGCCAACCTCGGCTGGAAGCTGGCCGCGCAGATCCACGGCTGGGCGCCGCCCGGCCTGCTCGACAGCTACCACACCGAACGCCACGCGGCCGGACTCCGCGTCTTCATGCACACCCAGGCCCAGACGGCGCTCATGACCCCGGGCCCGGAAGTCACCGCGCTGCGCGACCTGTTCGCCGAGCTCCTGTACTCCACGGACAACATCCGCCGCATCGCCGACCTGCTGTCCGGCGACGACGTCCGCTACGCCACGGCATCGGCGCACCCGCTCGCCGGCCGGTTCGCCCCGGACCTCGCCCTGGAAACCGGCGCGGGCCCCGCACGCCTCGCCGAACTCATGCGCACCGGCCGGCCCGTCCTGCTCGACCTCGGCGGGGCGCCGTACCCGGCGCAGGCCGCGGCGGACTGGAAGGACCGGGTCGACGTCGTCGCCGCCAGGAGCCCCCAGCCGCCCGCGACGGCGCTGCTCGTCCGCCCCGACGGCTACGTCGCCTGGGCGGCCGCCCCCGACGAGCCGTCCGACGAGGCCCGGGACGGCCTGTGCCGCGCGCTGGCCGACTGGTTCGGCTGAGCCGGCGAGACCTGCCGGACCATGGACGCGTACGGGTGACGGGACCATGGACCGACGAGGGGCAGTGACGTGCGCGCACGCGGCATCAACTACGACACGGGGTTCCTGCCCGGACAGCAGTTCACCCGGAAGACCTTCCAAGCGGAGGCGGTCCGGCGCGAGATGGCGGTGATCGCCGGCGAACTGCACTGCGACGTCGTACGCGTCTCGGGCCGCGAACCCGGACGTCTGAGCACGGCGGCCCGGTACGCCGCCGACGCCGGCCTGGAGGTCTGGTTCGCGCCCTTCCCCGTGGACCTGCCCGCCGGACAGCTGCTGCCGTACTTCGCGGACTGCGCCCGGCGTGCCGAAGCGGTACGGCGCACCGGTGCCGAGGTGGTGTTCGTGACCGGGTGCGAGATCAGCGTCTTCTGCGGCGGCTTCCTCCCCGGCGACACCTTCGGCCACCGCATCCACACCATGGGCACCGACCCGCGGTGGTGGTCCACGCTCGACCGGGTCTCGGAACGCCTCAACGACCTCCTCGCCGAAGCCGCCGCCACCGTGCGCGCGCACTTCGGCGGGCCGGTCACCTACGCCTCCGGCCCCTGGGAGGCGGTCGACTGGACCCCCTTCGACCTCGTCGGCACCGACGCCTACCGGGCCGCCGACAACGCGGACACCTTCCGCACCCGCCTGCGCGAGTCCTTCCGCCACGGCAAGCCCGTCGCCGTCACCGAGTACGGCACCTGCGCCTACCGGGGGGCGGGCGACCTCGGCGGCATGGCCTGGGCCCCGCCGCCGGCCGGCCTCGTGCCGGACGAGGACGAGCAGGTGCGCTACCTCACCGAGCTGCTGACGGTCTTCGAGGAGGAGGGGGTGGACACCGCGCTGTGGTTCTCCTTCGCCGGCTACGACAAGCCGGGCGCGCACGACATCACCTCCTACGGCGTGGTCCGCATGCTCGACGAGGTCCGCTGGGAGCCGAAGAAGGTCTTCCACGCGATGGCGGACCGATACCGGCGCGGCTGACGGCCCCGGCCCCGCGGAGTACCGGACCCGTCTCCGTCAACCCGCAGCCGCGCATTCTGGTGCTTGCCCCTGTCCCCGGCGGAGCCGGACCTGCCGCGCCCCGCGCTGAACTACGGTCGGGCCGTGACTGAAGATGCAGCGGACGCGGATGTCCTTGTAGTCGGATACGGCCCCGTGGGGCAGGTCCTGTCGATCCTGCTGGCCCAGCACGGCTGGCGGGTCACCGTGGTGGAGAAGTACCTGGAGCCCTACAACCTGCCCCGGGCGGTCTCCTTCGACCGGCACGCCGGCCGCATACTCGGCACGATCGGCGTCGCCGACGCGCTCTTCCCGGTCAGCGAGCCGACCAAGGACTACGTCGTGGTCAACGGCGAGGGCCAGACGCTCATGCACTTCGAGCTGAACCAGGACGACCGCTACCGCTGGCCGGAGGCGACCTCCTTCTACCAGCCGGGCCTGGAGTCCGCCCTGGTCGGACGCGGCGACCAGCTGACCGGCCTGCGCGTGCTGCGCGGTTACGAGGCCGTCGACCTGACCGAGAAGGACGACTCGGTCCACCTGACCGTCCGCGGGGCGGCCGGCGAGCAGGTCCTCACCGCCCGCTGGCTGGTCGGCTGCGACGGCGCCAACAGCTTCGTACGCGACCACCTGGGCGTCTCGGTCTCGGCCTCCGACTACGCGGCCGACTGGATGGCCTGCGACGTCATGCCGCACGACCCCGAGCAGTTCCCCTCGCAGAACATCCAGGTCGCCGACCCGGCCCAGCCGCGCGTCGACCTCTCGGCCGGACCCTCCCACAGCCGCTGGGAGTTCATCCGGCTGCCCGACCAGCCCTTCGAGGACTTCGACTCGGTCGAGAACGCCTGGCGCCTGCTGACCCACTTCGGCGTCAACCCGGACAACGCGACGCTGCAACGCTATGTCGCCTACACCTGCCTGGCCCGCAACGCCGACCAGTGGCGCTCCGAAGGCCCCGGCCGGGTCTTCATAGCCGGCGACGCCGCCCATGTGATGCCCCCGCACGCCGGCCAGGGCATGTGCACCGGCATCCGGGACGTGGCGAACCTGGCCTGGAAGCTCCACCTCGTCCTCGCCGGCTCGGCCGGCGAGGACCTGCTCGACTCCTACGAGGCCGAGCGCCGCCCCGACGCCCAGCGGACCATCGACATGTCGGTGAACCTCGCCCAGCTGATCGGCATCGTCGACCCCTCCGTCGCCAACTACCGCGACAGCGCCCTGCTGGCCGTACGCGGCTCGGACGACGCCCCCTCCCGCGACCCGGAGGCGTTCGCCCGCCCCGGGGACGACGCGCTGAGGAACGGCCTGTTCCACGACGGCGCGGACGGCCTCTTCACCGGAGCGGACAGCCGGATCGTCCCCCAGGCCCGCACCAACCGCCCGCAAGCCGGCGAACTGTGCGGCGACGCCCTCGTCCTGCTCAGCACGGAAGACCCGCGGACCCTGGTCGACCCGGACCTGGCGGACCGGCTGACCGCGCTGGGCGGCTCGATCATCCACCTCACCCCCGAGATCGACATCGACGGCACCTACACCACCTGGCTGACCGAGGAGGTCCGGGCACCCTCCGCCCTGATCCGCCCCGACTTCCACGTCTACGGCGCCGCCCGCACCCGCACCGAGATGACCGACATGCTGAACGCGCTGCTCACCGGGGTGTCGGGGCGCCGCTGAGCCGGGCCCCCGGCGCGCTGCCGCCGGGTCAGTAGTCGCTGTTCACCGCGGCCCGCACCTCGCCGAGAGTGCTGTCGGCAACGGCGTTGGCCCGCTCATCGCCCTCGCGCAGAATCGCGCGGAGGTGGGCGCGGTCGGCCGCGTACGCCTTTCGGCGGGACCGGATGGGAGCCAGGAACTCGTTGACCGCCTCGGTCACCGTCCTCTTCAGCGCGGCGGCTCCCGCGGAGCCGATGTCGGCGGCGACCTGCTCGGGTGTCCGGTTCTGGCACAGGGCCGCCAGGAGCAGGAGGGAGGACACCTCCGGGCGACCGGCCGGGTCATAGGAGATGTGGCGTTCGGAATCCGTCGTGGCCCCCTTGATCAGACGGGCGGTCTCGTCGGCGTCGGCGGCCAGGGTGAGGGCGTTGCCACGGCTCTTGCCCATCTTGCCGCCGTCCGTGCCGAGCAGGAGGGGCGCGTCCGACAGCAGAGCATCGGGCCGGGGGAAGACGACGGAGCCGGCCCCGTAGCGGTCGTTGGAACGGCGGGCGATGGTCCGGGTGAGTTCCAGGTGGGGGAGCTGGTCCTTGCCGACCGGTACCAGGTTGGCCTTGCAGAAGAGGATGTCGGCGGCCTGGTGAGCGGGATAGGTGAACATCAGGCCGCTCACGGAGGACTGCCGCGAGTGGGTGATCTCGTCCTTCACCGTGGGATCGCGTTCGAGCTCGGCGACGGAGACCAGGCTGAGGAAGGGCAGCAGCAGTTGGTCGAGAGCCGCCACGGCGCTGTGCGTGAAGATCGTGCTGCGTGCCGGGTCCACGCCGATGGCCAGGTAGTCCAGGACCAGTTCCTCGACATGCCCGGCCAGGTCGTCCGCGACGTCGCGGTCGGTCAGTACCTGGTAGTCCGCGATGATGACGTACAACTCCACGCCGAGGTTCTGGAGACGTACCCGGTTGTGCAGCGTGCCGAAGTAGTGGCCGAGATGCAGGCGTCCGGTCGGACGGTCTCCGGTCAGCACCCGGAACTGCCCCGGGTCCTTGCAGGCCCCGGATACCGGCCGAAGCGTTCTGTGTCGCCTCGCGTGCTTCGGTCAGGGCTCGCTGCCTGAGGTCGCCGCCGAACAACTGAATCGTGGTGGCGGCCAGGACGTCATCCCTGCCGATGGTCCGTCCGCCCCCCTTGCGGGCGGACGGGGCCGGCAGGGAATCCTTGAGGGGCGGGAGTGGGGCCGGTTCGCCCGGCGTCACCAGGGTGACTGTACCGAAACGTTTGACCCCGCCCTCGCGGACGACCATGGCCGCGTCCCGGGCGAGGTCCGTCAGGAACACGCTCGCGATTCCGTCCAGGTCGCGGACCATCGCCGGGACGGCCCTCGCCCCCGTCGAAGCGACAACTTCTGCCCCGGAGAGGGGCCACCGCCACGTCCGCGGCGTCCAGCCGCCGGACCGCCCCCTACGTCACGGCGCCCCGGATGCCGAGGGCGATGAGGACCGCTGACGTGACCTTGGCGGCGGTTCGCTTGAAGCGGGGGCGGCGCAGTGCGTGTGAGGCACGCAGGATGAGGAACGTCCAGACGGTGAGCCAGAGAGCGATCAGCAGGGCGTGGGCGGTGGCCAGCGTGAGGATTTGGGTGCCGAAGGGCTGACGGGGTGCGATGAACTGGGGGACCAGGGTCAAGTAGATGGCCGCCGCTTTCGGGTTGAGGACGTTGGCGAGCAACGCCTGGGTGAAGACGGAGTCCGATCCCTTCGGCGGGCGCCGGCGGACGGGGCCGGGGGCGGGCGCCGCGTTCGGTGTGGCGGAGCGCCATGTCCATAGGCCCAGGCCGATGAGGTAGACGGCGCCGATCAGCTTGACGGCGGTGAAGGCCACGCTGGAGTGCATGACCAGGGCCGAAAGGCCGGCTGCGGCGAGAGCGGCGTGGATGTACAGGCCGGTGACGGTGCCGAGGATGACGGGTGGAGCCTGGCCCCGACCGCTGTCGGTGACGTGTTGGATCAGCAGGGCCAGGCTGGCTCCGGGGGTGGCGATCAAGGGGAGGACCGCCACCAGGAACCCGGCGACGGCGTAGGGGTGGACCACGGTGCCTCCGGTTCGTGCGAGCGGGAGAGATCAGAGCACGACGCGGTAGTGCGTGGTCAGGCGCCGGTCGTCGTCCAGGACGTGGAAGGCGAGGCCGGGCGGCTGGTCGCGGTCTGCGGCCGCGTCGCCCTCCCAGGGCATGCGCAGCGTCCAGGTGGTGGCCGGTCCGGTGATCAGGGGACGGGCGGCGAAGGTCGAGGCGGCCGCGGTGTGGGCGTGGCCCGTGAGGACGGCGGCGACCTGCGGGTGCGCGTCGAGCAGGTCGGCCAGTGGTCCGGGCTCTTCGAGCATGCAGGAGTCGGGCAGGGGGTGATGGAGTGCGACCGGCGGCTGGTGGAAGGCGATCAGCGCCGCGCGGTCCCGCGGCAGCGCGGTGAGGATGGTGTCGATCCAGGCGAGCGTCTGGGCGTCGAGGCGTCCTTCGTCCCGGCCCGGGATGGTGGAGTCGCACATCAGGATGGTGGTGCCGGCGACGTGGTGGACCCGGTTGACGGGGCCGGCGTCGGCGGCCTCTTTGAGCAGGGCCTTGCGGTAGGCCGGTCGCGCGTCATGGTTCCCGGGACACGTGAGCACGGGGAAGTCGGCGCTCAGGATCCGAGCCGCCTCCTCGTACTCGGCCTCCTCGCCGTGATCGGCGATGTCCCCGGTGACCAGGAGCGCGTCGACCGGGTGGGGGAGGGCTCGTACGTAGTCCATGACGCGGGTGGCGCGCAGGGTCGCCCGCTCGGTGCCGTCCAGGTGCAGGTCGCTGATGTGTGCCAGCAGCAGCGTCATTCCGCGGTCTCCTCCTATGGGCGGGCTCGGCCGCCCTCCTGCGCCGGCAGGGCGTCTCCACCACACCGGCTTCTAACGGAAGTTTTTGATTTGCCGTTAGAGACCTTAGGGTGTGCGCAGGATGTGATCAAGTGGCTGACGACCTGACACCGAGCGGGAAGGGGATGCCTGGTGGAGCAATGGCTGCCATTGGAACTGGCGAGCACGGTTCGCCACGACGGAGAGGGTGGCGTCGCCGACGACCTCGCCACGGTCCAGGGAACGACGGACTGGATCCGGAAGCAGGGGCATCTGCTGGCCGGCCGCATTCCGGCCGGAGGACTCGCGGCAGACGAAGACCTCCGGCTCGGGATCATCGAGCTCCGGCAGGCGGTCCGAGCCCTGTTCGCCCGGTTGGTCAGTCCCGCTCCCCCCAGCCCGGCGGACGCCCATCGCCTGATGACCGCCGACCAGGCGATGGACCGCCTCAACGCGGCTGCCGCGCGGGAACCGGTCGCCCCGCAGCTGGACTGGCCGGTCGGCGGAGCCCCTGCCGCCCGGCTGCTGTCCGCCGAAAAGGATCCGTACGTTCGACTTCTCGCGGCCCTGGCCCGAGCGGCCATCGACTTCCTCAGCGGTCCGCAGAGCACGCGGCTGCGATCCTGTACCGCGCCGCGCTGCGTGCGCTACTTCGTCAAGAGCCACGGCCGGCAGGAGTGGTGCAAGCCGTCCTGCGGGAACCGCGCCCGAGCGGCCCGCCACTACAACCGCCGGCGAACGGCAGCCGACGGCGGGCCCACCTTGTCCTGATCGCTCGGGGGGCCTGATCGATAGGGGCGCCTGAAACCCGGGGAGCCCGAAAAGGGCAGGGGCTCCGGCGAAGCCCGCGGCTACGCTCATCGGCATGCTGAACCTTGTTCCGTTGAACGATGCCCTGCTCTCCGTCGTGGGCACCCCCGAACAGGCCGAACTGCTCGACAGCAGTCCGCGGTCACGGGTGTGGCGGGTGCGGCCGGCCGGCCGGCCGCCGGTGATCGTCAAGCAGATCACCGACGACGGGGACGCGGGCGCGGACGCGGACACGCGCTTCGCGCGGGAGCTCGCCGGGCTGCGCCTGGCGGGCCGGACCTCCGGGCCCGCCGTGGCCCCCGCGGTGCTCGCCACGGACCCGTCCTCGCGGGTGATGGTCCTCGAGTACGTGGACGACCTCGGCAGGACGGCCGACTGGATGCCGGGGTACGCCGAGTCGCTCGCCCGCCTGCACGCCCTGACCGGACCCGCCGACGCCGGCGCGCTCCCGGCCTGGTCGGGGCCCACGGCCACCGACGCGGAGTCCTTCCTCACCCTGGCCCGGGCGCTCGACGTGCCCGTACCGTCCATCGTTCCGGACGAACTCGCCGGTCTCCTGGAGCGGCTGGACCCCACCGGCCACCACGCGCTGCTGCACGGCGACCCCTGCCCCGGCAACGATCTGCGCACCGCCGAGGGCGTCCGCTTCGTCGACTTCGAGCGGGCCTCGCTCGGCAACGGACTGCTCGAACTCGCCTACTTCCGCATAGGTTTCCCCACCTGCTGGTGCGCCATGTCGGTCACCGCGGCCCCGCTCGCCGAGGTCGAGGACGTCTACCGGAGCACCTGGCGCGGCCTCACCGGGAAGGACGTGCCGGGTGACCTCGCGGACGCGTGCGCGGGCTGGCTGATCCAGGGCGACGCCCTGGTCGAGCGGGCCCACCGCGGAACGGCCGACCAGCTCGCCCGGGTGCCCGTCGAGGACTTCGAGTGGGGCTACGTCTCCGCCCGCGAGCGACTCGTCCACCGCCTGGGCGTGGTCGCCGGCATGACCCGCGACCACGACCACCTCCACGCCCTGGGCCGCCTCAGCTCCGCCCTGGCCGACCGCCTGCTCGCACGCTGGACGGGACTGCGCCCGCTGCCCACGCCCGACGCCCGGCCCTGGTATTAGGGCGTGCCGCAGGTCAGGTCCTCGGCCCCGCCGGTCGTGCCGGACGGAGCCGGCCCCTCCCCCTCGGCCGCCTTCTTCAGCCCGGCGATCCATTCGGCGGCCTGAGGTGGCCGGGGAGGCGGGCGACGGTGTCGAGGCGGTCCGGCGGGCGCGGCAGCTGCGGCCGGACGTCGTCCAGATGGACGTGCGGATGCCCCGCCTCAACGGCATCGAGGCCACCCGGCAACTCCTCGCGGAGCCCGGCGAACCGCGACTGAGTACAGCCGGCGCGGCCGCCCGGACGCGGTCAGGGCACACGCCGTTCGCTCCGTTCGGCCCGAACGGAGCCGTCGTCACGCCGGTCGCCTTCTCCTCCACAGCAAGGCGACCGCCGAAACGCCCGCCAGACAGGGAGCCATGCCGGCCCAGCCCAGCTCCGGCGGCAGTCCGGTCGCGCCGGAGGTGTCCTTGATCAGCAACCCGGTCAGTCCGGCACCGGCGCCGAGCACGAACATCGCGGTGGCGGCGGAGGGGGCCCACCGCCTGCCCGTCTTGACGGCCCAGGCCGTCGTGAGCCAGGCAAGGACGCCGAGCGCCCCGATGACGGACGACACGACCAGGTAGGTGGTGACGGCCGAGTCGATCTGCGCCTGGGAGTAGTCGGGATAGCCGGCGCGGACGTGGTCGGCCAGCAGATGGGTGGTGAAGCGGTCGGCGTACGGGGCGATCGTCGCGAGGACGGTGAGGGCAAGGCCCACGTACATCGCTGCGAGTGGCCCTCGTGTGGGGAGCGGTTGCCTCATCAGGGTGTGCTTCTCTCGTCATTTCCCGAGCCGGGAGACCGCTGGGCCGTCGGGTCCGAGGACGGGGGCATCGGTTCCGCCGTCACTTCGCCAGGGCCGCTTGGAGGAAGGCGAGGATCTCCGCCCGAGCGGCATGGGCCTGCGGTTCGATGCCGGGCAGGGTGAGGAACGCGTGCGGTGCTCCCGGGTATTCGGAGAGCCGCACCGTGGTCCCCGCCTCGCGCAGCCGCTCGGCGTAGCGGCGGCCGTGGTCGGCTGCCGCGTCCCGGGTGGGCACCACCACGAGCGCCGGGGCGAGCCCGCTCAGGTCGTCGGCGTACAGCGGCGAGACCGCGCGGGCGTCGGCACCCGGCGGGACGGCGAGCCGCTGGAAGAGCTCCAGCTGCGGCAGGGCCCGGGTCGGGTTGTACGCGTACTCGGCCACCGAGGGGTAGTCGAACATCGTCCCGGTCACGTCCACAGCCGGGTTGACCAGCACCTGCGCCCTGAGCTCCGGACCGGCCTCCCGGGCCCGGATGGCGGTCAGCGCGCTGATCAGCGCGCCGCAGCTCTCGCCGAAGACGGCTGTACGCGCAGGGTCGACGCCCCATTGCTCGGCGTGCCCCACCACGTGCCGGAGCACGTCCCAGCCGTCGTCGGCGGCGTCCGACAGCGGGTTGCCGGGAGCGAGCAGGCGGTGCTCGACGGAGACGACGAGGGCGGGCAGCCGCGCGGCGAGGTGGCTGCTGGTCCAGTCGCACTGCACCGCCGTGCCCACGAAGCTGCCTCCGTGGACATGGACCACGAGCGGCAGCGGGTCTGTTCGGGCCTCCTCGGTGCCGTCGTCTCCCGCCGGGGCCGGCCGGTAGACCCGGACCGGTAGGTCGCGGCCGGGCAGTGCGACCTTCTGCCAGACGATCGCGGCGCCGGTGTCCGGCTCTCCCAGGACCGCCCGCGCCGCGCCGGAGGCCCGGAAGCGGTTCTCCGCGTCGCGGTAGGCGAGCAGTTCCTCGGTCGTGACCGCCGAGAAATCCGGCTCCGGCGGTCGTGCCGTGGTAGTGGCCTCGCTCATGTCTCCCTCTCCCCTCCCGGTCGCATACCGGGTGTGTCGTGTGACCGGACAGCCCATTGCCCTCATTATGCACGCGGTGCGTGCATCATCAAGCGCATAGATGGGCGCATGGGTAGGCGCATGGGTAAGTGCGCAGGTAGGCGCATGGGTTAGGGTGAGTCCGGATGAGAGGGACGAGATGACTGGCCGAAGGCGATGGTCGACGGAGGAGATCCTGGAATCGGCGGCGGAACTGCTGCGCGCGAGCGACGCCGAGGCGTTCAGCGTGCGCAAGCTCGCCGCAGCGCTCGGGACCGACTCCTCCAGCCTCTACCGGCACTTCCGCAACAAGACCGAACTGCTGCGCGCGGTTGCCGACCGCATCCTGCTGGCCGCCATGGACGGTTACCGCCCCGAGGGCGACTGGAAGCAGCGCGTCATGGCCCTGGCCCTGCGCCTGCGCGAAACATTCGGCGATCAGCCCCAACTCGCCGCCGTATGGGGGCGCTACGCGTCCGGCGGCACCGGGGCCCGGTTGGTCATGGAGGAGGTGCTGCAGGCCCTGCGCTCATCCGGCCTGCCCGACGAGGAGGTCCCGGTGCGCTACCACCGCCTCGTGGTCCTCCTCGCCGCCCTGCTCGCCTCCGAGGGCGGTATCGGCACCATCACCCCCAAGGAGTACGAAGAGGGCATGGAGCAGTTCCGCGTCGCGGTGCTCGGCGCCGACCCCGAACGCTTCCCCGCCCTGGCCCACTTCGCCCGCGACGTCCGCCCGCTCGGAGCGGACCGCCGCACCGCGTTCGAAGAAATCCTGGCCGCCCATCTGGCCCGCATCGAGGCCCAGATCCCCTGAGGTGCCGGCTCACGAGTGCCCCGCGGACCGCACGGCTGCCGCCGGCCCGGCGCCGGGGCCCGGTGCGGGTGTGCTCGGTGACCAGGTCGGCGGGCCAGTCCGACCACACGGCGCGCAGCAGCCGTTCGACGCCGGCGTCGTCGAAGCGCTGCCGGATCGGCCGGGCCGGGTGGACGGTGGCCGGATCAGGCGACAAGGTGCGTCCCTTCGCTGGGAGCAGGACCGGATGCGGCGTCATGCGCTGGGCCGGCAGGCGCCGGAAGCCGGTCGGGGGAGGGGCATGGTCTAGGGCAGGCTGTTCGCGGACGCCTCGTCCGGGGTGGTGACCGCGTCCGGACCGGTGGAACGTCGCGGGGCCGGGGAAAGGTCCGCGGGCGTGGACCTCGCCAGCCACAGGCCGGTGAACACGGCGGTGGCCAGGGTGATGGCGCCGGCCGCGACGAAGGCGCTGTTGAGGCCGGTCTCGAAGGAGGCGCCGCCGGATTGCCGGGTGCGGACGACGGCTCCGAGCACCGCCACACCGAGTACCGCGCCGATCTGCCGGGTGGTGCTGCTGATGCCTGAGGCGAGGCCGCCTTCCTGCGGGCTGACTGCTTGGATGGCGGCTCCCGTCAGTGGGGACATGGTCAGGGCGAAGCCGGTGCCGACGACTCCCAGCCGCCACCACACGTTCCCGTAACCGGTGTCGGCGTGCACCAGGCCGAGCGCCAGCAGTCCCAGGCCGGCCAGGGCCAGGCCGGTGGTGACGACGATGCGGAAGCCGTACCGGGCGGCGAGTCGGCCCGCGTACGGGCTGACGACCACCATGGCGAGGGACATCGGCAGGGTCTGGAGGCCGGCGCGCAGGATCGAGCTGCCCTGGACGTACACGAAGAACTGGGAGAAGAAGAACGACGAGCCCATGAGCGCGAACCCGACCACGACCATGGCGGTGTTGGAGACGGTGAACAGGCGCTGCCCGAACAGCCGCAGCGGCAGCATCGGAGCGGAGCGGCGCGCTTCGACGGCGACGAAGGCGGCGAGGAGGATCATCCCGGCGGCGAAGCCGCCCAGGATCAGCGGCGACGTCCAGCCGCGGGCACCACCCTCGATCAGCCCGTACGTCAGCGTCCCCACCCCCAGAACGGAAAGTACCGTCCCCGGGACGTCGATCGCGGGGGCGTCCGGATTGCGGGTCTCCTCAAGGCTGCGCAGACCGGCCAGCAGGAGGGCCACGCCGATGGGCAGATTGACCAGGAAGATGGCGGGCCAGCCGAAGGCGTCCGTCAGCGCGCCGCCGGCCACGGGACCTGCGGCCAGGCCGATTCCGCTGAGTCCGGCCCACAGCCCGATCGCCTTGACGCGTTCCTGCGGCACGGGGTGGGCGGCGGCGAGCAGGGCGAGCGAGGCAGGGCTCAGCGCCGCGGCCCCGATGCCCTGCAGCACCCGGCCGGTGACCAGCCAGCCGAGCGAGGGCGCGAGGCTGCACAGCACGGACGCGGCGGTGAACACCGCCACGCCGGTCAGGTACACGCGCTTGCGCCCGAACCGGTCGGCGAAGACACCGCCGGACAGCAGCAGCATCGCGACCAGCAGTACGTACGCGTCGACGATCCATTGCAGGCCGGTCAGCTGGGTGTGCAGCCGGTGCTGCATGTCGGGCAGCGCCGCTCCGACGATCGTGTTGTCGAGCAGGACCATGAACTGGCCCGCGCAGGTCACCGTGAGCAGCACGGCCCGGGGTGAACGACTGCCTACGGCCGCAGGCGGAGCCGCCATGGGGATTCCTCTCGATCGATGGTCGCGCCCGGCGGACACCCGGGCACCCTAACGCAGCCCTCGACTGCGTTAGGTGACTCTAAGACGGGGTGCCTCGTAAACGCAAGTAGTTACTGCGTTAAGGTGGTGGGATGAACGAGAAGGAGCGGGCCCGGCGGCCCGGCGGGCGCAGCGCCCGCGTCGGCGCGCAGGTGCACCAGGCCGTCACCGAACTGATCAGCGAGCGCGGCTACGGCAACTTCACCGTCGGCGAGGTAGCGGCCCGCGCGGGCGTGGCCGACAGCAGCATCTACCGCCGGTGGGGCGGCCTGGAGGCTCTGCTCAGCGACGTGGCGCTCACCCGCCTCAACGCGCGGTCGCCGATGCCCGACACCGGGAGCCTGGCCGGCGACCTGCGCACGTACGCGGCCCAAGTGGCCCGCGAGATCACCGGACCCGACGGTCCGGCGGTGCTGCACCTCGCCGTCGCGCTGGCCGGCAAGGGTCAACAGGGCGCGCAGGCCCGTGAAGACCTCCGCGCCGAACGCACCCGGCAACTGCAGTCCGTGCTCGACCGCGCCCGCGAACGCGGCGAGGACGTACCCGACGCGTTCGAGGTGCTGGACCACATCCTGGCCCCGATGTACATCCGCGTCCTGTTCGGCATGGGCCCGCTCACCCCGGAGTACGTCGACGGGCTGGTGGACCGGCTGCTGTGACCTCGACCCGGTTCCCGCGAGCAGCCCTCATGGGTGGCTGGGGGCCACGTCCGGCTCATGCCGCGGTGCGGGGTCCCGCCGGGGAAGCAGCAGCGGCGTGGCCAGGATGAGCAGCCCCGCGACCGCGAGGGCCGTGCGCGGACCGGTGACGTCGGCGAGCAGCCCGGCGAGTGCGGTGAGGACGGCGATGGACGCCTGCTGCCCGATCGACCAGGCCGTCAGGGTGCGGGCGACGAGATGCTGGGGGGTGTGTTCGAGCCGGTAGGTGGAGAGCACCGGTCCGTACAGGCTCATGTTGACGATGATCGCCAGCTCGACGGCCATCACGGTGACGAGGCCGACGACGCCGGGCCGGACGAAGGCCAGGCCGATCAGCCACACGGCGCGCAGGGTGCCCACGGTCCGGAAGACCCGGTCGCGGCCGAAGCGGGCGACGACCCGGCGGGCCAGCCGTGAGCCGATGAGCCCGCCGAGGCAGGGGGCGGCGAAGGCGAGACCGTACTGCCAGGGCGGGAAGCCGAGTTGGCGCAGCAGCAGCACGGCCAGCAGCGGCTCGGTGGCCATGATCAGACCGGCGACGAGCATCTGGTTGAGGTAGAGCGGCCGCAGAACGGGGTGGCCCATGATGTGCCGCCAGCCGCCGAGCAGCGCGCCCGCCCCGACCGGGCTCCTGCCGGCCGGTCGCGGCGCTTCCTCCCGGCCGCGGATCGCGGTGATGCCCAGCGCGGAGAGCAGGTAGCCGAGCGCGTCGGCCACGACGGTGGTGACCGGCCCGAACAGGCCGATCGCCGCCCCGCCGAGCGGCGGCCCCACCGCGATGGAACTCCAGTTCGTGGACTCGAACCGCGCGTTGGCGACGAGCAGGTCGTCCGGCCGGACGAGCGCCTTGAGATACGCGCCACTGGCCGCGCCGAACGCGATCTTCGCCGCGGCGATCACGGCCGACACCACCAGCAGCTGCACGAACCCCAGCAGGCCGAAGGCGTACGCCACCGGGATCGACGCCATGGCCGCGAACCGCACCAGGTCCATCCCGATCATGACCGGGCGCTTGCGCCGGAACTCCACCCACGGCGCGAGCGGCACCGCGATCAACGTCCCCACCGCGGGCCCCACCGCGGACAGCGCCGACACCTCGGCAGGTCCGGCGTGCAGCACCAGCACGGCGATCAGGGGCAACGCCCCGAACCCCAGCCCGGACCCGTACGCGCTCGCCGCGTACGCCGCCCACAGCCAGCCGAACCGCCGGCCCAACGCTCTCCTGCCCACCATGCGCGGCGCGCTCCTCGACATCCCACCGTACAAACCACCCTTGACCGAGGAGAGCTAACCGGGCAGGAGAAAAGCAGGTCAAACAACCAACCCACCGTCCATCCACAACCATCCGTTGTTCACTAGGGTGGGTCGGCGTGGACCTCCAAGCAGTACGCACCTTCGTCGCCGTCGCGGAATCGGGCCAGTTCCAGAAGGCCGCCGCCGACCTGTCGGTCACCCAGCAGGCCGTCTCCAAACGCATCGCCACGCTGGAGCAGGCCCTCGGCGTGCGGCTGTTCACCCGCGCCCCGCGCGGCGCCGAACCCACCATCGACGGCCAGGCATTCCTGCCCCACGCACGCGAGCTGCTGCGCGTCGCCGAACGTGCGCGCGCGTCCGTCCGCCCCGGCCGCCGTCCGCTGCGCGTCGACGTGATCGCCTCCCGTACCGCGCAGTCGAGCCTGATGCGCGGCTTCCACCGCGCGCACCCCGAGACCGACCTCGACGTGATGACGCTGTTCGACATCGACACGGCCGTCACCGCCATCCGCTCCGGTGCGATCGACGCGTCCTTCCGCGCCGTCGCCGCGCCCGGCCGGCTCCTTCCCGAGGACATCGAGTCCGTCCGGGTGCTCGACGAGCCGCTTCAACTCCTCGTCGGCCCCGCCCACGTGCTGGCGAACGCCCGGTCGGTGACCCTCGCTCAGCTCGTCGGGCACCGGATCTGGATGCCGGGCATCGCTCCCGGCACCGAGTGGGGCGCCTACTACGACGACCTCGTCGCCGAGTTCGGCCTCACCATCGAGGCGACCGGCCCCAACTTCGGCTCCGACGCGCTGCTCGACACCATCGCGGACACCCCCGCCCTGGCCACCTTCATGGGCGAGCACTCCCGCCTCATCTGGCCCGCCGGCCACGGCCTGCGCCGCATCCCGGTTACCGACCCGACGCCGGTCTACCCGCACTCGCTCCTCTGGCACCGCGACAACCCCCACCCGGCGCTGACCACCCTCCGCACCCACCTCACCGCCACGACAGCCGGCCACGACGCCGCCGGGACATGGGTGCCGGGGTGGGCGCTCCCGCGCTGAACGCCCCTCCCGCGTGGCCGGCCCGCCGCGTCACTCGGCGACGGCGCGGACCGCGGGCCCGCGGCCCGGGGCGGCGGCCTGGAGAAGGCGCTCCTCGGTGGCCGCGCGCCGGGCGTTGACGGCCAGGCGCATCGCCAGCGTCCGGACTCCGCCCAGGAGGCGGTTCGTCGGGACGAACCATTGGTGCTTCAGCCTGGCCATGCGCTGATGGGTGGTGATGAACGGCCGGAGCCGCGCCTCCCACGCGGCCAGCGCCGCGCCGAGGCTGTCGGGGTGCTCCTCAAGAGCGCGGCCCAGTTCCGCCCCGCCCCTCAGGGCGGCGGTGGTGCCCATGCCCGAGAACAGGTTCAGGCACCATGCCGCGTCACCGGCGAGCATGACCCGTCCTGAGCTCCACCGTTCCATCTTGACCTGGTGCACCGAGTCGAACAGGTAGTCGGGCGTGCTGGGCAGGGCGTCCAGGACGTGCCGCACGGCGGGGTGGTCCATGTCCCCGAACACCGTGCGCAGACGCTCGGTCCGATCCCCGGTGAACTGCGCGTCGATGTCCTTGGTGCAGTAGGTCAGCAGCGCGGTGGGCGGCCGGTCCGCCAGGCCGAACACCCACACCGCCCGCCCGGCTCGTGCGCTGATGAGACTGTCCTGCGCCCCGAAGGACGGCGCCTGTCCGGGCAGCGGAAAGGCGCAGATCATCGCGTTCCAGGTGGTCATGAAGCGCTCGTGAGGGCCGAAGACGAGCCGCCGTACGGTGGAGCGCAGCCCGTCCGCGCCGATGACCAGGTCGAAGGTTTCGCGGGAGCGGCGGCCGGTGGAGGCGTCGTTCAGCAGTACCTCCACCGCGCTGTCCCGTTCGGTGATCTCCAGCGGGGAGGTGCCGAAGCGCACCTCGACGCCGTCGTCACCGCCCGGTCGTATCCGGTGCCACAGCGCCGCCTCGACGTCGCCCCGGACCATCGCCGTGGGGTGGCCCGGCAGGTCGAGCCAGCCCGGGGCGGGCCGGCGGTGGCCCCGGCGGTTCAGCGACCAGGTCGAGCCGGCCTCGGGACTGCGGGTGCGCAGGCGGTCGAGGCCGAGGCCGGCGGCCGCTTCCATGCCGTCGGGCATCAGGTTGATGAAGTAGCCGCCGGTACGGCGCCCGGGCGCCCGCTCGACGATCACCGGGGTCCATCCGGCCCGGCGCAGCCCGATGGCCGCGGACATGCCCGCGATGCCGAGGCCCACGATCAACGCACGTTTCTGCATGACTCATTCCTTGCTCGGGCCGGATGCCCGGTGGCGGGCCTACGGGACGAAGACGAGGCGCTCGTCGCTCCGGTGGTCGTCCCATGCCCGCGCGATCCCGGCCGGCGGTACGGCCCGGGCCCGCACGTCGAGGGCGCCCTCGGCCACCGCCGCGGCAAGCTCCGGCAGTTCGGCGATGAAGTCGCGGGGGGAGAGCGATCCGATGCCGCTGCCCACGATCTGCAGCCGGGCCGCGCGCAGCGCCGCGGACGGGACCGGAGCGGACGCGCCCGCCATGGAGCCGATCTGCACCCAGGTCAGCGGCGCGGAGCGGTCGGCGCGGGCGGTGAGGAGGGGCAGCATGGCGCCTGCGGCGGGCTCGCCCCACACGAAGTCCAGGACGACGTCGACGTCGGCCGCGGCGGCGATCTCGTCGAAGGTGAGCACCTGGTCCGCGCCGAGGGCGGGCAGCGCCTCCAGCCGGGTGGTGTCGCGGCCGGCGGCGAAGACCTGCGCGGCGCCGAACCGCTTGGCGACCTGGACGGCCATGCGTCCGGCGCTGCCGGTGGCGCCGAGGATGAGGACGCGCTGCCCCTCGCGGAAGTCGATGCGGCGGCGCAGCGCGACCCAGGAGGACATGCCCGGGTTCATCGCGGCGGCGATCCGGACGGGGTCCACGGCGTCGGGCAGGACGACGCTTCGGCGTACGTCGATCACGGTGCGCTCGGCGAAGGTGCCCAGGTCCGTGTCGTCCAGGACCGCATAGCGCAGGCGCCCGGAGGGGTCGCGTACGACTCCGTCGACGCCGGGCACGATCGGGAAGACGCCGCCGGCCGAGTAGTGGGTGCCGTTGGCCTTGGACCGGGTGAGGTGGTGCAGGCCCGCCGCGAGGACGTCCACGACCATCTCGTGCTCACCCCGGGCCACGGGCTCGGGGTGAGCACGGTAGACGGGCGGGGTGCCGTGCGCCGTGATGACTGCTGCATGCATGAGGAACTCCCTGGTTGGTTTGTATTACCAATCAACACCAGGGTTGTTTGTAATGCCAACAATGTCAAGTAGGGTGGGCTGCATGGCTCCCGATGACTCCACAGACGTCCTGATGGACGCCCTGGCCCGCAGCGCCTTCCAGATCATGGGCGTGCTCACCCGGATCGGCGCCGAGCACGACCTGTCCCTCACCCAGCTGCGCGTGCTGGGCATCGTGCGCGACCGGCAGCCCCGCATGAGCGACCTGGCGACCTTCCTCGGCCTGGACAAGTCGACCCTGTCCGGCCTCATCGCACGGGCCGAACGCCGGGGCCTGCTGGCACGCGGCGCCAGCCCCGAGGACAAGCGCGCCGTGATCGTCCTGATCACCGACGCGGGACGCGAACTCACCGAGCGGCTGTACGGGGAGGCGCGGGACGCCCTGGCACCGGCCACCGACCGGCTGGAACCGCACCAGCGCCGGCAGCTCGCGCAGCTCCTGGAGCCCGTCCTCTCCCCGCCCCTGCCGCTCGCGCCCCGGCGCCTCGCTCACTGAGCGGGCGGGTTCACCATCGGCGAGCCGGAGCCGTACGCCACACGCTCCGATGTCACGGGCCGCGGACGGCCACCGGAACGCGGCCCCGAAGCACCGGCTCGGTCACACCGGGCGGGCGATGCCCGCGCCGGCCGGGTGCCGGGGGCCGAGGAAGACCACGATGCCGTCGTCGGCGGGGTGGGGGAGACCTGGGTCCAGTCCAGGCGCCGGTAGAAGCGGATCGCGTCGCGGGCCCGGGGGTGCGGACCTCGTACCGGCGGCGGGCGGCCGGTGCCTTGCGCGTCAGGACGTCAGCGACGGCCTCCTGGAGCGAGGCGGCCCCATCCGCCAGCGGGATGACCTCGCCGCCACCGGCCTCGGCCCTCTCCAGCCGCGCGACGCCGGCACCCCCGCGTCACCGTGGCCGGCGACCCCGCTCCGCCCGCTTCCAGCGGATCATGACCGCCCTGGACTCAGGCAGCAAGGCCGCGCTGCACGCCTACTACGCGGCCAGAGACCTGCTCACCGCGGGCTGAGGGGCGGAAAGGCTCCCCGAGGGCCGGAGGCGTCAGACGGTGCTCGGGGCCTGCGCGGCCGGTTCACCCGTCGCGGCCGCCGGCTTGACGTGCTCGTTTACGCGCTTGCCGAGCAGGATGAACAACAGGACGAGACCGACGGTCAGCAGGATGTGGCCGAGCCCGGCGGTCAGCGGCACGACCTCGGCGATGTGGTCCTCGTCGCGGCCGAGAACGGTCAGGATGCCGTGCACACCCATCATCGCGGTCGAGATGGCGATGCCGATGTTGTAGAACCAGAAGAACGCCGTGAACAGCTTCGAGCCGGACAGCCCGAAGACCTTGTCCAGCGCGAGGACGATCAGGAACACGAGCATGCCCAGCGCCAGCAGGTGGGTGTGCATGAGTGCCAACTGCGTATCGCCGTGAAAGTCCTTGATCTTGGTGAACTCCCGGTAGAAGAGTCCCGAGATCACTCCCACGATCATGTAGACGTGCGCTGCGTAATACGACTTCCGCATGGCGGAGTCCGCCCCCCCTGGGTCGACTACCGTACCGATCAAGGCCATTCAAGCACCCGTCCCCCGCCGGTCGCCCTGCTTCGCCAGAACCTCTACAGACGCTTTGGCCCCACCACGAACTCCCTTTACGCAGGCGGGAGTCGGGACACGGACGCGGACTGCTCGCTTCCGCCGCCGCCCCTCACGGAAGCGCGGCCGAGAGGCACTTCGCCCCGCGTCCCCCAACCGATCGAGAAGACCGTGCCCGGCGCGGCGTAGTCGACCGGCCCCCCGAACCGGGCGGAGGCGCGGGCCACCGCGTCCTGCGGGGTGACGAACCGTCCGACGTGCGTGACGATCAACCGCCCCGCCCGGGCCGCGCCCGCCGTGTCCCCGGCGTCCTCCGGCGTGTGGTGCACCTGCTCGCCCTCGTCCGGAGCGCGGTCGCTCTCCGCCTCGCACAACAGCGCGTCGCACCCCTCGGCCAGCGCCGTGAGGCTCGCGCAGGGCGCCGTGTCCCCGGAGTAGACCAACGACCGGCCCCCGGCCTCGACGCGCACGGCGAACGCCGGCATGCCGTGCGCCACCGCCCGGCTGGTCAGGGCCAGCGCCCCGACCCGAGCCTCGTGCCCGTCGCTCAGCTCCTGGAGGGCGAACGCCGACTCGACCGGGCTGCGCACCGGTCCGTTGGTCAGGAAGTGCGCCAGCCGGTCCGCGGTGCCGGGCGGCCCGTACAGGGGGATGGGCGCCGCGAGCCGGATGTCCGCGTAGAGCGCCGCGTAGTAGGCGGTGAGCAGGTCCGCGCTGTGATCGGCGTGCAGATGCGAGATCCAGATCGCGTCCAGCTCATCGAGCCGGACATGCCGCTGCAACGGCGCCAGCGTCCCGCTCCCCGCGTCCACCCAGACCCGCGCGCCACCCCCGGAGACCAGGTAGCCGGAGCACGGATTGTCGACGCTCGCGTAGGGCGTCGCGCTTCCGAGGACGGTGAGCTGAAGAAGATCGCCGGCGGCCATCGGGCGAGTCTATAGAACACCCGATCCAGCCCACGAGCCTCAACTCCTCGTCATCCCTGTCCAGCCCACGAGCCCCAACTCCTCGTCGCCCCTGCCAGGATCAGGCCGCCGTTGACGGCTTCTCGCCCGACGGCTTCCCGCTCGACGGCTTCTCGCGGAGGGCGTCGACCACCGCGCGCTCCAGGACCGCCGTCTGGCCGGTCAGGGTGCCCTTCTTGCCCAGGGTGGTGTCCCTGATGAGGTAGGTCCGTTCGCCCAGGTACTCCAGGGTGGCCGAGTCGAAGATCCAGGCGGTGCGCCAGCCGTACCGGGTGTTGTCGCGGGCCACACCGATCCCGTGCCGGCCGGCCGCGTCCACCGCGTCGGAGTCCACGCTCACGCCCGGGATCTTCGCCGCGGCCTTGTACAGGGCGGCCGCGGTCTTCGGCGGCATCAGCGTCTCCTGCAGCAGCTCGCCGATGGCGTCGAAGGCGTCCTGGTCCGGGTCCCGGTCCTCGGCCGGGGTGTCACGGGCGTCCTGGTCCGCGGCGATCTCGGCGGTGAGCCGCCGGAGCAGCGCGTCGGGGCCGGTGGGCAGGGAGGCCAGCCAGGTGTACGTCGGCCGGTTGAGGCCCGCCGGGTAGCCGACGGGCCTCTCGCCGTCCGGGACCCCGACCGTGATCGGGTAGTACCTGCCGTCCTGGTGGATCAGGCCCTCATCGATCACCGGCCCCGACTTCTGGGTCATCCAGACCTCACGCTCCCGGGGCTCGGTCAGCTTGATCGGGCCGCCGAACTCGCCCTCGCCCTCGGCCTGCAGCGTCCTGACGTACACGAACTGGTCGTCGGCGACCGCGAGTTCGTCGCTCTTCGAGGCGACCGTGGCGATCCGGTCGAGCAGCACGGCCGCGCCGCGGGGGGCCGCGGCCCCGGAGCCGGTGCCGGCGGCGGACGGCACTGGAGCGTGGTCCTGGCCGGTCACGGCGAGCGTGGTGAGCAGTACCCCGCCCAGGGCCAGCCCGGCGGCGGGCAGCAGGACGGCGGGGCGCAGGAGGCGGGGCCGGGGGCGGGCGGTGGCGCGGTCGCCGTCCTGGTCGATCAGCTGCATCAGGGTTTCCTTGTGGTGGAGATGACGGCCCGGGGGCAGGTCCCGTTCGGCCGGGACCGGCAGCAGCCGGGCCAGTTCCTCGCGTTCGGCCCGCTCGGGGCCGGAGGTACGGTCGTTCATCGGGCTTCCTCCTGGATGGGCAGGGCCACGAACGCGGCCCTGCTCTCTACCTCTCCGCGGCGGGGGCGCGGTTCCCTGCCGGACCGGACTTCTTCTCCGGGGCGAGCTGTCCGCGCGGACCCGCCCGATGCCCGGCCGAGCTGCTCGTCGGTGAGCCGTCGCAGCCGGTTGCGGGCACGCGACAGCCGCGACCGCACGGTGCCCACCGGGATGCCCAGCGCCTCGGCGGCCTCGGCGTAGTCCAGCCCGGACCAGACGCAGAGGGCCAGCACCTCGCGGTCCTGACGGCGGAGTCCGCCCAGTGCCTGCCGGACCGCGGCGAGCCGCCGGGTGTCGTCGACGTGTCCGGCCGTGGCGTCCGCGATGTCCGCGACCGGTTCCGGGGCGGGGCGACGGGCCAGGAAGGCCAGGCGCCGCCCGATACCGCGGTTCGCGTTGCGTGCCTTGTTCGTGGCGATCCCGAGCAGCCACGGCAGCAGCGAGTCACCCTCCGGCGCGACCGCGTGACGGGTGCGCCACGCGGCCAGGAACGTTTCGGACATGGCCTCCTCGGCCGTCGACCAATCGCCCGTCAGCCGGTAGGCATGGTTGTAGACCGACCGGGCGTACGCCTCGTAGAGCGCGGCGAACGCCTCACGGTCGCCCGCCCTGATGCGTGTGCGCATGCGCTCCCGGTCTTCCTGCTCATCACATCTCACACCACCTACCTCTCCGGCCGGCCCGAGGAGTTCCCGTGACCCCCGCCACACCCCGGGGCCGCGCGCACGGGGCGCCCGTCAAATCCGCGGCGACGTCATCGGTGCGGAACGCGCGCGCCCGCTCCTCGTCGAAGGCTCCGGCGTCCAGCGAACGCAGGTAGCGGTCCATCAGGCCGGTGATCTCGGCATGGTCGGTCAGGTACTGCACCTGCCGCTGCATCGCTTCGGTATCCAGGAGCGGAAGGCGGCTTTTCCCTCAAGCGCGCTTGAGGTCAAGGGATGCCCGCCCCCTCACGGCAACTCGTCCAAGTGGTCCGGGCACCACTCGTACCGGCTCTCCGCACGGACCTGCGACCAGCCGGCCGGGACCGGCGCCGACGCCGGCCACAGGGCGCGGCGCCCCGAGTCGTCGCCGACCACCACGAAGGTCGCCGGTGCGCCGGCGAACGGGTCGTCCGGGGCCGGGCCTTCGAGGACCGTGAGGGTGCCGTCCGCGTCCAGCCGGGCCGCCCGGCCCGTGCGCCACATGCGGGCGGTGGCCCCCGCACCGGCGAAGGGATCGGGCAGGAAGCGCTCACCGGTGGCGGCGGGGGCGCCGGCGTAACCGAGGGCCACGCCCGCCCCGGCCACGTACAGCGCACCGACCGTACCCGGGGCCACCGGCCGCAGCCGGGCGTCCAGGACGTACGCCCGGTAGCCCGGGGCGGGCCGGGCCGCCCCCGTGGCCAGGTGCTCGACGACCAGGTGGCCTTCGGCCCAGCCGCCGCTGGTGAGCAGCGGCAACCGCTCCTCGCCGGCGAGCGCGACCAGCGCGACGAGCACCTCGTCGCTGCCGCCGAGCAGCATCCGGGCGTCGCGCTCGCGCAGCCACCGCAGTAGCTCCTGCGGTACGGCGTGCCGCAGGGAGCGGTCCGGGATGTGCACCTGGACGCCGCGCACCAGCGCGCCCAGCAGGCCGATGGTGGCGTCGGCGTCCGGGTAGCCGCGTACCAGCCAGGCGGCGTCGACCGGCTCGGCCAGCGTCGCCGCGACGACGGGCCCGCTGCCCACCACGGTCGCACCACCCCAGCCCGCCGCCCCCGCCGCGCCCAGTGCCCACAGCACCGGGTCGCCGGCGCTCAGCGGACGCGTACGGTCGCCTTCCTCCAGCGGCCACTTCCCGTCGGCGGGCAGCAGATCGGCGGCCTCGTCGCGTACCAGGCGGGCGGCGCCCGGCGTCTGCTCCAGCAGCAGGTCGGCGGTCTCGTCGAGCAGCACCGCCACCGGCCGCACCGAAGCGGGCAGCTTCTGCGCGGGATCGACCGGTACGCACGCCGCCCCGGTCTTCGCGATGGCGAGCGCGGCCACCGCGAACCCGGTGGGCGAGGACAGCGCGGTCAGGACCGTGGCGCCGGCACCCGCGCCGTGCGCGACCAGGGCGTGCGCCAGCAGATCGGAACGGAAGTCGAGCTCGGCGTAATCCATGACGGAGACGGCCGGAGCGCCGCCCTCACGAGAGACACCGTCCTCACCAGCCGCACCATCTGCACCGCCGACCCCCATCGCACCGGACAGCGCCACGGCTCTGGGCGCGCTCCGCACCCGTTCCGCGAACAGCTCGGCCACGGTCGTCGCGGGCAGTTCGTGGCGGCCGGCCTCCCACACCCCCTCCCGGACCGCCGGCCGCCCGGCCGGTACCAGCGCGCTCAGCACCGCGTCCGGACGGTCCAGGGCCGCCGCGAGCAGGGCGACGAGCCGGTCGGTCAGCGTGGCGGCCACGGTCTCGCCGACCGTCTCGCGCCGGTAGGTGGTCGTCAACGAGATGCCCGCCGGTGCACCCGCCCGGCTCTGCCGCTCCGTCAGAGTGAAGCCGACATCGGTGGCGGGCAGGGCAAGACCGGCACCCTCCGGCTGCACGGTGAGCGGACCCGAAGCGAACTGGCCGGCCGTCGCGTCCTGGAGGACCGTGAGGGCGACGCCCCCCGCGCCCGCGAGAGGGGCCTGCGCGCTGCGGTACGCCGTCAGGTCCCGCTCCCGCGCCCGGCGCACCAGCTCGCCGAAGGCCGGGTCGTCCGAGGCGTCCACGGTCAGCGCGAGCACTCGCCCGTACGCGCCGACAGCGCCCCGCAGGGTGGCGTTGTCGCGGGCCGGGACCGGGGCGGCGACGGTGATCTCGCCGGCCTTGCCCAGCTGGTGCAGGACGGCGGTGAGCGCGGCGTGCACCACCATGAAGACCGTGGCCCCGTGCGCGGCCGCGAACCGGGTGAGCCGCGCGTGCAGGGCCTCGTCCAGGTCCAGGTCGAGCCGGCCGGGGGCCGTGTCGAAGCGCCGGGGACCGCTGCCGGGCAGCCCGGTCGGTGCCCGGTCGCCGTACGGGGAACGAGGCGCGTACCGCACGAGTTCCCGGTCCGGTGAAGGGGCGCCCCCGGCGGCCAGCTCCCGGTGGACGCTGGCCAGATCGGCGGCGAGCGGCAGCTGCGACCACAGGTCCACATCGGCGGCGGGCAGCGCCAGCTCCAGCAGGTGGTCGTCCGGGGCCAGGGACCGCAGCCGGGTTCCGGCGTTCCCGGTACGGGAGTTGCGCAGCACCCCGTGCCGGCGCCCCAGCACGGTCAGCGCCTCGTCCAGCACCCGCACGTCGAGCGGCCCGCGCAGCCGGAACGCCAGCACGACACTGTCCGTACCGGAAGTGCACGACGCCGACTGGGGCGTGCCCGGCCCGATCACGGCGGCGGGGATCTCGCCCACCAGGGCGGCCAACGCGGCCGGGGTCGGCGCGGCGCGGAGCGCGGCCGGGTCCGCCGGACCGGCGCCCAGCGTCTCGCGTACACGCTCCAGCAGCCGCGCCGCCGCCGACGCGTGCCCGCCCACGGCGAAGAAGTCGCAGTCGGCGTCGATCAGCCGGCGCGGCAGCCCCAGCACCTCGGCGAACAGATCCCGCACGATCTCCTGGAGCGGCGTGCCCGGCGGCGTCCCGGGCGTCATGGCCGGCGCCGGACCGGGCGCGGGCAGGGCGGCGCGGTCGACCAGACCCTCGGTGTTCAGCGGCAGTTCGCGGTGGAGCACCAGCGCCGACGGCACCAGCCCGTCGGGCAGCCGCTGGTGGAGGTAGCCGCGCAGGGCGGTGTCGAGGGGCACGGTACGGTCCGACACGACGGGCCCGGCAGCCACCGGCCGCGCGGCCGGGAGCGCCCCGGCTGAAACTGTCCCGGCAGACCCCGCTCCGGCAGAAGCGACGCCGGCCGTAGTCACGCCGGCCGTAGTCACGCCGGCTGAAACCGCTCCGCCCGGAGCCGTCCCGCCCGGAGCCGTCCCGCCCGAAGCCGTCCCGCCCGGAGCCGTCCCGCTCGGAGCCGTCCCGTCCGCATCCGCACCGCCCGCGCCCGCGTGCACCCCGGTCGGCACACGCTCGTCGTCCTCCTCGCCGCGACCGGCCAGGACCGGCACCACATGCCCCACCAGGCGCCGTTCGCCGTCCGCGTCGGTGTGTACGGTCACCACCGCTTCGCAGACGCCGGGGTGGGCGGTGAGCAGGGACTCGACCTCGCGGAGGTCGGCGCGCAGGCCGTGCAGGGTGACGTGGTCGTCCACCCGGCCCGCGTACTCCAGCGCACCGTCCGTGCGCAGCAGCACCTTGTCGCCGGTCCGCAGCAGCCGCCCGCCGACACCGGTGAACCGGTCCTCGACGAAGCGCCGCGCGCCCGGCTCCGGCCGGCCGAGGGGCCCGTCCGCGAGGGCGGGCCCGCCGAGCAGCAGCTCGCCGACGGTGCCCGGTTCGGCGGGCAGGCCGTGGGCGCCGACGACCACGGCGGCGGTGGCCCCCACGGGCCGGCCGAGGGGGATGGCGCCGTCCAGGTCCGCCGCCGCGCCGGTGACCGCGTGGCAGAGGGCGAACGCGGCCGTCTCCGCCACCCCGTACACCTGGAGCAGCCGCCGGGGCGGTCCGGCCCGCAGGACCCGCCGCACCTGGTGCGGATCGCAGACCCCGCCACCGACGAGCAGGGTGCGCAGCGAGCCGAACGCGTCGGGGCGGTCCCGGACGACCCGGCGGAACCGCGCGGCCGTCAGCAGGGCGGCCGTGACCCCGTGGTCCACGAGGGCGCGCCGCAGACGCTCGGGGCCGGCGACGACGTCCGAGGACAGGACGGTCAGCCGGGCACCTGCGCCCAGCGTCGCCCAGATCTCGAACACGCTCGCGGCGGACGCGGGGCTCGCGGTCTGCGCGACGACATCGTCCCGGCCGGGCCGGAAGGCGGCCCCGGGCCGCAGCAGTTCGTCCAGCGCCCGGCGCGGCACGACGACACCGACCGCCGGGCCCCCACCCGAGCCGGAGCCTGAGCCGGAGGTGTAGCAGACGTACGCGGGGTCGTCGCCGGAGCACGGGGAGACCAGGTGCAACTGCTCACCGCTTTCCAACGCCGCCGCGTGCGGGGTGAGGAGGACGGCCGGCAGGCCCGCGTAGTCGGAGGCGTCCGCGGCTTCGGCCAGGACGGTACGGGCCGCGCTGTCGCGTACGACGAACCGGCGGTGCGCGAGCGGATCGGCCGGGTCGAGCGCCACGTACGCGGCCCCGGTCCGCAGGACGGCCAGCAGCGCCGTCACGAGCAGGGGGCCGGGGCGCAGGCTCGCCGCCACCCGGTCGCCCCGGCCGATGCCCCGCGCCACGAGGTGCCGGGCGAGCCGGTTGGCCGCGCGGCTGAGCTCACGGTAGGTCAGGGAGACGTCGTCGCCGGGGTGTCCGGGCGTGTGGACGGCGATCGCGTCGGGGCGTGCGGCGACCTGCTGCTCGATGAGACCGGGGATGGACATCGTGGCGCGCTCCTTCGACTGCGACTTCCGTCCTGCCGGTTCCCGTCTTGGCAAGACATTGCCAAGACGCTGGCAGAAGGCGCTCGAAGGAATCTCCGGACCGGCTGGAGTCCTGCTGTAGCCGCAGGTAGGCGCGGCCTTGCAGGGGCGTACGAAGCCCAGAGCGTTGCCAGGACGCCAGATGGCGGCGGAGGCGGGAGCGGCCCTCGCACCGCCGCTCCACCCGCACTCCAGCGGTTCTGTGTCCATGCTCATGCCCGCGTGCGGCATCCTCGGGAGTGCGACACACGGGTCATGACGACCGGGAGCCCTCTCCACAGCCCGCCCGGTCCTGCCCGGGCGGGCTGTTGCTGCGCCCTCCCGCAGCGAGAGGGTGTCAGCTCTTGCCGAGGAGCCGGTTCATCTGCTCGGTCTCCGCGCTCCGCGAGGTGATGATCCGGCCGGCCATCTTCTTGACCGGGGCGTAGGCGCCGTGGGCCTGCTCGGTCCTGGCCATGTCCACCGCGCCTTCGTGGTGCTTGATCATCATCTGGAGGAAGGCGGTGTCGAACGCCGTGCCCGTCGCCTTCTCCAGCGTGTCCACGTCGTCGCCGGTCATCATGCCGTCCATGCCGTCCATGCCGTCCATGCCGTGCGTGCCGTGCGTGCCGTGCGTGGAGTGGTCCGTGGCGCTCTCGGAGGGCACGGTCTCGCCCCAGGAGGTCAGCCACCCCGACAGTGTCTCGATCTCGGGGGCCTGGGCCTTCTTGATGTCCGCCGCGAGCTTCCTCACCTCGGCCGACCGGGTGCGGTCCGGTGCGAGGCCGGCCATCCGAACGGCCTGGCGGTGGCGGGGGATCATGCCCTGGGGTGCGCACGGTCACCGCCTCATCGTACGAGGCCGAACACCTCCATCGTACGAGCCGCCGATCACCAGCGGCACACGTCGGCGGCACACGTCGGCGGCACACGTCGGCGGCACACGTCGGCGGGACACGTCGGATTCGGCTCGGCCTAGGATGACGCGATGAAGTTCGTGATGGTGCCCGGGGGTTGGCAAGGCGGGTGGGCGTTCGACTCGGTGGCTGCCGAGCTGCGCCGGGACGGGCACCACGTCGAGGCGGTGACCCTGGAGGGGCTGGAGCCGGACGGCCCGGTCGATGCGGACCGTGCGCCGAACCTCGACACTCATATCGCCCAGGTGGCCGAGATCATCGACCGTGGCGACGGAACGCCCCTCGCGCTGTGCGGGCACAGCTACGCCGGGATGGTGATCGCCGGTGTCGCGGACCAGCTCGGCGACCGCCTCGATCAGCTCGTCTTCATGGACGCGTATGTCCCGGACGACGGGGATTCCTGTTGGTCCTTGACCAGTGACACCTTCCGGGAACTGTTCATAGCCGGCGCCCGCGCCGACGGCCGATGGGGTCGCGGTCCCCGAAGGACTCGATCCCCGCGCGCGACCGCACCCGCTGGCCAGCTTCGTCCAGACCATCAGGTTGGGTGGCAACCCAGGCCGCGGACCCCGCCGCACGTTCATCAGCGGAGGCGCGTGGCCGGGCAGCCCGTTCGTGACCCTGACCGAGCGGCTGCGCGACGACTCGGCTTGGCGGGTTCACGAGATCCCCGTGGGTCACAACATCGCCCGCCGCGACCCGCACGGCCTCGCGGCCGTTCTCGGCGCGTTGCCGCCCGCCTCAGCCTCCGCCTGACGTACAGCCGTCGCCCCTGCCGGTTCGCGCAGGGCCCGCAGGCCCCGGCACGGTGCTACCGCGCGCCCACGTCGTACGGAGCAACTCCGCGTCCCGGACGCTGCTCAGGGTGTACGCCTGGTTCTCGGCCCCCGGCACCGCCGACGTGTCGGCGACCCCGCCCAGCGCGTACACCAGCGTGTCGTACGGCAAAACGCGGTCGTCGTCGACCCGCACCGTCCGGGCCTGTGCGTCCACCGCTGTCACCCAGCCGTGCGCGAACCGCGCGCCCGTGCCCTCCGGGCCCCAGACGTGACATCGCGCGAAAGCGACCTGCGCCCCGCCACTCCCGGCCCCGAAGGGACAGGAAAGAAGGTTCGAGTATTCCTTGACACGAATATTCCTGATGAAGAATACTCGTAGTCATGGACGCACTCGCACACCTGACCGCACTGGCCGATCCGGCGCGCTGGCGCCTGGTCGGTCTGCTGGCCGAACAGCCCCGCTCGGTCGGCGTGCTCGCCCAGCTGGCCCAGGCGCGTCAGCCGCAGACCACCAAGCACCTGCAGACTCTGGAGCGCGCCGGTGTGGTGACGTCCCGGCGCACCGGCCAGCGCCGCATCTACGCCCTCAAGCCCGGCCCCCTGCGGGATCTGGCGGCTGCGCTCGGCCGGCTCGCCGACACCGCGGACCAGTCCGGCGGCCCGCACACGACGTACGACCGCTACGGGCTCAGCCTGGACGCGGAACGGCTCGCCGCGAGGGAGTGGGGATGGGCCGACGGCCGCTCGTTCCGGTTCCACCGGCCGCTGACCGGGCGCCCCGAGCTGGTCTGGCGCCACCTCGCCGAGACGCCCCTGCTCGCCCTCTGGTGGACGCCCGACGACCTCCGCGTCTCCGAGCTCGTCTTCGAGGCGCGGCCCGGAGGGCGGATCGTCCACGAGTACCGCGATGCCGAGGACGCCGACGACTCCGACCTGGTCGCCGGACGCGCCGAGGGCGTGGTCGAGGACGTACGCCCGGGCGAGCACCTCGCCTACCGGCTGTCCCCGCTGCTCCCCGACGGCAGTCTCGCCTTCACCGCCCACGTCGACATGGGCCTGCGGCCCACGGACACGGGCACGGACCTCGACGTCCACTGGCGCATCACCGACAGCACCGTCGACTCGGCGGACTTCATAGCGGGCATCGAGATCGGCTTCGGCCAGAGCCTCGACAAGCTGGCGGCGGCTCTCACCGACACCAGCCCGAACACCGACACTGCCGCCGCCACAGGCACCGTCACCGACACCACCGGCACCGCCACAGGCACCGCCACAGGCACCGCCACAGGCACCGCGACCGACACGGGGAGCGCGACATGACAGAGCAGACCGAAGGCCGACGAGTGGTCACGAACACGGCCCTCTCCCTCGACGGCCACTACGCGGCCCCGGACAACCCGCTGGATATGAGCTGGGTGATGCCGTACGCCGTGACCGACGTGGCCCGCGACCACCTGACCAGCCTCTGGGAGCCGGCGACGACGGCGCTGCTCGGCCGGGTCAACGCCGAGGGATTCCTCGGCTTCTGGCCGACCGTCATCGGCGCGGAGGGCGTCGACCCGCGTGACGAGGGGTTCGCGAAGTGGCTTGTCGGCGCCGACAAGGTGGTGCTGTCGTCCACTCTCGGCGAGGCCCCGTGGGAGCGGACGACGGTGGTCGGCAAGCCGACCGCCGAGGTGGTCACGGACCTCAAAGCCACCGAGGGCGGCGACATCCTCGTCCTGTCCAGCGCGAGCGTCATCAAGGCACTGCTGGCCGCCGACCAGGTCGACCGGCTGGCTCTCACGGTCTTTCCGCTCTTCCTCGGCGGCGGGCCGCGCCTCTTCGAGGACGGCCTGCCCGCAGGAAAGTGGTCACTGGCCAGCCAGGCCGCGGGCGAGCACGGCACGCTGTCCCTCGTCTACGACCGCACCCGCTGATCCCACCCACCCACCTCCGCCCCCTACCTACCTACCTGCCTATCCACCTACCTGCCTATCTACCTACCTGCCTACCTGCCTACCTGCCTACCTGCCGGGCCGTACCCGCCCACCCATCCGCCCACCCATCCGCCCACCCACCTACCGGCAGGACGGCGTCGGCTGACCGCACCAGCCGGCCCGCACGGCCGACGTCACGCGCCCGGGCGCCTACCGGAAGCACTCGATGACGAGCGGAAGGTCCTGCAGCCACGTGCGGAGCAGGGACGCCCTGCGGGCCTTGACCGCCTGCTGATGGACGGAACCGTCATGGAGCCTGACCGTCACCCACAAGTACTTCTGAGGCGCTGCCGCGTACTCGACCGAGCTGATCCGGTCCCAGCCGAACTGGAAATACCGCGCGTCCGACTCGAGAACGACACCCTCGGCATCGACCAGAACCGCACCGGTGGCGTCCGCGGCCGTGAACACGATGTCGTCGTCCGCCGGCCCGGGTGCCGGAAGCACCGGGGGAACCGCAGGGGGATACGCCGGCGGGTACGCCGGAGGGGTCGGCGGCGCGAGCGCGGTCGGCGCCCGGTGCAGGGGAACCGCGTCCATGGGCGGCAGCACGGCCGCAGTCGGCGTGTACGCACCCGGAATCGGCGCGAACAGATCCAGCAGCCCTTCCGGGGCGGGCCGTTGAGCAGGATCCTTGGCCAGACACGCCAGGAGCGCCGGCCACAGGCTGGGCGGCACGGAGGACAGATCGGCCGGCTCGTGCACCGCGCGATACATCAGCCCCATCGGCGTACCCCCGCCGAAGGCGCTCCCCCCGGCCGCGGCCACCAGCACGGCCCCGAGCGCGAACACATCGGCTGCCCCGCTCACCTCCTCACCCATGGCCTGTTCGGGCGCCAGGAACCCCGGAGTTCCGAAGGCCACACCGGTAGAGGTCAGACGGGTCGACTCCATGGCCCGCGCGATCCCGAAGTCCAGCACCCTCGGGCCGTCGGCGGCCATGATGATGTTCCCCGGCTTCAGATCGCGGTGCACCAGACCGCACCTGTGGATCGCCGCGAGCGCCTCGGCGAGCGCCGCTCCCAACTGCCGCAGCCGCTCCTCACCCATCGGCCCCTCGGAGGCGAGGAGGGCGGACAGAGTGGGCCCGGGAATGTAGGCCGTGGCCAGCCACGGAGCCTCCGCCTCCGGATCGGCGTCCACCACCGGCGCCGTATGGAAACCGCCCACCCGCCGGGCGGCGGCGACCTCGGCACGGAAACGCTGACGGAAGTGCGGATCGGCCGCCAACTCCGGCCGCGCCACCTTCACGGCCACCGAACGCCCACCGCGCGAGCGCGCCAGATAGACGGTGCCCATACCGCCGGCCCCCAACTCCCGCTCCACGCCATACGCACCAATGCGCTCCGGCACACCCACCCGTCCACCCCGTACGTCACGCGCCGCCTGCGGCCCCGCCTTGTGTTACCGCGCATCAGTATGACCGGGCGCTCCGCCGGCAATACCGCAGGGCGGCCCACAGCCCCCACAGAACACCGGCCGGCTCATCCCCGCGGCCACCACTCATGGAAATATGCCCGGACGGGCTGGTACCGGCCGCCCCACACGAACATCTCTTCGTCTCCGAAGCCGAGCCGGCGTACGTTCGCCTCCTGGGTGCGGTGCCATGGCCAGGTATCCGGCGACATGCGCAGTGGCCACCTCCCGGGCCCGGTCGGGGACATGGTCGAGCGCGACGGCCTGCTCGGCCCCGAGAAACGCGACGGGCGCCGGGCGCCGTGCCCGAAGTACAGAGATCCGGGCCCGCGACTGTGGGCCGCACTGTGGTCCGCACAGCCGCCCCTGCGTCACTGCGCCGCAGCACGCCCGCCAGGACGGCGTACGGGTACTGTCCCGAGCCGGCCGCGAGGCTTCCCGGCCGCGAGGCTTCCCGGCCGCGAGGCTTCCCGGCCGGGAAGCGAGCACCCGCTCCCGGTGGCTGCCTCGTATCCTGAATCGTGTGCTGCCGAATACCGATATCGAGGGTGAGGCACCGAGCAGGCGTGTCTCCGCATCCGCGACCGGGCCCGGCGCAGCGGTGCGGCGGCTCTCCCCGGCGGCCGGGGCTGAGCCGGCCATGACGAACAAGGGCGGTGGTGGCCCGCGACCACGCGGCGCGTGGTCGCGGGAGGCGGCGATCACGGCGACGGCGTTCGCGTTCTGCCTGCTCGGCGGGGTGATGCAGGCCGACGACACGCTGTCGGCGCCGACAGCCGCCGCCTACGTCATCGCCGTGGTGTCCTGTGCCGTGTTGCCCGTGCGGCACCGGGCACCCCTGGCCGCCTTGGCGGCCACGACCGCGTTCGGCGTGCTGGTGCCGCCCCTGGGTCTCCTCCTCACCCCGCTCATCGTGGCCCCCGCCGTGATCACCGCCTACTCCTACGCGCTCGCCGCGCGCACCGAACGACGCGCGGCCGGCACGGTGTTGCTCAGCTCCGCGGCGGTGGTCGCCTCCATCCCCTTGTTCGGGGACGTGTCGTGGAAGGACGCGAGCAGGATGGGCGTGGTGGCGGCGTTCCCGCTCGTGGCCGGCGTGCTCGGTCACTCGGTCCGCAACCGGCGGGCCTACCTGGCGGCCGTGGAGGAGCGGGCCCGGCGGGCCGAGGAGAGCCGGGACAGCGAGGCGCGCCGGAGAGTGGCCGAGGAACGGGTGCGCGTCGCCCGGGAACTGCACGACCTGGTGGCCCACCAGATCACTCTGGCCAACGCGCAGGCCACGGTCGCCGCCCACCTCTTCGACACCCGCCCGGAGCAGACCCGCAAGAGCCTCAAGGAACTCGTCGAGACCACCGCCGACGCGCTCGACGACCTGCGGGCCACAGTCGGTCTGCTGCGCCAGGCCGGGGACACGGCCGCGCCCGCCGAACCGGCACCCGGGCTGTCCCGGCTTCCTGCGCTCCTCGACTCCTTCCGCCGCGCTGGTCTGGAGGTGTCGGTGCACCAGGAGGGCACGGCGAGGCCGCTGCCGCCGGGAGTGGACCTCACCGCCTACCGCATCGTCCAGGAGGCCCTGACCAACGTGACCAAACACGCCGGCATTGGTAACGCGCGGGTGCGCCTGGCCTGGAGCCGCGATCGTGTGACCATCACCGTCGCCGACGACGGGAAGGGCTCTCGTACGGCGTGGGCCGCGTCCCCGGGACCGAGGGCGTCCACAGTGCCGGACCGCCCGCCGGGTTACGGTCTGATCGGGATGCGTGAACGTGCCACCGCGGTCGGGGGACACCTTTCCGCGGGCAAGCGCCCGGAGGGCGGCTTCCTCGTCTCCACCCAGTTGCCCCTGTCGCCCTTCAAGGACAGGGCACGGAGCGCCGACGAAGCGCCAACCACCGGGGAGAGAAGCATGGCTGACGGGACGACAGACGCCGCGGCGCCAGGCGACAGACGGACAGGCGACGGAGAGGCCGGGGGCACGCCATGACGCTCAGAGTGCTCCTCGCCGACGATCAGGCCCTGTTACGCGGTGCCTTCCGCATGCTTCTCGACAGCGCCGACGACATCACCGTGGTCGGCGAGGCCGGCGACGGCAGGGAGGCGGTCAGACTCACCAGGGAGCTGTGTCCGGACGTGGTGGTCATGGACATCCGCATGCCCGAGGTGGACGGTCTCGCCGCCACGGCGGAGATCTGCGCGGACCCGGAACTGCGCTCCGCCCGCATCCTGATCCTCACCACCTACGAGACCGACGAGTACGTCGCTCAAGCGCTGCGTGCGGGGGCGGGCGGCTTCATCGGCAAAGGCATCGGGGCCGAGGACCTGGCCGACGCCGTGCGTACGGTCGCCGACGGCGACACCCTTCTGTCCCCCGCCGCCACCCGCTCCCTGGTCGCCCGTTTTCTGGCCACACCGGAGGCGGACCCACCGCACCACGCCGAACAGCTCGCCGCGCTCACTCCGCGTGAACGCGAGATGGTGGCTCTGGTCGCGACCGGCCTGTCCAACCAGGAGATCGCCGAGCGGATGTTCCTCAGCCCCTTCACCGTCCGCGCCCACGTACAGCGCGCCATGACGAAGCTGGAGGCCCGCGACCGAGCGCAACTCGTCGTCATCGCTTACCGGACGGGCCTGGCCCACGCCGCCCCGACACGCTCCCCTCACTCAAGCAGCTGACCAGCGGCAACGGGCGATTCCGGCTGGATGGCGGGCCGGCCCCCAAGTCACGGCATGGGGGCGAATTCGGGCAGCGCAAGGGCTGAGTGGGCCGGCCGTGCGGTTGCGGAGGGCATGGTGACGAGGGAACGCAGCCTGGTGTTGCGTTGCTCCAGGGCCCGTGCCGTGGTGGGGAAGAGCGTGGCCGCACCGGTGTCGACCAGGGCCTGATTCATGGCTACGAACTCGCGCATGCCGTGTTCGTAGGCGGCGAAGGCCGCGGTGTGGTCCCGGTTCGTGGCCAAGGCGTTGGCGAGCATGTAGGCACCGGCCAGTGCGAGGCTCGAACCTTGCCCGGTAAGGAACGAGGGTGCGTACGCGGCGTCGCCGACGAGCGCGACGCGGCCGCTGGACCAGTGGGGCATGCGGATCTGACCGGCCGTGTCGAAGAAAAGGTCGTCCGCGTCGCGCATGGCGTTGACCATGCCGGGGACCTCCCATCCCGCGCCTGCGAAGGTCGCGGCGACCAGGTCCCGCTGGGCGTCGGGGTTCCGCAGGGCATCGAACGGTGGTTCCGGCTGGTGAAAGTTCAGGAAGGCGTGCAGTTCGTCGTCGTCCCCGACGGCGTACAGGGCCGCGGCTTTCCCCGGCGTGTTCCACACCACGACCTCGTGGGAGAGGCCGAAGGTGTTCGGCATGGTGAATATGGCGAAGCAGTAGCCGAGGTAGCGGTGGAACTGTTCCTCGGGGCCGAACAGGGACTCCCGGGTACGTGAGTGCATACCGTCGGCGCCGATCACCAGGTCGAACGTGCGCCGTTGCCCGCTGTGGAAAGTGACGTCGACCCCTTGTCCGGACTCGACGAGGGTGTCGATGGAATCGCCGAACAGGAATTCCACGTCGTCGCGGACCAGCGCGTAGAGGATCGCGGCCAGATCCCCCCGACGCACCTCGAGCTCCTGCCCCTCGACACCGCCTGCGACGGCACGCGGGGTGAGTGAGGCCACTTCACTCCCGTCGGCGTTGCGGAAGGCGCAGCGACGCGAGTCGATGTGCGCGTCCCGCAGCCGCGGCAGTATCCCCATCCGCCGGACCACCTCTGTCGCGGTACCGCGGATGTCGATCGGGTAACCGCCGGCACGCAGCGCGCCTGCCTTCTCCACCACGGTGACCGCCCATCCGGACCGGTGCAGCCAGTACGCCAGCGCGGGTCCGGCGATACTGGCTCCGCAGATCAGCACTTCGCGTTCCGCGGCGGTGTTCACGTTCATCGACCGACCCTTCGGTGTCATGCCTGGACTCCTTTTTTCGTCATACGGACGACGAGCAGTGACGACGCGGCGACGAGGCCGGCGACGGCGAACCCCGTGGCGAAGGCCGACTCGGTCGGCAGGCCCGTCATCGGCTCGGCCCCGGCATCGAGGATCGCGCCGGCCACCTGGGCGCCCAGGGCGACGCCGATCACACGAGTGACCACGAGCAGGCTGGTGGCGATGCCGACGTCCTTGGTCTCGATGGCGGTGGCGGTGCCGGCGAGCAACGCCGTGGTACCGACGCCCGCGGCGAACGCGGTCAGCACCTTCGCGAGGACGAGTTGCCATTCCGCGGTGTGCAGCGACGCCAGGGCGATCATCGTGGACGCCGTGACGACGGTGCCGGCAAGGACCACGGCGCGCGGACCGAAACGCCGCGCCGCGACCCCGCCGACCGAATCGCTCACCGCTCCGGCGATGGCGCCGGGCAGCAGGAACAGTCCGATGTCGGTGGTGCCGGCTCCGAAGCCGTACCCGTCGGCCGATACCGCGAAGAACTGCGGGAGGAGGAAGAGCACCATTCCGGAACTGGTGGTCACGACGAAGGTGAGCACACACGCGTGCCACATCGCGGGCTTCGCCAGCATGCGCAGATCGACCATCGGCGAGGCTGCCCGGCGCTCGACGACGACCCACCCGGTCGCGAGCGCGGCCACGACCACGCCGATGGCACCGATCGCGAGTGGCGGCATGCCGCCGTCCCCCGTGACCGTCACGAGCCCGAGCATGAACGCGAGCAACGTGCCACTCAGCAAGACCGTGCCAAGCCAGTCGATCCCGTCGTCCGATCGGACCGGCGGATCATGCGGCATCAGCCGGGCCACGCCCACCGTCGTCGCGATGATCGCGATCGTCGGCAGCGCGAACATCCATTGCCAGGACAGTCCTTCCGCGATCGGACCGGCAAACAGCATGCCCACCATGCCGCCGCCTGTGAACAGCGCGACGACCAGCCCGATCGCTGCCTGCGACTCGCCCTTCGTGAGGTGCTTGCGCACCAGGATGAAAGAGAGAGGCAGCGCACCCACCATGGCGCCCTGCAGTACCTGACCCAGCAACAACACCGGCAGGTTCGGTGCCAGGCCGGCCATCAGACCGCCGGCCGAGACCACGGCCATCAGCCGGACCAGCACCCGCTTTCCGCCATAGCGGTCGCCGAGTTTGCCTGCGACGGGAGTGACGACCGCGCCGGTGACGAGTAACGCGTTGCCGATCAAAGCCCCTTCGGCAGGACTGACCCCCAGCTCACGCTGCAACAGCGGGAGCGCCGGTTCCACCACCGACTGCAGGGTGCCCAGGGCGAGCGCCAGGAGGCCGAGTACGCCGATCGGCAGCCACCCGATGCGGGCCGGGGAGGCCACGGCTTCGGACAGAGACGTCGTTTTCACCGTCCCCCTCCGACAGGTCGGACGCCTACCGCGACTCGGTGCCGGGCGTGGAGAGGTTCTCTCCCTCCCCGGCGGCGGCCACGGCCAGAACCATGGCACCCGGACAGACCACCACCCACGACCCGGCGCCGCGGGAAGGCCCGCCGCCCGATCCGGTCAAGAACAGTCACCACCTGCTGATCACTCCAGACACCGCTAGAACAAGAGGAATACGCGGGATTCGCACGCCTCCCAGACTTCCTCCCGGCGTCCTGGCGGGCATCGTCCCCCGCAGCCGTCTCGGCCTGGTGCACCCGGACCAGCCACTCACCAGACCTGGTGCCTACGCACTACAGGTCCACCCGGGCCGGGTCCGTGCCCGAGCCCGTCGCGGTGGTGTACAACAACCCCGCCGTGGCCACGTCCAACCGACGGAGGGCGCCACCGTGATCTACGACGACATCGCGTCGTCGGGGTTCTGGGGCGACAACGCGCGGGCGCAGGGCGCGACTGGGCCGGGCGCCTCCTCGAACTCGTCCGCTCCGAGTTGCACGCGCGCCGGGCGGAAACCCCGGGCCTGTAACCTTCAGGGAGACCCCGGAGAAACCGGTGAGAATCTGACGGAAGGCTCCCGTGAAATTCACAATCGAAGGCATGAGTGAGGAGTTCGAACACAAGCTGCTCTCACTTCTCGCTGAGCACCGCCACGAGTTGGCCATCACCGCAGACACCGAGTGGACCGTCGAACGCGCCGAGCGCTACCTCCGTTCGCTGACCGCCGGCGCCCGCCGGTTCGCCACGATGGTCGTACTCGACGGCGACGGCTATCTCGACGCCGACCACCTGCGCGGCGTGCTCGGCAAGCTCAACGGCCCGACCGTCGCGCTCTCCCGGGCGGTCCCGCGCGGAGTACGGGAGGGCTGGTGGCCGGAAGGGACCAGCGCACCCATCACTCCGGTCTGGGACCCGGACAACCCCAGCTGGCACAAGAACATCGCCTACGAGATGACGCGTGAGAACGTGTCCGTTTTCCGGGAGGCCCTTGCCCGACTGGGAGCCGGCAAGCGCGACCAGGCCAAGGGAACGGGTGCGGTCGCTGACTGACGCTGCGTCGTCCGAGGCTCCGCGTCGTCCCGGACTCCTGAGGCAATGTGCCCTACTGCGGGCTCCTGCTGGACAGACGGAGTGATTTGTCCTCCGCGGCGAGGCGACGCAGGGCGAGCAGCGCCGGTTCCAGCAGGAGGCACACCAGCACGGCGCGTTCGGTGGCCTCCTGCGGTCGCGACGCGCCGTTTATCTGCTCGATGTCCAGTTCCGAGATGTGGTCGGCGAGTCGGGCATAGGGCAGCAGCGTCTGCCAGTCGATCTCCGTATTCAGCTCCGACAGCGCATGCAGAACACTGCCGAGGCTCTGGACGGCGGCGGTACCGGGGTCGACGTCCCAGCCCATTTCGGTGATCAGTCTGCGCGCATCGGCGACGCCCGCACCCTTCTCCTCCCCCTCCTGCGCCACCCCCTTCCCCCGCTCGTGATCCCCGTCCGGCGAAGCCGACCCGCCGTCGGTCAGCATTCCGAAGATCCGGTGCGGATCGTGCTGCCTCGCCATGGCGCCGAGAACCCCCTTGACCGCGCCGACCGACAGCTGACGCACACCGATGAGCGTCCGGAGCAACCGGAGCCGGTGCAGGTGCTCCTCGCCGTACTCCGCGCGGGTGGCGGCGGCGCGCTGTCCTCGGGGCAGCAGTCCTTCCCGGAGGTAGTACTTGATCGTCGCGGTGGACACCCCGCTGCGGCTGCTCAGTTCCGACAACGTCATGGAGCTCCACCTCTCTGCGGCGGCTACGCCGGAGCACTGGGTCTCACCGCGCCCACGGCCTGACCGAGCAGGGCGAAGTCGTCCACGATCAGGGCGGCTGGGTCGCGTGGGGCCGTGGTGCGGGGGATCGCGCGTTGGGCTGCCGAAAGCCCCCTACCGCGCGAACTGACCCGGCTTCCGCCCGGCTCCGCCCGGCCCCCGGTATGCCTGGGCGATGCCCAGCCACTGTTCGGCCCTGGCTCCTTCGGCCCGCACCGCGAGGTCGGCGTGGTGGCGGCGACGGGAAACCAGCAGCGCGAAGTCGGCGGCCGGCCCTGTGATCCGGTCGACGGCGTCCTGCGGCCCGAAGGTCCACGTGGTCGCGCCCGAGGGGGCGGTCAACTCGAAGCGGAACTCCTCGCTCGGCGGGACCAGTCCGTGCGCCTGGTAGCCGAAGTCCCTTGTGTGCACACCGAACCAGGCCAGGTGTCCCACCCGGTCGGTGTACACCCGGCGCACGCCGAGCGCATCCGCGATGTCCTGACCGTGTGCGAAGACCTCCATCATGCCGGCGGCGGCCAGCACCGTCGGCGGCAGGGGGTTGACCAGCCAAGGCACCGTGTCCTTCTGGTCGACCGCGGCCAGCCCGGCCACGGAGGCGGCCAGTTCCTCACGCCAGCGTGCCCTCGCCGCCTGGGGACCCGCGGCGAGGAACTGGGCCAGCGCCGCGTCCACCGCCGCCTGGAAGCCGTTCTTGGCCTGCGTCGCGTACTCCGCGAAGCGCTGCGGGTCGCGTGCGGAGGTGGCGGCGAGATGGCAGACGAAAGCGAGGTGGGCGACCTGGTGAGCCACGGTCCACCCCGGGGCGGGCGTGGGCGACTGCCACTGCTGTTCGTCCAGACCGTCGAGCAGTGCGTCGATCTCCTCACCCTCGGCCACCAGATCTGCGTATATGTCAGGTGATTTCGTCATAAGCGGTCCTTCCCGGGAAACGGGCTCCTGCGCACGCCGGTCAATGCGGCGAAACGAGTCTGTTGCCGGACCCTGCGGCCTGTCTTCTCGTCCGTTGCCCGGTGCGGATCATCTCCACGTCGGTACGGAACCGACCGGCAGTCACGAAGATGCGCGAACCACCGCACCCACCCAAAATCATCCACGCCACACGAACCCAAACGCACGGACACAGACCGCCAGACGGCATTTGCCGCGTCCGAGGGAGCCCGCCATGCCAGACCCGGAACGCCCGGAGTCGAGAAACGCAGTCCTGGAGGCATTCGCCGACACGATCATCCCCGGCGAGAAACGCCATCCGGACGACCGTGCGGTGGCCGGGGTGAGCCCGGGCGGGGGTGCCGTGGCGTCGGGCGCGATCGAGGTCCTCGAAACACCCGAGGGCGGGATGGCCCCGGCACTCGACGACCTGGCCCGAATGCTGAACGAACACGCTGTCCGGTACCGCACCGAGCACGGGTTGCCCCCCGACGACCGTGAGCCCTTCGTCGGGCTCCGCTACGACGAAAGGCTGGCGCTCGTCGGCGAGCTGCTCGTGCCCGAACACCCGGAGCACGCGATGTGGGCCGGTCTGGCGATGTTCAGCTTCATGGCCTTCGACACGGGCGCCCACATGCACACCGCGGACGCCATCGCGGCCGGGCACCCGGGTCTGGCCACCCTCGGTTTCGCCCCGCCCGGCAAGGACGGGCTGTGGCGCTTCCCGGCCTACTCCTACGGTCGGCAACTGGCCGACATACACCCCGACACCGACCCCACTGGGAGCCCCGTGTGAACGCCACCGAATCCACGGACGTCCTGATCGTCGGCAGCGGCTTCGGCGGCTCGATCACCGCCTACCACCTCGCCGCGGGCGGGGCGAAGGTGACGGTGCTGGAGCGCGGGCCCTGGCTGAACGCGGAGGACTTCGACCACGACTTCAAGTTCGGCTCATCGGCGACCCGCGTGTTCGACTTCGTGGTCGGCGACGGGATGAGCGTGCTCGGCGGCAACTGCGTGGGCGGCGGCAGCGTCGTCTACTTCGCCACCATGCCGCGTGCCCCGCGCTTCGTCTTCGAGCGGCACGGATCCATCGGCCGGCGGATGTGGCCGGAGGTGATCGACCGCGACGCCCTCGAACCCTGGTACGACCGGGTGGCCGAGGCCCTGCCGGTCACCCCTACCTCGTGGGACGAGGTGCCGTACATCGGCGGGGTCTTCGCCGCCGCGTGCAAGGCCGCCGGGCACACCGCGAACCCGTCGCCGTCCGCAGTGGACACCAGTCTCTGCACCAACTGCAACTGGATGATGTCCGGCTGCCGGTTCGACGCCAAGCGGTCCCTGCTCCTCAACTACCTGCCCGCCGCCCTTTCGCACGGTGCCGAGATCAGGCCTCTGCACGAGGTGCAGAAGATCACCGCGCTGGACGGCGGCGGCTACCGGGTGCACTACAACACGATCCACGAGGTCGACTACCGGCAGCAGACCGGCTCCGGCACCATCGACGCGAAGGTCGTGATCCTCGCGGCCGGCACCGCGGCCACTCCTGTGATCCTGCAGCGCTCCGAGGCCGAACTCGGCCCGATGCCGCACGCGGTCGGCCGCTACTTCTCCGGCAACGGCGAACGGCTCAACACCGCGGTGCTCGAGGAGGACAAGGTCAGGGAGCTGCTCGGACTCTCCCGCGACGAGGCGAACGCGTACGGCGCCTATCAGATCGGCCGTGGACCGGTCGTGGCGTCCTGGGACCACCTCGACGGGAAGCTGCCCGAGTACGAGCGATTCTCCCTGGAGCAGCTGTACTTCCCCCCGGGCTTCGGCACCATACTGGCGCAGGTCCCGGACGCGAAGGGCCCGACCTGGTACGGGCCGGAGAAGAAGGAGATGCTGCGCAAGTGGCGCTCCTGGCTGACGGTCTTCACCATGTCGGAGGACGACAACGAGGGGGTCTTCGGTCCGCCGCCGCCGACCGGCAACTCGGAGCGGCTTTCGCAGCAGTTGCTGGGCTTCGGCTCCCTGCGCTACCGGCCCACCGCGAACACGCTGCGGGGCTGGGAGGTATCGGACGCGGCGGTCCGGCAGATCCTCGAGCACAACGGGCTGGCCCGGGTGATGCCATGGACCAACGACGTGATCGGGTCGTACACCGTGCACCCGCTCTCCTCGTGCCGGATCGGCGACGACCCGGCGACCTCGGCGCTCGACGACCGGCACGAGCTGCGCGGGCACCCGGGCATCTTCGTCACCGACGGCTCGGCCGTACCCGGGGCGCTGACGGTGAACCCGGCGTTCACCATCGCGGCACTCGCCGAACGGGCGGTGCCCGGGATCGTGCACGCGCTGCGCGAACGCGGAGTCGACGTCCGCTACGGCGCGCCCGCGCCGGACGGCGGGGGAGCGGCCCGGCGCGGTACGGCGGCGGCCGCTCGCTCGGTCCTGGGGTGACCGGCGTGACCCCGGTCTCCGCGCGCGCCATGCGCGGACTCGCGCTCGCCCAGATCCACCATGTCACCCCGGTCCGGCCGGGCGAGGCGGACGGGCTCACCGCCCGGGTGTACCGGCAGATGGAGCGGGAGTTCGGCGTCCTGGCGCCGCCGGTGGTGCTGCACTCTCCCGCCCCCGAGGTGATGACCGCCGCGTGGCTGATGCTCCGGGAGACGCTGATCGCCCCGGGCGTGGTCGACCGCGCGGTGCGGGAGGCGGTGGCCGCGGCCGTCTCGGCGGTGAATACGTGCCCGTACTGCGTGTCCGTGCACAGCGCCACGCTGCGCGGCCTGGCCGGCGGCCAGGCCGCGCGGACCATCGCCGCCGGGCGGGTGGCGGAGGGGGCCCGTACACGGCTGCGCGAGGCAGCGCGCTGGGCCACGGAGGCCGCCCTGCGGCCGCGGGCGGGCGAGGGCCCGCCCGTGCCGTTCACTTCGCAGGAGGCACCCGAGTACGCAGGTGTGGCGGTGCTCTTCCACTACCTCAACAGGATGGTGAACACCTTCCTGGAGGACGCGCCTATGCCGGCGAGCGCGCCGCGGGCCGGGCTCGGCATGGTGGAGCGTGTGCTCAGCCATGTGATTCGCGCGTCGAGCCGGAGGATCGGCGAGGCCGGCGCCTCACTGGATCTGCTACCGCCGGAGCCCGTGCCGGCCGATCTCGCCTGGGCCCGGTCGAACGGGAGGATCGCGCAGGCATTCGCCCGAGCCGCCGGCGCGGTGGACCGGGCGGCGCGGCAGGTGGTGGCCCCCAGTGTCGTGGACTTGCTGGAAAGGGAGCTCAAGGCTTGGGACGGCCTGCCGCGCGGACTCAGCCGCAGCTGGGTGGAATCCCCGCTCGCTCAACTGCCGCCGGCCGACCGCCCGGCGGGCCGGCTCGCTCTGCTCGTCGCCTTCGCCTCGTACCAGATCGACGCCACGGTCGTGGATGCCTACCGGAAGGACCGGCCGGACGACGCCGACCTGGTGGTGCTGGCTTCCTGGGCGGCGCTTTCCGCGGCCCGTAGGACGGGCAGCTGGCTCCCGGTGCGATCCGCCGGGAACGGTGAGCACGGCGCCTGATCCCGGATCCGGGCCGCCGCCCGGTTCGCAGGGGAGCGGGGCGGACCGGCGGCAGAGTTCCGTCGCCGGTCCGCCCCGCTGCGTGCAGCGGGTCTCGTGCCGGGCCGCCGCGGCCGCTGCCCCCGAGGGAACCTTCAAGGCAACCCGGTTGAGGCCCCGGCCGACCACGGACGCCGACACGGCCGGTGGCCCGGAGTCCTGGGCCGGGTCCGGTTTCGAGGGCGCTTCGCCCATGAATACGCGGGCCCCGGGCGCCGGGTCAAGAGTGGTGTCCCCTTCTTCACGGCCTCGGGCAATTCGCATCCGGGCACATGCCTTTGGCTAAGGCTGCGTCTGCCGCACGGGATGCGCATCTTGTGGCGTGCCGTACCGCAGGATGCCGCCACAACGGCAAGTAGCCGAAGTAGCGCGATTCGTTGCCAGACGTGATCCGGTTCTTCTAGCTTCGCCCGATCGGAACGGTGTCGTGGAGACCGGTGTCACGGGGAGAAAGATCGTTATGAGCTCCAGGACGTGGATAGCGGTCGATGCGCCGGACGTACAACCGGTCCGGGCCGGCCGGCCTGTCGGTTCATTCGGAAACGGCGGGCCGGAGTTTCCGTTCCGGATCATCGAGCAATTACAAAAAACTGGGTAATGAGGCGTTCGTATCGGGAATTACTCGCTGCGTCGATTCGATCAGGCACGCCCCGTATGGTGACAGACCGGCAGCTCTTTCTGGAGGGACCCGTGAAGGCAATCGCTGTAAGAATGAGGGACCAACCGCCTTACTTCACCCAGCCCGTATACGTGAAAGACCTCTTAGCTGCGGACTCTCCGCGGCTGAATGGGGTCAACGAAGCTCACGCGCGGCACCTTGCCGAGGTGTATCCGTCGCTGCCGCCGATACTGGTGCACCGACCCTCCATGCGGGTAATCGACGGAATGCATCGCGTCAGGGCGGCGGTCATACTCGGACTGGATACGGTCGATTCCCAGTTCTTCAACGGCTCCGAGGCCGAGGCGTTCATCCAGTCGGTCACCCGGAACATCGCTGACGGTCTGCTCCTGTCGCTGGCCGACCGCAGCGCGGCTGTCCGCCGCATCCTCACCAGCTTCCCCGCCATGTCCGACCCGAGCATCGCCGTCTACACCGGCCTCGACGTCGGAGTCGTCACCGAGGTCCGCCGGCGTGCGGCTGCCGGTCCACCGGGGCTGGGCCTCCCCGTCGGCGGCTGCGGGTCACCTGCGCCGAAGCCCGCTGCCGAGTGCGGACAGGCCGCTGATCCCGCGCCCGGCACCCCCGAGAGTGCGCTGAAGCCGGTTGCCCGGGAGGCGGGGCCGTCGTCACCGGGCACCGCTCGAAGCGCGGGGGAGGGCCTGCGCAGGGACGAGGAGCGGACCCTCCGCGCTCAGCCGCGCATGGTTCCGTCGCGGACGCCCGCCGCCCGGGACGCCCAGGTGTGCACCGCCCGGCCCACGATGGCGCGCACCTCCCGGGACCGCTTGCGGATTCTGAGCAGCAACCCGTCCCTCAGGAATTCGCAAGCCGGGCGGGAATTCCTCCGCTGGCTCCACGGACATTTCGTCGCCGACGAGGCATGGAAAGAACTCGTTGAGACCGTCCCTCCGCACTGTACGGAGACCGTCGCGGAAATCGCAATGAAGTGCTCGGACGCTTGGCGGCGCTTTGCCGAGGAGCTGTCGGACAGGGCGAGAGTTCAGTCGGTGCCCGCGGGCCGTTCCCGCGGCTGAAATCTTCGAAGGGGTGACTCATGACCACTGCTTCCATGGAGATGGCAATCCTCCAGGTCATCGAATACATGCATGACCGCCTTGACCAGGACCTGACCACCGATGACCTGGCGAGGACTGCGAGATTCAGCAAATTCCATTTCTCCCGGATGTTCAGGGAGGTGACCGGTACTTCCCCGGGCCGATTTCTGTCCGCGCTCCGGATCCAGGAGGCGAAGTGCCTTCTGGTCGGCACCGACCGCAGTGTGGCAGATATCAGCGCCCAGGTCGGGTACAGCAGTGTGGGGACATTCAGTTCACGATTCAAAGAATGTGTCGGTCTGTCGCCGAGCCGATTCCGGGAACTGGACGGGGACTTCACGAGCCTGAGCACACAGCCGTCATCCGCGAGCGGCTCCGGTGCGGCTTCCTCCCTCTCCGTGCAAGGCCGTGTCGTGCTGCCCGCGGACCGCCCCCTGGGCCAGGTGTTCGTCGGGCTCTTCGCGAGCCCCATCCCGCAGGGCAGCCCCGGTCAGTGCACCATCATGGACGGGCCCGGCCCCTTCGAACTGCACGACGTCAGGCCGGGCACATGGCATCTGATGGCGGCCTCCGTTCCCTACGGAAGCCCGTCCGCCCTGGCCGGACGCGGACGGGGGGCCCCGGAGAACCTTTCCGTCGGACGATACGGACCCATCACGGTCCGGCCCGGGGTGCTGCTCATGCCTGCCGACATCGTCCTTCGCCCGGCGAGCCTGCTGGATCCGCCGGTACTGATCGCCGTGCCCGGCAGCAGCGCGGACATCGTGGCCGGGACAGCGAGCCGCAGGCATGTGCCGGCCGCGATCGGGGCGCGCATGCCACAGCCGTCGGCAGCCGGTCTGTGACCCGCTCACCCTCCGGCCGGCCCGGGGGTGCACGAGCGCCCTGCGGGCGCCCGCCGCCGGTCGGCGCGCCGCTGAGCGCAGCCTGACCGCCCCATAGCCGGTGTCCGCCAGGACCCGAAGAACCCGTGCGGGTGCTGCGCCGCATGGTCGCGCAGCGTCCCGGACCGCTTGGTGCGCCGCCACGGCACACACTCCGTGGCCGTGCCGCCCCGGCGCCTCGTCGTAGTACGTCACCATCCTGAATCCGCTCAGGTTGACCCCCACTGGAGGGCCTCGTGCAAGACGCTGTGCACCGTGCGATCGAGACGATGTGGAACCACTACACCGAGCCGGTGTCGTTGTCCGACCTCGCCGACGCGGCGCTCCTCAGCCGGTTCTACTTCTCCCGCGTGTTTCGCCAGGTGACCGGCACCTCCCCGGGCCGGTTCCTCTCCGCGATCCGGCTGCACCAGGCCAAGCGGATGCTGCGGGACAGCGAGCTGGGCGTCACGGACATCTCGTACCAGGTGGGTTACAACAGCCCGGGCAGCTTCACGTCCAGATTCACCCGCAGCGTCGGGCTGGCGCCGACGCGCTACCGCGACCACGCGAGGCTGAGGAACTACGGCCCGCTGCCGCAGGCGCCGGCGCACGATCCGCGCCGGGGCACCGTTGTCGGGACACTGCACAGATCCGGGGTCGTTCCGCTGCGCAACGTGTACGTCGGGGTGTTCGGCACGCCGGTCCCGGAAGGCAGGCCGGTCTCCTGGGACGTCCTCGGACCCGAGCGGCCGAGGTTTCAGCTGCATGGCCTCCCGGAGGGAACGTGGTACATCCGGGTGGCCGGTCTGGACGGCTCGGACCCGGAGTACCACGCGCAGCGCCGCATGCTCATAGGGACCTGCCCTTCGATCACCGTCCGGTCCGGTGAGGTCGTCGAACTCGACACCACGCTGCGCCAGAGCAGCGTCTTCGACCTGCCGGTGCTCTTCGCGCTGCCGGAGCTCGACTGCCGCGACCGGACCCTCATGGCCGACGCCTGCTGACCGTACGCAGGAGGCGGGGGCCTTGACCACCTGGCCAGGCCGAGGCTGACCGCCCGGCGCGCCGGCCGGGATTTCGTTCTCCGGGGCGCGGGGGCACGGCTGCGGCTTCTGCTGGAACTCACCGGGCTCGCCGGGGTGCTCTTGGCGGCGGTGGGGCGCGTCGTCAGCCACCGGCCGCCCACTGTGCGTGGAGGCCGTGCGGGATGCGTACCGGCAGGCCGACGGACGCGACCGGCGGCCCGGTGAAGTCCGCGGTGTCGATGACGACGAGGTCGCTGCGGTCGGTGGCGGTGTCGTGGACGGCACTGAGCAGATAGCCGTCCGCTTCGGGGGCGTCGGCGGAGCGGGGCACGAAGACCGCTTCGCCGCCTTCGCGCCCCGCTCCGAAGTCGTGGCTGTCGACACGGCCGGTCACGAGGTCATGGCGCAGCAGGGCGGGCCCGGCGAGTGCGGCGCCCTGGCCGGGGCGCAGACCCACCGTGAAGGCGTAGCGGTAGGGGGAGCCCGTGTACCGGTCGTCGATACGGGGGAACTCCTCGGCTCGGCTGGACAGTTGGGCTTCGGTCACGGTGGCGCTTGACCGGTCCACGGTCCAGCGCCACAGGGTGGGCGTGGACTCGCTGGGATGCAGGGGGTCGAGATCGAAGGCGCGCTCGTGGCGGATGACGTCGATGATGATGTGGCGGCCCCGGCCGTACGCGTTGACCGGATGGAAGACGAAGCAGGGTGCGATGTCCATCCACCGCACGTCGGCGTCCGTGCCCTCCCGGGGCAGCACGCCGAGGCGGGCGCCATGGCTGTCGTCCCAGGTGTAGGGGACGCGTGAGCCGGAGGCCGCAGCCCGGGCGCTGTAGGTGACCGGCAGGTCGTAGATGATCGCTTCACGGTCCGTCAGCGAGAAGGCGTGCATCATCGAGGTGCCCTTCACCGTGATGTTCTCGCACCGTCGTACCCGGCCGGACGCGTCCAGAGTCAGGAGGTCGACGCCGGGGCGGCCCGGCTCGTACGCCACCGCGTGCATCTCCTGGGTGAGCGGATCCACGACGGGGTGGGCGCTGAAACCGCCGGGCAGGGTGCCGTCGAAGTCGAACCGGTCGAGCGTTTCGAGCCGGTCGCCGAGCCGGGTCGGCAGCGCTCCGCCGTCCCCCAGCGCGAACGTGTGCCCGGCGTGCCGGACGAGGGCGCAGTTGGTGTTGTCCGACAGCCCGCGGCGCGGTCCGGGCGCGGGGAGTTCACCGAGGGCGCGTGCCACCCGGTCCGTGCGCACCCAGCGATTGCGGTACCACTCGGCCCGTCCGTCGCGCAGGCGCAGGCCGTGCACCATCGCGTCGCCGGCGAAGGAATGGTCGCGGGCCGGGTCGTGGCCGCCCAGCGCGTTGGGGCCGATCCGCAGGAAGGTGCCGTCGAGCTCGGTGGGCAGTTGCCCGCGCACTGCTGGGAAGGGCAGGGTCACCTCTTCGGTAACCGGCTGGTAGCCGGCGCTCAGCAGATGTGACGTGCTGTTCTGGTGATGAGTGGGCATTGCTGTCCATCCTCACGAAATCACTGTTACGTAACATCGTTACGTCAGGATCGCATCGGCATGACAGGATGTCAACGGTGAGCCCACGGACAGCGAACCCCGCCCTTGGCGTACAACTCCTCGAAGCCGCGGCCAAGTTGCTGGCCGAGGAGGGACCCGCCGCCCTGTCGACACGTCGTCTGGCCGCGGCGGTGGGTACTTCCACGACGGCGGTGTACACGCACTTCGGCGGAAAGAACGACCTGGTCAGAGCCATGGTGCAGGAGGGTTTCCGACTGCTTGACCGAAGTCTGCGAGAGGTGGCGGAATCGTCGGACCCGGTCGCCGACATCTGCGCCCTCGGGGCGGCCTACCGGTGCAACGCGCTGGAGCACCGCCACCTCTACGGTGTGATGTTCGGCGGTGCGAGCCTCAGCGGCTTCTCGCTGACCACGGAGGACCGCCAGCACGGCCGCTACACGCTGAACGTCCTGGTGCGGGCAGTGGAGCGCGGCATGGAGACGGGCAGGCTGGACGCCGGTGACAAGTACCTTGTGGCCCATCAGATGTGGGTCGCTCTGCACGGTCTGGTGACCCTCGAACTCGGGGACTACCTGGTCGAGCCGTACGACGCGGACGTCTGTTTCGAAGCCCAGATGACCGGTCTTCTCGTGAGCGTCGGCGCGGACCGGGACGCGGTGACCGCCGCGCTGAGGGGGCGCTGCGGCGGTACGGACGGCTGAGCGGCCCTTTGCGGCCGGCCCGGCAATCGACGGAGCCTCCTTCGAGAGTGCTGTCTTCCGTCCACATCGAGTAGTCCGCTGAGGTGCCGCCCGCTTCAAGCAATATCGGAGAGGCAGCGCGCGCTGTCGTCACTCATTCTCGGAACGCGAACCCACGCCGGACAGCCGTCCAGCTCTTTGTGGTAAGTGAGGGGGAGTGCGATGAATCAACGCGAGCGCTTTCGCAGAATAACGCCAGGTGTGGTGACAGTGCTGGTGGCCGCGTCCCTGTTCTTTGCGGTCCGGAGTTCCGTCGCCGTGGCAGGTGGTGACCAGGCCGCCGCCGAGTACAAGTTCCAGGAAATGCCCATCGCGCTGCCGCCTGGTTACAACTCGCAACCTATGAATACAGTTCGCAAGGTAAATCCGGCCTATCAGAAGATACGCTCCTGGATCTCTTCGGTGGGCGCCGGCATCGCGGTGAACGACCTGATCGGCCACGGGAAGGCCGACGGAATGTGCATCGTCGACACCCGTACCGACCAGGTCGTCGTGACGTACACGCCGACCGCCGTGAAGGAGGACCGGTTCACTCCGTTCGTCCTCGACGGGACCCCGCTTCCGATGGACGACGCCATGGCACCCACCGGCTGCGCTCCGGGTGACTTCAACGGTGACGGCAGGATGGACCTGCTGGTCTCCTACTGGGGCCGCACCCCCATCGTCTTCATGGCCAAGGAGGGCGCGGCCACTCTGTCGCCGGACGCCTACGTGCCGCGCGAGGTGGTCCCGTCGCAGAGCTCCGACGGCGCCTACCACGGTCCTCGCTGGAACACCGACGCGCTCTACGTCGGCGACCTTGACGGCAGCGGGCACCCGTCCGTCGTCGTGGGGAACTACTTCCGCGACTCCGACGTGCTCGACCCGCACGGTCTCGACAACGTGGGAATGAACGACTCGCTGTCCAATTCGAAGAACGCCGGCGGCGACCACGTCATGCGCTGGACGGACGCGCGCACGGGCGACGACCCCACCGTCTCCTTCGTGGAGGAGAAGGGCGCCATCCCCTACCACGCTTCCACCGGCTGGACGCTCGCGATCGCCGGGGCCGACCTCACGGGCGACGACCTCCCCGAGATGTACATCGCCGACGACTTCGGCCACGACCACCTGCTCTACAACCGGTCGACCCCCGGACACATCAAGTACACCGAGGCCACCGGGAAGCGCACGCCGACCACGCCCAAGTCCTTCGTGCTCGGCAAGGGCTCGTTCAAGGGCATGGGCGTCGACTTCGCCGACGTCGACCACAACGGCCGCTTCGACATGATGGTCAGCAACATCACCGCCGCCTGGGGCCTGGAGGAGAGCAACTTCCTCTGGATGAACAACGCCAGGGACGAGGCCGACATGGCCGGCAAGCTGGCCGCCGGAGAGGCGCCCTTCGCCCAGGAGGCACAACAGCACGGTGTCGCCTGGACCGGCTGGGGCTGGGACACCAAGATGGCCGACTTCCTCAACAACGGTGAGCTGTCGATCCTGCAGGCCACCGGCTTCGTGAAGGGCAAGATCGACCGCTGGCCCTGGCTGCAGGAGATGGCCATGACCAACGACAACCTGCTGTCCAACCCGGCCATGTGGCCCAACGTCCAGCCCGGTGACGACATCGCCGGCGACGACATTCTCGGCTTCTACGCGAAGACCGAGAGCGGAAAGTACGCCAACGTGTCCAAGCAGCTGGGCCTGGACGTGGAGATCCCCACCAGGGCGCTCGCCACCGGGGACACCACCGGGAGCGGAACCCTCGACTTCGCCGTCGCGCGACAGTGGGGCCCGCCGGCCTTCTACGCCAACCAGGCACCCGAGAAGGGCCAGTACCTCGGCCTGCGCCTGTACCGGCCCGCCACCGGCTCCGGCAAGGACGCCGGCAAGGACGCCGGCAAGGACATCGCGAACATCGGCGCGCCCGCCTACGGCGCCACCGTCAAGGTCACCACGCCCGCCGGCACCCAGGTCTCCCAGCTCGACGGCGGCGGCGGCCACAGCGGTTTCCGCAGCTTCGACGTGCACTTCGGACTCGGCTCGCACCAGGGGCCGGCAACCGTGGAACTGTCCTGGCGGGACGCGGACGGCGGAAGGCACCGCGCCACCCAGAAGCTCACCCCCGGCACCCACACGTTCATGCTGACCGACACCGCGCAGGAGGTTGCCAACCGATGACCGACATCGCCTCTTCACCAGCCGGTTCCCCACCACCGTCGGCCAAGCGCGATCCGCGCTACCTCGCGCTGCGCAACTTCGCCATCTCGATGACCGTGTTCAACATTCTCGGGTACAGCGTGCTCGGCTTCGAGCAGCCGTGGCTGTGGCCCATCATGGCCGCCCTCACCGGCTACGCGACCGAGATCCTCCTCGAACTGCTGAGTGCCTGGGCCCAGCGGCGCCCGCCGCGCTTCCTGGGCAGGGGATCGCGTGGCGTCTACGAGTTCCTCCTGCCCTCCCACATCACCGCACTCGCCGTGAACATGCTGCTGTACGCGAACAACCAGATCCTGCCGGTGCTCTTCGGGGTGTTCGTGGGTGTCGCGGGCAAGCACGCGCTGCAGGCCCCCGTCGCGGGCCGCATGCGGCACTACATGAACCCGTCCAACTTCGGGATCACCCTCGCGCTGCTCTGCTTCGGATCATGGGTGAGCATCGCTCCGCCCTACGAGTTCACCGAGAACGCCGACACGTTCTTCCGGGTGGCGATCCCGCTGATCATCGCCACCGCCGGAACGATCATCAACACGGCGCTCACGAAGCGGACCGCGCTGATCGTCGGCTGGCTCGGCGGCTTCGTGATCCAGGCCCTGATCCGGCACTGGTTCTGGGACGTGGCCCTGGCCTCCGCGCTCGGGCCGATGAGCGGTGTGGCCTTCATCCTGTTCACCAACTACATGATCACCGACCCGGGCACCACCCCCGCCAAGGGGCGTAACCAGTTCGTCTTCGGTGCCTCGGTCGCCACGGTCTACGGCGTCATGATGCTCTTCAACGTCGTCTACACCCTGTTCTTCGCCACCACCGTGGTCTGCGCACTGCGTGGCATCGGCTGGTGGGCCGCCCACTTCGTCCAGCGCCGGAAGACCTCGGGAACGTCCGGGGGCGATCACGCCGGGGGTCAGAGCCCGGAACTCGGCAACAAGACCACGATCGAGGCGGTGGCCGCATGACGTCCCCCTCCCCTCCCAACCCCGCCAGGATCGCCGTTGTGGGCATCGCCTGCCGGTACCCCGACGCGGACACCCACGAACAACTGTGGCAGAACGTCCTGGCCGGCCGACGGGCCTTCCGCCGGCTGCCGGACGAGCGCATGCGCGCCGAGGACTACTACTCGCCCGACCCCGCCGCTCCGGACCGCTTCTACTCCAGCAAGGCCGCGGTCCTCGACGGCTTCGAGTTCGACCGGGTCAAGTACCGGGTCGCGGGCAGTACCTTCCGCGCCACCGACATGACGCACTGGCTCGCGCTCGACACCGCCGCGCGGGCCCTGGAGGACGCGGGATTCCCCTTCGGCGAGGGCCTCGGCGACCTCAGCACCGGCGTCATCATCGGCAACACCCTCACCGGCGAGTTCAGCAGGGCCAACCTGATGCGGCTGCGCTGGCCCTACGTGCGCCGCACCGTCGGAGCGGCACTGCGCGAGCAGGGCTGGGACGACACCGCCCTGGCCAAGTTCCTGGAGGAGCTGGAAACACGCTACAAGAGCCCCTTCCCGCCGATCGGCGAGGACTCCCTGGCCGGCGGTCTCGCCAACACCATCGCCGGACGGATCTGCAACCACTTCGACCTCAAGGGCGGCGGGTTCACCGTGGACGGGGCCTGCTCCTCGTCCCTGCTCTCCGTCGCCACCGCGTGCGACGCCCTGGCCGCCGGACGGCTCGACGTCGCCGTCGTCGGCGGGGTGGACCTCAGCATCGACCCCTTCGAAGTGATCGGCTTCGCCAAGACGGGTGCTCTCGCCACCGGTGAGATGCGCGTCTACGACCGCGGCTCCAACGGCTTCTGGCCCGGTGAGGGCTGCGGCATGCTCGTGCTCATGCGCGACCAGGACGCCGTCGCACAGGGCAAGTTCCGGTATGCGAGCGTCGCCGGCTGGGGCTACTCCTCCGACGGACGCGGCGGGATCACCCGGCCCGAGGCCGGCGGACACCGCCTCGCCCTGCAGCGCGCCTACGCCGCCGCCGGGTTCGGCATCGAAACGGTCGGCTATTTCGAAGGCCACGGCACCGGCACCGCCGTGGGCGACGCCACCGAGCTGCGCGCCTTCTCGGAATCACGCCGGGCCGCCGACCCGGACGCGGCGGCCGCCGCCATCAGCACGGTGAAGGGCAACTTCGGGCACACCAAGGCGGCGGCAGGGGTCGCGGGCCTCATCAAGGCCGTCCTCGCCGTACGCCACCAGGTCATCCCGCCCGCGACCAGCCATGTGGACCCGCACCCCGAACTCACCGGCGACCGGCCGGCCCTGCGAGTGCCCGGCGACGCGGAGCTGTGGCCCGAGGACGCCCCCATCCGCGCGGGCGTCTCCTCCATGGGGTTCGGCGGCATCAACGCGCACGTCGTGGTCGAACACGCCGACGGAGTACGCAAGGAAGCCGTCGGCCGAGTCACCCGACAGCTCATACGGTCCCGGCAGGACGTGGAGCTGCTGCTGCTCGACGCCCAGACGATGGCCGAACTGCGCGGCAAGGTGACCCGCCTGGCCGCCTTCGCGCCGAGACTGTCCTTCGCGGAACTCGGCGACCTCGCCGCCACACTGCAGAGCGACCTCGACGGCCGGCCGATCCGGGCCGCCGTCGTCGCGGCCACTCCGGAACAGGCGGAGCAGCGCTTCACCAAGCTGCTCACGCTGCTGGACGGCGGGGCGCGGTCGGCGCTCGACACCGGGGGAGGAGTGTTCCTGGGCAGCGCGTCGCCGCACGCCCGCATCGGGTTCCTCTTCCCCGGCCAGGGCGCCGGCCGGCGGGGCGACGGCGGTGCGCTACGCCGGCGCTTCGCCTCCGTCGACGAGCTGTACGGTGCGCACCCGCTGCCCACCGGCGGCGACCTGGTCGACACCGCGGTGGCGCAGCCGCGGATCGTCACCTCCTCCCTCGCCGCCATGCGGGTGCTTTCCGCCCTGGGCATCGAGGCGGTGGCCGCCGCCGGGCACAGCCTCGGTGAGGTCACCGCCCTGCACTGGGCGGGAGCCACGGACGAAGCCTCGGTGCTGCGGATCGCCGCGGAGCGCGGCCGGCTCATGGCGGAGGCGAGCGCGGGCGGCGGGGGTATGGCGGGCATCGCCGCTCCCGCCGAGGACGTCGAGCCGCTGTTGGCCGGGGAACCCGTCGTGGTCGCCGGCTACAACGGCCCCGGACAGACGGTGATCTCCGGGCCGGTGGAAGCCGTCCGGCGCGTCTGCGCCGCCGCCTCCGCCCAGGGACTGGGCACTGCGGCGATCAACGTCTCGCACGCCTTCCACTCCGAGGCCGTCGCCCCCGCGGCCGAAGCCTTCGGGGCCTACCTGGGGACGCGGGAGTTCGCCCCGCCGGTCCGCCGCATGATCTCCACGGTGACGGCCGCCGAGGTCACGGCCGGCACCGATGTGCCTGAGCTGCTGACCCGGCAGGTGCTGGAACCGGTGCGTTTCGCCGAGGCGGTTCAGACCCTGTCCACCGAGGTGGACCTCCTGCTCGAGGTCGGCCCGGGGAAGATCCTGCGGGGCCTGGTCGCGGACATCGCCCCCGGCGTGCCCGTCGTCTCGCTCGACGCGGACAGCACGTCCCTGTCCGGACTGCTGACCGCGGCCGGTGCCGCGTACGCCCTCGGCGCACGCCTGCGGCACGCCGCGCTGTTCCAGGACCGTTTCACCCGACCGCTGCCCCTGGACAAGGAGTTCCGCTTCTTCGCCAGCCCGTGCGAGTCGACTCCCGAGGTCGATCTGCCCTTCGCCGACGTACGCTCGGGCGCATCCCCCGACCCCGCTCCGGCGGACGAGACCACGGCAGGCGCCGCGGCCGGGGACGGCGACAGCCTCTCGGTGGTGCTGCGCCTCGCCGCGGAGCGGGCCGAACTGCCCCTGGAGGCGGTCAACCCGCACAGCAACCCACTGGACGAGCTGCATCTGAGCTCCATCACCGTGACGCAGATCATGAACCGCGCCGCCCAGGAACTCGGCATCACCGCACCCATGGTGACCACCGCGTTCGCCACCTCCACGCTGGCCGAGCTTGCACAACTGCTGGACGGGCTGGACGAGGCGGGCAAGGACGGTACGGCGCAGCCCCAGGCGCCCCAGGGCGTGGCCCCCTGGGTACGGGCCTTCGCCATCGACCAGGTGGAGGCGGAGCCGGGCCCCGTGACCGCACCCGAGTCCGCCGGTGACGGGGACTGGGAGCTGTTCGCACCCGAACGGCACCCGCTCGCGCCCGCGCTCCACGAGGCGCTGAACGGCGCGGGGCTCGGCGGCGGCGTGCTGCTGTGCCTGCCCAGGGACTGCGACGAGAACCACACGGCCCTCATGATCGCCGCTGTGCGCGCAGCGCTGTCCCGGACCGGCGCCTCCCGCTTCGTCGCGGTCGGTGACCGGCGGGGTGCGGCGGGCCTGGCCAAGACGCTGCACCTGGAGGCACCGGGCATCGCGACCACGGTCGTCACCCTGCCACTGCCGGACGCGATGCCGGCGGAGCGCGCACGAGGACTGAGCGCCCGCGTCGTCACCGACGTCTCGGCGACCAGTGCGTTCAGCGAGGTCCACTACGGGGCGAACGACCGCCGCACCGTGCCCGTGCTCCGGGCGCTGCCACTCGCCTCCCCGGCTGACGAGCGTGGCGCGGCCTTCGAGCCGGAGCAGGCGCTCGGCACCGGGGACGTCCTGCTGGTGACGGGCGGGGGCAAGGGCATCACCGCCGAATGCGCCCTCGCCCTCGCCGCGGGCACCGGGGCCGGGGTCGGGCTGCTCGGCCGGTCGGACCCGGCCACCGATCCGGAACTGCGGGCCAACCTCGGCCGCATGACCGCGGCGGGTGTCAACTTCCGCTACGTGAGCGCCGACGTCACGTCCGGCGACCAGGTCAAGGCAGCGGTCGAGGAGATCCGCGCCGCACTCGGACCGGTCACCGCCGTGCTCCACGGTGCGGGCCGCAACGAACCGCACGCGCTCGCCGATCTGGACGAGGCGTCGTTCCGCCGCACCCTCGCCACGAAGATCACCGGACTGGAGAACGTACTCACCGCGGTCGATCCGGCAGCCCTCCGTCTCCTCCTGACGTTCGGCAGCATCATCGGCCGGGCCGGCCTGCGCGGCGAGGGGGACTACGCCACCGCCAACGACTGGCTCACCGAGCTGACCCGGCGCGTTCAGGAGGACTACCCCGACTGCCGCTGCCTGGCGCTGGAGTGGTCCGTGTGGTCCGGGGCCGGGATGGGCGAGCGGCTCGGCGTGCTGGAGTCGCTGGTCCGCGAGGGGATCGAACCGATCCCCACCGAGGACGGCGTGGCTGTGCTCAAGCAGTTGCTCGCCGAGCCGCGGACGCCGTCCGCCTTGGTCGTGATGGGACGGGCCGGCGGCCTGCCCACGCTGACCCTTGAGACCGGCGACCTCCCGCTCCTGCGCTTCGCCGAGCGCCCGCAAGCCCACTACCCGGGCATCGAACTGGTCGTCGACGCCGACCTGAGTGCCGCGGGCGACCCCTATCTGGCCGATCACGAGCTCGACGGCGACCTGCTGTTCCCCGCGGTCCTCGGCATGGAGGCCATGGCCCAGGCGGCCGCGGCTCTCACCGGATTCGACGGCGCACCGACGCTTGAGGACGTGGAGTTCCTTCGTCCGATCGTCATACCACCGAACGGGCAGACCACCACCAGGGTCGCGGTGCTGGCCGAGAGCGTCGGAGCCGTGAGAGCCGTCATCCGCAGCAGCGAGACCGGATTCCAGGCCGACCACTTCCGCGCCACGCTCCGCTACGACTGCCCGGAGCCGGAGGACACCGGACCCGCACCCGTACCCGACGACGCACCGCGGATCCCGCTGGACCCCGGACGGGACCTCTACGGACCGGTCCTCTTCCAGGGCGAGCGCTTCCAACGCCTCGCCGGCTACCGGCAGTTGGCCGCACGTGAGTGTGTCGCGGAGATCTCGGACGTGGCCACGCTCCCTTGGTTCGCGCGGCATCTGCCCGCCGATCTCGTACTCGCCGACCCGGGCGCGCGGGACGCCATGATGCACTCGATCCAGTGCTGTGTGCCGGACGCCACGCTGCTCCCGGTGAGCGTCGAGCGCCTTCACCTGATGGATCCCGCCGCCGCGCGCGGCGAGAAGCGGCTGACGCTGCACGCGCGGGAACGCTCGCGCACCGGGGACACCTACGTCTACGACCTCGACGTCCGCGACCAGCTCGGCACACTGGTCGAACGCTGGGAGGGGCTGGTCCTCCAGGCGGTCCGCAAGCAGGACGGAACCGGGCCCTGGAAGCCCGCTCTGCTCGGCCCGTACCTGGAGCGGCGCGCCGAGCGGCTTCTGCCCGAGGCCGTACGCTGCGTCGTGCGGCCCGACGACGAGGCACCCGCGGCAGGACTGGCCGCACGCCGTCGGTCCACGGCGGAGGCCGTCGGCTGGGCCCTGGGCCGCCGGGCGGTGGTGGCCTATCGTCCGGACGGGAGACCCGAGGTCGCGGGCGGGCCGCGAATCTCCGCCTCGCACGGCGCGGGGGTGACCTTCGTGGTGGCGGGCGACGCACCGGTGGCCTGCGACGTACAGCCGGCCGAACCCCGCTCCCCCGAGGAATGGGAGGGGATGCTGGGACCGGAGGGAACCTCCCTCGCCCGGCTGATCGCGACCGAGCACGGCGAAGAGCTGTCGGTGGCGGCCACCAGGGTGTGGAGCGCGGTCGAGTGCCTGCGCAAGAACGGCCGCGCACTCGCCGCGCTCACGGTCGACAGCACGCCCGGGGCGGAGAAGCACTGGGTGGTGCTGCGCTCGGGCACGGCCCGGATCGCGACCTTCCCGACGTTCCTGGAAGGGGCCGGCGAGCCCGTCGTCTTCGCGCTCATGGCGCAGACCGTGGAGAGGAACGAGTGACGATGTCGCCGTACTACGAGTACCGCCACCTGGTCGGTTTCGAGGACACCAACCTGGTCGGCAACGTCTACTACGCCAACTACCTCCGATGGCAGGGCCGGTGCCGCGAGATGTTCCTGCGGGACCACGCGTCCGAGTTGCTCGCGGACCTCCAGGACGACCTGAAGCTGTTCACCCTCAAGGTCGACTGCGAGTTCTTCGCGGAGATCACAGCGTTCGACGAGCTGTCGATCCGTATGCGCCTCGACGACCTGACCCAGACCCAGGTGGCCTTCAGTTTCGACTACGTCCGCGTGCGGCAGGACGGAACCGAAGACCTCGTGGCCCGGGGGCGGCAACGGATCGCGTGCATGCGCGGCCCGAACACGCAGACCCGTCCGGCCCGGGTGCCGGAGGCGCTGCGCAACGCGCTGGCACCCTACGCGGCGCGGCAACACGGACAACTCATCGATACGACGAGCGGGGCCACGACATGACCACTGTGGACGGGCTGACCGCGCGTCATGGCCCCCTGCCCGCGGCCCACCCGCCGGGGGCGGATCGCGTCCGCGGCGAACTGCGCGGAGTCCTCGGACGCTTCGCCACCGGAGTCACCGTCCTCACCACGGGCCGGGACACCCCCCAGGGCATGACCGCGAACTCCTTCACCTCCGTCTCGCTCGAACCACCGCTGATCCTGGTGTGCGTGAAGCGCACGGCAGCCCTCCACGACGCCATCCTGACGGAAAAGGCGTTCGCGGTCTCGGTCCTCTCGGGCGATCAGCAGGACGTGGCCAAGTACTTCGCGGACCGCAGCAGGCCACGAGGTGCCCGGGAGTTCGAGACGGTCGACACCACACCCGGACAGCACACCGGAGCCCCCGTCCTGACCGGTGCGCAGGCATGGCTGGAGTGCGGGCTGGCGGCGGTCCACGACGGCGGCGATCACTCGATTTTCCTGGGCTCGGTGCTCGACATCGGGCGCGAGGAGACCGACGACCCGCTGCTGTACTTCGGCGGCGGCTTCCACCGGCTCTCCGCCTGACGCCCACTGCTTTCGGCCGCTGGGACACGGTCGGGAGACGCTGCCGAGTGCGGCGCCGGCCTTCACGGCGGGCACGGGGCGACGCCGCACTCCGGGAGTGGCCGGCCCGCCCGGACGGTGGCGATGATGCCTGACAAGGGTGTCCGAGGCGGAATCGGCCGGCCCGGACCGGCACGTCGAGACCGACAGCCAAGGGAGAGCTGCCAGATGGCTACACCACTCGGTTCGCTGCGTAGGCTTGTGCTCGCCCCTTCGCTGCACTCGGTCAGCTTCGCCGGCCGGAAATTCCCCGTCACGCCGACCTCGGCCACGGCGCGGCTGGAGGTGATTCCCCAGTCGGTGGTCGTCGGCTTCGAGTGGGGCATCGAGGCCCGCGGGACAGCGGAGGTCGAACAGCGACTGGCGATGGTCGAACCCGAGATGCGGGGATTCGCGTACGAGGGGGCCGCCATGGCCTTCACCGTGCGCGACGCGGTGCGCGGGCACCGGACCAGGGAGCTGATTCTCGGATCCGGCCGTCCGCACTTCTTCCTGGCCTACATCGGTATCGGCTTCGCCATGGCGCGGCTGCCCCGTCCGCTGTGGCGCAAGGTGCTGCCCGATCTCAGCGAAATACCCTTCCACCCCACGATGAGCTGGCTGGCCGTCGACGGGTACGGCTTCGACCGCGCGTACTTCGACACGGCGCGGTGGGTCGACAGGCAGTACCGGCCGGCGCCGTACCCCTGGGGCGGGCATCCCGGATACTTCCCGCGGGCCGTGGACCAGGGGATCGGACGCGCGCTGTGGTTCATCCACGGCGGCCGCGCCCCGGCGGTGGCCGCGGCCGTGGAGCGTTTCACCGAGGACCGGCGGGCCGACCTGTGGAGCGGCGTCGGTCTCGCCGCGACCTTCGCGGGCGGCGCGACGGCCACGGAGCTCGGCGGGCTGCGCGACACGGCCGCCCGAGCGGGCTGCGCAGCGGACCTCGCGGTCGGCGCGGTGTTCGCGATCAAGGCCAGGCACTACGCGCAATTCGTGCCCGATCACACGGTCACGGCAGCGTTCGAGCTGACCGGACGGGGCATCGACGAGGCCGTGGACCTGGCTGACCGCACCGAGGTCGAGCGCACCGGCACCGGAACGGTGCCGCAGTACGAGCTGTGGCGCCGGAACATCCGCGAGGGCTTGCAGAGCGCGGTCGTCGCCCCTTCCCAGGAGGAGTAGAAATGGCGAATCAGTTCGGCCGGCTCCGCAGCCGCCTGCTGACCCCGAGCATGAACGAGACGAAGCTGTCCACCCGCGGATTCCACGTGAAGAGTCCCGAGGCGCGCGAACGGCTCGAAACGGTCGGTGAGTCCTTCCTGACCGGCTACTCCTACGCCGCCGCGGCCTCCTCGACCGCGGATGCCGAGGTCCGGCTCGAGACCGTACCGCCGGAGTTCCGGGGGTTCGCGTACGAGGGCGCCGCCATGGGGATGGCGGTGCGCGACGGGCTGCCGATCGGCGGCAGCCGGCACGTGGAGCGCTTCCTGCGCGGCGAGGCATCGAAGCACGTGTACATGGCCTACGTGGGAGTGGGCTGGGCCATGGCCCGGATGCCGCGGTTGCGCTGGTCCCGGATGTACATCGCCGACCCGTTGCTGCGCTGGCTCGTGCTCGACGGCTACGGCTTCCACCAAGCGTACTTCCGCACCGACACCTACGTGCGCGGGCAGTACCAGGACCCCGACTTCGTCTGGCCCGGCGCCAAGCGGTCCCGGTACGCCAACCGGGTCATCGACCAAGGGATCGGCCGCGCCATATGGTTCGTCGGCGGGACGGACGTCGAGCGGATCACCGCGATGCTCGACGGGTTCTCCGAGGAACGGCACGCGGACCTGTACGCGGGCGCCGCACTGGCCGCCACGTACGCCGGGGGCGTCGGCAAGGCGGAACTGCAGCTCTTCCAGGAGCGGGCCGGCAAGCACCGGCAATGGGTCGCCCAGGGTTCCGCGTTCGCCGCCACCGCGCGCCTCCACGCGGGGCTGGGCAACGAACACACCGCCCTGGCCACCGAGGTGCTGTGCGGCATCACCCCCGAGCAGGCCATGGCCGTCTGCCAGGAGTCGCAGCCCGATCCCCGCGTGGACGGGGGCACGCCGGCCTACGAGGTCTGGCGCTGCCGGATAGCCGAGCGGGTCGCCGCCGGTGCGGAGGACCGAGCAGAGTGACCGCCACCCAGGCCCGAGCGGCCGGCACACGGCGGCGACTGCCGCCCGGACCCTCCCGACTCGCCACCTTCAAGCTGCTCAACATGCTGCTGCGCGACCGGCTCGCGCTCATGCGCACGGCCGCGGACGGCTACGGCGACGCGGTGCGGGTCGCGATCGGCCCCAAGACGCTCTACTTCTTCAACCACCCCGACTACGCCAAGTACGTGCTCGCCGACAACCCGGGGAACTACCACAAGGGCATCGGCCTGCACCAGGCCCGCCGGGCGCTCGGCGACGGACTGCTGACCAGCGAGGGCGAGCTGTGGCGGGAACAGCGAAGGGTGATCCAGCCCGCCTTCCAGGCCAAGCGGATCGCCGCCCAGGCCACCGTCGTGGCCGACGAGGCGGCGCGGATGGTCGGCCGGCTGCGCGCCAGAACCGGGGCCGGGCCGGTGGACGTCACCGCTGAGATGACCGAGCTGACCCTCGGAGTGCTCGGGCGCACCCTGCTCGACGAGGACCTCAGCGGTCACGCCTCGATCGGCCACGACTTCGAGGCCGTACAGGACCAGGCGATGTTCGAGGTCGTCACCCTCGGGGCGGTACCGCAGTTCCTGCCACTGCCCCAGCAACTCCGCTTCCGCGCCGCCCGGGCCCGGCTGCAGAAGGTGACCGAACAGCTGGCGGCGCACCGCGCCTCGCGCACCGGTGGAGACGCGGACGACGTGCTCTCCCGGCTGCTCGAATCCGTGCACGCCGAACAGGACCCGCGGGTGGGGCGGCGCAGACTGCGCGACGAGCTGGTCACCCTGCTGCTGGCCGGCCACGAGACCACGGCCAGCACTCTCAGCTGGGCCTTCCACCTCATCGATCAGAATCCCGAGGTGGCCGAACGGCTGCGCGACGAGGCCCAGAGCGTGCTCGGCGACCGGCTGCCGGAGTTCGCAGACCTGCAGCGGCTGACGTACACGACGATGGTGGTGGAGGAGACCATGCGGCTCTACCCGCCGGTGTGGATGCTCTCCCGGATAGCCCAGGGCCCTGACGTCATCGCCGGTTACGACATTCCGGCCGGTGCCGACGTGGTGGTGTGTCCCTACACGCTGCACCGCCATCCCGCGTTCTGGGAGCAGCCCGAACGCTTCGAGCCGGAACGCTTCGACCGGCAGCGGCGCGCGCAGCGCCCCCGCTACGCGTACATTCCGTTCGGCGCCGGGCCGCGCGTCTGCGTGGGGAGCCACCTCGGAATGATGGAGGCGGTCTTCGTGGTCGCGATGGTCATGCGCGAACTGCGCCTGGTGCTGCCGAAGGGCGTGCCCGTGGTGCCCGAGCCGATGCTCTCGCTTCGAGTGCGCGGCGGCCTGCGGATGTCCGTGCAGCGCGCCTGACGCCTCAGCGGACCAGGTGCCCGGGGCGGGGCCGCCCGGGTTCCCCGCTCCCCGCGCCGCACCACCGGGCCCTGATGCGTACCCGACCCCCGCCCACGCGCACCGAGGCGACCCGCGCCCGGGTCGCGCGCTCCGGGCCACCGAGCCGCTCGCCCACGCCTGCGTGCCCTGATGCCGTGTCCGGAACGTGGGGAAGCACCAGACGCCGCGGGCTGCTTCACGAAGATCCTCCGGACGGACCTCAGGGCTGCCTCCGGAGGATCTCTGCCATGTCCAACCCTCTTCCACTCGTTCTCATCGCCGTTCCCGCCGTGGTGCTGGCCTGCCAGGCCGGCGGCTGGGCCGCCCGCCGTCTCGGCCAGCCACCCGTCATCGGGGAGATGGCCGTCGGCATCCTCCTCGGCCCCTCCCTCCTCGGCTGGCTCGCCCCCGGCGTCCAGCACCTCCTGCTGCCGCCCGAGGTCCTGCCCTACACCTCCGTACTCGGCAACCTCGCCCTGCTCGTCTTCCTCTTCCTCATCGGCCTCGAACTCGACCTGCCCTCCTTGCGCGCCGGCCGCCGCGCCGTCGCCTCCGTCGCGACCGGCAGCATGGTGCTGCCCCTCGCGCTCGGCACCGTCCTCGCACTGGTGATGTACCCGGTCCTCGCCCCGCCCGGAGCGCAGCGCCTCCCCTTCGTCCTGTTCATCGCCACCGCGATGTCCATCACGGCCTTCCCCGTTCTCGCGCGGATCCTCACCGACAAGGGCCTGGCCACCACCCGCCTGGGCACCTTCGCGCTCGCCTGCGCCGCCGCCGACGACGCGCTCGCCTGGTGCCTGCTCATCGCGGTCACCTCCCTGGCCACCGCCGGTTCCCCTCTGGACGCCCTCGTCGCCCTCGCCCTGACCGCCACACTCACCGCCGCACTCGTGGCCGCGCGCCGCCTCGTGAAGCGGGGCCTGGAGCGCGCCGCCCGCACCTCCGACGAGCTGGTGACGGTGCTGCTGGTCGCCGGCCTGCTGCTGGCCGCGTGGGCCACCGACCGGATCGGGGTGCACCCCGCGATCGGCGCGTTCCTGGTCGGTGCGACCGTGCCGCGCGGGGTGCCGGCCGTCGAACGCGGCGCGGCCCGTCTTCAGGCCGTTGTTGTGCCGCTGCTGCTGCCGCTGTTCTTCGTCGACATCGGCCTGCGCACGGACCTCGCCGCTCTGCCGGGCGGCCAGTGGGGCTGGGCGGCGCTCATCCTGGCCGTCGCCGTGACAGGCAAGTGGCTCGGCGCCGCCGGAGCCGCCCGGCTCGCCGGCTGCGACTGGCGGTGGTCGGCGCTGATGGGAACCTTGATGAACTGCCGCGGAATCACCGAGATCGTCGTCCTCGGCATCGGCCTCCAACTCGGCGTCATCTCCACGAACCTCTTCACGATCATGGTCCTGATGGCCGTCGTGTCCACCGCCGCCACCGCGCCCCTGCTCGACCGGCTCATCCGCAACGCCCCCGGCCTCACCGCCCCGGCTCCGGCCGGTGAAACCGTGCCGCCCGGGGGCCCGGAGGCGACCCGGTGACCACGGTCATGTCAGCAAGCCGGAAGAAGCGAACCGAGCAGGCGTGGAGCAGTGTGTTGTGCTGGAAGTGTGGAGGCCGGCGCCGTTGGACCTCGCGGCGGACCGGAAGTTCCCGGCGGCCCCGAATCTCGGTGACCAGGGCGGCCGCCCCCTGATGGCCGCACGATGTGCACCGCCGAACTCCGGCAACCGCTTCTGCCACCCCTGAGATCTCCTCAGTTGAGAGACAACCAGGAAGGAACCCCCTATGGATCACTCCGGTATGCCTGGGATGGAGTCCACCGCTTCGACGGTGGACACCCTGGGCGCTGTTCTCTTCATCGGCTGGGCCGTCGCGATGTGGGCCGCCGTCGCCGTGCTCGCGGTGGGAAACCGGAAAGCGGTCAAGCCGTGGATGTACAAGGTCGCCGTAGGGCTCATAGGAGTCGGCGTGGTGGGCCAGGTGGGCCACTTCCAGGAACACGTCACACAGGCCGGCTACTGGATCGCCAACCCGTACGCTCCCGCGTGGATGACTCCGTGGGCTGACAGTTTCGCCCGAGGGATGGGCCAGGTCGACCCCGGCAAGCCCGCCCTCGGCATGGAGATCCTGCACCTGACCGGGAACTTCATCTTCCTCGCCGGACTGGTCGGCGTCGCGCAGGTCACGCACCGGGTGGCCGGACAGCTGAAGGCGCGCAAGTGGGCCAGGATGGGTGTCTGGATGCAGACTGCCCACGGCATCGAGCACATCGTGCTGACCGCTTCCGTGGCGATGGGCGCGAGCCGGGCCATCGGTCTGTCCACCTGGTTCGGCGCCATCGAGCCCGGCCCGGCACTGGTGACGTACCGGGTCTGGTGGCACTTCGTGGCCAACGCCGTGGGCACGGTCATCCTCGGGATCGCCGTCTACCACCTCTGGAAGGAGAGGCGTGCGGTCCAGGAGAAATACGGTGTCCTGGAACACGCGGAAGCCTCGACGACCCCGGTGGCCGGCTCCGAGGCCGGCTCCGCGGTCGGCTCCGAAATCGGCTCCGAGGCCGGCCCCGCGGTCGGCTCCGAAGCCGGTCCCGACGGCAGCTCCACGAGCGCACGCGAACCTGTGGGCCGTCTCTGAAAGCCGGTCCGTTCGGGCCTCCCGTGCCGGCCGGCCGGCACGGGAGGCAGCGGTCCGGGCCCGGACGCGGCCCGGACCGCTGCCTCCCGCCCCACCGCCGTGGCCGCCCGCGGCGGCTGCCCGGCCCCGGGTGGCGGGCCTACTCCCGCGCGAGGTCGGGTGCCCGCCAGCCGTCGAGGTCGTACTCGGCCAGGCAGCGATCGACGAACGCGCGGTACCCGTCCATCTGCCCGTCGCCGATCTGGCCGCGCAGCAACTCGATCCTGGTGTTCTCGTGGTTGCCGGAGTAGTTGCGCTCGTAGAGGTCGTGCCGGCCGCCGAACTCCGTGCCGATCGTGTCCCAGAGCAGCTTCATCACCTTGACCCGCTCGACGGCGTCGACGCCGTGCGAACCGCGCAGGTAGGTGTCCAGGTACGGCCGGATCTCCTCGTTGCGGAAGTCCTGCGCGCTGGAGGGCAGATAGATCAGTCCGCTCGCGACGTCCTGCAACACGATCTCCCGGACCCTGTTGTAGCCGACCTGGGAGAACCACCGGTACGCCATGACGTAGTCGGGGTTCGGCAGCACCGCGCCGTCCCGCCACTCCACCGGGTTGCGCGCCGCCGCGTCGGACAGCCCCCAGAACAGATTCCGCCAGGCGAGCACTTCGCCCAGCCTCGTCTGCACGCCGTGGAAGTCCGCGGCCCCGGTGATGTCCAGGGCCTTGGCCAGCAGGCCGGCCATGAACTCCAGCTTCACCGCGAGCCGTGTGCTGCCGTGGAACATGGCCCGCTCGACGAACCCGGAGTGCCCGCTGAACATGCCGACCTTGTTGACGTCCCCGTAGATGAACACGTTCTCCCACGGGATCAGTACCTTGTCCAGGACCAGGATGGAGTCGTTCTCGTCCAGCCGCGAGGACAGCGGGTAGTCGAACGGGCTGCCGGTCGACTCCGCCGCGGCGGAGTACGACTGGCGGCAGATCAGCTTCAGCCCGGGCGCGTCCATCGGCACCGTGGCCGCGATGGCGAACTTGCGGTCCTTGACCGGCAGGCCGGTGTGGGCGACGAAGTTGTAGTGCGTGAGCGCGGAGTTCGTCGCGACGACCTTCGCACCGCTCACGATCACGCCGCCGTCGGTCTCCCGCTCGACGTGCACGAACACGTCGCCGACCTCGTCCGGTCCCCGGTGCCGGTCCACCGGCGGGTTCACGATGGCGTGGTTCCAGTACAGGACCTTCTCCTGGGACTCCCGGTACCAGCGCCGCGCGTTGTCGGCGAAGGGGTTGTAGAAGTCCGCGTTCGCGCCGAGCGTGCCGAGCAGCGATGCCTTGTAGTCCGGGCTGCGCCCCATCCAGCCGTAGGTCAGCCTGGACCACGCCGCGATGGCCTGCTGGTCGGCGACCAGGTCGGCCGCACTGTGCGGTGTGGTGAAGAACCGGTGGGTGTAGCCGCCGGGGCCGCCGGCGTCGGTGGCGGTGGTGAGCACGTCACGGTGTTCCGGATCGTGCAGCGCGTTGTAGAGCCGGGCGATCATCCGCGCCGGATTGCGGAACGCCGGATGCGCGGTGACGTCGGCCACCCGTTCGCCGTAGATGTAGACCTCTCGGTCGTCACGGAGGCTCTCCAGGTACTCGGCACCGGTCAGCGGCCGGGTCGGCCCCGTCATCAGGGGGCCGCCGGTGCCGAGTGCGCGGACCGCTTGCCGTCGATGAACGCCGCCAGTTCGGCCACGGTCGGGTTATCGAACAGCTTGTTCACCGAGACCCCGACGCCGACCGCGGCACCGATCCGGTTGCACAGCCGGATCGCCTGCAGCGACTGGCCGCCGAGGTCGAAGAAGCTGTCGTCGATCCCCACCTCGGGCACCTCCAGCAGGGAGCTGAACATCGCGCACAGCTCCTGCTGGAGCGGCGTCCTCGGCGCCCGGGAGGCGACGACCTGGTCGAAGTCCGGTTCCGGCATCGCCTCGCGGTCCAGCTTGCCGTTGGCGGTCAGCGGCAGTGCGTCGAGCCGGACGAACGCCTTCGGTGTCATGTAGCCGGGCAGCTTCGTCCTGGCGTGTGCGCGCAGCGCCGCGAGGTCGAGCGTGCCCGACCCAGCCACGACGTAGCAGACCAGCTGCTTGTTCCCGTCCTCACTCGCGCGTGGCAGGACCACGACCTGCGTCAGCCCCGGATGGTCGGCCAGCGCCGCCTCCACCTCGGCCGGATCGACCAGGAAGCCGAGGATCTTCACCTGGCTGTCCTCCCGGCCGACGAACTCGACCGTGTCGTCGGCGGTCCGGCGGGCCATGTCGCCGGTCCGGTACATCCGGGATCCCGGCGGGCCGAACGGGTCGGCCACGAACCGCTCGGCGGTCAGGCCGGCCTGACCCTGGTAGCCGCGGGCGACGCCCTCGCCCGCGAGGTAGATCTCGCCGATGGCGCCGGCCGGCGCGGGCATGAGGCCCTCGTCCAGGACGTGGATGCCGACTCCGGTGAAGACATCGCCGACCGGAACGGCCTTGCCGAGCTCCGTGTCGCGGGTCATCGCACAGTGCGCCGAGAACACGCTTCCCTCCGTCGCGCCGTACATCGCGCGGATCACGATGTCGGGGCAGGCGTCGAGTACCCGGCGGACGGCCACCGGCGAGATCACGTCGCCGCCGGTGAGCACCTCGCGCACACCGGCCAGCGTCGCCGGGGCCTCTTCGGCGAACACCCGGAACAGACCGGCGGTCATATGGAGCCCGGTGATCTCGTACTTCACGATCAGCTCACGCACGACCGAGGGCTCCAGCCGGCCCGGGGGCGCGACGACCACCTGGCCGCCGTGCAGCAGCGGCATCCAGATCTCGTACGCGGACACGTCGAAGGCGTACGGCGCCAACTGCAGCACCCGCGCATGCCGTTCGACGTCCCACTGCGGATCCACCAGGAGCCGCACCACGTCCCGCTGGGTCACCGCGACGCCCTTGGGCCGGCCGGTGGAGCCCGACGTGTGGATCACGTAGGCCAGCTGATCGGGATGGATCGGCACCCGCGGACCGTCGGAGGGCTCCCCGGCGATCTCCGGATCGCGCACCGCGAGAACCGGAACCCGGTCGGGAACGCCGGCCAGGCGCATCGCGTCGTCCACGAGCAGCAGTTCGAGGCGGGCGCGGTCCACGATCCACTGCCGCCGGTCGGCGGGGTCGGCTTCGTGGACCGGTACGTAGACCCCGCCGGCCTTGAGGATCGCAAGGAGCGCGACCACCAGATCGGCCGACCGCGTCATCAGAACCCCGACGCGGTCCTCGCGGCCGACACCGAGCGCGATCAGCCGGTGCGCGAGCCGGCCGGCTCGCCGGTCCAGTTCCTGATAACTCAGAGCGGACCCCGTCACAGCCTCAAAAACGGCTGTCGCATGTGGAGTCCTGGCAACCTGCTCGGCGAACCGGGCGGGAATAGAAAAGGCTGTCATATGCCACTCTCCGCATAGCTCTGTGTATTCGACTGTCGTCATGAAGGAACATGCGTCGTATTCATGAGACCGGTCCCTCGCATTTCTTCATCACCATGCCCAAGGCGCGGGGCCGGATCGCCTCCGCGCTTGCTATACACAGATTCCGCTTGATCCGATGCGCAACTTCGGAGACGTTGGCGGTGTTCTTTCCTGGCACGATGAATGCCGGCCGTCCCCCATCGGTGCCACGAGGAGGAACCGGTGCTCGTTCATTTGGTGCTCGACGACGAGATCCAGCGGTACGTCCAGGACGTGTCGCTCCGCGAGGACGACATCGCGCGCGAGTTGCGGGCGGCGACCACCTCGCAGGTGTTCGAACACAACATGTCGGCCTCGCCGGAGCAGGGGCAGCTTCTCGGCTTCCTCGTCGGGCTGACGTCGGCCAGGACCGTCGTCGAGGTCGGGGTGTTCACCGGCTACAGCACGCTGTGCATGGCCCGCGCGCTTCCTCCGGGCGGCCGCCTCATCGCGCTCGACTTCAACGAGGAGTGGGCCGACATCGGGCGCCCGTTCTGGGAGCGGGCCGGCGTCGCCGACCGTATCCAGCTCGAACTGCGCCCGGCGGTCCGGACCCTGGACATGCTGCTGGCCGACGGCGCGGCCGGCACCGTGGACTTCGCCTTCATCGACGCCGACAAGGAGGGCTACCCGCTCTACTACGAGCGCTGCCTCGAACTGCTGCGGCCGGGCGGCCTGATGGTGATCGACAACGTCCTTCTGGCCGGCGACGTCGCGCGACCGGACTTCAGCGACCCGGAGGCCGACTCCATGCGTGCGCTGAACTCCATGCTGCTCGAGGACGAGCGAGTCGAGCTGAGCATGCTTCCCATCTTCGACGGCGTCACGCTGGCGTACAAGCGCGCCCGCGACTGAGATGTCCTCTCGCGTCAGGAGCGACGAATGACCTACAACGGCTCCCGGGCAGCGGCCGGCAGGCTGTCCGTGGCGGTGCTCGGCACCGGCCTCATCGGCATCGACCTGGTGGCCAAGATCATCCGGTCCGGCCGTCTCGATCTGGGGCTGGTCGTGGGCCGCGACGAAGCCGCGCCGGGACTGCGGCGGACGGCCGCGCTGGGCGTGCCGGTCTCGGCCCGGGGGGTGGAGGCCCTGGTGGACGCCGAGCGCCCCTTCGACCTGGTCTTCGACGCCACCAGCGCGGCCTCCCACGCTCAGCACGTGGAGAAACTCCTGCCGCTGGGCACGACGCTGATCGACCTGACGCCGAGCCGGAACGGGCAGATGATCATCCCGACCGTCAACCGGGCGGACATCCACGCCCACCGCGACCTGAGCATGGTGAGCTGCGGCGGTCAGGCGTCGGTGCCGATCCTGCACGCGATCACGCGGGCGCACCGGGTCGACTACATCGAGGTGGTGACGACCTGTGCCACCCTGAGCATCGGTCGCGGGACACGCATGAACCTCGACGAGTACGTCGAGACCACGCAGGAGGCGATCCGCAGCTTCACCGGTGTCGGGGACGTCAAAGTGATGCTCAACATCAGCCCCGCGCGGCCGCCGGCGACCTTCCGGGTCGCGATGTCCCTGCTGGGCCCGGATCTCACCACCGAATCGGTGTCCTCGCTGGTGGCGGGAGCCGCGGACGAAGTCCGCTCCTACGCCGGAGGCTTCACGGTGAAGGCGTGCACCGTGAACGACGGCAAAGCGTTCATCTCCGTCGAGGTCGCGTCGTCCGGGGACCGCATCCCGCGGTACGCCGGGAATCTCGACATCATCAACTCCGCCGCGATCCTCGTCGCGGAGAACTACGCGGCGGAACGGCTCTCGATGGCAGGCGTGGGGGATTCATGACCGAGGCGACGGAACCGGAGACCCCGGGCAAGCCGATCCAGATCCACGACCCGAGTCTGCGGGACGGCCACCACGCCGTCCGGCACCGCCTCGGCGCGGACCAGCTGCGCGCGTACGCCCGGGCGGCGGACGCCGCGCGCGTTCCGGTGGTCGAGGTCGGCCACGGCAATGGGCTGGGCGCGTCCTCGCTTCAGGTCGGCCTCGCCAGGCTCGACGACGACGAGATGCTGTCGATCACCAGGCAAGCCCTGACCAACAGCCGGCTCGGCGTCTTCCTGCTGCCGGGCTGGGGCACGGTCCAGGACATCGAGAACGCCATCGCGCACGAGGTCGACCTGGTCCGCATCGGCACGCACTGCACCGAGTCGTCCCTGGCCGAACGGCACCTCGGCTTCCTGCGCGACGAGGGTGTCCAGGCGCACGGCGTCCTCCTGATGAGCCACATGGCGACCCCGGACCAGCTCGCCGAGGAGTGCGCGCGGCTGGTCGAGTACGGTGCCACCGGTGTGGGCATCCTCGACTCCGCCGGCCACTACCTCCCGCCCGACGTCACCGAGCGCATCCGGGCCATCCGCGCCGCCGTCGACGTACCGGTGATATTCCACGGCCACAACAACCTGGGCATGGCCGTGGCGAACTCCGTCGCGGCCGCCGACGCGGGAGCGGACATCCTGGACGCGTGCGCGAGGGGTTTCGGGGCCGGCGCGGGCAACACCCAGCTGGAGGTGCTGGTGCCGGTGCTGGAACGGCTCGGGTACCGGACCGGCATCGACCTGTACGGGCTCCTGGACGCGGCGGACATCGCCGAACGGGAACTGATGCCCGCGCCGCCCACGATCGACTCCCTCTCCGTCGTCAGCGGCCTGGCCGGAGTGTTCTCCGGGTTCAAGACCCGCGTACTCGACGTCGCCGCGCGCGAAGGAGTCGATCCGCGCGATGTCTTCTTCGAACTGGGCAGGCGCCAGGCGGTCGCAGGTCAGGAGGACCTCATCGTGGATGTCGCGCTGGCCCTGCGGGGCGCGGGGCTCGGGGACGAGCCGTGACCGGTGGCCCGGACGGCGCCGCGGACCGGGCGGTCATCTGCGGGATCGGATACCGGCTGCCGGACCGGATCGTCACCAACGCCGAGCTGGGCGCGCGTCTGAACACGCCGGACGAATGGATCGTGGACCGGACCGGGATCTCCCGGCGCCGCTGGGTCGAACCGGGCGAGACGACATCCGACCTCGCGGTCCGGGCGGGCCGGGCGGCCCTCGAATCGGCCGGCGGCGGGCAGATCGACGCGCTCGTGCTGGCCACCACCACCCCGGACCGGCGCTGCCCGGCGACCGCGCCGGAGGTTGCCGCGCGCCTCGGCCTCGGCGGTGTCGCGGCCTTCGACGTCTCCGCCGTGTGCACCGGATTCCTCTACGGCCTGGCGACCGGGGCGGGTTTCATCGCGGCGGGGCTGGCCGAACGCGTCCTGGTGATCGCAGCGGAAGCGTTCTCCACCCTGCTCGACCCGGACGACCGGACGACCCTGCCCATCTTCGGCGACGGGGCCGGCGCGGTGGTGCTGCGGCGCGGCCGGGCCGACGAGCCGGGAGCGGTCGGCCCGCTGGTCCTGGGCAGCGACGGCGAGCGCGGCGAGCTGATCACGGTCGAGGCCGGCGGCGCGCGTCGGCCGTTGACCGGGCCGGCCCCCGACGACGGTTCGCAGTACTTCCGGATGCGGGGCCGCGAGGTGTTCCGGCAGTCGGTCGAGCGGATGAGCGCGGCCGGCACCGAGGCGCTGGACCTGGCCGGCTGGCAGCTGGGCGACGTCGACCGCGTCGTCACCCACCAGGCGAACGCGCGCGTCAGCGCCGCGCTGGCCCAGCGGCTCGGCCTGCGCCGGGACCTGATGGCACAGAACATCCGCGACGTCGGCAACACCGCCGCCGCCTCGATCCCGGTCCTGCTCGCCCAGGCGACGGCGGACGGAAGCATCGAACCGGGCCACCGGCTGCTGCTCGTCGCCTTCGGCGGCGGCCTCACCTGGGGCGCCACCACGCTGACCTGGCCACACCTCGAACTCCACGATGCGTAGGGCATCGGAGAGCCACCGGACACCGGAGGACGCAATGTACGAGCGGCTGAAGGCAATCATGGTCGATGTCCTGCTGCTGGAATCCGGCAGAGTACGACCGGACGCCACACTCGAACAGGCGGGCGTGGACTCACTCACCGTTGTCGAGCTGTCTCTGGTGCTCAGCCAGCACCACGGCATCGAGATCTCCGACGACGAGCTGATCGAGCTCGACACGGTGGCGGACATCGCCGCGCTCATGGAGCAGCGGACCCCGCCTCCGGCGTCTCCCGCCGACGGCCGCGGCGGGGCGGTGGCAGCCGCCCCGCCACAGGCTCAGGTCCGCAGGTAGGAGGCGCCGTTCAGGTCGAGGACGGCGCCGCTGGCCCACTCGGCCTGAGCGGACGCCAGGTAGAACACGGCAGCGGCGATCTCGTCCGGCTCCCCGACACGGCCGAACGGGCTCTGCGCCCTGATCTCGTCGCCGCCCGGCGGCTTGAGCCACTCCGTGGTCATATCGGTGGCCACGAACCCGGGCGCCACCGCGGAGACCGCGATCCGGTACGGCGCGAGCGCGAGCGCGAGCGACTGGGTCAAGGAGTTCAGACCCGCCTTGCCGGCCCCGTACGCGGGCACGTCCGGCTCGCCTCGGAACGCGCCCCGCGACGAGACGTTGACGATCCGCCCACCGCCGTCCCGCTCCTTCATGTGCCTGACCGCGCACCAGGTCACGTTGGCCGCGCCGACCAGGTTGACCGCCAGCGTCGCGCGCCACTGCTCCTGCCAGGTCGCGTAATCGACCTCGGTGATCGGGTGTGCGGTGAAGACGCCGGCGTTGTTCACCAGGACGTCCAGGCCGCCCAGCCGGGTGACGGCCGAATCCACTGCCGCGAGTACGGCGTCGCCGTCGGTCAGGTCGGCCTGGACGGCGACGTGCCCGTTGCCGTCGAGTCCGGCCACCAGCTTCTCGGCGGCCTCAACCGGCACCCGGTCCAGGATCGCCACCCGGTCACCGGCCTTCGCGAACCGACGCGCGATGGCCCACCCGATTCCCCGGGCCGCCCCGGTCACGAGAACCGCGCGCCCTCCGTTCGACTCACTCACGTTCTCGGCCATGAGTCAGACCCCTCTCGCCAGCCTGTCGGCGGCATCGGCTATGACATCGTCGGGAAGGGAGAAGCACACGCGGATGTACGGACGGTCCGGTGGGTTCAGGTAGAACGCTTCTCCGGGCACGGTTCCCACGAGGCTTCGCCGGAGCAGGACCTCGGTCGCCTCCGTCCCCGTAGCCACTCCCAGTCGGGAGCAGTCCACGAACAGGAAGTAGGAGCCGTCCGGTTCGTTGGGCGACAACCCGGCGGCGGCGAAGCCTTCCGTCAGGACGCGGCGCTTGCGGTCGTACATCTCGCGCAGCCCGCGATAGTAGTCGTCGCCCAGCCTCAGTGCCCGCGCGCCGAGTTCCTGGAGCGGAGCCGGCGGGCAGACGACGAGCGACTCGGCCGCGACCCTGACCGCGTTCATCAGCCGTTCCGGGCCGCAGGCGTAACCGAGCCGCCATCCGGGAACGCTGAACGACTTCCCCAGCGACGACACCGTCACCGTGCGCCTGCCGAGATCGCCGACGGTCGCCGGGGCGATGTGCGGGGTCGAGCCGAAGTAGATGTCCTCGTAGACCTCGTCGGTGATGACGAGCAGATCGTGCTCCTGCGCGACGGCCGATATCGTCATGAGTTCGGCCGTGGTGAGCCGTCGCCCGCTCGGGTTGTTCGGCGTGCAGACGATCATCGCTCGGGTGCGGTCGGTGACGGCCGATCGCAGCGCCTCGTCGGTGACCTCGAATCCCGGGCCGAAGAGCCGGACCGGCTCCGCTCGCAGACCGAGCACCCCGAGAGCGGTCGGATAGTTGCCGTAGAAGGGTTCGAACAGGAGTACGCCGTCTCCCGGGTTGAGCAGCGCCGTGAGCGTGGCCATGAGGGCGCCGGTCGCGCCGACCGTGGCCACGATCTGAGTCACCGGATCGACGCTGAGCCCGCTGTACTTCTTCAGTTTGCCGGCGACAGCCTCGCGAAAGGCGGCGGTTCCCTCGGGCGCGCTGTAGGAATGGCCGATGTCACGGAAATCCCGCGCGCCTTCCGCCAGCAGCGAAGGAGGCGGTGGAACCCGGCAGAGTCCCTGTGCGATGTTGATGGCACCGAGCTCCTGACAGCGCACCGTCATAGCGGTGATCGAGGACTCCTGCAGGTTCCGCATCCGGTCGGCGATCTCGATCATCGCCGGGCCTCGGTGGTCAGCGTGTCCAGGAGCCGGTCGAGCTCCGCGACGGTGGGCGCGTCGAAGATTTCGTTGATCGATATCTCCACGCCGGCCGCCGGGCCGACGCGGCTGGCGATCAGCATGGCGTCGATGGACTCGCCGCCCATCACGAAGAAGTCGTCGTCCAGTCCCCACCGGGGCCTGGCGAGCACCTCCGCGAAGACCGTGCACAGCGCTTCCTGACGGGCCGATCCCGGCGACCGGTAAGGCACCAGCCCCCGCAGATCCGGCACCGGCAGCGCCTGCGGCCGCGGTGCCCCGCCGGCGTCCACCGGAATCGCATCGACAACCACCACAGCCGCCGGCACCGCCGTACCGGGCAACGCCCCCCTCAGGAGCCGATGCAGCACGGCCAGATCGAAACCGGGACCACCCGGCACCACATAGGCCACATGCACCTGGCCCACGGAATCCCGCACATGCGCCAGGACCGCGGCATCCGCGAGATCGGGGCAGGCGGCCAGCACGTCTCGCACATCCTGGAGCGCGGCAACAGCCATCAGTCGCTCACCTTCCACGCAGGCTCCGAGCATTCCCCCACAGCCTTCGCAAGCCCGGCCCCGCCGACAAGCTCCCAGATTGCTCAACGACAAAGCGTTCGCACCGGATCGGTGGCCGCTTCCCGGGCACCTTTCAGAATGCTGAATCGCTGAGGACGGGTTCGGTATGCGGCCGCATCTCCCAGAATGCGGCCGCAAAGGAGCAGGGCTTCCCACGGGCGGGTTCGCAAATACCCTGGCGTCGGGAAACAGGCGCCGTCCCAAGGGAGTAGTGATGACCACCGAGGATGTAACGGGCCAGGAAAGCGGGACCAGGACCGCGCACCGGACCTGCCCGCTGTGTGAGGCAGGCTGTGCCCTGCGGCTCGACCTGGACGACGCCGGCCGCGTCCTGCGGGTCACCGGGGACGAGCGCGACCCCTTCTCCAAGGGATACATCTGTCCCAAGGGCGCGGTGCTGGGAAAGCTGGACGAGGACCCCGACCGGCTGCGCAGACCCTTGCTGCGCCGGGACGGCGAGTTACGGGAGGTCAGCTGGGAGGAGGCGTTCGCCGCGGTGGACGCGGGCCTGTCCGAGGTGATCAGCAGGCACGGCCGGGACGCGGTCGCGCTGTACTTCGGCAACCCGACGTTCCACACCATCGGCGCATACCTCTACCGGCAGGCGATCACCCAGGCCCTGGGTTCGAGGAACGTGTACTCGGCCAGTACCGCGGACCAGATGCCCAAGCAGGTCGCCGGCGGCCTGATGTTCGGCGACGCGATGGCGATCGGGGTGCCGGACCTGGACCACACCGACCACCTGCTGATACTGGGCGCGAACCCGGTGGAGTCCAACGGCTCGCTGTGCGCGGCCCCGGACTTCGCCGGGCGTCTCAAGGCCCTGCGGAGGAGGGGTGGGAAGCTGGTGGTCGTCGACCCCCGGCGCACCCGCACCGCCGCGCTGGCCGACGAGCACCTGTCCGTCCGGCCCGGCACCGACCCGCTGCTGCTGATGGCCATGGTGCACACCGTGCTGGACGAGGGCCTGGAGCGGACGGGCCTGGAAGTCTCCGGGCTGGAGCAACTGCGCGAGCTGGCCCGCGGCTTCCCGCCGGAGTCCGTGGGGCCGGTGTGCGGGATCGCGCCGGAGACCATCGTGCGGACGGCCCGCGAGCTGGCCGCGGCACCCACGGCCGCGGTCTACGCACGGATCGGGACGTGCACGACACGGTTCGGCACGGTGGCGCAATGGCTGGTCGACGTACTCAACACCCTGACGGGCAACCTGGACCGCAGGGGCGGTGTGATGTTCGCCGAGACGGCGGCGCTGGAGATCTTCCGGACGGGCCCGGCGTTCTCGACCGGAAAGTGGCACAGCCGGGTCCGGGGACTGCCGGAGGTGCTCGGAGAGCTCCCGGTCGCGACACTGGCCGACGAGATCGAGACACCGGGCGAGGGGCAGGTCCGGGCGCTGGTGGTGGTCGCCGGGAACCCGGCGTCCTCGGCCCCCAACGCACCCCGGCTGGCCCGGGCCGTCGAGGGCCTGGAATTCGTGGTCTGCGTCGACCCGTACCTGAACGAGACGACGCGCCTGGCCGACGTGATCCTGCCGCCGCCGCGGACGCTCCAGAGCCCGCACTTCGACTTTCTGGTGCAGATCATCATGGTGCGCAACTACGCGCGCTACTCCCGTGCGATCCTGCCGCTGGACGACGACCAGCGTTCCGAGGCCGAGATCCTGGCCCGGCTGACGCTGATCACCGCCGGGCTCGGCGCCGGCGCCGAGCCCGCCCGCGCCGAGGAGATGTTCCTCGACCAGCTCGGCATCACCGGGGAGGCGGCCGGCGCACTCGACGGGGAGGACGGCACCGAGAAGATCCTGGACGCACTGCTGCGCGCCGGCGGCTACGGCCTGTCGCTCAAGGCACTGCTCGACGCGCCGCACGGCCTGGACCTGGGCGCCCTGCGACCACGCCTGCCGGCCCTGCTCCGCACCCCCGACAGCCGCGTGGACCTGGCGCCGCCGCAACTCGTCGCGGAGGCCGAACGGCTCCGCACCTGCCTGGACGCCGAGCCGCCGGAGTTCGTGCTCATCGGCCGCCGCCAACTCCGGTCGAACAACAGCTGGCTGCACAACGTGAAGGAGCTGCGCGGCGGCACCAACCTCTGCACGCTCCAGATTCACCCGGGCGACGCCACCCGGCTCGGCCTGGACGCCACGACGCCGGTGCTCATCGGCTCGACGGTAGGCGAGCTGACGGTGCCGATCGAGATCACCGACACGATCATGCCCGGCGTGGTGAGCCTGCCGCACGGCTGGGGCCACCAGGGCCTCCCGCAGACGGTGGCGCGCCGGGACCCCGGGGTGAACGCGAACACCCTGACCGACGATGCGGTGCTGGACGGGGTCTCGGGGACCGCGGTGTTCAACGGCGTGCCGGTGACGGTGCGGGCCGCGCCCCAGGGGCAGGGAACGTAGGGCCGCGCGGCCCGGGGCCGGCCGGACCGGCGAAGACCCGCCGGACCGGCCCGAGCCGGCCCGCGCGAGCTGAGGGCTGCCCCGTAATCCCAGGTGCGGCCCCCCGGCGGCGGCCGGCGCACCGGCCCCATCTCTCGGAGTGCGGAGTTCGCGTCGCCGGATGGAGTCCCGCCCGTGCGCCTCGTTACGGTGCGGGAATGGATGCCACAGTCGAAGAGCTGCTCGCGGTGCTGCCCGCCGACCGCGTGCTCACCGACCCCGATCTGCTGGCCTTTCACCGCCGCGACGCGGCCGACCTGTGCACCGCGGGCACCCCGCTGGCCGTGGTGCGCCCGCGGGACACCGCCGAAGTCGCCGCAACCGTCCGGGTGGCCGCCGCACACGGTGTTCCCGTCGTCCCGCAGGGGGCGCGCACAGGGCTGACCGGTGCGGCCAACGCGGTCGACGGTGCCCTGGTGGTGTCGCTGACCGGGCTGGACCGGATCATCGAGATCGACCCGGCGGAGCGCATCGCGGTCGTGCAGCCGGGTGTCGTCAACGCCGACCTGCACCGCGCCGCCGCCGCGCACGGCCTCGCCTACCCGCCCGACCCGGGCTCCTGGGAGTCCTCGACCATGGGCGGCAACGTCTCCACCGACGCGGGCGGGATGTGTTGTGTGAAGTACGGCGTCACCGGCGAGTACGTGCTCGGCCTGGAGGTCGTGCTCGCCGACGGCGAGATCCTGCGCTGCGGTCGCCGGACGGTGAAGGGCGTCGCGGGGTACGACCTGACGCGGCTGTTCGTCGGCGCGGAAGGCACGCTCGGCATCATCACCGAGATCGTTGTCCGGCTCCGGCCCGCCGCCGGGGAAATCCGGACCCTGGTCGCGCTGTACCCCACGGTGGCGGCCGCCTGCGGCGCCGTAGCGGCGGTGACCGCCGCCGGCCACGTCCCGAGCATGCTGGAACTGCTCGACCGCACGCATCTGGAGGCCATCGAGGCGTACCGGCCGATGGGCCTCCCCGCGACGGCCGGGGCGATGCTGCTGATAGCCACCGACACGGGCGACCGCGCCGGGGCCGAGTTGGCCGCCATCGCGGACCGCTGCCGAGCCGCCGGGGCAAAGAGCCTGTACGTGTCCGAGGACGGGGTGCAGGCCCAGGCGCTGACCGCCGCCCGCCGACTGGCCCACCCGGCGATGGAACGCCTCGCGGCGCAGGCGTTCCCCGGCGGGCGAGGCGGCCTCGTGGTCGACGACGTCGCAGTGCCGCGAACGCGGATCGCCGAGTTCATCGAGGGGGTCGAGGAGATCTCCGCACGACACGGCCTCCTGGTCGCGGTGGTCGGGCACGCCGGAGACGGAAACCTGCATCCGGTCATCGTGGTGGACCGGGCGGACCCGTCCAGCATGGACCGCGGGCGGCGGGTGTTCGACGCCATCATGCAACTGGGCCTCGCACTGGGCGGAACCTGCACCGGCGAGCACGGCATCGGCATGCTCAAGCGGGACTGGCTCGCCCGCGAACTCGGCCCCGTCGCAATGCGGGTCACCCGGGCACTGAAGGCCGCGCTCGACCCGGCCGGGATCCTCAACCCCGGCAAGGTGATCGCGCCGGACCGGCCGCAACCCGGAAGACGACGGCCGCCGTCCCGACCGCGGGCATCGAAGAGAACGGACGCCACGAGGACGGTGAACCCATGACGACGAGCGGCGCACGGCCCGCGGTGGCGGTCATCGCCGGCACCCCGTACGACACGGGGCTCGGCGTCGAACTGCTGCGCGCCGAGGGCCTGCCCGCGCACCCGTACGCCATGGCGGCCTCGCCCGACGAGCAGGACTGGCTGCAGTACCACGACCCCGGCGCGCTGGCGGCCTCGTTCCACCGGCGCCTCGCCGGATTACGGGCGGACGGGACCGAACACGTCATGCTGTTCTGCAACTCCATGGCCGCGGTGGTGGACCACGACGACGCGGTGCTGCCGGTCGTCTCACCGGTCACGGTCTACGGCGAACTGCTGCCGGAACTCGGGTCGTCCCTGGTGGTCACCGGGAACGCCCAGGCCCTCCTCGGCTTCGAGCGCACCGCCCTGCGGATCGCCCCCCGGCACCGGATGCTCGGGGTGTCGGACCCCGCCCTGGTGCGCGGGATCGAGGCCGGTGACGTGGAGGCCGCCTTCACCGCCTCGCACCTGCCGACCACGCTGCGCCTGGCTCAGCACCTCGGCCTCGACGCCGTCGTCCTGGCCTGCACGCACTTCACCGCGCTCCTGCCGCTGATCACCGCCGTCTGCGACCTTCCGGTCATCGACGTCGGCACGCGGCTCGTGGAGCTCACGACGCTGGCTGCGACCGGATCGGTGGACCATGGTTGAGCTGTCCCGTGCCGACCTGCACGTCTCGGTTTCCGACCCGGCCGCGACCTCGATGAACTTCCTCAACGAGGTCGCGAGCCGGTTCCCCAACGCGATCTCGCTGGCCGCGGGCCGTCCCTACGACGGGTTCTACTCGGCCGAAGACGTGCAGCGTTACCTCGATGTCTATCTCAACCACCTCCGCGCCGACGGACTCTCCGAGGCACAGGTGCGCGGCCTGCTGCTCCAGTACGGGCGAACCAACGGCCAGCTCCACACCCTGATCGCCAGAATGCTCGAGACCGACGAGGGCATCGTGGTGCCGCCGGAAGCGGTGATGGTCACATCGGGCTGCCAGGAGGCCATGGTCATCGCCCTGCGGGCGCTGTGTACGCGCCCCGAGGACGTCGTCCTGGCAGTCGAGCCCTGTTACGTCGGGCTGAGCGGCGCGGCCCGGATCCTCGGCGTCGAGGTGGTGCCCGTACCGGAGTCCGCGGCGGGGCTCGCACCGGAGACCGTGGCCGAGGTGGTCCGTGCGGTCCGCGCCGCCGGAAAGCGCCCCCGCGCGCTCTACCTCGTGCCGAACTTCTCCAACCCCTCGGGCGTCTCACTGCCCGTGGCGACCCGCCGCCGGCTGCTCGACCTCGCCGGCGAGCAGGATCTGCTGCTGCTGGAGGACGACCCGTACGGCCTGTTCGGACTCGACGACGAGCCGCGTCCGACCCTGAAGGCGTTGGACACCGACGGACGCGTGATCTACCTGGGGTCGTTCTCGAAATCCTGCTTCCCCGGCGCCCGCGTGGGTTTCCTCGTCGCCGACCAGACCGTGGTCGGCGAGCAGGGCGGGCGCACCCTGCTCGCCGACGAGATGTCGGCGGTCAAGAGCATGCTGACCCTCAACACCTCGGCGGTCTCGCAGGCCGTCATCGGCGGCGTCCTCGTCGAGTCGGGCTGTGCCCTGCGCGCCGCCAACCGGGACAAGATCGCGTTCTACCGGAGCAACCTGCGCACCATGCTCGCCGCGCTGGAGCAGCATTTCCCGCGATCCGGGCGCGGCGCACGCGCGGTGCGGTGGAACGTGCCGAGCGGCGGCTTCTTCGCGGTGGTCGACCTGCCGTTGCGCGCCGACGAGACACTTCTCGAACTCTCCGCTGAGCAGTACGGCGTTCTGTGGACGCCGATGAGGTTCTTCTACACCGACGGCGGCGACCGCTCGGCCCGGCTGTCCTGCAGCTATCTGATGCCGGAGCAGATCACGGAAGGCGTGCGAAGGCTTTCCCGCCTTGTCGCGGAGAACGCATGACGCGCCGTCCTTTTACCGACGCAGGCAACGTGAGAGACGACAGCGCCGGTCCGGCACTGTGATTCTCGAAGTAGCTCGCTGGGGCGGCACGCCAGAGGCCAGATATTCGCCGGTGGAGGTAGAGACCGTGACGAACGCTTTACAGGATATGAAGATCGACTATGTCGAGTTCTATGTGGAAGATATCGGTCGAAGCCTCGCCTGGCTCGTCGAAGGCTACGGATTCGCCGTGCGCGCGAACTCGGCTCCGGGGGACGGTGCGACGCGGTCGGTCAACGTAGGGCAGGGGGGCATCGATCTGCTGCTCACCGAGTCGAGCGAGGACCACCCCGCTCGCGCCTACACGGAGCAGCACGGGGACGGTATCGGCGACATCGGCATCCGGGTGCCGGACGCGGCCGGGGCGTTCGCCGAGGCCGTGCGGCGCGGCGTACGGCCGGTCACGGCGCCGGTCACCCGGGGCGCGGCGACCACTGCGACGGTCGCCGGATTCGGCGACGTGACACACACGTTCATCCAGCGGCCGGACGGCTCGACGGCAGCCGACGGGCGTGGCCTCGTCGCAGTGCCGGGCCGCGACCCCGCCCCGGGGACCGGGCTGCTCGAGGTGGACCACTTCGCGGCCTGCGTCGAGCCGGGCCGGCTCGACGAGACCGTCGACTACTACCTGCGGACGCTGGATTTCGACCTCACCCTCACCGAGCGGATCGTCACCGGCGACCAGGGAATGGTCATCAAGGTGGTGCAGAGCAAGTCCCGTGCTGTCACGTTCACCCTCATCGAGGCGGACACCCACATGGCAGTCGGCCAGATCGACAAGTTCCTCAAGGACCACGACGGCCCAGGCGTGCAGCACCTGGCCTTCAGCACCGGGGACATCCTCACCACCGTGCGGGGCCTCGCCGATCGCGGCGTCGCGCTGCTGACCACGCCGTCCGCGTACTACTCCGTGCTCGCCGACCGGGTCCAGCAGCACCGGCACCCCGTCGATGAGCTGCGGGATCTGGACATACTCGTGGACGAGGACCACGACGGCCAGCTCTACCAGATCTTCGCCAAGTCCGTGCACCCGAGGAACACCGTCTTCCTGGAGATCATCGAGCGGGTCGGTGCGACCTCGTTCGGCAGCTCCAACATCAGGCACCTTTACGACAGCGTCAAGGCGCAGCAAGAAGCCGGTCCCAAGTCCTGAGGGACAGCCCTCAAGGAATCCGCTCGTCAATGGGAATGAGGAATGAGGTTTCCATGTCTAATCCATTCGAGGACCCTGACGCCCTGTACCTGGTCCTGGTGAATTCCGAAGGCCAGTACAGCCTGTGGCCCGCCGACGCCGCTGTTCCGGCCGGCTGGGAAACGGCACACGACGTGGATTCCCGCTCGAATTGCCTCGAATACGTCGAAGAGCAGTGGACTGACATGCGCCCCAACAGCCTTGTCCGAGCCGGACGGGCATGACCGGGATGGACCTCCAGCCGGAGTCGGTCGTCCCGGGGTGGAACGGCGCGGCGCGGGATGCGCCTGTGAGGGTGTTGCCGGAGTTGTTCGCGGGGCAGGTGGTGCGGGCGCCGGATGCGGTGGCGCTGGAGTGTGCGGGTGTGTCGTGGTCGTACGCGGAGTTGGATGCGTGGTCGAGTCGGCTGGCGCGGTATCTGCTGGGGTTGGGTGCTGGGCCGGAGCGGGTGGTGGCGGTGGCGTTGCCGCGGTCGCTGGAGTTGGTGGCGGCGGTGTTGGCGGTGTCCAAGACGGGTGCGGCGTATCTGCCGGTCGATCCGGGGTATCCGGCGGACCGGATCGACTACATGCTCACCGACGCCGCACCGGTCGCGGTGGTCACTGACCGGGCAACCTCCGCGCGCCTGCCGGACCTGGCGGACACGACCGCGATCCATGTGGACGCCCCCGAGGTCGCCGCGGCGGTGGCGGGGCAGTCCGGCGGCACCGTCACCGATCAGGACCGGCCGGCGCCGCTGCTGCCCGCGCACCCCGCGTACGTGATCTACACGTCGGGGTCCACCGGGCGTCCCAAGGGCGTGGTGGTGAGCCATCTGGGCCTGGCGAGCCTGTCCGCGTTCCTGATCAGCACCTTGGGAATCGGGCCGCAGTCGCGGGTCGGTCAGGTGGCCTCGCTGAGTTTCGACGCGGCCGTCATGGAGCTGGTCATGTCGCTGCCCGCCGGTGCGGCGCTGGTCCTGCCGGAGCAGCGGCAGCTGGCCGGGGAGGTACTGGCTGACGCGCTGCGAGGGCTGCGGGTCACCCACGCCCTGGTCGGACCTGCTGCCCTGTCCGGAGCGAATCCGGAACAACTGCCCGACCTGGAAGCCCTGTTGGTCGGCGGTGAGGCATGCCCGGGCGAGGTCGCCGCCGAGTGGTCGGCGGGCCGGCGGATGTTCAACGCGTACGGCCCGACCGAGGCGACGGTCTGCACGACGATGAGCGGGCCGCTGTCGGGAGGGGACGCGCCGCCGATCGGGAAACCGGTCTGGAACGTGCGGGCGTATGTGCTGGACGGCCGGCTGGAGCAGGTGCCCGCGGGTGTGGCGGGGGAACTCTATCTGGCCGGGCCGTCTCTGGCCCGGGGATACCTGAACCAGCCGGGGCTGACCGCGCAGCGGTTCGTGGCGTGCCCCTTCGCGTCCGGGGAGCGGATGTACCGCACGGGCGACCTGGTGCGCCGGCGGGAGGACGGCGAGCTGGAGTACCTGGGCCGGGCCGACGAGCAGGTCCAGGTCCACGGGTTCCGGATCGAGCCGGGCGAGATCGAGGCGGTGCTCGCCCGGCAGCCCGGAGTGGCCCGGGCCGTGGTGGTGGTCCGCGAGGACCGGCCGGGGGACCGGCGGCTGGTGGGCTATGTCGTGCCCGCGGCGGGGAGCCGGGTGGACCCGGGCGCGATACGGGCCGCCGCGGCACAGGCGCTGCCCGTCCACATGGTGCCGGTCGCGGTGGTGGCCCTGGACACGCTGCCGTTGACGGTGAACGGGAAGCTGGACCGCAAGGCCCTGCCCGCACCGGTCTTCGCCGGCGGGGCCGGCCGGGAGCCGACCACCCCAGCTGAAGGGATCTTGTGCGAGCTGTTCGCGCAGGTCCTGGGGGTGGAGCGGGTCGGGGCCGATGACAGCTTCTTCGATCTCGGCGGACACTCGCTGCTGGTGGCCCGGCTGATCAGCAGGGTGCGGTCGGCGCTCGGCGTCGAGCTGGAGATCCGGACGGTCTTCGACCACCCGACGGCCCAGTCGTTGGCGCGGTCGCTCGACGAGACCGGGGAAGCGTGGCCCGCGCTGGTGCGGGCGGACCGCCCGGAGCGCCTGCCGTTGTCGTTCTCGCAGCAGCGGCTGTGGTTCCTGGCGCAGTCGGAGGGCCCGAGCGCGACCTACAACGTGCCGGTCGCGTGGCGGCTGCGGGGCCGGGTGGACGCGGACGCGCTGACCGCGGCGTTCCGTGACGTGGTCGGGCGCCACGAGGTGCTGCGGACGACGTTCCCGGTGGTGGACGGGCAGCCGTACCAGCACGTGACGCCGGCCGCACTGGTGGTGCCCGAGGTCACGGTGGTGCGGGCCGAGGAGTCCGAGCTTCCCGCGCTGACCGACCGGGCGGCACGGTACGTGTTCGACCTGGCTGCCGAACCGCCCGTGCGGGCATGGCTGTTCAGGCTCGGCCCCGACGAGTGCGTGCTGGTGCTGCTGATGCATCACATCGCCAGTGACGGCTGGTCGCTCGGCGTCCTGCTGCGGGACCTGGAAGAGGCGTATCAGGCACGGCTGGCGGGCCACGCACCGCAGTGGCCGGACCTGCCCGTGCAGTATGCGGACTACACGCTGTGGCAACGCGAACTGCTCGGCGGGGACCAAGAGCCCGACAGCGTACTGGCTCGGCAGGTGGCGTACTGGCAGTCGGCACTCGCCGACCTGCCCGAGCACCTGGAGCTGCCCTTCGACCGGCCCCGTCCGGCGCATCCCTCCTATCGCGGTGCGCAGATCACGACGGATCTGGACGCAGAGCTGCACCTCGCACTGGTGGAACTGGCGCGGACCCATCAGGTGACGTTGTTCATGGTGCTCCAGGCCGGACTGGCGGTGGTGCTGTCCCGGTCCGGGGCCGGCACCGACATCCCCATCGGTGTCCCGGTGGCCGGTCGCGGAGGCGACGAAAAGCTGCACCAGCTCGTCGGATTCCTGGTCAACACACTGGTGCTGCGGACGGACTTGTCCGGCGACCCGAGCTTCGCGGAGCTGCTGGGCCGGGTCCGCGACCGGGACCTGGCCGCCTACGCGCACCAGGACGTCCCGTTCGAGCGGTTGGTGGAGGTGCTGAACCCGATACGTTCGAGCGCTCACCACCCCCTGTTCCAGGTGATGCTGGCCGCAGACGACGACACGTCCAGGCAGTGGAGGATCCGCGGTCTGCGGGCCGAGGACATGCACCTGGACGCGGGCTCGGCCAAGTTCGACCTGACGCTGACGTTCCGGCCGCGGCACGGACCGGACGGCACCCCGGACGGGATCAGCGGCGTGCTGGAGTACGCGGCGGACCTGTTCGACGAGGGCACGGTGCGGGCGCTGGCCGAACGGCTGGTGCGGCTGCTGGGCCAGGTCGCGGCCGACCCGGCGCTGCGCGTCAGCGGCGTGCGGCTGCTGACCGCGGCTGAGCGCGAGTCGGTCGTCTCGGGGTGGAACGGCGCGGCGCGGGATGTGCCTGTGCGGGTGTTGCCGGAGTTGTTCGCGGGGCAGGTGGTGCGGGCGCCGGATGCGGTGGCGCTGGAGTGTGCGGGTGTGTCGTGGTCGTACGCGGAGTTGGACGCGTGGTCGAGTCGGCTGGCGCGGTATCTGCTGGGGTTGGGTGCTGGGCCGGAGCGGGTGGTGGCGGTGGCGTTGCCGCGGTCGCTGGAGCTGGTGGCGGCGGTGTTGGCGGTGTCCAAGACGGGTGCGGCGTATCTGCCGGTCGACCCGGGGTATCCGGCGGACCGGATCGACTACATGCTCACCGACGCCGCGCCCGTCGCGGTGGTCACGAGCCGGCAGGCCGTCGGGGACCTGGCCACCCGGAGCCCGCTGGTCGTCCTGGACGATCCCGAGGTCGCCGCGGCGGTGGCGGGGCAGTCCGGCGGCACCGTCACCGATGAAGACCGGCCGGCGCCGCTGCTGCCCGCGCACCCCGCGTACGTGATCTACACGTCGGGGTCCACCGGGCGTCCCAAGGGCGTGGTGGTGAGCCATCTGGGCCTGGCGAACCTGTCCGCTTTCATGATCAGCACACTGGGCACCGGCCCCGCGTCACGGGTGGCCCAGCTCCTTTCGCTGAGCTTCGACATGTCGCTGCTGGAACTGCTTTCGTCCCTGCCCGCCGGTGCGGCACTCGTCATCCCCGAGCCGGGTCCGCTGGCCGGGCAAGAGCTGGTCCGGACGCTGCGCGAACTGCGGGCCACCCACGCGGTGGTGGCACCGGCTGCTCTGGCCGGGGCGGCAGCCGAAGGCGTGCGGGGATTGGAATGCCTGGTCGTCGGTGGTGAAGCCCTCCCCAGCGAGCTGACCGTCGAGTGGTCGGCGGGCCGGCGGATGTTCAACGCCTACGGCCCGACCGAGACCACCGTGTGCACGACGATCAGCGCGCCGCTGTCGGGCGGGGACGCGCCGATCGGGAAACCGGCCTGGAACGTGCGGGCGTATGTGCTGGACGGCCGGCTGGAGCCGGTGCCTACGGGCGTGGCGGGAGAGCTCTATCTGGCCGGACCGTGTCTGGCCCGGGGATACCTGAACCAGCCGGGGCTGACCGCGCAGCGGTTCGTGGCGTGCCCCTTCGCGTCCGGGGAGCGTATGTACCGCACGGGCGACCTGGTGCGCCGGCGGCAGGACGGTGAGCTGGAGTACCTGGGCCGGGCCGACGAGCAGGTCAAGGTCCGCGGATTCCGGGTCGAACCGGGCGAGGCGGAGGCGGTGCTCGCCCGGCAGCCCGGAGTGGACCAAGCCGTCGTCGTGGTCCGGGAGGACCGGCCGGGGGACCAGCGGCTGGTGGGCTACGTGCAAGCGGCTGCCGGAACCGTGCTGGACCCGGCGCAGTTGCGGGCCGCGGCCGGACAGGTCCTGCCCAGCCACATGGTGCCCTCCGCCGTGATCGTCCTGGACGCGCTGCCGTTGACGGTGAACGGGAAGCTGGACCGCAAGGCCCTGCCCGCACCGGCCCTCGCCGGCGGGGCCGGCCGGGAACCGTCCACCCCCGTCGAAGGGATCTTGTGCGAGCTGTTCGCGCAGGTCCTGGGGGTGGAGCGGGTCGGGGTCGATGACAGCTTCTTCGACCTGGGCGGGCACTCGCTGCTCTCCGCCGTGCTCGTCGCCCGGCTGGAGGAGCAGTTCGGACTCGTGATCAGCCTGCGAGAGTTCCTGGCCGACCCGTCCGTCCGGGGCGTCGCCGGCCGGGTCCCGGCGTCCGCGACCGAACAGCCCTGATCCTCGAAGCCACGCCCGTAGGGCGGGAGGGACGAAATGAACGACCTGGCCGCCAGCGGTGTCACCCTCTACTCAACAGTCCGGTCCAGCATCGGACACGGCCGGACTTCCCACCTGCGCACGCTCCTGGAGCTTGCCGGGTGGGTGGACGACGCGGGCTACCGCGGCGCCCTGGTCTACAGCGACAACACGTCGATGGACGTGTGGCTGGCGGCTCAGGCGGCCATCGCGAACACCGCCTCCTTCGTACCGCTCGTCGCGGTACAGCCACTGGACAAGACTCCGTTCGCGGTGGCCAGGGCGGTGTCGTCGCTTGCGCACCTGTACGGCAGGCGAGTCGACATCAACTTCGTCAGCGGCGGATTCATCCGCGATCTCGCCGTCCAGGGGGACACCCTGTCGCACGACGCCCGCTACGACCGGCTCACCGAGTACGTGGGGATCGTCAAGACGCTGCTCGGTGGCGGCATGGCCAATTTCGCGGGCGAGTACTACACGGTCCGGCGGGCCCGGCTCACCACGGCGGTGCCCGACGATCTGCTGCCCACGGCGTACGTGTCCGGCTCGTCGGCGGCCAGCCTGCAAGCCGGCGAGTCGCTGGGCCTCGGCCAGCTCTCGTTCCCGGTGCTGCCCGAGGACTTCGCGAGCCCCGGCATACGCAAGAACAGGTTCGGCTCAGGCATCAGCATCGGCATCATCGCGCGGGACGACTCGGCCGAGGCGTGGCGGATCGCCCACAAGCGGTTCCCGGCCGACCCGGAGGGAGCCGAGCGAATGAAGCTGCTCCTGTCCGCCGGCGGCTCGTCCTGGCAGCCGCAGCTGGCTTCCGTTCCCATCCCCGACGAGGCGCGGGGGCAGCCGTACTGGCTGGTTCCCTTCCGCTACCACCACACCTTCTGCCCCTACCTGGTGGGCAGCCACGACGAGGTGGCACGGGCAGTGACCACGTACCTGAACGGAGGCATCCGCACGTTCGTGCTCGACATCCCTCGCGAGCCCGACGACCTGTGGCACGCGCGGATCGCGATCGAGCGAGCCGCCGCGGCCATGGACAGATAGCAGCAGCCATCAGCCGTCCCGCGCCGGGTCCGTCGGCGCGGTCGAAGGTCGCAGGCGTCCGCCTGCACGGAGCGAAGGAAAGCAATGGCAGACATTACTGAGACCGACGTAATCGTCGTCGGCGGCGGCCCCGGCGGTTCGACGGTGGCGACGTTGGTGGCCCGGCAAGGCCACCGGGTCGTGCTCCTGGAGAAGGAGCGGTTCCCCCGCTACCAGATCGGCGAGTCGCTGCTGCCGTCCACCGTCCAGGGCATCTGCCGGCTGCTCGGGGTGTCCGAGGAACTGGAGCAGGCCGGGTTCCCGGTCAAGCGGGGCGGCACCTTCCGCTGGGGCGCCAACCCCGAGCCGTGGACGTTCGACTTCGGCATCGCGCCCGAGTTCGCCGACGCGGCGGCACCCGCCTACCAGGTGGAGCGGATGAAGTTCGACCAGATCCTGCTCGACAACGCCAGAAGGAACGGCGTCGACGTGCACGAGGAGCACACCGTCACCGACGTCGTCGAGGAGAACGGCCGGGTCTGCGGGGTCAGCTGCACCGACGCCGCGGGCGTGCGGCGAGAGTTCCGCGGCCGGTACGTGGTGGACGCCTCGGGCAACCTGAGCCGCATCCACTCCCGCGTGGGCGGCAAGCGGCAGTACTCGGAGTTCTTCCGCAACCTCGCCCTGTTCGGCTACTTCACCGGCGGCAAGCGGATGCCCGCCCCGACCAGCGGCAACATCCTGGCCGTCGCCTTCAGCGCCGGCTGGTTCTGGTACATACCGCTGTCCGACGAACTCACCAGCGTGGGCGCGGTGGTGCACCGCGACGCGCTGGACCGCGTCCAGGGGGACCGCGAGCAGGCACTGAACGCGCTGATCGCGGAGTGCCCGATGATCGCCGACTTCCTGTCCGACGCCCAGCGGGTCACCAGCGGCCCGTACGGCGAGATCCGGGTCCGCAAGGACTACTCCTACATCCAGGAGAGGTTCTCGCGGCCGGGAATGGTGCTCGTGGGCGACGCGGCGGGCTTCATCGACCCCGTGTTCTCCTCCGGCGTGCACCTGGCGACCTACGGCGGACTGCTCGTCGCGCGCTCGCTCAACACCGCCCTGCGCGCGACGACCGAGGCCGGGATCGACGAGAAGACGCTGTTCGAGGAGTACGAAGTCCGCTACCGGCAGGAGTACATGCGCTTCCACGAGTTCCTCGTCTCCTTCTACGACATGCACTCCGACGAGGAGTCCTACTTCTGGAAGGCCAAGAGGGTCTCCGGCGGCACGGCCTCGGAGCTGCAGTCCTTCGTGTCCCTTGTCGGCGGCGGCTCCTCGGACGAGCGCGCACTGGTCGACGCCGGCTCCTACGGCAAACGGCGGGACGTCGAGGAGGCGATCTGGTCGGTCGCGCAGGCCGGAGCCAACATCCAGGTCCAGGCCGCCACCGGAAGCACCGTGGACGAGCAGGTACCGGTCCGCGCCGACGGGCTGGTGCCGTCGGCCGACGGGCTGCACTGGGCCCTGCCCGCGACCGCGGCAGCGTGAGACAGGGGTCAGCCCCACCCTCGGGTGGGGCTGACCTCTGTGCGGGGGGCGGTCCGTCACGCGTACGCCGACAGCCGGTGACCGGTGCCTCGGGGCCCACGAGCCGGGGAACGAAGCGCGCCACCGTGCCCGAGCGCGGACGGCCCGGCGCCACGACGGGCGGTGCCGCCGGGAGCCGGGCCGTGCGCGCAGCGCCGTAGCGAACGGGTACGGCGCTGCGGTGACGCGGTCAGGCGGCCGCGCTGCTCGCTTCCGCACGCAGCCGCACGGGCAAGGAGCGATGGCCGTTCATGATGAACGTCGGCATCGGCACCAACTCGTCGCGCGCCGCGGCCAGGGACAGGTCAGGGAAGCGCTCGAACAGGGCCGACAGGCCGATCGTGGCGGCCAGGCGGGCGATGCCGGCGCCCAGGCAGTAGTGCGGGCCGTAGCCGAAGGACAGGTGGTCCTTGTTGCCACGGGCGATGTCGAAGCACTCCGGGTTGTCCGGGTGCAGGCCGGGGTCACGGCCCACCGCGGCGTAGTTGATCAGTATGGGATCGCCCTTGGGTATGGTCACGCCGTCCAGCTCGATGTCCTCGGCCGCGTAGCGCAGCGGCAGGCTCGCCAGCGGGGACTGCATGCGCAGAATCTCGTCGATGACGTCGTCCCAGCTGTTCTCGCCCGACAGGACCTTCGCGAGCTGCCCGGGGTGGGTCAGCAGCTCGGTGACGGCGTTGTCGAAGAAGTTGATCGTGGTCTCCGAGCCGGCGCCGAGAATGGCGAAGATGGTGTCGGCCAGCTCCTGCTCGGTCAGCCGTGAGCCGTCCTCGTCGCGGGCGGCGATCAGGTCGCTGGTGATGTCCTCGCCCGGATGGGCGCGCTTCTCGGCGATCAGGTCCGCCATTGCGCCGCGCCAGCCCTGAAGGATGCCCTGCGCGGTCTCCGGGGACACCGTGGTGTCGATCATCATGTCGATGACCTTGGCGGTGGCGGCACGCTGCTCCTCGCCCATGCCGATCAGCTCGGCGACCAGCATGCCCGGCAGCGGGTAGCAGAATCGCTCCTTGAGGTCGACGACCTCTGCGGCGGGCGTCGCCTCGAGCGCGTCGAGCAGCATCGTGGTCAGGCCGGTGATCAGGGGGCGGATGGCCTCGGTGCGGCGCGGGGTGAACGCCTTGCCGATGAGCTTGCGCAGCCGCACGTGATCCTTGCCGTAGGACGTGGACACGTTGTCCATGGCCACCCAGCTGATCATCTCCCAGTCCGGCGCCAGCTCGCCGTTGTAGAAGGCCGGCCAGTGGTTGCGGGCGCTCTTGGTGACCTTCGGGTTGGACAGCAAGTCCTTGATGACGCTGTGCGAGGTCACCGACCAGACCACGATGCCGCCGGGCAGTTCGACCTGCGCGGCCGGCCCGAGCGCCCGCAGCGTGGCTGCCTCGGCGTGGATGTCCCGGCCCGTCGTATCCATCACGGGACAACGCTCTTCCATCAGGATCCGCTCCTTCGTAGCCGTTCCACAAGGGGGGTACGACCTGGCTGTGGCCCGATCAGGCCGGTCATGTTCTTCACGTTTGCCGGGTGACGAGCCCGCGCCGCCGGAGCGGCGGCGCGGGCTCGCCTCAGCGCAGCTCGAACCCGGCGTAGCCGGCGCTCGCGACCTCGTCGCACTTCTGCCGGTAGCCGGCGACGCCGCCGACGTACGGCATGAGGACGCGGGCCTTGCCGGGGACGTTGGCACCGATGTAGTACGAATCCGCCTTGGGGAACAGCGTCATGTCGCCGACCGCGCGGACGTGTTCGGTCCACTCCTTCTCCGCGGTGGCCGCCGCCTCGATCACGGAGTGGCCGTTGGCGGCCATGTAGTCGATCAGGTCACTGATCCACTCGACGTGCTGCTCGATCGAGACGAGCATGTTGCTGAGCACGGACGGACTGCCGGGACCGGTGATCACGAACAGGTTCGGGAAACCCGAGAGCGCCAGACCGAGGTAGGTGTCCGGGCCGTCCTGCCACTTGTCGCGCACCGACACACCGCCCTTGCCGGTGATGTCGATGTTCAGGAGCGCGCCCGTCATGGCGTCGAAACCCGTGGCGATCACCAAGGTGTCGAACGCGTAATCGCCCGCAGTGGTCCGGACGCCCGTCTCCGTGATCTCGACGAGGGCCTCTTCCCGCAGATCGACGAGGTGGACGTTGTCGCGGTTGAACGTCTCGTAGTACCGGGTGTCGAGGCAGGGCCGCTTCGTGCCGTACGGGTAGCCGCGCGGTTCGAGCTTCGCCGCCGTCGCCGGGTCGGCGACCTTGGCGCGGACCTGCTCCCGGATGAACTCCGCGGCGGTCTCGTTGGACTCCTCGTTGAAGATCAGGTCGGTGTATGCCTGGAGGATCGCGTTCAGGTGTCCGCGCTCCCAGCCCTTCTGGTAGACCTCCCGGCGCTCCTCGTCGCTCACCTCCAGCGCCGACTTCGTCGGCATGTCCACCGAGATGCCGAAGATGGACTGGCGCGCCGCCTCGCGGGCCTGCTGGTAGTTCGCCTTGGTGGCGGAGACCCGGTCCTGGTCGATGGGTCCGTTGAACGACGACAGAACGTAGTTGGGCGTGCGCTGGAAGACCGTCAGGTCAGAGGCTTGGTCGGCGACGAACGGGATGACCTGGACGCCCGAAGAGCCGGTGCCGATCACGCCGACGCGCCGGCCGCTGAAGTCGACGTCGCTGTCCGGCCACAGCCCCGTGTGGTACCACGAGCCGGAGAACGTGTCCAGGCCGGGCACCTCCGGGAACTTGGGCGTGGACAGGCAGCCGGTCGCCATGACGCAGTACTGCGCGGACACCTCCTGGCCCTGATCGGTCCGGACGGTCCACCGGGACGTGCTCTCGTCGTACGCCGCGTGTGTGACCCGGGTCCCCAGGACCACGTCCTTCCGCCAGTCGTGCCGGTCGGCGACGTGCTGGAGATAGGAAAGGATCTCGGGCTGGCTCGGGTACTTCTCCGTCCACTCCCATTCCTGCTCCAGCTCGGGATCGAACGAGTACGAATAGTCCATGCTTTCCACGTCGCACCGGGCGCCGGGGTACTTGTTCCAATACCACGTGCCGCCGATATCGGCGCCCGCTTCGAAAACCTTTACCGACAGGCCCTTCTGCCGGAGCTTGTGAAGCATGTAGAGACCGGAGAATCCGGCCCCCACGACAACCGCGTCGATTTCCTCTGCCGCGCTGGCCATGTGTATCAATCCTCCGCAACCGTGGATGGTGGCACCCCATACGCCTCGACCGCTGACGACAACGGCGATTTTCGATTATTGGCGAGGCCGGCCGGTTCGGGTTCTCCTCAATTGCGGTGCCGGGGAAGGCGCGCACGGGTGAAGAAGACGGCTACCGCCTTCGGCGGAACAGTCGTGTGCGAAACCATTCCTCGGGAGGTCGCCATGGGCGCCGAATACTATTCCGCCGCGGTGCAGGGTCCGCACGAGTACTTCGAACTCGGTCCGTACACACTGGACAGCGGGGACACACTGCCCGCCGCACGGCTGGCGTACCGCACGCTTGGCCGCCTGAACGCGGCCAAGGACAACGCCGTGCTCGTGCCGCACATGTACTCGGGCACGTCGGCCTCGATGCAGATGCTCATCGGTGAGGGCCGGGCGCTCGACCCCTCTCGGTACTTCCTCATCCTGCCCGACCAGTTCGGCAGTGGCCTGTCCTCGTCACCGAGCAATACGCCGGCGCCGTTCGACCGCGGTCACTTCCCCGCGGTGACCATTGCCGACGACGTACGGGCCCAGCACCGGCTGGTGACCGAGCGGTTCGGGATCACGGCCCTGCACGCGGTGCTCGGCTGGTCGATGGGCGGTCAGCAGACCTACGAATGGGCGGTACGCCACCCGGAGATGGTGCTGCGCGCGGGCGTGTTCGCGGCCACCGCGAGGACGCCGGTCCAAAACCAGCTGCAACTCGATGTGCAGTGCGAGCTCCTGCGCTCGGATCCCGCGTTCGCGGACGGTTTCTACACGGACTCCGACGACGTGGATCTCGGCCTCAGCAGGCATGCGATGGCCTGGGCCGCGACCAGCACCAGCTACCGGTTCTTCCGCGACGAGGTGTGGCGCCGGATCGGATTCGCCGGCGCCGAGGAGTTCACCCTGGGATTCACCCGCAGCCATTTCCGGCCCATGGACCCGAACAACCTGCTCCGCCAGGCGGCGAAGTGGCGCGCCGCGGACGTCAGCCTGTGCACCGGCGGAGACATGGAGGCGGCGCTCGGCCGGATCACCGCCGAGTTCTTCGTCTTCGCGTTCGGTGACGACCTCCTGTTCCCGGCCGAGGACCACGAGCGCGACGCGGCCATGATCCGCGATGCCCGGCTGCGGGTGATCGACGGCCCGCTGGGGCACTTCACCATGTACGGCCTGACCCCCGAGGACGCGGCAGCCATCGACGAGGCACTGGCCGAGGTGCTGAAGTCCTGATCGCGCCGAGGCCCGTGCACGACATCGCGGCCGATACCCCGAGGGGGGTATCGGCCGCGATGAGGGACCTGTGCCAGGCGAACCGGCGGCCTCCGGGACCGGCTCAGTTCTCGTACTCGTCGTGATACCGCAGCCAGGCCCACTTGAACGGCAGGTCGTCTTCCTGCCGCCCGAGGAACGTCAGGTCGAGGTAGTTGTAGGTGTTGTTGACCAGATCCGTTCCGCGGAAGGCGGTCGAGTAGGTGCAGTAGACCTGGTCGTCGTCGCCGCGCAGGAAGACGCTGATCCCCGGTATCTTCGTCGCCCCCGGGACGAGCTCGAAGTTGAAGTCGTCGTAGAAGCTGTTGCCGAACGAGGAGACCACGGGGACCGTCCAGCCCATTCGCTCCTTGTGCTCGACGAAGTCGGCCAGGGGCACCGGGCAGTCCACCGCCAGCGACGTGTCGCGGGCGTGCAGGTGCTCAAGATGGGCGGGCATGTTGTCGACCCAGAACGAGCAGCCCAGGCAGAAGCTGCCGCCGGTGACGGACGGCAGCATGAAGTGGTAGATGATCAGCTGCCGCCGGCCGTCGAACAGTTCGAGCAGGCTTCGCTTGCCGTCGGGCGTGTCGAAACCGTAATCCTGGTCGACGGGGAACATCGGCAGACTCTGCCGTTCGGCGTGCAGCGCGTCCCGGGCACGACTGTGCTCCTTCTCCTTGGCGAGAAGGGGCAGACGCGCCGCGAACCATTCGTCTCGTGACACAACTTCGGGCAAAGCCATCGCGACATCTCCCAGTTCCGGACTCGTCCACAGAGGTGGTCACCACTCTTTCCGCGGGCCGCTCAAGACGCATCTCTTCAGTTGCCTCAGCGCGGCCCGAGCAGAGCAATCTGGGAGCTTGTCGGCGGGGCCGGGCTTGCGAAGGCTGTGGGGGAATGCTCGGAGCCTGCGTGGAAGGTGAGCGACTGATGGCTGTTGCCGCGCTCCAGGATGTGCGAGACGTGCTGGCCGCCTGCCCCGATCTCGCGGATGCCGCGGTCCTGGCGCATGTGCGGGATTCCGTGGGCCAGGTGCATGTGGCCTATGTGGTGCCGGGTGGTCCCGGTTTCGATCTGGCCGTGCTGCATCGGCTCCTGAGGGGGGCGTTGCCCGGTACGGCGGTGCCGGCGGCTGTGGTGGTTGTCGATGCGATTCCGGTGGACGCCGGCGGGGCACCGCGGCCGCAGGCGCTGCCGGTGCCGGATCTGCGGGGGCTGGTGCCTTACCGGTCGCCGGGATCGGCCCGTCAGGAAGCGCTGTGCACGGTCTTCGCGGAGGTGCTCGCCAGGCCCCGGTGGGGGCTGGACGACGACTTCTTCGTGATGGGTGGCGAGTCCATCGACGCCATGCTGATCGCCAGCCGCGTCGGCCCGGCGGCCGGTGTGGAGATATCGATCAACGAAATCTTCGACGCGCCCACCGTCGCGGAGCTCGACCGGCTCCTGGACACGCTGACCACCGACGTCTGACGACGGACCGCTGCGAAGCACGACCTGACGGCCGGCCGTCACTCGATCCCACCCCGACAGATTCTGGAGTGCCACCGTGGACATGTATCCGCTGAGTTCCCGGCAGAGGGACCCGATGGGCCTGCAGCGCTCACCGAAGCACGTCTGCGCCCACGTGCTTCGCATCAAGGGAGAACTGGACGTCGACGCGCTCAAGGGCGCGCTCGACGACGTGGTGGCACGGCAGGAGTCCCTGCGCAGCCGGGTCCACTACGACGAGAGCGGCATGGGCGGGTCTCTGGAGGTGCTGCCGCCGATGCCGGTCCCGCTCGCCGTGCGCGACGTTCCCGAGACCCCCGGCCGCTCCCGCGACGAGATCGCCGCCGAGCTGCTGCACGCGGTGAACGAAGAGTCGATGGACTTCCTGGACGCGCCGTCGTTGCGCGCCGTCCTGCACCGGTTCGACGCCCAGGACGCCGTGCTCACCCTCCTGAGCCACCACCTCTACAGCGACGGCTGGTCGGTCGGCGTCCTGCGCAGCGAAATCGCGGCCTGCTACCGGGCCAGGGTGACCGGGGTGCCGCACACGCTGCCGGCCCCGGTCCCGTTCAGCGGATTCGCCACCTGGGAGCAGGAGTTCCTGCGGAGCGAGAAGGCGGCGGAGGCACGCCGCTACTGGAAGGACAAGCTGGCCGGCGCCACGATGTCCACGATGCCGACGGACCGGCCCTACGACCCCGAGAACCAGTCGGCGCGCACCGCCGTGCGGAACTTCTCGCTCGATCCCGACACCCTCGCGAAGGTCACCGCGGGCGCGGCCCGGAACCGGTGCAGCATCTGGCACGTCTGCCTGGCGGCGTACATGGTGCTGATGGAGAAGATCTCCGGCCGGACCGACATCACGCTGATGACCGTGAACAGCGGCCGGCCCGCCGAGGAGTACTTCAACACCATCGGGTTCTTCGCCAACCTCGTCCCCGTCCGGCTGGAGTACGACGACTGCGAGACCTTCCTCGACCTCATGCTCCGTGCGCGCCGGGCGAGCGTCGAGGCCCAGCAGCACCAACTGCCCACCGAGTCGCTCCTCGGCATGTACCCCACCCTGATGAACCCGCCCGGCGATCCGATGGTGCTGCCGTCCGGCTTCAACTACGTCAGTGCGCCGGCGGACAACCAGGACACCGATTTCACCACCAGCGTCGAACCGGTGAGCCTGCCCGAGGAGGAGGCCGCCTCGTTCCGCCGAGGCGTGATCATCTGGACCTTCCTCGTCGTCCCGGGGGGCGACTTCCGCTGTGTCATCGAGTACGAACCCGGCTCGGTGGACGCCGCCACGGTGGACAGCTGGGGCTCCGACTTCACAGAGCTGGTCCAGGCGATGACCGACCGGCCGGAGCGGGCATGGACCCGCGGCCGGTCCGAAAGGGCGGCTGTACTCGCCGCACGGGATCAGCAGTAGACCGCGACGGAACCATCGACGCGAAGAGGACCCACCACGCGAACCGGCCGCCGTGACGCCGGGCGGCCGCGGTGGCGATGACCGGCTGGATCGAGCGAATGGGAACGAGGTTGCCGTGTCTGATCCGTACGAGGACCGGACGGCCGACGACGCGTCCGCGCGGCGCCCGCTGTCGGCCAATGAGGAATTCATGTGCGCCTTCGACCGGGGTGACGACCTCGGTGTGTTCGGCCCGCGAGGGATCGTCCTGGCCGGCTGGCGCATACGCGGGCCGCTGGACGTGGCGACCGTGCAGCTCGCGCTGGACGATGTCGTCGCGCGCCACGAGGCGCTCCGCACGACCATCATCAGGGACAAGGACGCCCCCTACGCCCGCGTCTCCCCGCCGTGCCCGGCGGCCCTCACCGTCGTGGACCTTCCGCCGGCGGCGAGTGAGGCCGACCGCGAGCGCCTGGCGCACGAGTTCCTCGACGGGGTCGACCGGGACGGCAGGCTCGGCGCCACGGAGCTGCCGTTGCTACGGGCGACCCTGGCACGGTTTGACGACGGCGACGCGGTCTTCGTCATCGTCACCAACCATCTGGCCAGTGACGGCTGGTCCATGCAGGTGCTCATGCGTGACTTCACCATCTGCTACGCGACCCGCCGGGGGCTGCCCGCTCCCGACCTGCCGGAGACCCGCCAGCTCGGCGAGTACGCCCTCTGGCAGCAGGAAGCCCGCGACAGCGAGTCCGCCACCATCGCGCGCGAGTACTGGAAGGACACCCTGTCGGGCGGGGAAATGCTCATCCTCCCCACTGACCGGCCGAGGCGCTTGGACGTCCCACCCGTCTACTCGGTCTACCGGTTCGTGCTCGACCAGGAGCTTGCCGGCGCCACCACGTCACTGGCCAAGTCACTGCACAGCTCGCCGTTCATGGTCCTGTTCGCCTGTTTCAATCTGTTCCTGCACCGCAGGACAGGCAGGACCGACATCGTCTCGCCCGTCATCACGTCCGGCCGTACCGAGCCCGGCTTCGAGGACACGGTGGGGACGCTGTTCAACTTCCTGCCGATCCGGACCGATGTGTCCGGCTGCGCGAGCTTCGCCGACCTGGTCCGCCGGACCCGGGCCTCGTTGCTTGAGGCATACTCCTACGAACTCCCGTTCGGCGAGATCATCGCCAAGTCCGAACCGGAACTGATGTCCGGCCCGATCATGAACGTGAGCAGCGTCGTCTCCGCCTTCCAGATCTCCCAGTTCCCCTCGGAAGGCGCCGACGACATCGGCGGCCTCCGCCTCTCCGCGCTCCGCCGCCGCCTGACATCGCTGGTCGACGTGTCGGAGATCCCGGACGGCAACCTGTGGGAACTGGACCTGCACCCGGACGGGGACGTGGTGGGCGTCGTGAAGTACAACAGCCTCGACTTCGACCTGCCGACCATCGTCGCGATGGTCGACGAGTACCGAGAGCTGCTGCTCGCGTCGCTGAAGTCCCCCGACTCGGCCCTGCCGAAACAGGAATCCAGCGCGTGAACCGGGAAGGGAACAGCGATGCGTGCCGTCGTCGGTACCAAACCCCTGTGCAGTCGGCTCAGTTCCGGGGACGGAGCGGCCATCCTGGTCTCCGACTTCCAGCCGCTCACCGCGGCGCCGCGGCTCAGCAGCCTGATCGCTGACGCGGCGGTCGGCCACTCGGTCCATCAGGTGGACCCGCGCGGTGCGCTGTCGGGCGACCGGCTCTATGCCACCCTGCCGGACCTGGCCGACGAAGCCGCTGCCGCCTTCCGCGCCGGCGAAGCCTCCGCCGCGCCCGGCCGGCCGGTGTTCGTCGTGGCCCATTGCAGCTCCGCCGCCCTGTCCCTGCGGATCGCCGACCGGCTGGCCGGGGAGCGGGATGTCACCGCCCTCCTGGTGCAGCCGACCTGGCCCGACACGGCCCACGTCACCGAGATCTTCGCCGAGTTCCAGGGAAAGCTGGGCGCGGCGGGGCGGCCCCCTCCCGACCTGGACGGCGATCCGCTGTCCTGCGTCGCGGGGATGGAGCAGCTCATGGGCGAGGACCTGGCGGCGATGGCGACGCGGCTCGGCCTCGGCAAGGCACCTCTGGCCTTCTCCGAACTCCTGGTGTCCTACCGGACCTGGCTCGCGTTCCTGCTGGCCTGCCGCAACGACCGGCCCGTAGAGGTGCCCTCCGGCGCGGTCGGGATCACGGTGCTGACCGACGAGCCCGGCTTCGTGCTGCCCGGGAGCGTTCCGCAACGGTGCCGCACCGTACTGCCGCCGCCCGCGGACCGGCCCGACGCCGTGACCCCGGAGCTGGCCGCGTGCGTGCTCGGGGAAGTCGGCAACCAGCCATCGAAACAGCACGAGTTGTAAAACTTCATCAGGCGGTGTCGAGCGCGCCGGTAGCGTTCGTGAAGGCTGAGTGCGCCCAGGACGGGCGCCCCCGAAGCAACCGAGAAGGACGTTGTCTTGACTAGTTTAGATAAGCCTGACATGGACACCGCACCCGTCTCCCGCCGTCGGATGTGGGCGATCCTGGGGCTGGTGATCGTCGTCGACGCTCTCGACGTGATCGATGGAACGGTCACGAACATCGCGGCCCCCACCATCGCCGCCGACCTCGACGGCGGAGTGAGCCTGATCAAGTGGCTGGGGCCTGCGTACATGCTCGCCATGGGCATCCTGCTCCTGGTCGGCGGGCGGCTGGGCGACAAGTTCGGCCAGCGCAGGCTCTTCCTGATCGGCATCGGCGGGTTCACCCTGGCCTCGGCACTGGCCGGCTTCGCCCCCGACCCGGTCCTGATCATCATCGCCCGAGTCGCCCAGGGCGCGTTCGGGGCCCTGCTCATCCCGCAGGGCATGGCGATCATGACGAAGGTGTTCAGCCCCGACATGCTCGCCAAGGCATTCGGCCTGTTCGGCCCGGTTCTCGGCGTCTCCGCCGTGGTCGGCCCGGTCCTCGCCGGCCTCATCATCGACGCGGACATGTTCGGTCTGAGCTGGCGCCCGATCTTCCTCCTCACGATCGTCCTCGGCCTCGCCGGGCTGCTGGCGGCCGTCAAGCTCCTGCCACGCGACGACGGCGACCGGGCCACCGTCATCGACGGGTGGGCCTCCGGCCTCCTCGGGCTGGCCATGCTCGGGATGATGTACGGCCTGATCGAGGGCTCGACCAATGGCTGGAAGGCCGCCGCCGTGACCTCGGTCGCCGTCGGCGTCCTGCTCTTCGCCGCCTTCGCCTACCGTCAGCGCACCGCGGCCAGCCCGCTCATCGTGCCCTCGCTCCTGAAGAGCCGGGGGTTCACCTCCGGCATGGTCGTAGGACTCGTCTCGTTCATCGCGGGCACCGGCCTCTTCTTCGTGCTGTCGCTGTTCATGCAGGAAGGGCTGCACGCCAGCCCGCGGACGGCATCGTTCAACATGGTTCCGCTCACCGCGGGGCTCATCATCGCCACGTTCGCCGCCATGGGCGGCCTGGTGACCAAGCTCGGCCGCACACTCGTCTTCGTCGGCCTGGGCATCAGCATCGTCGGCAGCGGCTGGCTACTGGCCCTCGTCAACCACTCCGGTACGGACGTCAGTCTGTGGGCACTGGCCCCGGCGTTCCTGGTCATCGGCATCGGTACCGGCCTGTGCTACACCACGATCCCGACCATCGCCCTCGGCGACGCGAAGCCCGAAGAGGCGGGCAGCGCCAGTGGTTCGCTCACCTCGATGCAGCAGCTCTCCACGGCGATCGGCTCGGCAGCGGTCTCGTCGGTCTTCTACGGATACGCGGCCTCCGGGTACGGCCACGCGATGCAGGTCACGCTCGTCGTCGTCCTGGCCGCCACGGCCCTCAGCATCCCGTTCGTCACCCTGATGCCCCGCCAGGCGCCGGCAGGGCCCCCGGAAGGCGGACCGGAAGGCGGACCGGCCCCGGAGCCCGCAGCCGCATAGTCCGTCGACGGTCTGCCGGCCGGTGTCCTCCACCTCGCCGGCAAACCGTTCTTCTGTGGTTGAAACCATTACATTGGGACCGCTGATGCCGTCGGCACCGGCTGTCTTGGAGGTTGACGATGCATTCGACAGTTGACACGTTCCGCACGCCCCAAGGCGTCACACTCGGGGTCGAGCACTTCGGTGACGAGGCGGACCCCTTGGTACTGCTCGCGGGCGGTACGACCATGTTGTCCTGGCCCGACGCCCTCTGCGAGGCGCTCGCGCGCGGCGGACGCCACGTCGTGCGCTACGACCTGCGCGACGCGGGCGCGTCCACCACGGCCGCCCCCGACGCACCCGCGTACACGCTCCGGGACCTCGCCGCCGACGCGGCCGCGCTCGCCCGCGGGCTCGACGACCGTCCCGCGCACCTGGCGGGCATCGGCGTCGGCGGGATGGTCGCGCAGGTGGCCGCCCTCGACCACCCGGAGGCGTTCTCCGCGCTGACGCTCGCCGGGACGCGGGCCGTCGCACCCGGTCCGGTCGACGACGACCTGCCCGACCACGACCAGACCGCGATGAAGGAGCGCTTCAAGCTCCCGAAGCCCGACTGGTCCGACCGCGCCTCGGTGGTGGAGTGGGCGACCGCCGCGGCCGAGGTCTTCGGTGACGACCCCGACGAGGCACGGACCACCGCCGGAAGGATCTTCGACCGCACACCGGACACATCGCGCCCCGTCCAGATGGCCAACCAGCTCGGCACCGTCTTCGCCCACCTGGACTGCCGGCCCCGCTGGCGCGAGCGCCTGAGCGAACTCACGGTGCCGGCGCTCGTGGTGCACGGCCGTCGCAACCGGTTCTTCCCGGTCGGCTGCGGCGAGGCGCTCGCGCGCGACATCCCCGGCGCGCGGCTGCTCGTGCTGGAGGAGGCCGCGACCGCGATCCCCGCCGCGTCCGCCGACGAGGTCGCCGGGGAGATGCTCAAGCTCTGACCTCAGCCGCTCCGACATCTGGGGCGGGAGCCGGGTCGCCCGGCTCCCGCCCCAGACCGCTGCGGCAACGGACTGCCGCCGGCCGGCGAAGCACGAGCGGCACGGGCCGCTGGTCAGCGGCCCGTGCCGAACCGAAGGGGCGATCTCCACCGCCCGCCCGATGTGCGAACAGACTCTAGGCGGCTCCGCCCGGGGCGGGCAGCTGCAGCCGCGCGTGGCTGTTCTGGTAGGCGGCCAGCCGCCATTCCCCGTCCCGCTTGACGACCACCCAGGACGCCCGGATCGACTGCTCGTCCGGCACCTCGGTGTGGCCGGCCGGCAGCACCCCGCCCTCGGTGAGGAGGATGCCGCAGTCCGCCCCGAGCAGGCGCAGGTCCAGCGGGCGCCCGGTGACCTGGGTGCCCTTGTACTGCCCGGCGAAGGACTCGGCCAGGAAGGCGTGGATCGCGGCACGGCCCTTGGCGTACATGCCGGGCAGGATCATCGTGCCCTCCTCGACGAAGAGGCCCGCGAAAGCATCGGCGTCGTTGTAGGCCCAGGCCGCGATCACCTTCTGGGTCAGTGCGGCGATCGCCGCCATGTCCGCCTCGGGCGCGGTGGTGCTCGGCTCGGTGTTGGTGTCCGTGCTCATGTGCTCACTCCTGTCAGATGTAGGCGGTGTTCGGGTCAAGGCCGCACAGCACGCGTCCATAGAGCTCCGCATTCGTGTTCGGGTGCATCAGCGCGTGGAGCGTGACCGCGTTCAGGTCCCTCACATAGCGCTGGATCGGCACACTCGTGTAGATCGAGGAACCACCGCTGGCGGTGCCGAGGATGTCCGCCGCCTCCTTGGCCAGCCGGCCGGTCGCGCCCAGGTCGGCACGGGCCAGCGCGCGCTCGTTGATGTCCCATGCCGAGCCGTCGGCGCATTTCGCGTCGAGGGTGGCCGACAGCCGGTGCGCGTGGAACGCCGCCTCGTCGATCTTCATCGCGGCCTCGGCGATCTGCAGGTGGGTGAGCGGCGCCTCGGACTGCTTCTCGTAGGCGGTGTAGGTGATCTTGCGGTCGGGCAGCCGCTTGACGAAGGCATCCATCGCGCCGCGGGCCATGCCGACCAGCGGTCCCACGGCGGAGGCCGAGGCCACCGGGAGCAGCGGTGCGCGGTAGATCGGCGAGTCGGCGTTCAGCTTGGAGGCGGACTGGGCCTCCAGGATCGCCGGCAGCGGCAGTACGCGCTCGGCCGGGATGAACACGTCCTGCGCCACCGTGCTGACGCTGCCGGTGCCCTTCAGCCCGGAGGTGTGCCAGTCGTCCACGATCAGCAGGTCGCTCATCGGCACCAGCGCGACGATCGGATAGGGCTGGCCCTCCGGCGGCACCAGGATCGCGATGATCTCCTGCCAGTGCGCGTGCTGCGAACCGCTCTGGAAGCCCCACTTCCCGTTCACGACGACACCGCCCTTGGCGGGGGTGGCGGTCGCCGACGGGCTCAGGGTTCCGCACACCCGGGCGTCCGGGCGAGCGAAGACCTCGTCCTGGACCTCGTCGGGGAACAGGCAGGCCATCCAGCCGGGAATCCAGTAGACCGAGGCCACCCACGCCGTGGAACCGTCCGCGCGGCCCAGTTCCGTGGCGACGTCGACCATGGTCGCGCTGTCCGCCTCGAAACCGCCGTAGCGGGCCGGGACGCGCAGCTTGAAGACGCCGGCGTCGGTCAGCGCCTCGATCGACTCGTCGTGGACGCGCCGGTTTTCCTCGTTCCAGGCGGCGTGCCCGCGCAGCAGCGGCGCCAGCTCAGCCACCCGGCGAACCATTTCCTGCCGGGTCGGTACTTCTATGTCGGACACGGAACACCTCCTGGAGAAGGGGGGATCTGCCGTCTGGGAGCAGCCGCCACCGGCACGGTGTCCAGGCCCCGCACGATGAGCCACACGCCCCTCACGACGGGCCGGAATCGTCCCCGATGCTAAGAGCCCCGTGCCCGCGGTGTCGTCTCCGAGATTGCCGGTGCCGGCCGGGGCACGCCTGGCCGCCTCAGTTCCCGGAGACGGCCCGTATCGAGCAGGCGCGCGATGCGGCGCATGCGTCCGGTCCCCCCGTTGCCTCCTGGCAATCCCGGAGATGCAGGCGCACCCGGCACGGCGCAACGATGTTCGCGACGGCTGGCAACCTGACATACCCACTTGGAGAATCCGTGAGTGACGCTACAAAATCCCGCGCGGTGGTACTGGGTGGCAGCATCGCGGGCCTGTTCGCGGCCAGGGTGCTCGCCGACGCCTACGACGAGGTGCAGATCGTCGACCGCGACAGGCTGCTCGACGCCGAGGAGGCGCGGCGCAGCTGCCCGCAGGGCAAGCACATCAACGGCCTGCTGGCCCGGGGCCAGCTGGTCATGGAGGAGTTCTACCCCGGGGTCACGCAGGAGATCTTCGCCGACGGGGTGCCCACCGGCGACCTGTGCGGCAATGTGCGCTGGTACTTCAACGGCGTGCGCATCGAGCAGGAGGTGGCGGGCCTGACCTGCGTGGCGGCCAGCCGCCCGATGCTGGAGAAGCACATCCGCCGGCGCACCGCGGCGCTGCCGAACGTGGTGTTCGTGGAGGAGCACGACATCCTCGGCCTGGCGACCACCCCGGACCGGGGCACCGTCGTCGGGGCACGCGTACTGGCACACGGTCACGAGAACGAGCACACCATCGAGGCCGACCTGGTCGTCGACGCCACCGGCCGCGGGTCGCGCACCCCGGTGTGGCTGCAGGAGCTGGGCTACGGAACGGTCGAGGAGGAGAGCAAGAAGGTCGGCCTCGGCTACGTCACCCAGCACTACAAGCTCAAGGTCAACCCGTACGGCCCCGATCTGTCGATCAACCCGGTCGCCAACGCCAAGCTGCCGCGCGGCGCGATCTTCACCAAGACCGATGGCGGCCGCGTCGAGCTGACCGCCTACGGCATCCTCGGCGACCACCCGCCGACCGACCAGCAAGGCTTCTACGACTTCGTCAAGACACTCGCCGCGCCGGAGATCTGGGAGACACTGCAGCACGCCGAGCCGCTGGACGAGCCGGTCGCCTTCCGCTTCCCCACCACACTGCGCCGCCGCTACGAGAAGCTGACCCGCTTCCCCAACGGCCTGGTCGTCGTCGGAGACGCGGTGACCTGCTTCAACCCGGTCTACGCGCAGGGCATGACGGTGGCTGCGCTGTCGGCCCTGACTATGCGCGGACACCTGCACACCGGGGCGGCCCCGCAGCCACTGCTGTACTTCGAGGACCTGGCGAAGAACGTCGTCGCCCCGGCCTGGGAGATGACCAACATCATGGACCTGAGCTTCCCCGGGGTCGAGGGCAAGCGCACGCTGCAGGTCAAGGCGGCGCAGAAGTTCCTGAGGCTCGTTCAGATCGCCGCGACCCGCGACAAGAAGGTCGCCGCCGCGTACATGCGTACGGCCGGCCTGATCGACCGGCCCGAGTCGCTGCAGAAACCCGCGTTCATGGCGCGCGTACTGTGGAACGCGCTGCGCGGACCGGCCCCGAGCCCGACGCCGCCCCCGCTGGTGCCGATCCGCCCGGTGGAGACCTGGTCCGCGCAGAAGACGGCGGCATAGCCCACGGCGAGCGTCGCGCAAGCTCAGCCGGCGGGGAGGTGGGCGGCCGGGACCGGCCCCCTCCGCGTACAGACGCGCGCCCGCGGCCTTCGCGCTGATCGCTGTGTGTTCCTCGGCCGGATCACATGCTCAGCCGAAGGCCGCCCGCACGTACGACGGTTACCGGTCGGAGGCTGCCGGACGGCGGTGGCGTCTCAGGCCGATTGCTCCGCCGACACGCCCGTCAGGGCCAGGTTCCACAGACGTTCGAGCTGCTTCACGGTCCCTTCGCACCCGTGCTCGGTCCTCGGTGCCGTGCGCAGGTGCGCCTCGGCGCCATTGATCAGGTACTCCACCAGGGAGGTGACGTCCTCGGGCGGAGCACTGCTGCGGAGCTGGTCGGCTGTGTGGGCCTCGGCGAGGAGGTTCTGCACAGCCGGGAGCCAACTGCTCGGCCATGACGACGGGGCGGTCCGTTCCCGGGCGAGACGGGCGGTGGCACGGACCGAGGGCTCTGCTTCCAGGAGCCGGACGAGATCGAGCGTGAGGTCGGCGACCCGGGTGAGCGGTGGCGCCGTCTGCACGATCACCTGCTGTACGACCGCCTTGATGAGGTTGCCGCCCTCCTCCTGTACGGCATCCGCCATCTCTGCCTTTGTCACGAAATGAAAGCCCAATGAGCCCATGGATACGCCTGCGGTCTTGCTGATTCGAGAGAGCGATGTACCTTCATAGCCGCCCTGGCCGAACTCGACGGCCGCGGCCCGGATGATGGCGGTGCGCGTCCGTATAGCTCTGTCCTGTTTCACCATAGTTTCTCCAGGTGGGTACTCGTCGGTGGACGCGGAGAGATCCAGGTCCACGTCAACAGGTCTGCGAGCAGGCGTAGTTGCCCGATTTCGCATCGGTTCGCAGAAGTCGCGACGCCATTACCGGATCTTTTCCGGCTCGCACGCTTTTGCGAGTCGCGTACTTCTGTGCAGTGCTTGGTGTGTACCGGGGTGGTGAAGTGGGAACAGTTGTCCCTGTGGAAAAAATGCGGGTGCCCTTCTTATTTTTACATCTCGGTAGCAGGGCTCGATCAGGGTGGCATGACGTTCGGTGTGTCGTGGTAACGGATGGGACTGATTCCGGCCCGGTCCGCGAGTAGTAGGAGCGCACCGGCCGAAATCCCCAGTACGCCCAGTACGAGGAATATCGGCCGGCACGTCGAGAAGTGGGGTCTCCTCTGTCCGAAGGGAGCCGAGAACGTGGGGAAGCACCGGACGCCGCGGGCGCCCCCTTCGGGCGTACGGCGGAACCTTCCCCCGGGCTCGCGGACCGGAAGGCCGCCGCATCGCCGTAGCCGGCGTCCGCCCGCGAGGCCCCCGACGCACTCCGGGCACGGACTCGTACGGACCCGGTGCCACGCACATCCCACGTGGCACCGCACCTGCAGGACATGACCACCGCAGCCGATCTGACCCGGCACTAGTAATGCTTGCTCTTGCAAGGATGGGGGAGATGCCATGGAGACGCCTGCCACGACTCTCGCGCAAGCCTCACTGCCCGCGTTCGCCAGGAGGCTGTTCGAGCACCTGCCGAGGGCCGACCAACGCCGCTGGGCGCACATCTATCTGGAGGGCCTGCTCAATACGCCGGGAAAGAAGTCGGTGCGGCGCATTGCCGCAGCGGTCTCCGGATCTCCCACGGCCTCCCAGTCGCTCCAGCAGTTCGTCAACGCGAGCCCGTGGGACTGGATGCCCGTCCGGGAGAAACTGGCCCGTTGGGTCGAGCGGCGACTGCCCCTGCGGGCGATGGTGATCGACCAGGTCATCCTGCGCAAGCGGGGGCAGCACTCCTGCGGAGTGCACCGCCGCTACCTGGCTTCCACAGGGCGCTCGGTGACCTGTCAGGTGGGGGTCGGAGCCTTCCTGGCGTCCGACGACGCCGCTCTTCCGGTGAACTGGAGCCTGCTGCTTCCCCGGGCGTGGACCGAGGATCCGCTGCGGCAAGCGCGCGCCCGCATCCCGGACACGGCGCGGGCCTGGCCTTTCGCGACGCATGTGCTGGAGCTGGCCTGCCAGGACACCATGGGTGCCCGGTCGAGGCCGCTGCCCGTGGTGGCCGACCTGGAAGGGTCATCCGGTGCGAGCGCGGTGATCGGCCGACTCGACGTGAACGAGCGCGAGTTCGTCGTCTCCGTTCCGGGAAAGCTCAGGATCGTTCCCGGCGGCGGCCGACTGGCCCACTGCCATGTCAACGCCTCCTTCCGCGGACCGCTCCTGCCGGCATACAGCCTCCATGAGCGCGACCCCGGCTTTCCGATCCGCACCGAGGAAGTGGCCGAGGCCGGCCACCTCGGCGCCGAGACCGTGACGTCCTGCTTGGTGCACGTGCCCGAACCGGGGCCCGGAGCAGCCCTGCGCACCTACCGGCTGCTCGCGGTGCGCAACGGAGGGAAGGGCCGCTCGGCTCAGCTGTGGCTCACCAACATGCTGGAAACCTCCACCGATGAGGTACTCGCTCTGGCCGGAACGCTCTCCCGCACGGCGAGGGCGGTACGGGACATGGAGGAGCATGTCGGCCTGCTCGACTTCGAAGGGCGGTCCTACCCGGGGTGGCACCACCACATGACCCTGGTGTCCGCGGCCTACGCACACCGCCTGCTCAGCTCCGCCCCCCGTCGGACGGGCGTTCACCCGCTGCCGCGTGAGCGAAAGCCCTTCGCGCACGCGGCAGTCGGTCCGTGATTCCGTGAGCGCACGCGGGGAGTGGTTCTGCGCGCCGGCGAAGGCGCGCCGGCTGCCCGCATCGGCTCTGTGGCCTGGCCGGGGAACTCCCCGACCAGGCCACAGACACGTCCGAGGGCCGCTCAGGCTGCCCAGGGCGCGATCGGGTACCAGATCAGGTCGCGGCCGGCCAAGATCCGAACGTCCCAGTACAGCAGCAGGAAGACGCCCGCCACGATGAACCCTGCCGCCATGAGCGCGGCGGTACGGCTCGGCGCATCCGTCATCCACCGGTGCAGCCGGTCCCCGAGGAATCCGGTCACAAGGAGGAACAGCACCGCCATGACCAGGATGTTGCCCAGACTCTGAAAACCGAAGGCCACCGCACCGTAGAGCACGTTGTGGTTCTCGGCGGTGTCCCGGAACAACTGGCGGAAGAGCGGAAAGGGCCGTCCGACGAGAAAGGCCCCGATCAGTCCGCCCATGAACAGCATCGGTGCGCTGGGGTACTTCTGCGACACCTTTGCCAGGGGGTCGCGTACGAAGCCCAGCGTCGCCAGGCCGAGGTACGTCATCACCAGACCGATGATGCCGAAGACCACCATGGCCTGAATCAGCCGGCCCGAGAGCCCGCTGCTCTGGCTCTCGTCGAACTGGGACATGTCCGTTCCGGTGATCGCGACCACCACGCCGTACAAGGCCGACACCACGACCGCTCCGGCGGCGAGATGTCCCAGCGGGCGAAGTCCGGCGGCCATCCTGCTGCGACGGGAGCCGGCCCGTCCGCCGGTCAGCGGCGCCAGCGCGCTGAACACGGCGATGTTGCACGCGGTGAATGTTCCGGCGACGCCCGTGACCAGAGCGAAGAAGACACCGGCCAGGGCGCCCGCGATCGGGGTGCCCTTGGCGGTGTGGCCCAGCAGTGTGTCCGCGATCGTGTCGCCGATGGTCTGGTCGACGAACTTCGCCGACCACACCACTGTCAGGGCGAAACCGAGAACGGCGCTGGCCGCGATAACCAGCACCCGTCGGCGGGGCGCGTGTCCGTTGAAGAAGAAGGACGGGGCGGGGCGTTCGGTGGACGCGGACCTATTCCGTTCGGAATCGGCTGTGGCGGGTATCTGCGCCATGACGTGCCGCCTTCCCTGAGAGGTGGGGATACGCGGCGATACGCTAACCTCGAAGTTTCATGACGGTCCGCCGACGGAGTCGGTGGACCGTTTTCCTGCCGTGGGCTGAGAGTGGGCAGGTTGAGGGCCCGAGTGTCGTCTCGGGGAGGCGCCGGGTTCCACTGCTCCGGG
>NZ_SSBI01000099.1 GCF_004795015.1 Streptomyces sp. A1277 | reverse complement strand
AGCCTTGATCCGCCGAGGCGGTTTGAGGATGTTCTCCTGCCCGGTTGTTGAGTTGGTTCTGTGTGGGTGGCTGAGTGTGGGCAGGTGGTATCTGCTGGTTTGCCCAGCTTTTCCACGTTCTTCGGTTCCGGTTGGGCCCTGGTGGGCGGGGTGGGCAGGGGCTGTCGTGTCAGCCGGGTGGGTCGTGGACGGTGCCGAAGAGGTGTGTCCAGGCTTGCTGCCAGGGCCAGTTGTGGGGCAGGTGCAGGGTGATGCGTCGGGCTGAGCGGGCGATACGGGCCGGGACGTGGATCAGGTGGGTGCGGAGGGTGGCGGTGGCCGCCTTGGCGTGGAACGCGGAAGCCAGGGAACCGGCGGCCCGCAGCAGGTTGTAGGTCATCGCCCACAGGGTGAGCCAGGCCGCGTTGGCGTTGAAGTGTCCGGACGGCAGATGGGCGAGGGCGCCGGCCTTGCTGTCCGCGATGACCTGCTCGATCACGGCATGGTGGCGGTGTTCCCGCTCGGCCTGGAGCGTCGGGGCCGGCTGGTCGGTGAGGAAGGGGTGGTAGCGCCAGACGGGAAACAGCTCGCCCTGCTCACCGGAAACCGGCGGTTTGGCCAGGTCACGGACCCGCCGCACGATCAGCCGGGCGGTGACCCGGTCGGCTTTCTTCCGGCTGGCGAACGCGGTGTATGCGGGTAGTTCGGCGACTTCGGCGTCCGAGATGAGTTCGCCGGTCTCGGGGTCGGGCACCGCGGTCGGGTAACTGATCTGCTGCCAGGCATCGTCCGGGATGCCGAGGACGGCCCGCTTGATGGAGGGGTTCATCCCGGTGGTGAGCGAGAAGTGGGCACCGGCCCGGCGGCAGGCGGCGATCACCCCGGCGTTGTAGAACTGCGAATCGGCCCGCAGGATACGGGTCCCGGTGCAGCCGGCCTCGACGGCGGTGGCCAGGGCCTCGCTCACGAATTTCGGGGCACCCCGGGAGTCTGCCGCTTTGCCACGTCGCATCCGCACCGTCGCGATCACCGGCCTCGACTGGGGGGTGCAGATCGTGGCGAGGAGAGGGTGCAGGGTGCGGATGCCCTTGAACCGGCCGTACTCGGCGCCCTGTTTGGTCCGTCCGTAGACGCGTTTATGGGTGGAGTCGACGTCGATGAACGCCATCGCGTCCGAGCCGGGCAGCAGCGGGGTGTGTTCGGCCAGTTGCGCGAGGAACCTGCGGTGCACGGCGTGGAGTTGAAGAGCATGACCATGGGTGAACGCACGCAGGAACGTGCCGAGCGTGGTCGGGGCGCGCATGCCACCGAACACGGCAGGCATCGCCCCGTGGCGCAACATCGCCAGGTCATCGATGCTGTCCGCACCGGCTGCCATGCCCGCGACGATGCTGGTGACCTTGGCATCCGCCGCAGCCCCCGCCCCGTTCCTCGCCCCGTTCAGCTTCACCTTCTCGGCCACCAGCCGGGACAGCCCGCACCGCTCGGCCAGCCGCAGCACCGGGACCAGCCCGCCATACGCGATCAGATTCGGGTCATCGAACGCAGCGGAGACTGCCGCCGGAGTATGGGAAACTTGCATCTCGGAAGTGCCTTGCTGATCGTGCGTGCTGGAAGCCTGAAGAACTCCCATCATCGCAGGCCACAAGGCACTTTCTCGTTCCAAGAAAAGTTATCCACAGGCATCGATTCGGCGGATCAAGGCT
>NZ_SSBI01000098.1 GCF_004795015.1 Streptomyces sp. A1277 | reverse complement strand
GGGACGACGTCGAAGAGGTCACCGACGACGCCGTAGTCGACGAGGTCGAAGATCGGGGCCTCGGAGTCCTTGTTGACCGCGACGATCGTCTTCGAGGTCTGCATCCCCGCCCGGTGCTGGATCGCACCCGAGATACCCGACGCGATGTACAGCTGCGGCGAGACCGACTTGCCCGTCTGACCGACCTGGTTGGTGTGCGGATACCAGCCCGCGTCCACCGCCGCACGCGAAGCGCCGACGGCGGCACCCAGCGAGTCGGCGAGGGCCTCGATGACCGCGAAGTTCTCCGCACCATTGACACCACGGCCACCCGAGACCACGATCGCGGCCTCCGTCAGCTCCGGACGCCCCGTCGACTCGCGCGGGGTACGGGAGAGGACCTTGGTGCCGGTGGCCTGCTCCGAGAAGGAGACCGCGAGCGCCTCGACCGCACCGGCGGCCGGCGCCGCCTCGACCGGGGCGGAGTTCGGCTTGACCGTGATGACCGGAACACCCCTGGAGACACGGGACTTGGTCGTGTACGACGCGGCGAACGCGGACTGCGTGGCAACCGGGCCCTGATCGCCGGCCTCCAGGTCCACGGCGTCGGTGATGATCCCGGAGCCGATACGGACCGCGAGGCGGGCCGCGATCTCCTTGGCCTCCGCGGAGGAGGACAGCAGCACAGCGGCCGGGGACACCGCCTCATAGGCGGCCCGGAGCGCGTCGACCTTCGGCACCACGAGGTAATCGGCGAACTCGGGGGCATCAGCGGTCAGCACCCTGACCGCGCCGTGCTCGGCGAGCGCGGCCGCGGTGTCCGCGGCCCCGTTGCCCAGGGCGACGGCGACGGGCTCACCGATACGGCGCGCGAGCGTCAGCAGCTCCAGAGTGGGCTTGCGGACGGCACCGTCCACGTGATCGACATAGACGAGAACTTCAGCCATGGGACTTCAATCTCCTGCGAGTGCGAGGTAAGCGGGGGCGGTAAGCGGGGGGCGGTGACGGGGGCAGCCGGAACTCAGATGAACTTCTGACCGGCCAGGAACTCGGCCAGCTGCTTGCCGCCCTCACCCTCGTCCTTCACGATCGTGCCCGCGGTACGGGCCGGACGCTCGGTCGCGGAGTCGACCGCGGTCCACGCACCCGCCAGACCCACCTCGTCCGCGTCGATCCCCAGGTCATCCAGGTCCAGGGACTTCACCGGCTTCTTCTTCGCCGCCATGATCCCCTTGAACGACGGATAACGCGCCTCACCGGACTGGTCGGTCACCGACACCACCGCCGGCAACGACGCCTCCAGCTCCTCCGACGCACTGTCCCCGTCACGCCGCCCCCGCACGACACCGCCCTCGACCGACACCTGCGACAACAACGTCACCTGCGGCACACCCAGCCGCTCCGCGAGCAGCGCCGGAACCACACCCATCGTCCCGTCCGTCGACGCCATCCCCGAGATCACCAGGTCGTAACCCGTCTCCTCGACAGCCTTCGCCAGCACCAGCGACGTCCCCATCGCATCCGTACCGTGCAGATCGTCGTCCTCGACGTGAACCGCCTTGTCCGCACCCATCGACAACGCCTTGCGCAACGCGTCCTTGGCATCCTCCGGACCCACCGTCAACACGGTGACCTCCGCATCGTCCGCCCCGTCCGCGATCTGCAACGCCTGCTCGACCGCGTACTCGTCCAGCTCCGACAGCAGACCGTCGACATCCTCACGATCCAACGTCAGGTCATCGGCGAAATGCCGGTCACCGGTCGCGTCGGGCACGTACTTCACACAGACAACGATCCTCAAGCTCACGCCGGCTCTCC
>NZ_SSBI01000097.1 GCF_004795015.1 Streptomyces sp. A1277 | reverse complement strand
CGCGGTGCGCTCGGAGCGGACCCCGGTCACCCCGGGCGTCAGCCGCCGCCCGCCGCACTCGGACCGCGCCCCGCGCGGGGGCACGGCTCCGGCCCGCCCGGTCGCCGGCGGCTGACGCCCGCCCGCATGCGTGAGGGGCCCCGACCTTCCCGGTCGGGGCCCCTCACGCGTACGCCGGGGTCTGCGGCGCTCTCAGCCGGTCCAGCAGCGTCTGACGACACCGCCGTCGACCTCGAAGTTGATCCGGCCGGCCTGGAACTCCATGGTGATGACCGTGCCGGGCGCAAGGGCGCGGACGGTGGACCAGCCACGCTCCCGGGCCCGCTGTTCGGCGGTCTCGGCGGCGAGCCCCACATACGCGCCGGTGGCGTCGTCGGGCTGGGCGGGAGGAGTCGGTAGGGGTGCCATACCTCTCACCGTAGGCGCCCGGGGGCCGCACCGGTAGCGGGGGCCGCGCGGGGGCGCACGGCATCCTCACGTCCCTCACCGGTCACACTTGTGTCACAGGATCACGACACGTCTTCCGTTCGAACCCCTTCACCCGAACGTGCGATTCACAACCGGACGCACAGTAATCGCACAGCCTCGCAAACGATCACCGCGGAGTGCCGTAAAAGGCGGCGGAACGCGGTGGATATACACCTCGCGACGCGGTCGAATTCTCCGCCGGACAACGTGCCGCAAAGGAGGGCGCCGCCCGTCATTCACTCTCCCTTATCGGGCCCTTATCCCACGGGACCGATATCCACACCATCGGACAGGCCCGCCCGCACACGCGGGACCGTATAGCGGACAACCCGCTCCCCCGCTCCCCCGCTTTCCCGCACCGCGCCGGGTGCCGGACACCGCCCCGCACCACGTCTCTCCGCCCCGCCGAACAGGCCCGCGCGGGCAGGTTTTTCCCGCTTTGTCGGCCGCGCCCCTCCCGCTCCGCGCGGCCCGGTCCGATTCCCTTCGGCTTCCCGCGTGACCCCGGCAGCGGCTCGCCCGTTGTCATCTCATGAGCCGGGAACCGCCCGGCGCACGTACCGAGTTCGAGGAGCCACCCGTGCCGCGCATGCTCGACGTCAGCGAGGACGTACGCGCCGAGATCGGCGATGCCGAAGCCGACCGGCTGCTCGTCGGCGACAACGCCCCGGGCAGTTACGACTGCACCTCCTGCCGCACCCCCGGCGACTCCGAGCAGGAGCGCACCAGCACGGTGCTGTTCGTCGGCGACGAGACCGCGGTCCTCGCCTTCGCGCACGCCAGCTGCATCCCCTCGCAGGTCGTCCAGGTCGCCGAGGAGCAGCTCCAGGGGGCCGTCCGCAGCATCACCGGCGGCGAGCAGGGGGAACCGGCCCGGATCAGCCCCGAGCAGGCCGTCCTCGGGATCACCAGCGGCCTCGTCCTGATCGACGACGAGCTGCACCCCGCCCTGGTGGTCGAGCCGACCGGGGCGATCGCCCGCCCCGGCACGGACGGCCGCGACGGCGACCAGTTCCTCCAGCTGCTCCTGGAGCAGGGCTTCCACCCGGTCCACCGCATGGACCAGGAGCCCGAGGTGCTGCACGGCTGGTCGATCCTGCTCGCCATGGGCCAGCTGCACGCCGTGCTCCAGCCGGGCACGGGCGGCGGCGCCCCCGTGGCCTGGTGGCAGGCGCACGCGCCCCTCCAGGTCACCGAGGGCTGGCGGACCGCCGCCAACAAGTCGCAGACCGTGCTGGTCTACGCCGCCCCGGCGGGCTCGATCGGCCAGCAGCCCCGCGAGGACCTGCTGCGCGACGCGCTGGAGAAGGCGTCCGCCGACGGGCTGCTGGTCGCCGCGGCCATGCCGCTGGCCGGGACCTGACCGTGACCGCGCACCCGGCGCACGGCAGGGGAACAGCCGTTCCTCCGACGGGTGTTTCTCCGGCGGGCCCGCATCCGACGGCCGACGGGGTCGTTGGCACCTACGTGCACTCATACGACCCCTCCCACCAGCGTCCGAGCCCGATCCCTGCCATGCGTCCCTCGCGGGACCCATCGGGCGGCCCGTCCCAGACCCCGATCTACGACGCGCTGTACTCCGAGTACCGCCGTTCGTTCCGGGCGCTGCCGGGCGACCGGACCGGCGAGGAGAGTCTGGGCCTCCAGGCCCTCGGCACCGGCCTCTTCGGCTCGCGCGCCCCGCTGCGCGGACACCCGGGCCACTCCGCGCCCGGCGGCACGGTCACGGCCGGCCCGGGGGCCGCGGCGGGCGCGGAGTGGCCCGGGTGTCCGCGCCGCGGCGCGCGCG
>NZ_SSBI01000096.1 GCF_004795015.1 Streptomyces sp. A1277 | reverse complement strand
CGGGCGCCCGGTTCACACCGGACTTCACCTGCGGCCGCTCCAGCTTCTGCTCCTTCTTCCCCCAGACGGAAACCGGGGTGTCCGGCTGATCAGCTGCGGCCGCCGGCAGAGCCGCAACGCCCAGGGCTAGGACCAAAGCCGTCGCGGTCAACGTATGGCGCACGGTCGTGCGGGCACGCCGAGAGGGCATGCCAAAGGCACGTGAAGACATCAACTTCCCCCCACAGGAAGACAATCCCAGCAGCCCCAGCGGCCACCAGGCGCCCACAGACTCACACAGCTCCCCCACAAAAACCGGAGGGTATGCCCCCGAAATCCCCCCGCACACGCCCCCGAAACCGGCCTCACCCCGCATACCAGCAACCAGCACAAAGCGGCTGGAAAAATGCCGCATAAGAGAGAAAGGTCTATGAAGGGATCCTTCATAGATGGCCGGATCCGACTCACGGCCGCTGCACAATTCCGGGTTGAGTCCCAAGACGTGCGGCCGCAGGACCCTGCGCTCGGTGCCCCCGCCCGGGAGACCCGGCTTGGGCAGAGGCAGCACCACGGCCGCCCGGTGCGCGCGGCTGGCGAAGAACACCCCATAGGTCGGCCGGCCGTGGTGATTACTGAAGCTGCCCGGAGGCGTTGTGACGGCTTTCGAGACGCTTCAGCGAGTGCCGACGCCAGGCGGGCTGGGCCCGGGCGCAGCAGTTCTGATTCTCGCGCATCGGCGATCGCTGGGTACTGATGCGCGCCGGATGTTTGGGAACGTCACTCCGACAGTGGGTGATCGCCGCTTAAGTCCTTATCAAGCCTCTTCCGTCGGCGAGGCCGACGTCGGTGGTCCGCGAGGCCCTCGGGGAGCGCCGCCCTACGGACTGGGTCCTGACAGAACTTCGCGAGGGAGGACGGGGCCCAGCCCGCGATGTGCTGCACGTCCCGAACTGCAGGCACCCGAAGGGGCGCCGTTGCTCGATGTGCATCGGGCCTTGGACGTCGCGGAGAACCAGGGGTGCAACTGTGCGGGTCCTCTCGGCCGCCGCCCGCCGGCTTGGACGCCCTATTGATGTGGCGGCCCGTCACGTGAACCGCACCGTCTGATATCGCTCACGGGCCGCGGAGCGGTCAGTGCACGTCGAACTCGTAGCCGTGCTGGATGTCGGCGGGGCAGCTGAAGACCCGCAGATCGCCCCATCTGCCGACCGTGATGTGCCGGGAGTGCGGTGGACGGCCCGCGGCTTCCGCCACGGCGCCAGAGCTGTGGATATCGCCTGGTCAAGACCGGCCTTGCGGACCGTTTCGACGAGCAGGACCGAACCGGCCTGGGAGACGACCTGGCGGCCGTCGTCCTGGACGCGGACACGGGGGTAGGATCCGATAGAGCGCTTCACCTGGAAAGTGCCTCCGGTGGTGGCAGGAACAAGGACCTCGACAATCCTCATTCTTGCTGGACAGAGGCACTTTCCGCTTTCCTGACCGCCTACCGGACAGCCCGCTTCACGAAAGCGCGAGGTTAGGGCCTGACGCCGCGCGGCCCGCCCTCCGGGCGAACGACGCGAATGTGACGACAGGCCCCAGCCGGTCCGGCGCGACAGCCACGGCGATGACACGGGGCGCCGTGCCGTGAGCTCCCATGCCTGGATCAGGACGGCTGAACGAGCCCCGCCTTGCCGTAGATCGTCGCCACCCGCGCGCCCGTATCCCCCGAGGCGAACCCCATGCCGATGCGGAAGACGCCGGGCTGGGCCGGATTCGGAACGTACACGCCGAGGCCCTCCGGTTCGCGGTAGTCCAGCGTGTACGCGGCGGCGGTGTGGGCGGGGTTGACGGTCTCCTTGAAGGGCGTGGGCGGCGCGGGGTCCAGGGCGCCCGTGGTGAGGTTGACCGAGGTGATGAACGTGTTGCCGACGCCCGGCTGGGAGACCACGACGTTCTGGTCGCCGATCTTCTGGGTGGAGTTGTAGCTGTTGCCGTGCAGCAGATAGAGGTACCGGCCCACGACCGCGTATCCCTGGAGGAACGGCTTGCCGTAGGTGGTGAGCGGCCAGCCGGCCACCGCCGTGATGTTCGGTTCGCGGAGGCTGGCGAGGGGCTGGGTCCAGACGCCGAGGCGGGCCAGGTCGAGATCGTGGACCTGGAAGACGAACGCCCCGTCGGTGTCGCGGAAGCGGATGGCGAGGCGGCCGTAGACCGGGTCGACGGAGGCGGTGTACCTCGAGGTCCCCGGGACCGGCTGGTACGTGGCGAGTCCGGCGGACCCGTGGTCGAGGACCTTCCCGTTGACGAACGGGAAGCGGGCCAGCCGCCGGCCGCGGCTGGTCGTCCTGGTCGGATCGTCCGGGTGCACCGGGTCCGGCACTTCCTGGCCGTCCGTCTCGGTCCACAGATACGCGGTGCCTCCGGCCGGCTCGACGCCGATGCCCATGCCGTGGCCGAAGCCGCGCAGGTACATGTAGCCGAGCGTGTTCCCGGACATGTCCCACTTGGTGATCGTCAGATCGCCGTTCCGGTTGCGGTCGGTGGCGCTCACGGCGGCGGACTCGCCCGCGAGCTTCAGCCCGCCCTGCGTCACCTGCGCCAGGTAGATGTGCCCGTTGGCGTTGTCGTAGCCGAAGGACTGGAGGATCGTCGAGTCGCGCAGAGGCTTCTCCCGTATCCACTTGTCCGACGCGCTGTTCAGGTCGAGCCGGGGCGAGGGCACCAGCAGCGAGGAAGCGGGGGTGGCGTGATCGGCGGCGGACGCCGTTCCGGCACTCATGGACACACCGGCCGCCGTGAGCGCGCCGGCGCCGCCCAGGGCGAGCAGGGAGCGGCGGCTGGGCCGGGAGATCCTGTCATCGGTCATGGTGCCCATCCAAGCCGGAGGCCCGACCGCACTCAACCCGCCCCCTCGGTTCAATTCACCCAACCGTCGTTCCCGGGCCACACACACCATCCGCCGGCGACACATGGACCGGTTGATGTACATGGGTGCTGATCTCGCTGGTGGTGCCTTGTTTCAACGAGGAAGAGATCCTCGAACGCTTCCATGAACGCGTCACGGACGAAACGTCCCGGCTGGGCCACGCGTTCCAGGTGGTGTACGTGGACGACGGAAGCGCTGACCGCACCCTGCCGGTCATCCAGGAGCTGGCCGCCGCCGACCCACGCGTCCGGTACGTCTCCTTCAGCCGCAACTTCGGCAAGGAGGCCGCCATGCTGGCCGGTCTCCAGCACGCCGAGGGGGACGCTGTGGTGATCATGGACGCCGACCTCCAGCACCCGCCCGAGCTGATCGGGAAGATGGTCCAGGAGCACGCCCAGGGGTACGACCAGGTCACAGCCCGCCGCACCCGGGCCGGCGACCGGGTCACCCGCACCCTCACCGCACGCGCCTACTACTGGCTGATCAACCGCCTCGTCGACGTGGAACTCGTGGACGGTGTCGGCGACTTCCGGCTGCTCTCGCGCCGCGCGGTGGACGCCGTACTCGCGCTGACCGAGTACAACCGCTTCTCCAAGGGCCTCTTCTCCTGGATCGGCTTCCCCACCACGACCTTCAGCTACGACTGTCAGTCTGTTCGTACCGGATCCCGCAAGGATCGGGTAGTCCCGGCCGTGACGGTCTGACTCTTGCTTACGACCGACCCCACGGGTGTCCTGGCGTTGATCTGTCGACCGTCCGGC
>NZ_SSBI01000095.1 GCF_004795015.1 Streptomyces sp. A1277 | reverse complement strand
GTTCTCAAGGAACGGACGCTTCCTTTGTACTCACCCCTGCGGGCTTTCCTCCGGGCGCTTCCCTTCGGTCTTGCGTTTCCGACTCTATCAGACTCTTTCGTGTCCGATTCCCGGTCGAAGCGGGTCGTGCTGTTTGCCTTTCGGCGTTTTCAACCTTACCAGACCCATTTCGTTCCGTTTCCGGTTCGAATTTGAATTCCGGCGGCCGTTGAAGTGGCCTTGCCTTTCGGCTGATTCGACTTTATCAGAAGCATTTCGGCCGACCTAATCGGCTTCAACCTGCTGAGAGTGGGAACCCACGGCTCTGCGGAAATCAAATTTCCGGTGAGAGCGAGACAGATATTAACTGTCGGCGCCCGAACCTGTCCAGTTCGAGGCAACCGTTAAAATCTACCTCCCCCACGTCTCCGTGTCAACGGTTTTTTGGGGCGATGAGGAGACTAGCAGCTCAGCGGTGGCGTATGCACATCAGGCGGCCATCGGCAGCTCGGCACTTCGTTCGATGGCGTCCAGGTCCCCCGCCTCACCGGCTCGGACGGCTCGGCCGCCCAGGGCGTAGACGTACGTGAGGAAGAGCAGCTCGGCGGCTGTGCCCAGGGTGATTCGGGCCCAGGTCGGGAGACCGGACGGGGTCACGAATGCCTCGATGGCGCCCGAGACGAACAGGACGAGCGCCAGGCCGATGGCCATGCCGATCGCTGCTCGGCCCCGTTGCGCGAGGGCCGCACGGCGGGCCCGGGGGCCGGGGTCGATGACCGTCCAGCCGAGGCGCAGGCCGGTGCCGGCGGCGATGAAGACGGCCGTCAGTTCCAGCAGGCCGTGCGGAAGGATCAGCCCGAGGAACGTGTCGAGCCGGCCGGCCGAGGACATCAGCCCGATGCCCACCGCCAGGTTCACCACGTGGACGAAGAGGATCCAGATCACCGGCAGGCAGAGGAACGCCCCCAGCACCAGGCACATGGCGGCTGCCTGCGCGTTGTTCGTCCAGACCTGGGCCGCGAAGGACGTGGCCGGGTGGCTGGAGTAGTAGGTCTCGTACTCCCCGCCCGGGCTCGTCATGCGGCGGAGGTCGTCCGGAGCGGCGATGGCGGCCTGGACCTCCGGACGCGTGCCGATCCACCAGCCCATCAGGGCGGCCAGGAGCGTGGAGAGGACGGCGGTCGGTATCCACCAGTGGCGGGAGCGGTAGACGGCTGCGGGGAATCCCGCCGTGAGGAAGCGTGCGGCGTCGCGCCAGGAGGCGCGGCGGGTGCCGGTCACCGTGGCACGGGCGCGGGCCACCAGCTGCGTGAGCCGCGCGACGAGCAGCGCGTCGGGGGCGCTGGACTGGATCAGGGAGAGATGGGTGGCCGTGCGCTGGCAGAGATCGACGAGTTCGTCCGCTTCCGCGCCCGCCAGACGGCGCCCGCGGCGCTGGAGATGGTCCAGCCGGTCCCACTCGATGCGGTGGGTGTGGACGAAGACATCGAGGTCCATGATCGGCTGCGGCTCCAGGCAGGGTGTGTACCGGTCCGTACAACTGCGGCGTTGCGTGTCAGCTTGGCAGACTGCGGGGCCGCGGGGCAGGGGCTTCGGTGAAGGGTGGGGCGATGAGTGAGCTCGTGACCGGGGACGCGGTCGTGCTGGGACTCCGGCCGGCGAAACTGCCGAGCCGGGTACTGGCTCTGGCCATCGATCTGATGGTGGTGGGTACGGCGTTCGGTGTGGTGGCGTTCGGTCTCGCCGTCGCCTCCGCCTCACTGGACGACGCGGCCCTGGCGGCCGTCTCCGTCGCCGTCTTTCTGCTGGTTCCGGTGGGTGGGCCGATCGCGGTCGAGACGCTCAGTCGCGGCCGTTCGCTGGGCAAGCTGGCCTGCGGGCTGCGGGTCGTACGGGACGTCGGAGGCCCCATCCGGTTCCGGCACGCGCTGGTCCGCGGGGCGATGGGCGTCGTGGAGATCCTGATGACGCTCGGCGTCGTCGCCTCCATCGCGTCCCTGGTGTCGGCGCGTGGCCGGCGGCTCGGGGACGTCTTCGCGGGGACGCTCGTCGTACGGGAACGAGTGCCGGCGGGCCGTGCCGCTGCTGCTCCGCCGCCTCCGCCGTGGCTGGTCGGACGGTTCGCCGATCTGGACCTGTCGGCGGTTCCGGACGATCTGTGGCTGGCGGTGCGGCAGTACCTGACGCGGATGCACCAGCTCGATGCCGAGGTGGGCAGGGCCATGGCGGAGCGGCTCGGCGGGGCGGTCGCCGTGCGGACCGGGGTTGCGGCGCCGGCGGGCGTGCCGGCCGCCGCGTACCTGGCTGCCGTGGTTCACGAGCGGCAGGTGCGGGACGCGCGCCGGGCTTGGGAGAGGGCGGCCCGCAACGCGATCCGAGGTTTCTCCGGTACCGGACCGGTGGGCGTGGCCGGGGAGGTGCCTGCGGTCGGCGACCGGGGCGGCGAGCTCGGCTGGAATCCCGGACGAGCGGGCACGGTTGTGCCCCCTGGCCACCCGGGGGTCGCCGCCGGTCGTCCGTTCGGCATGGCATCTGAGGGGGCTTCGGGGCCCGGTGCTGATACGGCTGGGGCTCCGGGGCCCGGTGCCGGTACGGCCGGCGGTGCCAGCGTGCCGGTGCCGACGGGGCGGTCGGGCGGCCGCCAGCAACCGGGTTCGTGCCGCCCGCCTGAGGGCGGTCCGGCGGCTCGCTTCACCCGGGCGCCCTGTCCGTCACTCCATGGTGGCGGTCTCCCTGATCAGCGGCTCGAATCCCGCCGCACATAGGCGTCGAACGGCGCGGTCGGCGCGCCGTCGATCACTGGCCGCACCCGGTGCTCAGCCGCGAACTCCTTGAGCGCTGTGCGAGAGCCCGGCTCCACTCCCCGCCGATGACCAGCACCCCGAACCCCTCGCTCTCCAACAGCCTCCGGGCGTCCTCGTCGGTGCTCACTCCTTCCGCCTCGAAGCCGTCCGCTCGTAGCGTGGCCACCACCTCCGTCACCCTGGCGGACGTCCTTCCCAGCACCAGCGTCCTCATGGCCGTCCCTCCTGGGTACGTCGACATCTGCGCGGACGAACCTGGAAGCTCGACTCGACTTGAGGTCAACCCCCGTCCCTGCCGGGCGGAGGACCGGAGTCCGGCTATCGCTCGGAGGGCGGGGAGTCCAGTTCCTCGAGCTCGATGCCGGGGGCGGAAAGAACCACGTCGCCGGCGAGGTGGACGGTGTGCCTCTCGCCGGTATCCAGGGCGCTGACCTGGTACTCGTCCACCTTCAGGGGCCCGTTGTCAGTGGGGTGCGCTTCACTGTTCACCAGGGCCCAGGACTGGTCGAGCGTACGGGGGGCGAGGACCGGGTCCGTGAAGGTGACGACCCGGACGCGGGTCTCCGGAGAAGCGGGGGTGAGGCGCAGCAGACGAGCGGTCGCGACGAGGAAGGCGGGGGATGTGCCATGGAAGGCGTGGGCGCGGACATTGCCTTCGGTGGCGTGAGTGCCCGTCGGGTCGGTACGGACCCAGGTGATGCCTTCGAGGGCCGCGCCGCGGACCTGCCAGTCGGCGGCATGGAGTTCGAGACGGATGGGGCGACCGAGTTCATCGAGGGTGAGGTCGACGGATCCGAGGTGACTGCCGGACGGGGCGGTCGTTTGGGAGATGTAGCGCCATCCGGAAGGGCCGGGCGCGCAGTGGAAGTGTTCTGCGCCGAGGGGGGTGTGGTCGTGAAGATCGTGGAGCGAATATCGGCCGCGGGGCATGGGGTCCTTCGGGTTCCTCAGGTCGTGCGGGTGCGGTACGGCGCAGGCCCCCGACACGGGGGTGCGGGGGCCTGCGTTCGTCGCTGCTGCTGATCAGCCCGGACTGCTGAGTGTCCGGTACTGCTGAATCGCCCCGGGCTGCGGGGTCCGCCGGTGACCGGTCGCCGGCGGACCACCGCGGCACGCGGCGGGATCAGTCAGTACGGATCAGTACGGAGCCGAGCGGTACGGGGTTCCGTACGGGACCGGTCCGTGCCGGACCAGGCCGTGCCGGACCAGGCCGTGCCGGACCAGGCCGGTCCGTGCCGGACCAGGCCGTACCTGACCAGTTCGTACGGGATCAGTAGCGGTAGTGGTCCGGCTTGTACGGGCCCTCGACCTCGACCCCGATGTACGCGGCCTGCTCCGGGCGCAGTGTCGTCAGCTTGACGCCGAGTGCGTCGAGGTGGAGGCGGGCGACCTTCTCGTCCAGGTGCTTGGGGAGCACGTAGACGTCGGTCGGGTACGCCTCGGGCTTGGTGAACAGCTCGATCTGGGCCAGGGTCTGGTCCG
>NZ_SSBI01000094.1 GCF_004795015.1 Streptomyces sp. A1277 | reverse complement strand
CAACACAGTGGACGCGAGCAACTGAGGACAAGCCCTCGGCCTATTAGTACCAGTCAGCTCCACCCGTTACCGGGCTTCCACATCTGGCCTATCAACCCAGTCGTCTACTGGGAGCCTTAACCAATCAAGTTGGTGGGAATACTCATCTCGAAGCAGGCTTCCCGCTTAGATGCTTTCAGCGGTTATCCTTTCCGAACGTAGCCAACCAGCCATGCCCTTGGCAGAACAACTGGCACACCAGAGGTTCGTCCGTCCCGGTCCTCTCGTACTAGGGACAGCCCTTCTCAATATTCCTACGCGCACAGCGGATAGGGACCGAACTGTCTCACGACGTTCTAAACCCAGCTCGCGTACCGCTTTAATGGGCGAACAGCCCAACCCTTGGGACCGACTCCAGCCCCAGGATGCGACGAGCCGACATCGAGGTGCCAAACCATCCCGTCGATATGGACTCTTGGGGAAGATCAGCCTGTTATCCCCGGGGTACCTTTTATCCGTTGAGCGACAGCGCTTCCACAAGCCACTGCCGGATCACTAGTCCCGACTTTCGTCCCTGCTCGACCCGTCGGTCTCACAGTCAAGCTCCCTTGTGCACTTACACTCAACACCTGATTGCCAACCAGGCTGAGGGAACCTTTGGGCGCCTCCGTTACTCTTTAGGAGGCAACCGCCCCAGTTAAACTACCCATCAGACACTGTCCCTGATCCGGATCACGGACCCAGGTTAGACATCCAGCACGACCAGAGTGGTATTTCAACGACGACTCCACAACCACTGGCGTGGCCGCTTCAAAGTCTCCCACCTATCCTACACAAGCCGAACCGAACACCAATATCAAACTATAGTAAAGGTCCCGGGGTCTTTCCGTCCTGCTGCGCGAAACGAGCATCTTTACTCGTAGTGCAATTTCACCGGGCCTATGGTTGAGACAGTCGAGAAGTCGTTACGCCATTCGTGCAGGTCGGAACTTACCCGACAAGGAATTTCGCTACCTTAGGATGGTTATAGTTACCACCGCCGTTTACTGGCGCTTAAGTTCTCAGCTTCGCCGACCCGAAAGTCAGCTAACCGGTCCCCTTAACGTTCCAGCACCGGGCAGGCGTCAGTCCGTATACATCGCCTTACGGCTTCGCACGGACCTGTGTTTTTAGTAAACAGTCGCTTCTCGCTGGTCTCTGCGGCCACCCCCAGCTCAGACAGTAAATGTCATCACCAGTGATGGCCCCCCTTCTCCCGAAGTTACGGGGGCATTTTGCCGAGTTCCTTAACCATAGTTCACCCGAACGCCTCGGTATTCTCTACCTGACCACCTGAGTCGGTTTAGGGTACGGGCCGCCATGAAACTCGCTAGAGGCTTTTCTCGACAGCATAGGATCATCCACTTCACCACAATCGGCTCGGCATCAGGTCTCAGCCTTAATGTGTGACGGATTTACCTACCACACGGCCTACACCCTTACCCCGGGACAACCACCGCCCGGGCTGGACTACCTTCCTGCGTCACCCCATCGCTTACCTACTACAAGTCTGGTTCATCGGCTCCACCACTACCCTCAACTCCGAAGAGATCGGGCCGGCTTCACGGACTTAGCATCGCCTGATTCAGTACTGGGCGTTTCAAAGCGGGTACCGGAATATCAACCGGTTGTCCATCGACTACGCCTGTCGGCCTCGCCTTAGGTCCCGACTTACCCTGGGCAGATCAGCTTGACCCAGGAACCCTTAGTCAATCGGCGCACACGTTTCTCACGTGTGTATCGCTACTCATGCCTGCATTCTCACTCGTGAACCGTCCACAACTCGCTTCCGCGGCTGCTTCACCCGGCACACGACGCTCCCCTACCCATCCCAGCCCCCGTTGGGGGTACATGCTGGAATGACACGACTTCGGCGGTACGCTTGAGCCCCGCTACATTGTCGGCGCGGAATCACTTGACCAGTGAGCTATTACGCACTCTTTCAAGGGTGGCTGCTTCTAAGCCAACCTCCTGGTTGTCTCTGCGACTCCACATCCTTTCCCACTTAGCGTACGCTTAGGGGCCTTAGTCGATGCTCTGGGCTGTTTCCCTCTCGACCATGGAGCTTATCCCCCACAGTCTCACTGCCGCGCTCTCACTTACCGGCATTCGGAGTTTGGCTAAGGTCAGTAACCCGGTAGGGCCCATCGCCTATCCAGTGCTCTACCTCCGGCAAGAAACACACGACGCTGCACCTAAATGCATTTCGGGGAGAACCAGCTATCACGGAGTTTGATTGGCCTTTCACCCCTAACCACAGGTCATCCCCCAGGTTTTCAACCCTGGTGGGTTCGGTCCTCCACGAAGTCTTACCTCCGCTTCAACCTGCCCATGGCTAGATCACTCCGCTTCGGGTCTTGAGCGCGCTACTAAACCGCCCTATTCGGACTCGCTTTCGCTACGGCTTCCCCACACGGGTTAACCTCGCAACACACCGCAAACTCGCAGGCTCATTCTTCAAAAGGCACGCAGTCACGACGCACCGAGCAAGCTCGATGCGCGACGCTCCCACGGCTTGTAGGCACACGGTTTCAGGTACTATTTCACTCCGCTCCCGCGGTACTTTTCACCATTCCCTCACGGTACTATCCGCTATCGGTCACCAGGGAATATTTAGGCTTAACGGGTGGTCCCGCCAGATTCACACGGGATTTCTCGGGCCCCGTGCTACTTGGGTGTCTCTTAAACGAGCCGTCAATGTTTCAGCTACGGGGGTCTTACCCTCTACGCCGGACCTTTCGCATGTCCTTCGCCTACATCAACGGTTTCTGACTCGTCTCACAGCCGGCAGACTATGAAAAAGAGATCCCACAACCCCGCTCACGCAACCCCTGCCGGGTATCACACGTAAACGGTTTGGCCTGATCCAGTTTCGCTCGCCACTACTCCCGGAATCACGGTTGTTTTCTCTTCCTGAGGGTACTGAGATGTTTCACTTCCCCTCGTTCCCTCCACACTGCCTATGTGTTCAGCAGCGGGTGACAGCCCATGACGACTGCCGGGTTTCCCCATTCGGAAACCCCCGGATCAAAGTCTGGTTGACGACTCCCCGGGGACTATCGTGGCCTCCCACGTCCTTCATCGGTTCCTGGTGCCAAGGCATCCACCGTGCGCCCTTAAAAACTTGGCCACAGATGCTCGCGTCCACTGTGCAGTTCTCAAACAACGACCAGCCACCCATCACCCCGTCCCGAAGAACGAGTGCACTGGGGCCGGCAACCGAAGGACAGACTCTTCCGAGCCCGTACCTTCAGATACCCAACAGCGTGCCCGACCCGACCGATCACCAGCCACGTTCCACGCCCCGAAGAGCAGTACTAGCAACCAACAACCTGTCGTGCCGAATAGTCAACGTTCCACCCATGAGCAACCAGCACCGAACATTCGCCGGTGTACTGGCCTCTGACCGGGCAAGCCCGGTAAGAAATGCTCCTTAGAAAGGAGGTGATCCAGCCGCACCTTCCGGTACGGCTACCTTGTTACGACTTCGTCCCAATCGCCAGTCCCACCTTCGACAGCTCCCTCCCACAAGGGGTTGGGCCACCGGCTTCGGGTGTTACCGACTTTCGTGACGTGACGGGCGGTGTGTACAAGGCCCGGGAACGTATTCACCGCAGCAATGCTGATCTGCGATTACTAGCAACTCCGACTTCATGGGGTCGAGTTGCAGACCCCAATCCGAACTGAGACCGGCTTTTTGAGATTCGCTCCGCCTCGCGGCATCGCAGCTCATTGTACCGGCCATTGTAGCACGTGTGCAGCCCAAGACATAAGGGGCATGATGACTTGACGTCGTCCCCACCTTCCTCCGAGTTGACCCCGGCAGTCTCCTGTGAGTCCCCATCACCCCGAAGGGCATGCTGGCAACACAGAACAAGGGTTGCGCTCGTTGCGGGACTTAACCCAACATCTCACGACACGAGCTGACGACAGCCATGCACCACCTGTCACCCGACCACAAGGGGGGCCGTATCTCTACGGCTTTCCGGGCGATGTCAAGCCTTGGTAAGGTTCTTCGCGTTGCGTCGAATTAAGCCACATGCTCCGCTGCTTGTGCGGGCCCCCGTCAATTCCTTTGAGTTTTAGCCTTGCGGCCGTACTCCCCAGGCGGGGAACTTAATGCGTTAGCTGCGGCACCGACGACGTGGAATGTCGCCAACACCTAGTTCCCAACGTTTACGGCGTGGACTACCAGGGTATCTAATCCTGTTCGCTCCCCACGCTTTCGCTCCTCAGCGTCAGTAATGGCCCAGAGATCCGCCTTCGCCACCGGTGTTCCTCCTGATATCTGCGCATTTCACCGCTACACCAGGAATTCCGATCTCCCCTACCACACTCTAGCCTGCCCGTATCGACTGCAGACCCGGGGTTAAGCCCCGGGCTTTCACAACCGACGCAACAAGCCGCCTACGAGCTCTTTACGCCCAATAATTCCGGACAACGCTTGCGCCCTACGTATTACCGCGGCTGCTGGCACGTAGTTAGCCGGCGCTTCTTCTGCAGGTACCGTCACTTTCGCTTCTTCCCTGCTGAAAGAGGTTTACAACCCGAAGGCCGTCATCCCTCACGCGGCGTCGCTGCATCAGGCTTTCGCCCATTGTGCAATATTCCCCACTGCTGCCTCCCGTAGGAGTCTGGGCCGTGTCTCAGTCCCAGTGTGGCCGGTCGCCCTCTCAGGCCGGCTACCCGTCGTCGCCTTGGTAGGCCATTACCCCACCAACTAGCTGATAGGCCGCGGGCTCATCCTTCACCGCCGGAGCTTTCAACCTTTCCTCAGGAGAGGAAAAGTATTATCCGGTATTAGACCCCGTTTCCAGGGCTTGTCCCAGAGTGAAGGGCAGATTGCCCACGTGTTACTCACCCGTTCGCCACTAATCCACCCCGAAGGGCTTCATCGTTCGACTTGCATGTGTTAAGCACGCCGCCAGCGTTCGTCCTGAGCCAGGATCAAACTCTCCGTGAATGTTTTCCCGTAATCGGGACCACACATCACGAGAGCGGAACAACAAGGTCGGAATAAGACCCGTCGTCCACTGTGTCCTCGCTGTGTATTGCCTACCAGACCAGTAACGGTCTCGTAGGACTTTCAAAGGAACCACCAACCTGCCGAAGCAGGCCGGGGTATCAACATATCTGGCGTTGACTTTTGGCACGCTGTTGAGTTCTCAAGGAACGGACGCTTCCTTTGTACTCACCCCTGCGGGCTTTCCTCCGGGCGCTTCCCTTCG
>NZ_SSBI01000093.1 GCF_004795015.1 Streptomyces sp. A1277 | reverse complement strand
GTGCCAGCAGGAGGACGGCTCCCTCGTCCTGCCCGAGTCCCTGACCCCGTACCTCGGCTTCCACCGCATCGCGGCGGACGGTACGCCGGAGGCGTAGGCCGTCCCGGTCGGCGACGTGGTCGCGCACCTTCGCCGAGGCGAGCACCAGCGAGACGGCGGCCGCCAGCCGGGCGCCCTCGCCGCGCGCGACCGGCGCGGTGCGCATCGAGCGCAGGGGGCAGGGCCCGGCCGTGCGGCGCAGTGCGGGGGTGCGTTCGGACTGAGCCTCCGTCAGGACCGAGACGATCAGGCCGTCGTAGTTCGTGACGATCCGGGCGAACTGCCCGTGGTCGGAGCGCAGCGCCAGACAGAGCCCGCAGAGGTGGGCCATCCACTCGGCCTTGAGCCCCTCGGAGAGGCGGTGCGTACAGGGCCTGACGATTCCGAACACGGCCATCCCCCGGTAGTCGTTCGCGTGTGCGCCGCGCTCGGGCGCGGACGCGGACGGCATCGTATCGAGCGACCCGTTCACCCGTACGTCCCCCATGTCACCCGTACGGACCGGCGCATCATATTTTCTTTCTTCAGGCCCCTTTACCGGGAGGAACCTTGACGAATCGCCACATCCTCTGCACCAGTACCGTCACGAATGCCCTGCGCGCCGCCTATCCCCTTGGCGCACGATCCGCATCATGGACGACCATAGGGATACGAAAGAGATGCGGAACAACAAGGAACCGCGGTGAGAGGAGGCGTCCATGGGATCGGTGCGCAAGGCGAGTGCCTGGCTGGGCCTCGTAGAGGACAACGACGAGCGGTACTACGACGACGACGAGTACACCGAGGGTGCACGGACCGGGACGGGCCAGGCATGGGTGACCGATCCTCGGGTGCGGGTGGTCTCCGAGGCGGCCGAGGAGACGGGCCGCCGGATCGCAACCGTGACCCCGGACAGCTTCCGGGACGCCCGCAGCATCGGCGAGCTCTTCCGGGACGGCGTCCCGGTGATCATGAACCTCACGTCCATGGACTCCGCCGACGCCAAGCGCGTGGTGGACTTCGCCGCAGGGCTGATCTTCGGGCTGCGCGGGTCGATCGACCGCGTGGCCACCCGGGTCTTCCTGCTGACCCCCGCCGACACCCAGGTGCTGAACGGCGAAGCCGTCGGCCGGCCGGCCGACGGCTTCTTCAACCAGAGCTGACCGTCCTGCGGGCGCTCATCGGAACGCGTCCAGGCCGGTGAGCGCCTTACCCAGGACCAGCTGGTGCATCTCCACGGTCCCCTCGTAGGTGAGCACCGACTCCAGGTTCGTGGCGTGCCGCATCACCGGGTACTCCAGCGAGATCCCGTTGGCACCGAGGATCGTGCGCGAGGTACGGCAGATCTCGATGGCCTCCCGCACGTTGTTCAGCTTCCCGAAACTGACCTGCTCCGGACGCAGCCGCCCCGCGTCCATCCGCCGGCCCAGGTGGTGGGCGAGCAGGATGCCCTTGTGCAGCTCGACGGCCATGTCGGCGAGCTTGGCCTGAGTGAGCTGGAAGCCGCCGATCGGCTTCCCGAACTGTTCGCGGGTCCGCGCGTAGTCGACGGCCGCCTCGAAGCTCGACCGGGCCGCGCCCATCGCGCCCCACACGATGCCGTAGCGGGCGTGGCTGAGACAGCTGAGCGGTCCGCGCAGCCCGGTGACGCCGGGCAGCACCGCGTCGGCGGGCAGCCGCACCTCGTCCAGGATGAGCTCGCTGGTGACCGAGGCGCGCAGGGACCACTTGTGCCGGATCTCGGGCGCGGAGAACCCGGGCGCGTCCGTCGGCACCACGAATCCGCGGATGCCGCTGCCGGCCGGGCCCTCGTCGGTCTGCGCCCAGACGACCGCGACACCGGCGACCGAGCCGTTGGTGATCCACATCTTGCGGCCGCTGAGCACCCAGTCCCCGCCGTCGCGCTTGGCGTACGTGCGCATGGCGGCCGGGTCCGAGCCGTGGTCCGGCTCGGTGAGGCCGAAGCAGCCGATGGTCTCGCCCGCCGCCATGCCGGGCAGCCACCGCTGCTTCTGCTCCTCGGAGCCGAAGCGGTGGATCGCGTACATGGCGAGCGAGCCCTGTACGGAGACGAGTGAGCGGATGCCCGAGTCGGCCGCTTCGAGTTCCAGGCAGGCCAGCCCGTACTGGACGGCGGTGGCGCCCGCACAGCCGTAGCCCTGGAGCGACATGCCGAGTGCGCCGAGCGAGCCCAGTTCGCGGGCCAGCTCCCGGATGCCGGGCAGCTCGCCGTTCTCGTACCACTCGGCGATGTGCGGCAGGACCCGGTCGGCGGCCCAGGTGCGGACGGTGTCGCGGATCGCGAGGTCCTCGGGGCTCAGCAGGTCGTCGACGCCGATCGGGTCGCGGGGGTCGAAGGGAGGGAGCTTCGAGGTGGGGGCGGTGGACATGAGGGTGTGCCTCCGGCGGCTCGCACGGTACCGATGTCGGTGGGGTTGCTCGAAAACCGGTCGAAAACTAGCAGCGTTAGTTACGACGCCGTGCCGACGTTACGACTCAGTGCGCCGCACGTCCAGAGCGCGCCGCCCCGGCCGGCCGGCGCCCGGCGGGCACCCGCAGCGGCGCGTCGAGGCGTTCCGCGGACTCCCGGGGTTCGCCCAGCTTCGGCGCGCACTCCATGACCCGGGGCAGCCTCAGCGCGGCGAGCGCTCCGAGCAGCAGCAGGCCCGCGCTGACCAGCAGCGTGACGTGCAGCCCGTCGATGAAGGCGTCCCGGGCGGTGGCGCGCAGGACGGCGCCGAGAGGGCCGCCCAGGTGCGCGGCCTCCTGGTATGCCTCGCCGAGCGAGTGGGAGGCGGCGGCGCCCGCCGACGCGGGGACGCCGGCGGCCGGGAGCCCGGCGAGGCCGGGGGCGTACGCGGCGTTCATCACGCTGCCGAGCAGGGCTATCCCCATGCCGGCGCCCAGCTGGTAGGAGGTCTCCCCGATCGCCGCCGCCCCGCCGGCCCGGTCGGCCGGGGCCTCGCTGAGCATCGACTCGTACGCGCCGAACAGCGTGGACTGGAGGCCGAAGCCGAGGGCGACGAAGACGGCGGTCAGCAGGGCGGGCCGGTCGTGCCGGCCCATCGCGGTCAGCGTCAGCACCGAGGCGGCCGTCAGGACGAAGCCCCAGCCGACCATCCGGCGCGGCCCGATCCGGCGCAGGGTGTGGGAGCCGGTGGCGCCCGCGGCCATCGCGGCGAAGGTGAGCGGCAGCAGCCTGAGGCCGGTCTCCAGGGGGCTGAGGCCCAGGACGAGCTGGAGGTACTGGACGGCGACGAGTTCGAGACCGACCAGGGCCAGCATGGCCAGGACGATGCAGCCCACCGCCGTCGAGAAGGCGGGCCGGGCGAACATGCCGATGTCGATCAGCGGGTGGGTGCGCCGTTTCTGGCGGCGGACGAAGGCGACGAGCAGCGCGGCGCCCAGCAGCAGCGGCACCAGGGTGGCGGGGCCGGTCAGCCCCTCGCCGGTGCCGGCCCGCTTCACGCCCAGGACCACACCGAGCACCCCGGCGGCGGCCGTCAGCGCGCCGAGCACGTCCCAGGGTCCGTCGTCGCTGCCCCGGGACTCGGGCAGCAGCAGCCGGCCGACCGGCAGGATCAGGGCCATCAGCGGGATGTTGATCAGGAAGACGGAGCCCCACCAGAAGTGCTCGACCAGGAAGCCGCCGATGACGGGCCCGGTGGCCGCGCCGACGGCCGCGACCGCGGACCACACGCCGATCGCGACGGCCCGTTCGCGCCGGTCGGGGAAGACCTGCCGCAGGATCGAAAGGGTCGCGGGCATGATCATCGCCCCGCCGACGCCGAGCAGGGCGCGGGCCGCGATGAGCACGCCCGCGGTGTCGGCCAGGGCGGCGACCGCGGAGGCGACGCCGAAGAGGGCGTAGCCGAGCAGCAGGACGCGTCTGCGTCCGACCCGGTCGCCGAGGGTGCCGAAGAGGATCAGCAGGGAGGCGCAGACCAGCGGATAGGCGTCCACGATCCACAGCAGGCCGGCGGCGCTGGGCCGCAGGTCCTCGGTGACGGCGGGGACGGCGACGTGCAGCACCGTCGCGTCGAGCGCGACGAGCAGCAGGCTGAGGCAGAGGACGACCAGGACGACCCATCGGTTGGCACCGTCGGCGGCTGCGCGCAGGCGGATTCGGGCTGTGGGCGTCCCGGACATGCATCTACCTCCCAAGTGGTCCCTCGCGCTCGGCGGGCCCACCCGGTCGCGGCGGCCGCTGTTCCCGGGAGCCCGGCGTCGACGGGCGAGTGATCCGTCAGCGTACGCGAGTTCGGCAGGGGCACACGTGGTCCATCTCATACCGCGTGAGCCCGCGAAGTGTGGCGTACGCCACTGCGCGCCACCCGCCCCGGCCCGGCCCGGGGCGCCGCCGCGGCCCGCCAAGATCCGCCCGAGCCGCGCCCGCGACTCCGGGAAGCCTCCCGTCCGAAGCCGTACGGTAACCGGACTGACACCGTCCGTCCTGTTCCGCCACGCCCCGGAGAAACATGCTCCGGCGTCCCGATAATTCTTCCGGCGCGTCACTGAATTCCGTTTCCGAACACGCATAGCATAAAGCTCGGAAAAGAATTCGGGAGTTATTCAGGCATCCTGAAAAAACCTGCCGGATGAGACATAGTCCACATCACATCGTCATCACAAAGCGCCCGGATCGACCGGCGCGCCCACTCACTCGCTGTAACGTCGATTGGGTGCGTACCGACATCTTCGCCCGGCTGGACCGGGAGCCGGAACCGCCGAAGATAGAGACACCGCGGATGAGCCGTCACCGCATCGCTCTCTTCGGCGGGACGTTGGCGTTCTATCTGGCCATCGTCATTGCCGTGCTCATGTCGTCCTGGCTGGTGACCCTGGACTGGAAGGTCATGCTCTTCCGGCCCTACCAGCAGTGGCCCGAAATCCACGCCGCCCTCGACTACTACGTGGTCCTCGGGCAGCGCGGCCCCACGGCGGTCATGGTCGCCTGCTGGCTCGGCTGGCGCTCCTGGCGCCAGCACACCCTGCGCCCGCTGCTGACACTGGGCGCCTCGCTGCTGCTGCTCAACCTGACGGTGGGCGCGGTCAAGATCGGCCTCGGCCGGCTCGGCCCGCACTACGCGACCAGGATCGGCTCGGCCGAGCTCTTCGCCGGCGGCGATATATTTCCGTCCGGCCACACCGCCAACGCCGTGGTGACCTGGGGAATCCTGGCCTACCTGGCCGCCACCCCGAGGGCCAGGCGCTATCTGTCGGCCATGTCCGCGATCGTCTCGCTCGGAGTCGGCCTGACGACGGTGTACCTCGGTACGCACTGGCTCAGTGACGTGCTCCTCGGCTGGGCCGCGGGCCTGCTGATCCTGCTGGGGCTGCCCTGGGTGGAGCCGCTGATCACCCGCGCCGAGGACTGGATCTTCGCGGCCCGTGCCCGGCTGGGCGCACCCGGCAGCCGTCCCGTCCCGTCGGCGCCCGCCGCCGACGCCCCCCTGCCCGTGCCGGCCGGACAGCCGGCCGCGGACGAGGCGGCGGCACAGGGCCCCGCGCACG
>NZ_SSBI01000092.1 GCF_004795015.1 Streptomyces sp. A1277 | reverse complement strand
TCGGTCAGTTCGGCCTGGCCGGTGTGCTGGTCATCGTCTTCGCCGAGTCCGGGCTGCTCATCGGCTTCTTCCTGCCCGGCGACTCCCTGCTGTTCACCACGGGTCTGCTGGTGACGACGGACAAGCTCCCCACGGCCTCCACCCCTGGCCGGGCATCCGCCCCGCCGAGCGCCCCCGCAGGGCCCGTAACGCCCGCCGTGCCCACAGCCCCCGCTCCGGGGCCCGCCGCCGAGCCGGCCCCGGGCATGACGCAGGGCGCCGGCCAGGTGCGCACCATGTGGCCGGACATCCTGGAGGCGGTCAAGAACCGCCGACGTTTCACGTGGATCCTTCTCAGCCAGAACGCCCAGGTCACCGGGTTCGACGGCAGCACCCTGCAGATCGGCTTCCTCAACGCCGGGGCCCGCGACAACTTCGCGAGCAGCGGCAGCGAGGAGGTGCTGAAGCAGGCGCTGGCCGAGCGGTTCAACGCCCAGTGGAAGATCGAGGCGATCGTGGACCCGTCCGGGGGCGCCGGCCAGCCCTCGCAGGCGCAGTCCGGCGGCCAGCGTCCGTACACCCCGCCGCCCGCCCAGCAGCGCCCCGCCGCCCCCGCGCCGCAGTCGTACGAGTCGCGGCCCGCACCCGCGCCCGCCCCGGCCCCCGCGCCCGCGCCTGCCCCGCAGCAGCCGAGCGGCGGGTCCCAGGCGGGGCCGCCGCCCAGCACCTCGTACGCCGCTCCCGAGGCGCCCAGACCGGTCGCCCCCGAGGACGACATCCCCGAGGCCGACGACCCGGACCTCGTGGACTCCGCCCTCTCCGGGCACGAGCTGATCGTCCGCGAGCTGGGCGCCACCGTCGTGGAGGAGTTCACCAACGAGTAGCGCGGAGACGGGGGCGCCGGACGGCGGTACCCCTGCGGGCGGCGGCGCGCTGCCGCCCGCATCGCCGCCACACCGCCCCCTGTTCACGGACCGGCGCCCGTCAAGGCCGCCACGCCCCGGCGGCTAGGCTGCACCCCGTGAAGGTCCTCGTCATCGGCGGCGGCGCCCGCGAACACGCCCTGTGCCGCTCTCTGTCCCTCGACCCCGACGTCACCGCTCTGTACTGCGCCCCCGGCAACGCCGGCATCGCAGAGGTGGCCGAACTGCACCCGGTCGACGCCCTCGACGGCGCTGCCGTCGCGCGCCTCGCCACCGAGCTGGGCGCCGGGCTGGTGGTCGTCGGCCCGGAGGCGCCGCTCGTCGCCGGGGTCGCCGACGCGGTGCGTGCCGCGGGCATCCCCTGCTTCGGCCCGTCCGGCGCGGCCGCCCGGCTGGAGGGGTCCAAGGCGTTCGCCAAGGACGTCATGGCCGGAGCGGGCGTACCGACCGCCCGCAGCTACGTGTGCACCACGCCCGCCGAGATCGACACCGCGCTCGACGCGTTCGGCGCCCCCTACGTGGTGAAGGACGACGGCCTGGCCGCCGGCAAGGGCGTCGTCGTCACCGATGACGTCGAGGCGGCCCGCGCCCACGCGCTGGCCTGCGACCGGGTGGTCATCGAGGAGTTCCTCGACGGCCCCGAGGTGAGCCTCTTCGCGATCACCGACGGCACCACCGTGCTGCCGCTCCAGCCCGCCCAGGACTTCAAGCGCGCCCTCGACGGCGACGAGGGTCCGAACACCGGCGGCATGGGCGCGTACAGCCCCCTGCCGTGGGCGGACCCCAAGCTGGTCGACGAGGTCATGCAGTCGGTCCTCCAGCCGACCGTGGACGAGCTGCGCCGGCGCGGTACGCCGTTCTCGGGGCTGCTGTACGCGGGCCTCGCGATCACCTCGCGCGGGGTACGGGTCATCGAGTTCAACGCCCGGTTCGGCGACCCGGAGACCCAGGTGGTCCTGGCGCGCCTGCGGACACCGCTGGCCGGTGTGCTGCTCGGGGCCGCCAACGGCACCCTGGACGCGCTGCCGCCGCTGAAGTGGCGCGACGACGCCGCCGTCACCGTGGTCATCGCCTCGCACAACTACCCGGGCACCCCGCGCACGGGTGACCCGATCGAGGGCCTTGACGAGGTCGCGGCGCAGGACGCCCCGCACGCGTACGTGCTGCACGCCGGCACCCGGCTCGACGCCGGCACGGTCGTCAGCGCGGGCGGCCGCGTCCTCTCCGTCACGGCGACGGCAGACGACCTCGCGGGCGCCCGCGAGCGCGCCTACGCGGCGGCGGCCCGAATCCGGCTCGACGGCTCCCAGCTCCGTACGGACATCGCGAAGAAGGCCGCGGAGGACGCCCGGACGGGGCAGCCCACAGAAGCCTGACGCCCGGGCCGTGTCCGCGAAGCCACGTCGTACGCCCGAAGGGCGTGGGCCAGGCGGGACTTTGCGGACACGGCCCTACCCCTCCCGCCCCCTCCCGCGTCGGCACCTTTGCCCAAAGCCATTCCATCGGGTGACGGCTGAGCCATCCGGATGACGCCCGCCGAAGGCCCAACTAGGGTGCGGCGCAAGCGTTCCGGCACTTGGCCCACCGGCATTGCGATGTCAGTGGCGGGTGCCACAGTGGGGGAGTGAGCAACACCGCCGCGGGGGCAGAGGGGGTGACGTCCGGCCATGTCCGGTACCGGTACAGGTGAGGAGCCGGGTGCGCAGGCAGCGCGTGCCCGGGCGCTCGCTCTGCTGCGCATCCGCGGCAGGGCGACGGCGGTCGCCGTGCTGCCCGCCGCGCTGGCCGTGGTCCTGTTCGCCGCGGGCGCGCAGGGCTTCATCGACGGCGGCGGCTGGACCGCCGCGCGCTGGGCCGTGGCCGCCTGCGCGGTCGTCGTCCTGCTGATCGCGGCGGCCGTCGCCGTCGCGGTCGCACGGGCGAAGCCGGCGGTCAGCCCGACCGTCCCGCTCGGTGAGAAGTCGGCCCCCGACCTCTACCGGCTGGTCCACGACCTGGCGGACCGGCTCGGGGTGCCCCCACCCTCGGCCATAGCCCTCACGCCCGACTGCGACAGCTGGCTGGAGGACCGCACCCACCCGGCGGCGGGCCGCGCGGCCGGGGGCCCCGCCCGCCGGGCGCAGGCCGCCCCCGTGCTGGTCATCGGCTCCCCGTTCCTGTGGTGGATGCGGGTCGCCGAGCTGCGCGCGGTGCTCGCCCCGGTCGTCGCGGGCACCAACTCCTCCGCCCACCCCGACATAGCCGCGGCCCGGCGCTTCGTCCGGGGCTTGGACGGGGCGGTCGCCGACGCCTCGGCCACCGCCCGGGGGCCGGTGCGCAGGGCCCTGTGGCTGCCGCGCGCCTTCATCGGCCGGATAGCCCGGATACTGCTGCGCAGCTGTCGCGGTCACGCCGCCGAGATGGAGCGGGGGGTCGCCGCCGCCGCGTCGACGCGCGCCCAGGCGGTGGACTACGGGCTGCGCATCGTGGCGCAGGAGCAGGTCGGCCTCGCCTACGCAGGCTGGGACCGGCTGCTGACCCGCGTCGCGCTGCCCGCCTGGCGGATGGGCCGCTGGCCCTCGCAGCTGGACGCGGGCGTCGTCTCCGCCCTCACCGAGCTCTCCCGCCGCGACCGGCTGGCCGAGGGGTACGCCTCCCGGCTCGGCGAGCGCCCCGCCTGCGACCTCCTGGAGGAGCCGGGGGCGGCCGACGAGGCGGCGTCCCTGCTGGCGGCCCGGCTCTTCCACGGGGGACCCGCCGAGACGGGCCCCGACTGGTCCCCGGTGGACTGGCAGCAGTATCCGGACGAGGTGGTCGACCGGAAGTGGCGTTCGGAGGCCGCCCGGCTGCACCGCGTCCTGGACGACATGGGCGTTCCGCCCGCGGCCGGCGTCGGCGGGGTGCCCACGCTCGCGCGCGTCGTGGAGCACCTGGAGACGGGGGAGCGCGGCGGCGAGGAGCTGGCGGCCGGGATCAGCGCGGCGGTGGCCCGCGAGGAGGCCGAGGCACAGGCGCGGCGGCCGGACACGGCGGCCCCCGGCGGCTCCAGCGCGGCGGGTGGCTCCAGCGCGGCCGGCGGCTCCGGTGCGGCGGGCGGCTCCGGTGCGGCCGGCGGCTCCAGCACGGCAGGCGGCTCCGGTGCGGCGGGCGGCCACGAAGCGGCCGGCGGCTCCGGCGCGGTTTCCGGCTCCGGCAACGACGTACCGGCCCTGTGGGGGCCCGACCCGCTGCCGCTCTTCCCGCTCCAGCCGCCCCGTACGGGGACCGATCTGCTCGCCGACCACGTCGCGGCGATGGTCTGCTGCGCCGCCGTGGACACGGCCGGTGCGGCGCCCGGACTCGACTGGCTCGACGGGCCCGCGCTGCTGGTCGACGGCGAACGCCGGGCGGACCTCGGCAGCCCGGTCCTCAGCCTGATCGAGGACGGCGACGCGGGCCCGCTGCGCTCCTGGCTGGCCTCGGTCGGCGTGCGCACCGACAAGCCCGTCCGGCTCGGCTAGGGCGATGTCCGAAACGGGGCCCGGAACGCATGTGCGGAACGGGCACGCGGGCAGGGACGGGGAAGAACGAGCCGGGGGCAGGGGAGAACAAGTCCATAACCGGAGCGACAAGTTCCGTTCACGTCAATTCGCGACGAACGGTGACGGAGTGCGTGCGTTATGTGATGTGCTGGGGAGCGGCGCTGACAGCCGGCGCACCGCTGTTGATCCGGGGGCCTGAGGGAGGGGGAGCGTAATGGGGGCGGAACAGATCCGTCGGTGGGAATCGGGTGCCCTGGCGCATGCCGTGACCGACCCTTTCGGCCAGGGCCCGCTGCCCTGGCTGCGCGGCAGTGAGAACTACTTCGACGACACCGGCCAGGTCGTCCCCTGGTACGCGGACCCCACGCTGCCCCGCGGTTCCACCGACGGCGGCACGCGTACCGCCGACGACGTGCGCCGGCAGATCAAGGGCTTCGCCTCCACCGGGGCGGCCGCCCCCGGCGAGGCGATCGACTTCCACATCACGGTGGACCCGCCCCAGCAGTTCTCCGTGGACGTCTACCGGATCGGCCACTACGGGGGCGACGGCGCCGCCAAGATCACCACGAGCCCGCGGCTGTCCGGCATCGTCCAGCCGCCGCCCCTCACCGCCGACCGCACGGTCTCCTGCCACCACTGGTGGCAGTCCTGGCGGCTGCAGATCCCCTCGTACTGGTCGATCGGCGCGTACGTCGCCGTGCTCACCACGATCGACGGCTACCGCTCGCACATCCCGTTCACCGTCCGCGACGACCACCCGGCCGACCTGCTGCTGGTCCTCCCGGACATCACCTGGCAGGCGTACAACCTCTACCCGGAGGACGGCCGGACCGGCGCCAGCCTCTACCACGCCTGGGACGAGGAGGGCCGGCTGCTGGGGGAGGAGGACGCGGCGGTCACCGTCTCCTTCGACCGCCCCTACGCGGGCGCGGGCCTCCCGCTGCACGTCGGGCACGCCTACGACTTCATCCGCTGGGCCGAGCGCTACGGCTACGACCTCGCCTACGCCGACACCCGCGACCTGCACGCGGGCCGGGTCGACCCGATGCGCTACCGGGGCCTGGTCTTCCCCGGCCACGACGAGTACTGGTCGGTGCCCATGCGCCGCACCGCCGAGCGCGCCCGCGACAACGGCACCTCCCTGGTCTACCTCTCCGCCAACACCATGTACTGGCAGGTCAGCCTCGGCCCCTCGGCGTCCGGTGTCCCGGACCGGCTGCTCACCTGCCGCAAGCGCCGAGGCCCCGGCAAGCCCGCGCTCTGGCGCGAGATCGACCGCCCAGAGCAGCAGCTGCTCGGCATCCAGTACGCGGGCCGGGTCCCCGAGCCCCACCCCCTCGTCGTGCGGAACGCGGAGCACTGGCTCTGGGACGCCACCGGCGCCGGCGAGGGCGACGAGATCGCCGGCCTGGTGGCGGGCGAGGCCGACCGCTACTTCCCGCGCACCACGCTGCCCGAGCACGACAACCGCATCCTGCTCGCCCACTCCCCGTACCAGGACAGCGAAGGGGCGAGGCGCCACCAGGAGACGTCTCTGTACCGGGCCCCGTCCGGCGCGCTCGTCTTCGCCTCCGGCACCTTCGCCTGGTCCCCGGCCCTGGACCGCCCCGGTCATGTGGACCCCCGCATCCAGCGGGCCACCGCCAACCTCCTCGACCGCATCTGCAAGCGCGCCTGAGGCAAGCCCGCCGAGGCGAGCGAGCCGAGGCATGCCGGCCCGAGCCGGAGCCCGCCCGCACCCGATCCCGCCCCGCCCCACGGACGAGCCCGCCCCGCGCCCGAGCCCGCCCCGCGCCCGAGCCCGCCCCGCGCCCGAGCCCGCCCCGCCCCACGGACGAGCCCGCCCCACGGACGAGCCCGCCCCGCGCC
>NZ_SSBI01000091.1 GCF_004795015.1 Streptomyces sp. A1277 | reverse complement strand
CCCGCCGGCCCGGCCGGGTGCTGTGGGCGGCCGGGCCCGCCTTGCGAGGGGCGTGGACGGGCGCGCTGCTGCTGGTGGCGTGCGCGGCGGTGGCCCTGGCGTACGGGGGCGGGCTCGGCGAGGCGGCGCGCCCGCTGCTCCTCGTCGTCGCACCGGTGCTGCCGCTCGCCGGGGTCGGCCTCTCGTACGGGCGCTCCGCCGACCCGATGCACGAGATCATCGCCGCGTCTCCGGGCGGCGGGCTGCGGCTGCTGCTGATCAGGACCGCCGCGGTGCTCGGGGCGACCGTCCCGGCGCTCGCCCTGGCCTGGGCCGTACTGCCCGCGTCGGCGGGCGGGCCGGGGCCTTTGGCCTGGCTGCTGCCGGGGCTCGCCCTGACGCTGGCGGCCCTGGGGCTCGGCTCGTACGTGGGGTGCCGCGCCGGGGCCTGGACCGTCGCCGCGGGCTGGATGACCGCCGTCACCGTACCGGCTCTCGGTACGTCGCCGTCCGCGCTCGCCGAGGTGGCGCGGACGGCGACCCGGACCTTCGCGGGGCTCCCCGCACAGGGCGCCTGGGCGGTGGCGGCCGTGCTCTGCGCGGGGCTGCTGGCCCTGCGCCGCCGATCCTTCGACCACCTGGAGACGTCATGAGCGTGATCGCGTGAACAGCACCGTCAAGGTGACGGGGCTGACGGTGCGGCACCGCCGCAGGACCGCACTGGACTCCGTCGATCTCGACTTCGGGCCCGGTGTGCACGGGCTCCTGGGACCGAATGGGGCGGGCAAGACCTCGCTGATCCGCGTGCTGTCCACGGCCGCCGCGCCGGACTCCGGGCGGATCGAGCTGCTGGGCGCCGAGGTGGGGGCGGCCTCCGACCACCGCAGCCGGGCCGATGTCCGGCGCAGGCTGGGCTATCTGCCGCAGGAGTTCGGCTACTACCCGGGGTTCACCGTCCGCGAGTTCGTCGCCTATGTGGCCTGGCTCAAGGAGATGGACGGCACCCTGGCCGGGGCCGCCGTGGAGCGGGCCGTGGAACGCGTGGGCCTCGCGGACCGGATCGACTCCCGGATGAAGACGCTGTCCGGCGGCATGCTCCGGCGCGTCGGCATCGCCCAGGCGATCGTCAACGAACCGGAGCTGCTGCTGCTCGACGAGCCGACCGCCGGGCTCGACCCGGAACAGCGGGTGGAGTTCCGCGCCCTGATGCGGGATCTCGGCGAGCACGCCACGGTGATCCTCTCCACGCACCTCGTCGAGGACGTGGTCACGGCCTGCGAGGGCGTGACGCTGATCGAGGCGGGCCGCGTCGCGTACCGGGGTACGACGCGCGAGCTGGCGGCCCTCGGAGCGGACGGCGACGCCGACGCACTCGGCGGCAGCCCGATCGAGCGCGGCTACACGGCGGCCCTGCGCACCCACCGGGCGACGGCGGGCGTCCGATGACCCTCACCGAAGCGCCCGTACAGCGGAAGGCCCCCGGTCCGGCACTCCCCGTGCTCCGGGCCGAGGCGCGTCGGGGCATCGCGCCGTGGACCGGGGTGTGCACGGCGCTCATGCTGGGCGTGACCATGGCCGCGAAGGCCGACGACTGGCAGGGCGACTGGATCGAGACCCAGAGCCTCCTGCACTCCGGCGCCACCCTGCTCGCCGGCCCGCTGGTGGCGGCCGCTGCCTGCTGGCACGGTGCCCGCGACCACCGGCGCTCGACCGGCGAGCTGTGGCGCTCCACGCCGCGTGCCCGGTGGGCGCGGATGGCTGTGGCCGCGCTGCCGCTCGCCCTGTGGGCAGTCGCCGGGTACGCGGTCGCGCTGGCCGGGACGCTGCTGGCCACCTGGCCGTACGCGGGCGGCGGAGGCCCGTTCCTCTCCCTCGTAGTCGTGGACGGCGCCTTCCTGGCGGCCGTGGCGCTGCTCGGGTTCACTGCCGGTGTGCTGTGCCGGTGGCGGATGGCCGCGCCCGTGCTCGCCGCGCTGATGTACCTGCTGCTCGGAGTGCCCAGCTACTCGGAATCCCCGGCCCGTTACCTCGACCCGGCCGTGCAGTACGAGCTGTGGGACCGGCTGCCCGTGTGGTGGTTCGCCCCGGCGATGGCGGCGTGGACCTGCGGGCTCGCGGCCGCCGCGCTCACCGTCCTGGCGGCCCGGCGCCGGCTGCTCGCCCTCGTGCCGCTCGCCGTGGCGGCCGCCGTCGCCCCGCTGATCGTGCACACGGGCGACGGCCTGCTCCGGGCCGACCCGGCCGCTGACCGCCTCGTCTGCACGGAGGGCAGCCCCCGGATCTGCCTGAGCGGGCACAACGGGCGCCTGCTGCCGCAAGTGTCCGAGGCGCTGGCGGGGCTGACCGGGCGGCTCGACGGGGTTCCGGGCGCACCGGAGCGCTATACGGACCAGGAGCCCGGGCGCGAATCCGACGCGGTCTGGATTCCGACGCCGAACCCGGGCTGGTACCTCCTGCGCGGACGGCTGCAGCACCGCGAGGACTACGCGTGGCAGGTGGCCTACGGCTTGGCGCACCGGGAGGACTGCCCGGATCCCCACGATGAGAACGCCGACAGCGATCCGGTGTTGGCGACGGACGACGCTGTCGCGACCTGGCTCGCCGGCCCCCACGCCGGACTGGCCCCCGGCGCGGAGAAGCCCCCTCAGCTCCGCCGTCTGGAAGCCATGCCGCCCGCCGAGCGCCGCGCCTGGCTCGGCCGCTACCTGGCCACCCGTATGAGCTGCACCGCCTCGGAGGTGCCGGCCCTGTGAACCGCCACGCCACCGCCGCGCCGGCGAGCACCGCCCTCCCCGTCCTCTACCTCCGCTCCCGCGCCGTCCCCCGTACCGCCGCCGCCCTTCTCTGCGTCGCCCTGCTCGCGGCCTGGGCCGCCCACTGGCTCCAGGCACAGCCGTACTTCGACCACGGCGCCCGCGTCCCGGTCCTCGTGCTGGCCCCGCTGCTGGTGTCCTCGGCCATCGGCACCGGTCTGTACGCCGCCGCCGACGAGCTCGACCGGACTGCGGTCCGGCCCTGGTGGCCCCGCCGACTGGCGCACCTGCTCGCGCTCACCGTCCCGGCCGCAGCCGCCCTCGCGCTGGCCGTCCCCGGGCATCCCGAGGCGTTCGGGGCGCCCGGCATGATCCGCAACGTGCTGGGTGCGACCGGGGTCACGGCCGCCTCGGCCGCCCTGATCGGGGCCCGGCTCAGCTGGCTGCCGATGACCGTCTACGGCGCCGCGGTCTACCTGGCCGCACCGCGCACCCCGGGCGGCGCGGCCGCCGTGTGGGCCTGGCCGATGCAGCCGGGGCCGCAGGTGTGGGCGTGGGTGGTGGCGTCGGCGGTGTTCGCGGCGGGGGCGGCGCTGTACGCGGTGCGCGGGGCGCGCCACGAACGGGGCTGACCGGGCCCGGGGCCGGCAACTCGCTGGCCCCGGCCCGTCCGGCCGCGCCAGGATGGCGGTGACACCGACCGACGTCCACCGGAGATCAGCGCCATGTCCCATACGTTCGGCCCCGACGCCGACGCCCCCGTCACCCTGGACCGCCGCGAGGGGCCGTACGGGGAGGTCGTCCTGCGCAGGCGGGGCGAGGACTTCGAGATCATCGCCAACGGGTGCTTCCTGATGGACACCTCCGACGGGCGCTCGGAGCGGCTGCTGATCGACGCCGCGCTCGCCGCGCTGCCGGCCGGCCGCACCGGGCCCGCCGTGCTCATCGGCGGGCTCGGCGTCGGGTTCTCGCTCGCCCGGGCCGCCGCCGAACCGCGGTGGGGCCGGATCGCGGTCGCCGAGCGGGAGCAGGCGATCGTGGACTGGCACCTGGACGGGCCGCTGGCCGGGATCTCGGGGCCCGCGCTCGCCGACCCGCGGACCGCGGTGCTGACCACGGATCTCGTGGCGTACCTGCGTACGACTACGGACCGTTACGACGCCCTGTGCCTGGACATCGACAACGGGCCGGACTGGACCGTCACCGAGGACAACGGGAACCTCTACTCCCCCGCCGGTCTCGCGGACTGCCACGCGCGGCTCACCCCGGGCGGCGTGCTCGCGGTCTGGTCCGCACAACCCTCCGCCGGATTCGAGCAAGCCCTACGGAATGCCGGGTTCCAAGGGGTAAGGACGGAAGAAGTAGGCGTTGCCCGGGGTGTGCCCGACGTGGTCCATCTCGCCATTCGAGCGCGCTGACATCCCCCCGCCGGGTATCACGGCTCCCGGGGCGCCCGGGGGCCAAGCCCCACAAGCGCGACACTCCGCCTCCCGTAGACGCCCGTCCCGTCCGCACAGCCTTGCACCCTGCGTAGCCGGAAGCCCTCCGCTGCCTTTACGCTGCTGACCGGTAGCGGGATCACCCACGAAATTCACGAGCGAAAACCGTACGTCCGGGGGAATGGCCTCCGTGAGAACGGGCAGGGGCGGGGCGATGGAACAGACACACACCACCCACACCGGCGTCGCGGCCACCCCGGGCGCGCAGCGCCGGGTGCTGGTGGTCGAGGACGACGCCACGATCGTCGATGCCATTTCCGCCCGGCTGCGGGCGGAGGGCTTTCTCGTGCAGACCGCTCTCGACGGCCCGGCCGCCGTGGACGCGGCCGAGGCATGGCAGCCGGACCTGATGGTGCTCGACATCATGCTTCCCGGCTTCGACGGCCTGGAGGTCTGCCGCCGCGTGCAGGCCCAGCGGCCGGTGCCGGTGCTGATGCTGACCGCCCGGGACGACGAGACGGACATGCTCGTCGGGCTCGGGGTCGGCGCCGACGACTACATGACCAAGCCGTTCTCGATGCGTGAGCTGGCCGCCCGGGTGCACGTCCTGCTGCGCCGGGTGGAGCGGGCCGCGCTGGCCGCCGTGACGCCGCGCAGCGGGATACTCCGTCTCGGTGAGCTGGAGATCGACCACGCGCAGCGCCGGGTGCGGGTCCGCGCGGACGACGTGCACCTGACGCCGACCGAGTTCGACCTGCTGGTGTGCCTGGCGAACACCCCGCGGGCGGTGCTGTCGCGCGAACAGCTGCTGGCCGAGGTCTGGGACTGGGCGGACGCCTCGGGCACCCGTACCGTCGACAGCCACATCAAGGCGCTGCGCCGGAAGATCGGCGCCGAGCGCATCCGTACCGTGCACGGCGTCGGTTACGCGCTGGAGACCCCCGCGCCATGACCGCACCCGGACCGGGTCTGCGGCCGTTCTCCATCAAGGCCAAGCTGGGCACCCTGGTGGTGGTGTCGGTCTTCATCACGACGGGGCTGCTCATGGTGGCCCTGCGCACGCGGACCGAGCTGCGGTTCATCACCGTGTTCTCGGTCATCGCGACCCTGCTGATCACCCAGTTCGTGGCGCACGGTCTGACCGCGCCGCTGGACGAGATGCGGGCCGTGGCCCGGTCCATCTCGCACGGCGACTACACGCGGCGGGTGAACGGCGCCGGCCGGCGCGACGAGCTGGGCGACCTGGCCCAGACCATCAATCTGATGGCCGACGACCTGGCGGCGGTGGACCGGCACCGCAAGGAGCTGGTGGCGAATGTCTCCCATGAGCTGCGCACGCCCATCGCGGCGCTGAGAGCCGTCCTGGAGAACGTCGTGGACGGGGTGTCCTCGGCCGATCCGGAGACGATGCGCACGGCGCTGAAACAGACGGAGCGCCTGGGCCGGCTGGTGGAGACGCTGCTCGACCTGTCCCGGCTGGACAACGGCGTGGTGACGCTGAAGGCCGGGCGCTTCGAGGTGTGGCCGTATCTGTCGGGGGTGCTGAAGGAGGCGAACCTCGCCGCCGCGCACCGCCGCCTGTCCTCGGGCTCCGGCAACCACTCCCGTACGGACGTCCATCTGCACCTGGACGTCTCGCCGCCCGAGCTGACCGCGCACGCGGACGCGGAGCGGCTGCACCAGGTGGTGGCCAACCTGATCGACAACGCGGTCAAGCACAGCCCGCCGCACGGCCGGGTGACGGTGCTGGCCCGGCGCGGCCCGCAGCCGGAGTCCCTGCTCCTGGAGGTGCTGGACGAGGGTCCGGGCATCCCGGAGTCCGAGCGGCACCGCGTCTTCGAGCGTTTCAACCGGGGCGAGGTGGCCTCTCCGCACGGTCCGGGCAGCGACGGCGGCACGGGACTGGGGCTCGCGATCGCCCGCTGGGCGGTGGATCTGCACGGCGGCCGGATCGGGGTGGCCGAATCTGCTCGCGGCTGCCGCATCCGCGTCACTCTTCCGGGGATTCCTCAGCCGCGAGGTTGACATAGGGTTCGAACCGGAAGGGCACGTTCTGCGTGTTCTGTTCAAGGGGTACGGTCCAAGGGGCCGTAGATGCGGCCTCGCGTACCCGGAGCGAAGCGGAACCATGCTTGTTTCCCGCCATTTCCAGCGCCGAAACCCGGCTTCCGATGTGACTTGCACGACGAAGACCTCCCCGGCCTGCAAGGAACGGCTGCGGAGGCGTAGCCTTGATTCCCGCTGTCCATCACCTTGCGAAGCGGAAGAGGGCGGTCACCGCCGTGTCGTCTCAGTCCCCCAGTAACTCGAGCATCTCGACCGACCAGACCGGCCCGGGCACCAACCCGGCCGCGGCTTTCGGCGCCAATGAGTGGCTCGTCGACGAGATCTACCAGCAGTACCTCCAGGACCCCAGTTCGGTCGATCGCGCCTGGTGGGACTTCTTCGCCGACTACAAGCCGGGCAAGACCGGCACGGCGGACAAGCCCGTTCCCGGCGCCGCAGCCGCGAGGGCTGCAGCGCCCGCGGCCCCGGCCGCCCCCACCACCGCACCGGCCGCACCGGCCGCGCCGGCGCAGCAGATC
>NZ_SSBI01000090.1 GCF_004795015.1 Streptomyces sp. A1277 | reverse complement strand
CGGCTGGATGAGTTCCCACTGGTCGTCACTGAGCTGTCGGCGCGTCACACCGGCGTTCTACCGTGATCCGTCCCGGCACGGCAGCGGAACGCAGATATTGATCACGACCTCACACAGGCCCTAGGAGTTGACGGCATGGACTTCGGACTCGTCCTCCAGACGGACCCGCCCGCATCGGCCGTCGTCGGCCTGATGCGCCGCGCCGAACGCAACGGATTCCGCTACGGCTGGACCTTCGACTCGGCGGTGCTCTGGCAGGAGCCGTTTGTCATCTACAGCGCCATCCTCGAACACACCGACCGCCTCACCGTCGGCCCCATGGTCACCAACCCCGGCACCCGCACCTGGGAGGTGACCGCCTCCACCTTCGCCACCCTCAACGACATGTACGGCAACCGGACCGTGTGCGGCATCGGCCGGGGCGACTCGGCGATGCGCGTCGCCGGACGCCGCCCCAACACCCTGGCCCGGCTCGGCGAGGCCATCGACGTCATCCGCGACCTCGCCGAAGGCCGCGAGGCGTCCGTCGACGGGCAGCCGGTCCGGCTCCCGTGGGTCAAGGACGGCCGGCTCCCGGTCTGGATGGCCGCGTACGGTCCCAAGGCCCTCGCGCTCGCCGGGCAGAAGGCCGACGGCTTCATCCTCCAGCTCGCGGACCCCTACCTCACCGAGTGGATGATCAAGGCGGTACGGGACGCGGCGGCCGGGGCCGGACGCGATCCGGGCTCCGTGGCGATCTGCGTCGCCGCCCCCGCCTACGTCACCGCCGACGACTCGCCGGACGCCCTCGCCCACGCCCGCGACCAGTGCCGCTGGTTCGGCGGAATGGTGGGCAACCACGTCGCCGACCTCGTCGCCCGGTACGGCGAGCACTCCGGCCTCGTCCCCGACGAGCTGACCGCGTACATCAAGGGCCGGCAGGGCTACGACTACAGCCACCACGGCCGCGCCGGGAACCCCTCCACCGACTTCGTCCCCGACGCCATCGTGGACCGCTTCTGCCTGCTCGGCCCGGCCGAGGCCCAGATCGAGAAGCTGAGGCACCTCAAGGAGCTGGGCGTCGACCAGTTCGCCGTCTACAACATGCACGACGCCCGCGAGGCGACCATCGACGCCTACGGCTCCACCGTCATCCCCGCCCTCACCGACTGACGGCCGCGCCCCCGGTCGTACGCACCCGCGTCCCGCCCCGCACGGCACCGCTCCGAGCGAAGGGTTCAGCCGCCATGACGTCGACCGCCCCACCACCCCGTCCCAGGACCCCATACCCGTACGCCCCGAGCGCGTCGAACTCGCTCCCGGCGCCGCCCCGGACGACAAGCGGTTCGTCAATCAGGACCTGCTGCCCGTCCCGCTGGAGCGGCGCGACTGGACCACGTACGACTTCGCCGCCCTCTGGGTCGGCATGGCCCACAACATTGCGTCCTGGCTGCTCGCCTCCGGTCTCGTCGCCCTCGGCATGGACTGGAAGCAGGCGGTCTTCACCATCGCGCTCGCCAACCTGATCGTGCTCGGGCCGATGCTGCTCACCGGTCACGCCGGGCCCAAGTACGGCATCCCCTTCCCGGTGCTGGCGCGGGCGTCGTTCGGGCTGCGCGGCGCCAACCTGCCCGCCCTGATCCGGGCGGCGGTGGCCTGTGCCCGGTTCGGCATCCAGACCTGGATCGGCGGGGTCGGCATCTTCACCTGGCTCGGCCTCGTCGGCGGGCTGCCGGGCACGGTCGCGGGCATCCTGATCGCCGACTACTGGATCGCGCGGCGCACCGTGCTCGACCTCGCCGATCTGTACCGGCCCGGCGGACGCTACTGGTATGCGGGCGGCTGGAACTGGCGGGCCGTCACCGCCTTCGCGGTCGGCGGCGTGCCGGCGATCGGCGGTTCGCACTCGGAGCCGGGGAAGGGGCCGTTCCCCTCGGACGGCCTGGTGCCGTTCCTGAAGCCGCTCGCCGACTACGGCTGGGCGGTGGGGCTCGTCTCATCGCTGGTCCTGTACGCGCTCCTCATGGGGCGCGAAGGCGTCACAGCGGGGAGGACGACCGGCTCAGCAGGGCGCTGACGTCGAACGACTCACTCCGCGAGGGCGTGGTCCTGGGCACCGGCTCGTCGAAGTCCGAGAGGTTCACGACCGCGTCCGCGCCGTCGTCGCCGTGCAGGGTGAGCCGCAGCGGATACGGCTTGCCGGTGGCCGCCACGTCCACAGTCAGCGTCGTGTTGCCGCGCATCCTGGTCAGCGGCACGACGGACGCCTTGCCGAGGGTGGTCTTCGGGCCCTTGTTGAGGGTGCCGCTGTCGTCGTTCGCGTTGTCGCTGACGAGCTTCTGGACGGTGTCGAGGTCGCACGTCTTGGTCAGGCCGCGCAGCCGGGGGTTGTCGGCCGGGGCCTTGAGGTAGCGGTCGCCCAGGATCGCGGCGAAGGCCGAACCGCCGTTGGGCACCTGGTTCTTCCAGAAGTCCGCGTCCGGCTTGAGCCACACGTCGTCGCCGCGTTTGACGATCAGCACCGAGCCCTGGCTCCGGCCCAGGTCCACCGAACCGTTGCAGTTGCCGTCCCGGTCGAGGGTGAGGTCCAGGGACATCGGCTTGCCGCCCCGGCCGAGGTCACCGCGCGTGGTCACATGCAGCGAGTGCGCGCCGAGCAGCGCGTCGCGGGAGCGGTCGGCGATCTGCTGGGCGGTGAGGTGGTCGATGTCCTCCGCATGGGCGACACCGCCGAGCGCGCCGGTGCCGGTGACGCCGATCAGGATCGCCGCTGTCCATGCGGCCGGGCGTGTGCCGAGGTGAGAGCCGGTCACGTCGCCTCCTCGAAGGGTCGTGGCGGGACTGTTCGGGTGCTCCGTCCGATCAGAACGAGCGTACGCCGGGGCCGGGGACGTCGCCCCTTCGGCGTACACGCATCCGAGCGACCGCCCTCCGGTGCACACGCAACGTGACATTCTCCCGGCGCCCCCGGTTAGGGAAGCCGTGGGCGGCCGCTCCGGCGGACCGCCCGTGCACCAGTACCGAACGCCACCGCCCGCGGCCTCCACACCGGTCACGGACGGTCACCACCGAAAGGGCACCATGAAGACGTTCCCGGGAAGCCCGTCCCGTGCCGTGCTGCGCTCCGCCGCCGTCGCCGGTCTGACCACCGCCCTCGCCGTGGCGGGCGGTCTCGCCACCGCAGCATCGGCCGCCGCCCCCGCCGCGACGCCGCCCGGCCTCTCCTGCGAGACGGGCAAGCACGCCGTCGACGACTACACCGGGTACGCGCTGTGCCGGAACAACGGCGGCATGACGCAGACCTTCTGGGTGCACCTGGTCTGCGGCTGGTCCCCGGACGTGGACGGCGAGCACGTCACCCTCAGCCCGGGCCAGTCCGGCCAGTCGACCGCGCACTGCGCCGGCCTCGGCACCGGGATCGGCGAGATCAGCGTCCGGCCGTAGGAGCGTCCCGCACGGTTGAGGGGATCGCCCCCACTCGTTACCCTCCAGTAAGTCCGTTCGCGCGGACAGGTGGCGGACAGGTGCGCGCACCTGGCGGTACGAGGGAGGCGAACGGCCCATGTCCTCAGCGGAGATCACCCGAACGGACGACACGGCACCGGATGGCGCGGGACCGGGCGGCGCGGCGTTGGATGCCGAGGGACCGGGCGGCGCGGCACCGGGCGGCGCCGGACCTGCCCTCACAGCACCGGGCAGCCCGGCATCCGGCGTCGCACGGCCGCAGGCCGACGCCCCGCCCGGTCTCGCCGACAGCGTGCGGGCCCTCGCGGACGGACGGGTCACCTCCATGGAGCTGGTCTCCGCCGCGCTGGCGCGGATCGAAGCGAGCCGGGGCACCCTCAACGCCTTCCGGCACCTGCGCGCCGAGGCCGCGCTCGCCGAAGCGGCCGAGGCGGATCGCCGGCTCGCGGCGGGGGAGCGGCTGCCCCTGCTCGGGGTGCCCGTCGCGGTCAAGGACGACACCGACGTCGCCGGGATGCCCACCCACTTCGGCTGCGCCGGGGACCGGGTCGCCGCGACCGCCGACAGCGAGGCCGTCCGCAGGCTGCGCGCGGCCGGGGCCGTGATCGTCGGGAAGACCAACTCCTGCGAACTGGGGCAGTGGCCGTTCACCGAGGGGGCCGCGTTTGGCGCCACCCGCAACCCGTGGCACACCGACCACACCCCGGGCGGCTCCTCCGGCGGTTCGGCGGCCGCCGTCGCCGCCGGCCTGGTACCCGCCGCGCTCGGCTCGGACGGCGCCGGCTCCGTCCGCATCCCCGCCGCCTGGACCCACCTCGTCGGCATCAAACCGCAGCGCGGCCGGATCTCCGTGCACCCGCACAGCGACGCCTTCCAGGGCCTCACCGTCAACGGCCCGCTGGCCAGGACCGTGGCGGACGCCGCCCTGCTGCTGGACGCGGTCGCGGGGCCGCACCCCGAGGACCCGCACCGCCCGCCGCCCGTCAGCGCCTCGGCCGCCGCCCGCCGCGACCCGGGCCGGCTGCGCATCGCCCTCGCCTGGCGCCCCCCGCTCACCCTCACCGGCACGGCGCCCCACCCGGACGTGTGCCGCGCGGTCACCGAGATCGCGGAGGCGCTGGCCCGGCTCGGCCACCACGTGGAGGAGGCCCGGCCGCGCTACGGGCTCATCGGCCTCGGCTTCGTGCCCCGCGCCACCGCCGGGATCGCCGAACTCGCGGCACTGCACCCCGAACCGGCGCTGCTGGACGCGCGCACCCGCAGCGCGCTGCGCACGGGCGCCCGGCTCGGCGGCCGGGTGGTGCGGGCGGCCAGGGCGCGCGAGGTGCACCAGCACCGGCGGATCGGCGCGCTGTTCCACCGGGGGCGCGGCGGGGCCGGGTTCGACGTGCTCCTCACCCCGACGACCGCGCTGCCGCCGCCCCGGATCGGCAGGTTCGACGGGCTGAGCGCCTGGCGCACCGATGTGGCGATGACCGAGGCGTGCCCGTACGCCTGGCCGTGGAACGTGCTGGGCTGGCCCGGCGTCAACGTCCCGGCGGGCTTCACTCCGGACGGCCTCCCGGTCGGCGCCCAGCTCCTCGGCCCGTCCCGCAGCGAGGAACGGCTCGTCGCGCTGGCCGCCCAGCTGGAGGCCGACCGGCGCTGGTTCGAGCACCGGCCGCCGGCCCTTTAGGGCACCCGCGCGGTCCACTCGTCGGTGGTGAACTTGGTGCGGACCAGCTCCTCGGCCCTGGCCAGCTCCTCGGGGGTCACGTTGCCCCGGGTCAGGCCGTGCCGGTTGCGGAAGGACTCGATCATCCGCTCGATGACGGCCTGGCGGGGGAGTCCGGTCTGCCGGCGCAACGGGTCGACGCGCTTCTTGGCGCTCTTCGTCCCCTTGTCGGACATCTTCTCCTTGCCGATGCGCAGCACGTCGAGCATCTTGTCGGCGTCGATGTCGTAGGACATCGTCACGTGGTGCAGCACCGCGCCGGGGCCCCCGTCCGGGCCGACCACGCGCTTCTGCGCGGCGCCGGCGATCTTCCCGACCTCCGTCGCGATGTCGTTGAGCGGCTGGTACCAGGCTTTGATGCCCATGTCGCCCAGGGCCTCCAGCACCCAGTCGTCCAGGTAGGCGTAGCTGTCGGCGAAGGAGAGGCCGGAGACCAGCGACTGGGGGACCGCGAGGGAGTACGTGATGGTGCTGCTCGGCTCGGCGAACATCGCCCCGCCGCCGGAGACGCGCCGGACGACCGTGACTCCGTGGCGTTCGACCCCCTCGGGATCGACCTCGTTGCGCAGGGACTGGAAGCTGCCGATGATCACCGCCGGGGAGTCCCACTCCCACACCCGCAGCGTCGGCGGGCGCCTGCCCGCCGCGACCTGCGCCGTGATGACTTCGTCCAGCGCCATGTGGAGCGCGGGGGACTGCGGGGCGTCGTGGATGAGCTGCCAGTCGTAGTCGCTCCACTCCGTGGCGTGCGCCAGGGCCCGGCGTACGGCGACGGCGACGCCCTCCGAGGTGAGGCCGAGCATCACCGTCGACTCCGGGAGCGCCGCGTCGATCCTGGCCGCCAGGGCGACCGTGTCGGTCGTCGCCGGAGCGCCCTCCAGCGCCGCGTCGATCGCGAGGATCGCCTCGTCCGGCTCCAGGAAGAAGTCACCCGCCACCCGGACATCGCGCAGCGCGCCGCCCTCGACCTCCAGGTCCACTACGACCAGCTTGCCGCCGGGGATCTTGTACTCACCGTGCACAGCCATGCCTCCACTTCCGCCCGGTCCGCTTGCCCACGCAAGGGCTCCGACCAGGCACAACGCCACCGGTGCGCGGTTTAGTCCGCCGACCGCACCGGGACCGGTCCGGGGCCCGGCGACAGGTGATCACGCACAAATCATGATCCGTCCAGGCCGTTTGACACGGCGGCATCGCAAGGTCGTGGCGGGACCCGTCCGGGCCTGGTGCCGGCGCCGGAGCGCGGACGAGACTGGCGCTCGCACGTCTGTGCACACGCACTCCCACCCCCCAGAAGGCAAGATCCTCAAGCGAACGCAGGTTCGACGCGGGTTCGACCTCTTCCTGTCGGGCAACCGCTCCATGGACCCGTTCGGCGCCCGCTACCTGTGCGACTTCTACTGCTCCGCCGCATGGCACTGAACCACCGGTCCGCAGGCATGTCGCCCATCCCTGCGGACCGTTGGTACGTGCGGGCCCGTCGTCGCTTCGACTCCTGTGGTCCGTACCAAAGTCTTGACAGCACCTTCCTTCACTTCTTAAATCATGTAACGAACCAAGTGCCCCGCGTCCGCTCCACCGCGTCTGCTCAACCTGTCATGCGCATGACTTACGTGCGTACGGCGGGGTTCGCCTTCCCTCCCCCATATACGCACCGGAAGGGAGAGTCATGGACTCCCCACGTCTTTCGCGGCGCCTGCTGCGCTCCGTGCTCCCGGCACTCGCTCTCGCCCTGGCCACAGCCGGCCTGGTGGGCAACGGCGGCCCCGCCCCCGCGGCCGCCGCGCCGATGTCGCAGACGGCGGCGACCGCCACGACGACGTTCTCCGACGAGTTCGACGGTGCGGCCGGCTCGGCCGTGGACGGCGGCAAGTGGCAGATCGGGACCGGCGACAACGTCGACAACCACGAGCGGCAGTACTACACCTCAGGGAACAAGAACGCCGCGCTGGACGGCCAGGGCCATCTGGTCATCACCGCCCGCAAGGAGAACCCCTCCAACTACCAGTGC
>NZ_SSBI01000008.1 GCF_004795015.1 Streptomyces sp. A1277 | reverse complement strand
ATGGCCCCAGACGCGGTGTTCGCGTCCACGTTCACCAGGATTGTTCGCGGTCCGACCCGCTGAGCCGGCACCGGCAACGTTCCCTCACGGAACCACCGATACGCGGTCTGCGGATGCACACCCTGCGCCCTCGCCCACTCCGTCAGATTCACACCCTGAGAACGACACTCACTCATACGTGGTTACGCTCACTCCCTCAACTCTGAGGAACAGCAGGTGGATACCCCCAGCAGCTCCCCGAACGCCTCACTCCCCCGCGCCGTCACCTTCACCGCACGCCCCGAGCCGACCCGCCGCACCCATCCCCGCTCCAGGGCCGTCGCGCACAGCGCCGCGCCGAGGGCCCCGGCGAGGTGGGGCCGGCGCTCGGTCCAGTCCAGGCAGGTGCGTACGAGGGGCCGCCGGGTGCCCGCGGGCTGCCGGTAGTCCAGGGCGTCGGCCAGCCAGGCCCGGCCCGCCGGGGTCACAGCGATCCCGGAGTCCGTGTCGACCAGGCCGCGCGCCGTCATCGCGTCCGCCAGGGCCACGCCGAGCCGGCCCGCCAGATGGTCGTAGCAGGTCCGCGCCCGGGCCTCGGCGTCCTGGCGCACGGAGGCGCGCAGGTTGCCGGGGTAAGGCGTGCCGGGGTCGTACGCGGCCAGGGCCTCGGTCAGGGCGGCGGCCTCCGGGCCGGCCAGCCGGACATAGCGGTGGCGGCCCTGGCGCTCCTCGGCCAGCAGGCCGCCGGCGACGAGGCGGGAGAGCTGCTCGCTGGCGGTGGACGCGCTGACGCCCGCGTGCCGGGCCAGCTCACCGGCCGTCCAGGCGCGTCCGTCGAGCAGCGCCCGGCAGAAGGCGGCCCGGGTGCGGTCGGCGAAGAGAGCGGCCGTCTCGGCGAGAGGGGACATGCCCTCATGGTGCCGCAGGCACGGTTCGGCGGCCGCCGAAGTGTTCCGGCCCTAGCGTCGGAGCCATGAGTCACGCGACGTCACACGAGTTCAGCCGGTACGCCGAGGTACGGGCGGCGCTCGCCGACCCCGCGCTCGTCCCGGGGCCACCGGACCCCTGCGACGGGCCGCCCGGCGCGAGCGTCGCCTGGCTGCGGGCCACCGTGGCCAGGTTCGCCTCCGGCGAGCCGCACCGGCGGCGCCGCGCCCTGGTGGAAGCCGAACTCGCCCGCCTGGACCCCGCCGAACTGCACCGGGCGGCGACGACGGCCGGCCGGGGAAGCGGCCTGCGCACGCGCGTGGTGTGCGGCCTCGCCGCCGCCCTGGACATGCCGGAGCCCGAACGGATCGCCCAGGACGTGGCCGTGGTGGCGGATGCCTACTTCGGGGACGCGGGAGCGGCGCACGGCGCAGGCTGCGCCGGCTCCGGGGACGCCCCCTCCGCCGGCCGGACCGCCGCCGCGCCCGCCGATCAGGCCGTGGCCCGGCTCGTGGCGCTGCTGACGCCGGGCACGACGGACGAAGCCGGTCCGGAGGCCGTCGCCAACCGCATCGGGCTGCTGGTCCAGGCGTGTGCCGCGACGGCCACGCTGGTCGAGGCCGTCACGGCGGCCGGGCCGGGCGTACCGACGGCCCGGGTGCTGCGGGAGGACCCGCCGGTGCGCACCATGCGGCGCGTCGCCGCGCGCGCCACCCGGGTCGCCGGGCGGGAGATCGCCGAGGGCGATGTGGTGCTGCTGGACCTGGTGGCCGCCCAGCACGGCCGCCCCGTGCCGCTCACCTTCGGCGCACCGCCCCGGGTCTGCCCCGGCAGGGCGCACGCCCTGGCCCTGGCCGATGGACTGCTCGGGCGCCCGCTGACCCCGTTCGCCCGGCTCCACCACCGGGGCGGCGCGCTGCTGCTGCCCAACGCCTGGGACCACGCCTCCGCCGCCGCCCTGGTCGCGGAGGGGTTCGAGGCGGTCGGCACCACGAGTCTCGGCGTGGCCGCGGGCCTCGGGCTGCCGGACGGGGCGGCGGCCACGAAGGAGGCGACCGTGGACCTGGCCCGCCGGCTCGGGCGGGGGTCGTTCCTGTTCAGCGTGGACGCCGAAGGGGGCTTCAGCGACGACCCGGCCGAGGTCGCCGTGCTGGCCCGCCGGCTGTACGAGGCGGGGGCGGCGGGGATCAATCTGGAGGACGGCCGGCCGGACGGCACTCTGGCCCCCGTCGAGCTGCACGCCGCGAAGATCGCCGCCGTCAAGGCGGCCGCGCCCGGACTGTTCGTCAACGCCCGCACGGACACCTACTGGCTCGGGCGCGAGCGGGAGCGGACCGCGGACCGTCTGGCGGTCTACGAGCAGGCCGGCGCGGACGGGGTGTTCGTGCCGGGGCTCTCGGACCGGGCGGGGATCGCCGCCCTCACCGCCGCCCTCGTCACCCCGCTGAACGTGCTGTTCTCCCCGGCGGGGCCCGGCCTCGCCGAGCTGGGCGCCCTGGGCGTGCGCCGGGTCAGTCTCGGCTCGCTGCTCTACCGGGAGGCGCTGGCCGGGGCCGCCGCCACCGCCGCCGCGATCCGTGCCGGGCGGGCGGTGGATCGCGGGGCGCTGTCCTACGCCGAGGTGCAGGCGCTGGCGCCGGGAGCGGCGTCAGGGGGTCGCGGCGGAGACGACGTAGACGACGGGTGACATCGGGTCGGTCATGTCGACGGTGATGTCCTGGGTGGGGCGCGGGTCCTCGTTGGTGTGGGTGGTGCCCGCCCAGGAGACGCCGTCACCGAAGTACCAGCCGGCGATCTTCGTGTCGCGTGCGCCGATGGTGACCTTCCCGGCCTCCAGGGCGGCGCGGCCGGTGCCCACGTCTGTCAGGAACCGGTCCAGGCCGGCCGACGTCGTGCGGAACTGCGCGTACATCCGGCTGGCCTTCCAGTTGTTGGTCTCGTAGTACTGGACCTCCGTGGCGTAGCCGGGGATCGGCACCTCGAAGATGCGGCGCAGCATCCGGGACGGCCAGCCCGCCCGCAGGCCCTGCGCGGCGGCCTCGGCGGCCTTGTCCTGGCCGGAGCGGCGGCTCTGGCCGGCCGAGATCAGCAGGTACCCGGCGGGGACGCCGATGAGCAGCACGATGATGGTCGCCGTGATCAGGCGCCGCCGGATCAGATGGCGGCGGGTCTCGGGCGGCCGCCCGTCACCCTCTTCCGGCGGCGTGGACTGGCGCGGCACGACGGGGTGCTCGGCTGCGGTCATGGGTCTGGGGGTCCCTACGAAGTGCGGGTGTTGCGGGTGTTGCGGATGGTGCTCGCGGCCTGGTCGTAGATCTGGGCGTACCGCTCGTACCGCTCGACGCGGCGGCGGTTGGTGCGGCGGAAGCGGCGGGCCACCAGCCGGGCGAGGTCGGCCGCGCCGACCATACCCGCCTCCGGGCCGAGCTGCGCCTTCGCGATGCGGGCCTCGGGGCGGTAGCCGCGGCCGGTGAGGTGGCGTTTGAAGGCGTCCCTGGCCGGTCCGATGAGCAGGTCGTCGGCGGCGCTGACACCGCCGCCGATGACGAAGCAGGAGGGGTCGAGCGCGGCGGCCAGGTTGGCGATGCCGACGCCGAGCCACTGGCCGATGTCCTGGAGGAGTTCGACGCACATCGCGTCGCCCTCGCGGGCCAGTTCGGTGATGAGCGGGCCGGTGATGTCGGGGATGTTCCCCTTGACGCGCTCGATGAGGCCGTGGGCCACCGGGGAGTCGGCGGCGGCCAGCTCGCGGGCCTCGCGGACGAGGGCGTTGCCGGAGCTGTACTGCTCCCAGCAGCCGCGGTTGCCGCAGGGGCAGCGGTGGCCGCCGGGCACGACCTGCATGTGGCCGAACTCACCGGCGACGCCGTACTTGCCGCGCTTGACCTGGCCGTCCTCCAGGATGGCGCCGCCGATGCCCGTACCGAGGGTGATCATGACGAGGTGGTCCTCGCCGCGGCCGGCCCCGAAGCGCCACTCGGCCCAGGCGGCGGTGTTGGCGTCGTTGTCCACCATGACCGGGACGACGAGCCGGGAGGCCAGGGCGTCGCGCAGGGGCTCGTCGCGCCAGGCCAGGTGCGGGGCGAACAGCACCTTGGAGCGGTCCGCGTCGACCCAGCCGGCCGCGCCGATGCCCACGGCGTGCACGTCGTGCCGGTCGGAGAGGTCCAGGACCAGCTCGACTATGGTGTCCTCGACGACCCTGGGGCTCTTGGACTTGTCCGGGGTCTCGGTGCGGACGGTCTCCAGGATCGTGCCGTCGGCGTCCACGACGCCGGCCATCACCTTGGTCCCCCCGATGTCGATGCCGACGGTGGGGACCCGGGGCGCCGTGAGGTGGGAGCGCCTTTCCCGGGTGCCCACGGTCCGCAGGACGGTCGCGCGGGCGGAGCCGCGGTGTGTGAAGTCGCGGTACGTGCTCATCGTCCCTGAGGGGTCTGGGGTGACCGGGTCAGGTGTGATCCCGGTGGCGGACGGCGCCCGTCTGCCCCGATTCTGCCACCCCGGGAGCGGCGGGGTCGCCGGGCGCCTTCGCTACACGGTCTCGTCGGGGCCCGGGCCGGAGGCGCGCTCCAGCTCGTGGCTCAGCTCCTCCAGCTCGCTGCCGCCCGCCATCTGGCGGGTCAGTTCGTCCAGCGTGACGCTCCCCTTGGTGTGGCTGCCGGCCATGGCGCCCCGCTTGAGCAGGACGAACCGGTCGCCGACGAGATAGGCGTGGTGCGGGTTGTGGGTGATGAGGACCACGCCGAGGCCGGCGTCCCGGGCGGCCGCGATGTACTTGAGGACCACCCCGGACTGCTTGACGCCGAGCGCGGCGGTCGGCTCGTCCAGGACCAGCACCTTGGCGCCGAAGTGGATGGCCCGGGCGATGGCGACGCACTGGCGCTCGCCGCCGGACAGGGTGCCGATGGGCTGGTCCACGTCGCGCAGGTCGATGCCCATGCGCAGCAGCGCCGAGTGGGTCGTCTCGCGCATCAGCCGCACGTCGAGGCGCTTGAAGGGGCCCGCGCCGGTCGTCGGCTCGGAGCCCAGGAAGAAGTTCCGCCAGACCGGCATCAGGGGGACGACGGCGAGGTCCTGGTAGACGGTGGCGATGCCCCGGTCCAGGGCGTCGCGCGGGTTGGCGAGGGTGGTCTCCTCGCCGTCCACCAGGAACCGTCCGGCGTCGTGCCGGTGCAGCCCGGCGATGATCTTGATGAGGGTGGACTTGCCGGCGCCGTTGTCGCCGAGCACGCAGGAGATCTCGCCCGCGTGCACCTGGAGCGAGACGCCTTCGAGGGCCTTGACGTTGCCGTAGTACTTGGCGACGTCGTCGAGCTCGACCAGCGCCTGCCGGCCGGTGTCCTGCGGCCCGTTCGGTGCCTTGGGGGCCGTCATTTCGTCGCCTCCGCGCGCTTGCGTACCCATGCGTTGAGCAGGGTGGCCAGGAGCAGCATCGCCCCGAGGAAGAACTTGAACCAGTCGGGGTTCCACTCCGCGTACACGATGCCCTTGCTGGTCATGCCGAAGATGAAGGCACCGACCGCGGAGCCGATCGCGGAGCCGTAGCCGCCGGTGATCAGGCAGCCGCCGATGACGGCCGCGATGATGTAGATCAGCTCGTTGCCGACGCCCTCGCCGGACTGGACGACGTCGTAGCTGAACAGCAGGTGCTGGCCGGAGACCCAGGCCGCGAAGGCGACGCCGAGGTAGAGCCCGATCTTCGTCCGGATCACCGGGACGCCGACCGCGCGGGCCGCGTCGGCCCCGCCGCCGACCGCGAAGATCCAGTTGCCGAAGCGGGTGCGGAGCAGGATCCAGGTGGCGACGGCGACGAGGCCGGCCCACCACAGGAGGGTCACCTTGAGTTCGACGCCGCCGACCGTCCAGTACGAGGCGAAGAGCTTGCGTGCGGAGGGGAAGCCCTCCATGTTGCCGATGGTCTTGGTCGAGACGCTTTTGCTGATCAGCTTGGTGAAGCCGAGGTTGAGCCCGGTCAGCATCAGGAACGTGCCGAGCGTGATGATGAAGCTCGGCAGTTTGGTGCGGGTCAGCATGAAGCCGTTGAACGCGCCGATGGCGAGCGTCACCAGCAGGGACACGAAGACGCCGACCCAGACGTTGGCCGTCATCTGGTAGCTGAACATCGAGGAGACCAGCGCGGAGCTGGTGACCATCACACCGGCGGAGAGGTCGAACTCGCCGCCGATCATCAGCAGCGCGACCGGCGCCGCCATGATCCCGATGGTGGAGGCCGCGTACATCACCGTGCCGAAGCTGGTGACGCGCAGGAAGCTGTCGGCGACGACCGCGAAGAAGAGGAAGACGGCGAGCGCGCCGACGACCGAGCCCAGCTCCGGGCGGCCGAGCAGTTTGCGCAGCGGTGAGGTGTGCAGCAGCCGCTCGTCGGTCCCGGCGGGGGACGACGAGCCGGACGCGGCGGTCATCGCGTTCCCCGGTCGGCGTACTCGGCGAGCTGGGCGGCGTCGTCGGACGTGACGATCTGCGGGCCGGTCAGGACCGGGCGGCCGCCGCCGAGGACGTTGCGGTTGTAGCGGTAGAGCCAGAGCAGGTCGACGGCCTCGTACCCCTGGAGGTAGGGCTGCTGGTCGACGGCGAAGCCGAGGGTCTTGGACTGGAGCGAGGCCGCGACCTTGGGGTTCAGGTCGAAGGTGTCGATCTCGGCCTTGCTGCCCGCGGTCTGCTTCGCCTTGACGGCGGCGTCCGCGAAGGGCGCGCCGAGGGTGACGACCGCGTCGATGTCCTTGTCGGCCTGGAGCTTCGCCTCGATGGACGCCTGCACGTCGGGCATGTTGGTGCCCTCCACGTACAGGTTCTGCATCCGGCCGTCGAAGGTCTTCTTCGCCCCGGCGCAGCGCTGCTCGTGGCCGACGTTGCCCTGCTCGTGCAGGATGCACAGGGCCTTCTTGCGGCCGCGCGCGTTCAGCTCCTCGCCGACTGCCTCGCCGGCGATCGACTCGTCCTGGCCGATGTGGGTGAGCGCGCCGTACTTCTTGGACTCGGCGGAGCCCGAGTTCACGGTGATGACGGGGATGCCGGCCCGGGTGGCCTTGGCCACGACGTCCTTCATGGCGTCGGGCTTGGCGAGCGTGACGATCAGCCCGTCGACCTTCTTGTCGATGGCGGCCTGCACGAGCTGGGCCTGCTGCTGGCCCTCGTCGTCGTGCGAGTACAGGAAGTTGATGTTGTCCTTGTCGGCCGCCATCTTGGCGCCCTTCTGGACGATGTCCCAGAAGGTGTCGCCGTCGCCCGAGTGGGTGACCATGGCGAAGGTCCAGCGGGGTGTGTTCACCGCGGACCGGCCCTCGGCCGCGGCCTTGGCCGCACGCTCCTCCGCCCGCTTGCCGCCGGTGCTGCTGCATCCCATGAGGGACACCCCCAGCACCGCCGCAAGCACGGCGCCCATCGCACGTACCCCTGTCCGAACCCTTGCCACGACGCCGTGCCCTTCTTGTGCTGCTCGCTGTGCTGCTGGTGGAGCCGGGGGCCCTGTGGTCCCGGCCCGGCTGGGCAAGTATCCCCGAGCCCGCGCCGCCGCCGCCCGGAGGGGCGGGGAGCGTGTGTCGCAACGGGGCGCGTACGGTGCCGGGGCGGCCGCGGCCGTCACCGTGCGCCGGGCCTCTGTCACCGTACGAGAGCCGGGTGCGGATGTCACCGCCCCGGGCGCGGCTACGTGGCGGGCGCGGCCCCGTCTACCAGCGCACGGGGAGCCGGCGCACCCCGCGGATCAGCGTCCCGGGCAGCCAGTCGAGCGGGGCGCCGTCCGGGTCGGCTTCGAGGCCGGGGCAGCGCTCCAGCAGCATGCGCAGGGCGATGCGGCCCTCCATCCGGGCCAGCGGCGCGCCCATGCAGAAGTGGATGCCGTGTCCGAAGGCCAGGTGGCCCTGGGTGTCGCGGCGGATGTCGAAGCGGTCGGGCTCCGGGTAGCGGCCGGGGTCGCGGTCGGCGCCGGCGAGCGAGACGAGGACCGGATCGCCCCTCTCGATCACCCGGGAACCCGTCTCGACCCGTTCCCGGGCGAAGCGGAGGGTGGCCGTCTCCACCGGTCCGTCGTAGCGCAGCATCTCCTCCACCGCCCCGTCCAGCAGCCCGAAGTCGGCGCGCAGCGCGGCCAGCTGGTCCGGGTGGGCGAGCAGGGCGCGGACCCCGTTGGATATCAGGTTGACCGTCGTCTCGTGGCCGGCGACGAGCAACAGGAAGGCCATACCCACCAGTTCGTCGGGTGACAGACTGTCGTCGTCGTCGTGGCGGGCCGCGATCAGCGCGCTCATCAGGTCGTCGCCGGGTGCGCGGCGCTTGTCCTCGATCAGCTCGCCGAGGTAGGCGCCCATGGCGCGGAGCGCCTCGCCCTCCTCCTGCGCGCCGGCGGGCGCTATCACACCGTTGGACATCTTGCGGAATGCGGACCGGTCCAGGTCCGGCACGCCGATCAGCTCGCAGATGACGGTCATCGGCAGCGGGAAGGCGAGCGCGTCCACGAGGTCCGCCCGCCCGGCGGGCAGCATCGCGTCGATCAGCCCTCCGGTGATCTCCTCCACGCGGGGGCGCAGCGCCTCGATCCGGCGCGAGGTGAACTCCCGGGCGACCAGCTTGCGCAGCCGGGTGTGGTCCGGGGGGTCCATCCCCAGCATGTTGGCGTTGACCGAGGCGCCGCCCCCCTCGCCGGGCAGCGACCGCCAGTCCTTGCCGAAGCGCTGGTCGGCGAGGACGGCCCGGCCCTCGTCGTAGCCGACGACGAGCCAGGCGAGGTCGAACTCGTCGGTGCGGATGGTGTGCACGGGCCCGGCCGAGCGCAGCTGCGCGTAATGGGGATACGGGTTCGCCGTGAAATCGGCCAACCCCCGCAGATCTACGTCGACTTCGGACATGGCCCCGCCCTCCCGGTCGGATCGCGCCGATCCCCGGGACCGGCCCGCTCAGCGTAGAGCGCGGGTTCCGGCGCCTTCCCCCTGTCTCATGCCGGTCTCGAGCCGCTCTCGTCGTCGAGCAGACCGGCGTCGTGGACCAGCAGGGCGATCTGTACGCGGTTGTCGTAGCCGAACTTGGCGAGGATGCGGGAGACCTGGGTCTTCACCGTGGCGACGCTGAGGCAGAGCGCGGCGGCGGTCTCGGCGTTGGAGCGGCCCTGTCCGACCGCGACGGCCACCTCGCGCACCGGCCGACACGGCGGCGGGGCCCCGGCCGCCAGTCTCGCCGTCATGAGGAAAGTCTGCGAGACGGTCGGATTCCTGCTCTTCGTCCAGGGGGTCACCGGGCTGCTCCACGAATGGCTCGACTGGTTCCGCTTCTTCAGCCTGGTGCAGCGGCTGCCGTTCGTCGCCGCGTACCCGCTGTTCGCGAGCATCGTGCTGCTGGTGGCGGGGGCGGCCGTGATGATCGCGTCGGACGCGGTCAAGGAGTGAGGCGGACCGGGGCGTGATCCGGTCAGGGCGCGGCCGGGTCCGCGCTGCGGCGCCCCCAGGCCGTGCCCGCCAGCACCAGCACGGCGCCCGCGACCCCGGCGAGGCCGAGGCGTTCGCCGCCGATCGCGATGCCGACGGCGGCGGCCCACAGCGGTTCCGTACCGAGCAGCAGGCTGACCCGGGACGGGGAGGTGCGGCGTACGGACCACATCTGCACGAAGAACGCGAACAGCGTGCAGAACACCGACAGGAACAGCAGCCCGCCCCACTCCCGCACGCCGAACCCGGCGGCGACGGTCCACGGCGTCTCACCCGTCCCCGGCGCGGCGGCCAGCAGGGCGAAGACGGCGACCGCGCCGCCGAGCTGGACGGTCGTCAGGGAGAGCGAGTCCGCCGACCTGACGGACCTGACGCGGGCCATCAGCAGGACGTGCAGGGTCCGGGCGAACGCGGCGGCCAGCATGAGCAGGTCACCGGCCGAGGGGCTGGTGAATCCACCGCCCTGGGTCAGGAGCACCACGCCCGCGACGGAGAGCCCGGCGGCCGCGAGGAAGGCCCCGGTCGGCCGGGTCCGCGTCACGGCGGCTTCGGCGAGCGGGGTGAGGATCATGGTGAGGCTGATGATGAGCCCGGCGTTGGTGGCCGAGGTGTGCACGATGCCGTACGTCTCCAGCAGGAAGATCCCGCTGAGCACGAGGCCGAGCAGCCCGGCCCCGCGCCACTGGGCCGCGCTCAGCGCCCGCAGCCGGTGCCATCCCGCGACGACCAGCACGGGCAGCACGACGGCGAACCGCAGCACGAGGACGGCGACGACGGTCTGCGGTGTGGTGATGCCCTTGGCGGCCAGGTAGCTGGAGCCCCAGACCACCGCGACCAGCAGCACGGGCAGATCGGTGAGCCAGGCCCGGCGCGGCGGGGCGAGGGCGGGCACGGGTACGGCGGCGGACGACACCTGGATCTCCTGTTGCTGCGGAGGGACGGCGGGGAGACGGCACCGGCTCGCACCTGGGAACCATCACGCTACCGGGCGCCCTCCTACAATGACGGCCCCGGGGGCGGGTCCGAAGGCAGCCGCCCGCACCTCACGGAGCGCGGAGGCACCGGATGGCCGGAACACGTCAGGACGGAAGGGTCGAACGGGGCAATCGCACCCGGCAGCTGGTCCTCGCCCGGGCGGCCGCGGTCGCCTCGGTGGAGGGACTCGAAGGGCTGTCCCTCGGCCGGCTGGCCACGGACCTGCGGCTGAGCAAGAGCGGAGTGTTCGCGCTCTTCGGCTCCAAGGAGGAGCTCCAGCTGGCGACCGTGCGGGCGGCCGTCGCGATGTACGACGAGCATGTCGTGCGCCCGACGCGCGGCACACCCGCCGGCCTGGGGCGCGTCCGGCAGCTGTGCGCCTCCTGGATCGCCTACTCGCAGGACCGGGTCTTCCCCGGCGGCTGCTTCTTCTACGCCGCGCTCGCCGAGTTCGACGCCCGCGAGGGCGCGGTGCACGACGCGCTCGCGGCCGCGCAGGCCGGCTGGTTCTCCTTCGTGGAGCGGCGGATCGAGGAGGCGCGGGCACTGGGCGAGATCCGCGACGACTGCGACGCCGCCCAGCTCGCCTTCGAGATCATCGCGTTCCTGGAGCTGGCGAACGGCGATTCGGTGCTCCGTGGCAGCTCCGAGAGCTACACGAGGGCGTGGCGCGCGATCCTGGGACGGCTCCGGGCGGTGGCGGTGGACCCGTCGTCGCTTCCCGCCGACGCGTAGGACCGGCGCTCAAGGTGTTCCCTCCCGCCACGCAAAACTAATAGCACGATCGTTCGTCCAGTTGTAGTGTCACGGATGTCCGCTCCGGAGACCCGCTGCGGTCGACCGAACCGTGCCAGGAGGAGACCGACCATGCCGCACGTTCTCTGGAGTACGCAGTGGCGGCCGGGCGCCGCCGCCGGGGCCGTGGGGCCCGGGTCGGAGGTGGTCGTCGGGGTCACCGAATTCGTCACGCACCGCTCCTGGAGCACGTTCTCCGTAGGCGCCGAGGGCATGCGGCTGCGCCGTACCTGGCCCCGGACACCCGGCGCGGTCGGCATGTGGCTGTGGGCGGACCTGAGCCCACGGATGAACCGTTCCGGTTCGATCACCGTCTGGACCGCCCACGAACACCTGCTGGGCTTCGTCGCCCGCCCCGACCACCGGCGGATCGTCCGCGCCCACCGGGACCGCGGCACCCTGCGCTCGGCGACCTGGACGGCCCCGTTCACCAGCCGCTCCGCCGTGTACGACTCCGCGTGGCGGCTGGTGTCCGGGGCTGCTCCGTGGCCCGCCACCGCTCCCTGACCCCCACCACCCCCGCACCACCCGGCGAAAGGACCCCGACCATGGACATCATCCGGCTCGACCGGATCGCGGTGCTGGAATCCGTACGCGTCGTCGACCGCGCCGGCCCCGGCGACTGGGACCGCCCCACCCCCTGCGACCGCTGGACGCTGCGCCTGCTGGTGGAGCACATGGGCACCCAGCACCTCGGGTTCGCCGCCGCCTCGCGGGGCGAGGGAGCCGATGGAGCCGCCTGGGCGCCCCGGCCGGCCGGGAACGATCCGGCCGCCTGGTATCGCGGGACGGCCCGGACCGTACTCGACGCGTTCGCCCGGCCGGAGGCGTCGGCCCGGCGGTTCACGCTGCCGGAGGTCAGCACGGATGCGACGTTCTCCGCGACCACCGCGATGGGGTTCCACTTCATCGACTACGTCGTGCACTCCTGGGACGTGGCCGCGGCGCTCGGCCTGCCCACCGCCCTGCCGGAAGCCGTGACGGAGGCCGCCCTGCCCCTCGCCCTGCGGGTACCGGACGGGCCGGCGCGCGAACGGCCGGACGCCGCCTTCCGGCCCGCCCTGGCCGCAGGCCCGCGGACGGGCCGCGCCGACCCGCTCGCCCTCACCCTGGCGGCACTCGGCCGCTCACCGGACTGGCGCCCGCCGCAAGGGGGTTGACCTTACCGGAGTTGGCGTCCGTTTCCCGCCGGTTTCCGGCCCGCCGAAGGACTTCCCTGGTTCCTGTCAGCACGACCGGCAACGAACAGGAACCCCGATGAACAGCACCGTCAACACCGGCCGCACCGCGCTCGTCACCGGCGGCAGCCGCGGCATCGGCGCCGCGACCGCCCTGCGGCTCGCCCGGGACGGCGCCGATGTGGCGCTGACCTACGCCCGGGACGAAATGGGCGCCCAGGAGGTCGTCCGCGCGATCGAGGCGACCGGCCGCCGCGCGGTCGCCCTGCGCGCCGACGCGGCCGACCCGGAGGCCGCCGCCTCGGTGGTGCACCGGGCGGCCAAGACGTTCGGCCGGCTCGACATCCTGGTGAACAACGCGGGGATCGGCGTACTCGGCCCCATCGCCGGCCTCACGCCCGCCGATGTCGACCGGGTCCTCGCCGTCAACGTGCGGGCGGTCTTCCTCGCCTGCCGGGCCGCGGCCGATGCAATGGAGCGCGGCGGCCGCATCATCTCCCTCGGTACGGCCCTGAGCCGGCACGCGGGCGGCCCCGGCGCCACGCTCTACGCGATGAGCAAGTCCGCGCTCTCCGGGCTGACCAAGCCGCTGGCCCGTGAGCTCGGCCCGCGCGGCATCACCGTCAACCTGGTCCAGCCCGGCGCGGTGGACACCGACCTCAACCCCGCCGACGGCCCGTTCGCGGACGGGCAGCGCGCGGCGAACGCGCTGGACCGGTTCGGCACTACGGCCGAGGTGGCCGCGCTGATCGCGTACCTGGCCGGTGAGGAGGCCGCCTTCGTCACCGGCGCCGAACTGACCGTGGACGGCGGCCACTCGGCCTGACTGTGGCAGGGTGGGGGCACCGGTGACGCCCGAAGGAGGCACCATGTCCGCGCCGCACGAGCAGGACGACCGCCCGCCGCACGAGCTGTTCGGCTTCCGCATAGCCCGGCGCGGATACGACCGCGACCAGGTGGACGCCTATGTCACACAGCTCCGCACCGGTGCCCCGCCGGCCGCCGCCCCGGCCTTCGAACTGGTGCGCCGGGGCTACGACCGGCACCAGGTCGACGAGGTCATCACCCGGTTGCACCGCGAGGCGGGGCAGGGGCGGTAACAGGACCCCGGGCCGCCGCCCTCCCGTTCTGCCGTGTCCCCCCGCCCCGCCTACGCTGGGCGGGGGCATCCCGCGCGACGGTGAACAGGCGAGAAGGGAAGATCATGTCCGGTATCCCGGAGCACACCCTGAACGACGGCCGTACGATCCCGGCGGTCGGGCTCGGCACCTACCCGCTGGACGACGACGCGGCGGAGAAGGCCGTCTCCGGCGCCCTGGGCCTCGGTTACCGGCTCGTGGACACCGCGCTGAACTACGGCAACGAGACGGGTACGGGGCGCGGCATCGCCCGCAGCGGGGTGCCGCGCGAGGAGGTCATCGTCACGACGAAGGTGCCGGGCCGGCACCACGGGTACGAGAAGACGCTCGCCTCGTTCGAGGAGTCCCGCGGCAATCTCGGCCTGGACTACGTGGACGTCTACCTCATCCACTGGCCGCTGCCCCGGGTCGGTCTGTACGTGGACACCTGGCGGGCGCTGATCAAGCTGCGCGAGGACGGTCTCGTGCGCTCGATCGGGGTCTCCAACTTCACCGCGGAGCACCTGGAGCGGCTGGAGAGCGAGACGGGGGTGCTGCCCGCCGTGAACCAGATCGAGCTGCATCCCCGGCTGCCCCAGGAGGAGCTGCGGGCCTTCCACGAGGCCAAGGGGATCGTCACGGAGAGCTGGAGCCCGCTGGGGCGCGGGCGCGACCTGCTGACCGACCCGGACGTGGTGGCCGTCGCCGAGGCGCACGGCGTGACCCCGGGGCAGGTGGTGCTGCGCTGGCACACCCAGCTCGGGGCCGTACCCATCCCGAAGTCGGGCGATCCGGGGCGTCAGCGCGAGAACCTGGACCTGTTCGGCTTCGAGCTGACGGCCGAGGAGCTGGCCCGGATCTCCGGCGGGCAGCGGGAACGGTTCGGCGGCGACCCCGAAGTGCACGAGGAGTTCTGAACCGCCCCCGGGGCCCGTTGGGTCAGCCGCCGAGTTCGGCGTGGCGGGCGGCCAGCCGGGCGGCGCCGCGTTCGGTCAGAGAGCCGAAGAGGCGCAGCCGCGAGATCCCGCCGTCCGGGAAGATGTCGATCCGGACCTGGTCGGCCCGGACGGGCCCGGGCAGGACGAAGCGGTGGTTGGTGTCGGGCTGCAGCCGGGTCCGGGGCAGCAGCCGGGTCCACGCGCCGCTCTGCGCGTCGCGGGCGGTGAGGCCCGCCCAGCCGGCCGCGTTGCCCTTCAGATACGCGGTGTCGATCTCCACGGCCCGGATCTCCGCCTCTTCGACCAGGTGGTAGTGGATCCAGTCGTTGCCCCGGTCGCGCCGGCGGCGGGTCTCCCAGCCGTCGTCCATCTTGTGGGACCCGCCGGGCTGGATGGTGTTCGTCGCCGGGGAGTAGAAGCGGTCGGAGGCGTCCTCGACCCGGCCGCCGTTCTCCAGGGCGACGACGTCGAAGGTGGCGAGCGCGGCCAGCCAGGCGGGGTCGGGGGCCACCTCGCCGTACACCCGGAGCCGGGCTATGCCGCCGTCCGGGTGCTGGCACAGCCGCAGGTGGGTGAAGCGCCGCTCCACGTCGACGGGGAAGGCGTTGGCCGCGTGGCCGCCGACGGCCGTACGGGGGACGAGCGTCGTCCACTTCACGTCGGGTGCGAGCAGTTCCTCCGGGGAGGGCGAGCCGGGCAGCGAGACGGCCTCGACGGAGACGGCCTGCGGGTAGTTGCCGCGGAAGTGGGCGGTGTCCACGACCAGGCCGCGCACGATGCCGGGGGCGCCGAGGCGGATCAGCGCCCAGTCGTGGTCCTCGTCCGCCGGGTGGGGCCGGTCCGCGCTCGCGCCGCGTCGGCGGCGGGTCTCCCAGCCGTCCATGATCTTGCCCTTGTGCCCGAAGCGCTCCGGGTCGAAGTGGGCGGGCTCCGGCTTCAGCAGGTTCTCGCGCTCCGCGAAGAACTCGTCGTTGGCGGCGGTCACACCCGCGCCGAGCCGCCGGTCGGCGAGGTCCACGAGGTGGGTGAAGGGGTGGTCGGCGGTGCGGTAGTCGGCGTACGGGTCGCCGCCGCCGTACGGGTTCGCGTCGCCGGTGAAGTGTGCTGTCGCGGTCATGCTCGGTTCTCCCTAGTCCTGAGGCGGCCGGTGGGTTCGGCGAGGACGCCGTCGGCGGCGATGCGCACGCCGCGCAGCCAGGTGGAGCGCACCACGCCGTGCAGGGTGCGGCCGGCGTAGGCGGTGACCTGGTTGCGGTGGAAGAGCCCGGCCGGGTCGACGGTGAAGGTGGCGTCGGGGGCGAGGACGGCGAAGTCGGCGTCGCGGCCGGCCTCGATCGCGCCCTTGCGGTGCAGTCCGGCCAGGGCGGCGGGGGCGGCCGACATCCAGCGGGCGACGTCGTCCAGGGTGTGGCCGCGCCTGCGGGCCTCGGTCCAGATGGCGGGCAGGCCGAGCTGGAGGGAGGAGATGCCGCCCCAGGCGGAGGCGAAGTCCGGCGTCTTGAGGTCGGTGGTGCAGGGCGAGTGGTCGGAGACGATGCAGTCGATGGTGCCGTCGGCGAGCCCCTGCCACAGCAAGTCCTGGTTGGCGGCCTCCCGGATGGGCGGGCAGCACTTGAACTCGGTCGCCCCGTCGGGGACCTCCTCGGCGGTGAGGGTGAGGAAGTGCGGGCACGTCTCGACGGTGAGGCGCACGCCCTCGCGCCGGGCGGCGGCGATCAGCGGCAGGGCATCGCTGGAGGACAGGTGCAGGACGTGGACGCGGGCGTTCAGCCGCCTGGCGTGGGCGATGAGCCCTTCGATCGCGGTGTTCTCGGCGTCGCGCGGCCGGGACGCGAGGAAGTCGGCGTAGGCGGGGCCGCTCTGCTGCGGCGCGGACGCCAGGTGGTGGGGGTCCTCGGCGTGCACGATGAGCAGTCCGCCGAAGCCCGCGATCTCGGCCATCGACCGGGCCAGCTGCTCCTGGTCCAGCTCGGGGAACTCCTCGACGCCGGAGGGCGACAGGAAGCACTTGAAGCCGAAGACCCCGGCCTCGTACAGGGGGCGCAGGTCCTTGACGTTCGTGGGGACGGCGCCGCCCCAGAAGCCGGTGTCGACGTGCACCTTGGGCTCGGCGACCCGCTGCTTGACGCGCAGGTGCTCGACGGTGGTGGTGGGCGGCAGCGAGTTGAGGGGCATGTCGAGCAGCGTGGTGATACCGCCGGCCGCGGCGGCGCGGGTGGCGGTCCAGAAGCCCTCCCACTCGGTGCGGCCGGGATCGTTCACATGGACGTGGGTGTCGACGAGGCCGGGCAGCAGGACGTCGTCGCCGAAGTCCTCGACGCGGGCGCCCGAGGGCGGCTCGGTGTCGTACGGCAGGACGGCGTCGATGGTCCCGCCGGTGACGGCGACCGCTGCGGGCCGGGTCCCCCCGGGGGTGACGACGCGCGTCGAGCGCAGTAGCAGCTTCACGTCCGTACCGGACACCCGTGCTCCTCATTTCGCGAATTCAACGAACTGTTGAAGGAGTCTTCACTCGGGGACGCGGCCCGTCAAGACCCGGCCCCGCTCCCCGGGCGCCGCGCAGGCCGCTCTGGAGGTTTCCACAAAGTAGAAGGTTCATTTCGGAGTGCGGAACGTAGAATAGGCCGGAGGCGGCTTCACCGGAGCGTCGCACGGCGTGCGGACACCCGGACAAACGGGCGCTGACCGGCCATGACGGCCCCTGTCGGCAGTGGGCCGATCGGAAAGGGCCCGGTAGGCTGCTGCCTTGCTCCTCCGCTTCGAAAGGACCGTTGACGTGCCGCCGTCCCACGCCAGCACTTCCGACTCCAAGCCCGCCGCTTCCAGCGGCGGTGTGCAGTCCCTTGAGCGCGCCTTCGATCTGCTGGAGCGGATGGCCGACGCGGGGGGCGAGGTCGGCCTGAGCGAGCTCTCCGCGAGCAGCGGGCTCCCGCTGCCCACGATCCACCGCCTGATGCGCACGCTGGTGGTCTGCGGTTACGTACGCCAGCAGCCCAACCGGCGTTACGCGCTCGGCCCCCGCCTGATCCGGCTCGGCGAGTCCGCCGCCCGGCTGCTCGGCACCTGGGCCCGCCCGTATCTGGCCCGGCTGGTCGAGGAGACCGGCGAGACGGCCAACATGGCCCTGCTCGACGGCGACGAGATCGTGTACGTGGCGCAGGTGCCGTCCAAGCACTCGATGCGGATGTTCACCGAGGTCGGCCGCCGGGTGCTGCCGCACTCCACCGGGGTCGGCAAGGCGCTGCTGGCGCACACCCCGCCGGACGAGGTGCGCGCGCTGCTCGCCCGGACCGGGATGCCCGCCGCGACCGAGAAGACGATCACCACGCCGGACGGCTTCCTGGACGCGCTGGACCAGGTCCGCCGGGTGGGATACGCGGTGGACGACAACGAGCAGGAGATAGGGGTCCGCTGCCTGGCGGTCTCGGTGCCCGACTCCCCCACCTCGGCGGCGATCTCGATCTCCGGTCCGGCCGGCCGGGTCACCGAGGCGGCCACCGAGCGGATCGTGCCGATCCTCCAGCAGGCCGCCAAGGAGCTGTCCGACGCGCTGGCCAGCAGCGGACCGGCCGGCTGAGACACGGGGTACGAGAAGGGGCCCGGAGCCGCAAGCTCTGGGCCCCTTCTCGTACCCGTGTCAGGCCGGGGCCGCCGCCGTCAGCCGGCCGTCGAGCATGGTGACCGTGTGGTCCATCCGGTCCAGGTGGGTGCGGTCGTGGGTGACCAGGACCGTCGCCGTGGAGCGCTGCCGGGTCAGCGAGACGAGCAGGTCGAGGACGGCCGCGCCGCGTTCGTGGTCCAGCGCGCTGGTCGGCTCGTCCACGAGCAGGAGCGCCGGGTCGTTCATCAGGGCCCGGGCGATGTTGATCCGCTGACGCTGCCCGCCGGAGAGCTGGTGGGGTCTGCGGCCGGCCTGACCGGCGAGGCCGACCGCGTCGAGCAGTTCGAGCGCCCGCGAGCGGGCGGCCCCCGCCGGGCCGCCGGACAGGTGGGTCATGACCTGGAGCTGTTCGACGGCGGTCAGGGACGGCAGCAGGTTCGGCTGCTGGAAGACGATGCCGATCCGCTCGCGGCGCAGCGCCGCCTTCTCCGCGCGGCCGAGCCCCGTGGTGTCCGTACCGGCGACGACGACCGCGCCCTCGTCGGGGGCCACCAGGGTCGCGGCCACCGCCAGGAGGCTCGACTTGCCGGAGCCGGAGGGGCCGACGACGGCGGTGAGGGTGCCGGCGGGCACGTGGAGCGCGACGCGGTCCAGGGCGGTCAGGCGCCCGTCGCCGTCCGGGTAGGTGAGGGTGACATCGGTGAGCGTGAGGGTCATCGGGCACTCCCGAGCGCGGTGAGCGGGTCGACGGAGGTGATCCGCCGGATGGACAGGGCGGCCCCGGCGGCGCCGAGGGCGATGAGCACGGCGGCCGGGACGAGGACGGTCGCCGCGTCCAGGACGAAGGGCACGGCCCCGCCGGAGACCAGGGCGCCGATGCCGGAGGCGAGGGCGGTGCCGAGCCCGGTGCCGAGGGCGAGCATCACGACGGCCTGCCCGAGCGCGTCCCGGAGCAGATACGGGGTGGAGGCGCCCAGTGCCTTGAGGACGGCGACGTCACCGCTGCGCTGGATCGTCCAGACGGTGAAGAACGCGCCGATGACCAGGGCGGAGATGGCGAAGAGGAAGCCGCGCATCAGCTGGAGGGAGCCGTTCTCGGCCTGGTAGGAGCCGATGGCGGTCAGCGAGTCGTCGAGCGTGAGCGTGCGGGTGCCCGCAGCCTTGTCGCCGGCGGCGAGGTCGGCGCCCGAGGTGGTGGTCAGGGCGATGACGGTGGCGTCGCCGCCCGCGCCGCCGCCGGTGCGCTGCCAGTCGGCCAGCGCGGTCCACACGACCGGCGTGTGGCTGTAGGAGGCGTCGCCCGCGACGGCGGCGACGGTGACCTCCTGGCCGCCGATCCGCAGCCGGTCACCCGCGTGTGCGGCCAGCTCGTCCGCACCGCCCCGCGAGAGGACGACCTCGCCCGGTGCGACCCGGGTGCCGGGGGGCGTCAGACCGCTGCCGGGCTCGACGCCGAACGCGGAGACGGCCGCCGTCCGCTTCCCTCCGTCCGCGGCGGCGTTCAGGGTGCTGATGCCGAGGGGTTGCGCAGCCTCGACGCCGGGCCGCCCGGCCCAGTCGCGCCAGGCGGACTCCTCGACGGCCGAATCGGTGAAGGACACCGACCGGCCGTCGGGCGGGGCGGCGAAGGCCAGGTGGTCGGCGTTCAGCCCGGTGACGGCCGAGGTGTTCTCCCGGGCCAGCCCGGCGGTCAGGCCGGACAGCAGGCCCACGAGCAGCGTGATCAGGACCACGACCGAGCCCATGAGGGCGAACCGGCCCTTGGCGAACCGAAGATCTCTCCATGCGACGAACATGACTCCAGCGTCCTTTTCCCCGGCCCCGGAAACATCGCCCGCGGGCTGGTGACGACATCAACCTTTCGATTGACCGGCCCCGGGCGGCCCGCGCCTACGCTGGAACCATCATGGAAACCCGCGCTCATCCCCCGGTCGCCGCCGCGCTGCGGCTGTGTCTGCACGGTCTGATGCTGGGCCTGCTGGCGCTCGCCGCCGCCAAGGCCGTCAGCGACGGGCGCCCGCACCCCGGCGCGGTGATCGCCGCCGCCTGCGTGCTGGCGGCGGTGTACGCGGCGGGGGCGGCGGCCCGGTTCGTGCAGCCGGGGACGCGGGCGGGCGCGGGGTGGCTGGCGGTGCTCGGTGTGCTGTGGGCGGCGCTGCTGGTGCTGTCGCCGGACGCGCTGTGGGTGGCCTTCCCGCTCTACTTCCTCCAGCTGCACCTGCTGCCGATCCGCTGGAGCCTGCCCGCCGTGGCGGTGACGGCCGCCGCCGCCATCGCGAGCTTCCTGCTGCACGGGCAGGCGGTCACGCCCGGCACGTTCATCGGCCCGCTGCTCGGCGCGGCCGTCGCCGTCGCCACGGTCCTCGGCTACGAGGCGCTGTTCCGGGAGAGCGAGCGGCGCCGCGAGCTCATCGAGGAGCTGGTGGCCACCCGCGCGGAGCTGGCCGAGGCGGAGCGCACCGCCGGGACCCTCGCCGAGCGCGAGCGGCTGGCCCGCGAGATCCACGACACCCTCGCCCAGGGCCTGTCCAGCATCCAGCTGCTGCTGCGCGCCGCCGAACGGACCCTGCCCGAGGGCGCCCCCGCCGCCGCCCATGTCCGCCGGGCGCGCGAGGCGGCGCAGGACAACCTCGCCGAGGCCCGGCGCTTCGTCCGCGCGCTGACCCCGCCGGACCTGGCGAACGGCTCCCTGGCGGCCGCCCTGGAACGGCTCTCGGCCCGTACCACCACCCCCGCGCTCACCGTGCAGTTCGCCGTGAGCGGGACACCGGTCGAGCTGCCCACGCCGTACGAGGTGGCGCTGCTGCGGACCGCCCAGTCGGCGCTGGCCAACACCGTGCGGCACGCCGGGGCCCGGCGGGCGGAGATCACGCTGAGCTTCATGGACACCTCGGTGTCGCTGGACGTGGTGGACGACGGGCACGGCTTCACGCAGGAGGACCCGGCGGCCGGCGCCACGGAGTCCGGCGGCTTCGGGCTGCCGGCCATGCGCTCCCGGGCCCGTTCGCTCGGCGGCACCCTGAGCGTCGAGTCGGCGCCCGGCCAGGGCACCGCCGTCGCGCTCACGCTGCCGCTCCCCGTCGGCCGGACCGGGCAGGACGCGGCATGAGCGCCCCGGTCAGGCTGCTGCTCGCCGACGACCACCCGGTGGTGCGGGCGGGGCTGCGGGCGGTGCTGGACACCGAGCCGGACTTCCGGGTCGTCGCCGAGGCCGCCACCGCCGAGGAGGCGGTCGCCCGGGCCGCGGCGGGCGGGCTCGACGTGGTCCTGATGGACCTCCAGTTCGGCTCCGGCATGCACGGCTCGCAGGCCACGGCGGCGATCACGGCGGCGCCGGACGCGCCCCGGGTGCTGATCCTGACGACGTACGACAGCGACGCGGACATCCTGGCGGCGGTCGAGGCGGGGGCGGCGGGCTATCTGCTGAAGGACGCGCCGCCGGAGGAGCTGGCCGCTGCGGTCCGTACGGCGGCCGCCGGCCGCTCCGCCCTGGCGCCGGCCGTCGCGCACCGGCTGATGGACCGCATGCGGACGCCCGCCCAGGCGCTCACCAAGCGCGAGCTGGAGGTGCTGCAACTGGTCGGCGAGGGCCTGTCGAACGCGGAGATCAGCAAGCGGCTCTTTCTCAGCCAGGCGACCGTGAAGTCCCACCTGGTGCACATCTACGCCAAGCTCGGCGTCGATTCGCGCACGGCCGCCGTGGCGGCGGCGACGGCCCGCAGGCTCATCCGCCGCTGAACGCGCCGCCGTGTCCCGTCAGCGCGGCGGCTCGCCGAACAGGTCGACGGCGACACGTACGTCCCGCAGGGCCGCGGCCAGGGCGCTGACCGAGCCGATCGCCCCCGCGATCAGCAGCAGCGAGCGGCGGAGCCGGGGGATCTCGGGCGCCCCGCTGAGCGCCATCGCGTCCAGCGCCGCGAGTTCGTCCTCGGCGATGGCCCGGTCGGGGAACTGCGCGGGATGTCCGGCCAGGGCCCGCCGGAGCCGGGAGACCGCCGTACGCAGCTCCGCCACTCTGGGGTCCTCACCGCTGCCGGTCACCCGCGCCTGCCCCACGCTCTTCAACACAGCTCCCCCTCGCACACCTTTGTGCCAGTGTTCCGACCGGCCCCCGTACCGCGGTCAAGTGTCCGGGGGTGCGGGCAAGTTAACGCCATGAAAGGTGTCGGGCGCCACTCCGCGGACGCAACACACGCCGTACGGGTGGCGAGCCCTGGGCGGGAGCGTCCGCCGTGGGGTATCCAGGCGGCATGACAAGCACACCGCACATCCCTCGCAACGAGGCCCCCGTCGTCGCCGGGCTGCTGCTCGCGGCGGGTGGCGGACGCCGGCTCGGCGGCCGCCCGAAGGCCCTTCTGGAGCACCGCGGCGGCCTGCTGGCCGACCACGCGGTACGCGCCCTGCGCGAGGGCGGCTGCGGCCCCGTCCATGTGGTGCTCGGCGCGGCGGCCGGCGAGGTGCGGGAGCGGGCCGCCCTGGACGGCTGCACGGTGAGCGTCAACGAGGAGTGGACCGAGGGCATGGGCTCCTCGCTGCGGGCGGGGCTCGGCGCCCTCGCGGCTACGGGCGCGGACGCGGCTCTCGTCCTGCTGGTCGACCAGCCGGGCATCGACGCGCGGGCGGTGGCCCGGGTGCGTGCGGCTTGCCGGGGCCGGACGAGCCTGGTGGCGGCCTCGTACGCGGGGGAACGCGGCCATCCGGTGCTGTTCGGGGCGGATCTGTGGGCGGGCATCGCGGCGGGAGCGGTGGGCGACCAGGGGGCACGGGCCTACCTGCGGGCGCACCGCGATGCGATCACGCTCGTCGAGTGCTCGGACGTGGCACAGGCGTACGACATCGACACTCCGGCGGACCTGTCCCACCTGGAGTGAACACGCTGGCACGCTGCGCCAGCACTCCGCCACTTCTGTCGACCCGGAGAATCTCGACATCAACAAACCATTGAACTTCCACCATGAGGAAACTACTATCCACTGGTCAGAAGCCCTCTGCACCTCAGACGGCGGCCGCAGCCGCATCCCGGAGCCCTGGCACGCCGTGCCGTTTCAGGCGACCCGGCGGCCGTGAACGCCGTCCGCACCGCCCGCTGAAGGAGTGACAGCTCATGTCCGCACCAGCGCCGTCCTCGCTGGCCATCGTCGATGCCGAGCCCCTGCCCCGGCAGGACGAGGTCCTCACCCCCGCGGCCCTCGCGTTCGTGGCCGAGCTGCACCGCCGGTTCACGCCCCGCCGCGACGAGCTGCTCGCCCGGCGCGGCGAGCGCCGTGCCGAGATCGCCCGCACCTCCACGCTGGACTTCCTCCCGGAGACCGCGGCGATCCGGGCGGACGACTCCTGGAAGGTCGCGCCGGCCCCGGCCGCGCTGAACGACCGCCGGGTGGAGATCACCGGTCCGACCGACCGCAAGATGACCATCAACGCCCTGAACTCGGGCGCGAAGGTCTGGCTCGCCGACTTCGAGGACGCCTCCGCCCCCACCTGGGAGAACGTCGTCCTCGGCCAGCTCAACCTGATGGACGCCTACAACCGGTCCATCGACTTCACCGACCCGAAGTCCGGCAAGTCGTACGCGCTGAAGCCGGCCGACGAGCTCGCGACCGTCGTCACCCGCCCCCGGGGCTGGCACCTGGACGAGCGCCACCTCCAGCTCGACGGCACCCCGGTGCCCGGCGCCCTGGTCGACTTCGGCCTCTACTTCTTCCACAACGCGCAGCGCCTCATCGACCTCGGCAAGGGCCCGTACTTCTACCTGCCGAAGACGGAGTCGCACCTGGAGGCCCGCCTCTGGAACGACGTCTTCGTCTTCGCCCAGGACTACGCCGGCATCCCGCAGGGCACCGTCCGCGCCACGGTCCTGATCGAGACCATCACCGCCGCGTACGAGATGGAGGAGATCCTCTACGAGCTGCGCGACCACGCCTCCGGGCTGAACGCCGGCCGCTGGGACTACCTCTTCTCCATCGTCAAGAACTTCCGTGACGGCGGCGCCAAGTTCGTCCTGCCGGACCGCAACGCGGTGACGATGACCGCACCGTTCATGCGGGCGTACACCGAACTCCTCGTCCGCACCTGCCACAAGCGCGGCGCCCACGCCATCGGCGGCATGGCCGCCTTCATCCCCTCCCGCCGCGACGCCGAGGTCAACAAGGTCGCCTTCGAGAAGGTCAAGGCCGACAAGGACCGCGAGGCGCACGACGGCTTCGACGGCTCCTGGGTCGCCCACCCCGACCTCGTCCCGATCGCCATGGCCTCCTTCGACGCGGTCCTCGGCGAGAAGCCGAACCAGAAGGAGCGGCTGCGCGAGGACGTGTCGGTCGCGGCCGGCGACCTGATCGCCATCGACACCCTGCACGCGAAGCCCACCTACGAGGGCCTGCGCAACGCCGTCGCGGTCGGCATCCGCTACATCGAGGCATGGCTGCGCGGCATGGGCGCGGTCGCCATCTTCAACCTGATGGAGGACGCGGCCACCGCCGAGATCTCGCGCTCCCAGATCTGGCAGTGGATCAACGCGGACGTGGTCTTCGAGAACGGCGAGCACGCCACCGCGGACCTGGCCCGCAAGGTCGCCGCCGAGGAACTGGCCGCGATCCGCGCCGAGACCGGCGACGAGGTCTTCGCCGCCGGCCGGTGGCAGGAGGCGCACGACCTGCTGCTCCAGGTCTCGCTGGACCAGGACTACGCGGACTTCCTGACGCTCCCGGCGTACGAGCGGCTGCGCTGACGTCCCCGCGTTCCCCGCCCCTCCCCCGGTGTACGCCTCCGGGGGAGGGGTTCTCGCGTGGGCGCGGGCGCCTCAACCGACGCGGATCGAGGTGACCTCGTGGACGAGCGCCGCGCTCGTCGCCGGTCCGTTGCAGGTCAGCTGGTGCGGGGGCGCCCGGTGCGCGGTGACCTCGACGTCGTAGGCGGTCGCGCGGGGCGCGGGGCCGGCGACGCGGACCAGCCAGTGGGGCCCGGCCCGGGAGGTGCCGGTGACCGTGTAGTCGTGCCGGCCGGCCGGACCGAAGCGGGCGAGTACGGCGGCGACGGCCGCCTGCTGGGGCGGAACGAGGTCGGTGTAGCCGCGCAGGTGCTCGGCGTGGATGCGGTCGGTGAGGTGCTGGTCGACCACGGCGACGGACGAGGGGGCGTCGAGGCCGCCGTAGTAGACGCCGTCGGGTGCGACGAGGACGTTGGCGGCGAACCGGTCGCCGCCCACGTGCGTGCACTCCCACACCAGGTCGGGCCACCGCTCGCCCAGGGCGCGGGCCACCGGCCGGCCGCGTACGGCGCAGCAGGTGTCGTGCCGGCCGTGGGTGCAGACCAGGACGACGGGTGGGTGGCCGGGTTCGCCGGGCGCGCCCAGGGCGTCGGCCGCCCGGGCCAGGTCCTCGTCGTGTTCCCAGGTGCCCCACTGCTGGCGGTGGGCGCCGGTGCGGTCGTACCGCAGTACGGCCCAGCGCCGGGGTCCCGCGTCCCTGGTGCGGCGGCCGTGGCGCCTGATCAGGAGGATCCGGGCCCGCACCGCCCGGGCCGCGTCGAACAGGAGGGCCTTGGCGGCCGGGTCGAGGGCGAGACCGTCGAAGCCGTTGGCCGGCCAGGAGCCCCCGTACTCGACGAGGACCCAGACCAGGCCGTACGGGGCGGTGCCCGGGAGCGCGTCGCCGCGGGCCCGGGCGGCGTCGGCGCAGAGGAAGCGTTCCGTCCCCGTCACGCGCTCACCGCTGCGGTGTCACTGCGTGTCCGGTACGAGGACGCCCGCGCGCAGCAGCCTCCCCGCGCAGGCGAGGCCGAGGTCGCCGGCGGTGCGCACCTCGCCGGCGAGCAGGCGGGCCAGGGCCGGCAGGTCGACCTCCGGGAAGTCGAGCCAGCCCACGCGGGTGACCAGGCGCCGGCCCTCCAGCCGGGCTTCCAGCGCCTCCCGGAGCCGGACCGGGGTGCCGGGGCCGAGGCCGTTGACGGCGGCGAGCTGGGCCAGCGGACCGAGGGGTGCGGGGCGGCCCCGGCCCCGGTGTGCGCGGTGGAACCGGGGGGCGGGGTCGGCCTCGGTGACGGCCGCGAGGAGGCGTTCGCGGACCGGGGCGGTCGCCTCGTCCGGCCCCGTGGCGCCCAGCGGCAGGGAGCCGCGCATCCAGGGGTCGTCGCGCAGTTCCGCGAGCGCGGAGCGCATGAGCTGTTCGGCCAGGGCGTACCGGGTCCAGGCGTGCACGCCGAGCGTCAGGTGGACCGACACCTCGCCCTGCGCCTCCGCGGCGTGCAGCCAGCCGCGCGGCAGGTAGAGGACGTCGCCCGGTTCGAGCACGGTGTCGGTGTGCGGCTCGCCCTGCGCGGCCTCGGCGACGGCCTGCCGGTGGTCGGTCCAGGGCTGGTCGCGCAGCGGGTCGGGGTGCACGGGCCGGTGGATGATCCAGCGCTTGGTGCCCTCGATCTGGAGCACGAAGACGTCGTGGACGTCGTAGTGGGCGTCGAACCCCCGGTTCTGCGGCGGGGTGACGTAGGCGTTGGCCTGCACCGGGTGTCCCAGCTCGGCGGCCAGTCGGGCGGTGAAGTCGCCGACGGGCGCCCAGGTGCGCTGGAGGGCTTGCAGGACGAGGGTGGCGCCGTCGGCGAACTCCCGCCACAGGGCGGTGTCGTCCACCTGGTCGGCGATGGTGGCGCCCACGCCGGCCGGTGCGGTGAACGAGGCGTCGGGCAGCGTGGCGCCGTTCTTGGCGACGCGGAGGAACGGCGTGCGCAGCCCGCGCCGTGAGACGAGTTCGTCCACGGCGCGGGCGGAGAAGAGATCGGAGAAGTCACTGGCCCGGCGGGTGAGCAGCGCCGTGCGCGACCAGATGTGGCGGGCGAAGTCCTCCCGGCTCAGGCCGGTCGCCAGGCGTGTTTCCAGGACCCCGGGGTCCGCCGTCGCGGTCCCGGGGTCCTGGATGCCGGCCGGGGAGGTGCTCAAGAACGGTTGCCGGACGCGTCCGCGCCGCCGTCGGCCCCGCCGTCGTGGACACCGGGCGTACCGGCCGCACCACCATCCGCCGGGCCCTCGGCACCACCATCCGCACCACCGTCATGAACACCCGGCGTACCGGCCGCACCACCATCCGCCGGACCCTCGGCACCACCATCCGCACCACCGTCATGAACACCCGGCGTACCGGCCGCACCACCATCCGCCGGCCCCTCGGCACCACCATCCGCACCACCGTCATGAACACCCGGCGTACCGGCCGCACCACCATCCGCGGGGCCTTCGGCGCCACCGTCGGCGCCGCCGTCATGGACGCCGGGGGTGCCCGCCGCACCACCGTCCGCGGGGCCTTCCTGCTGGTTCGGGTCCTGCTCGGGGCTGGTCATATTTCCTCCCGCGCATCGAACGGCTGGGTCCCGGGCCCGTACCGGGCCCGGTTGTCAGACACGGCGGTACCGCAGCGGCACCGCCGTGTCCAGCCTACCGCTATGGGCGGTAAGTATCGATTTGAGGGGAAGGGTCCTGTACGGGTTACTTCAGCCCGTTGTCCAGGGCGCCCATCAGCGTCCCCTGGGAGGTGTCGCCCGACATCTCCCAGACCATGACGCCCAGCAGGCCCTTGTCCTTCACGTAGTCGGTCTTCTTGCCGATGGACCAGGTGTCGTCGAAGGACCACCACTGGTTGCCGGTGTAGCCGTACGTCGAGATGGACTGCTCGTCGTGATGGACCGTCATCGCCGGATAGGCGCCGATGAGGTTCGAGTAGCCCCGGGTGCCGGCCTCCTCGGCGAACTGGCCGGGGGCCGCGCCGCCCGCCGGCTGCCATTCGCCCGCCGCGCCGCCGTCGGTGACGTTCTGCCAGCCCCGGCCGTAGAACGGGATGCCGAGGGTCAGCTTGCGGGGCTCGACGCCCGCGTCCGTGTACGCCTTGACGGCGGTGTCCGCGCTGAAGTGGAAGTCGTACGGGTCCTGCTCGTCGTTGTAGAGGTTGGCCTGGTGGCCGGTGCGGTCCGGCTCCCAGGAGTTGTCGCTGCCGGAGCCGTGGAAGTCGTAGCCCTGGACGTTGGCGACGTCGAGCGAGTCGAAGACCTCGGACAGGTCCCAGCCCTCGTCGATCTTCTGCGGGTCGGCGGGGGTGAAGGCGGTGAGGAGGCGGTGGCCGCCGCCGAGCGCGTCGAGCTGCTTGCGGAACTCGGCGAGCAGCAGGGTGAGGTTGTCCTTGTCGTCGGGCGAGTAGTGGTTGCCGGGGTGTCCGGTGCCGGTGCCCGGCCACTCCCAGTCGATGTCGAAGCCGTCGAAGATGCCGGCCGCGCTGCCGGGGCCGCCCGCGCCGTTGTACTCGGGCAGGTTGCCCTTGATGTACATGTCGATGCAGGAGGAGACGAACTTCTTGCGGGCGGCGTCGGTGGCGGCGACGTCGGAGAAGTACTTGGAGTAGGTCCAGCCGCCGAGCGAGACCACGATCTTGAGGTCGGGGTGCAGCTGCTTCAGCTTCTTCAACTGGTTGAAGTTGCCGCGCAGCTTGCCCCAGCCGTCGTCCGCGACCCCGTCCACGGACTGGGCGGCGCTGAACGGGCGGGCGTAGTCGGCGTCCGCGTCACCGGCTCCGGTGCCCTGCTCCGGGTCCTCGGGGTCGGCGGTCGTGCCCTTGGTGACGCCGTTGAGGCAGGTGAGGTTGTTGGGGTCGATGTTGGCGAAGGCGTAGTTGACGATGTCGAGCTTGTCGGCGGCGCCGGAGGTCTCCAGGTTCTTGACGAAGTACTGGCGGCCGTAGATGCCCCACTGGACGAAGTAGCCGACCTTGGCGTAGTTGCCGGCGCCGACGATGTCGTCGGTCTTCACGGTGAGCGCGTTGCTCGCGGGCGAGGTGTTGTCGGCGGGGTCGCGGGCCTTCACGGTGAAGGTGTACGAGGTGGACGGCGACAGGCCGCCGACGGTCGCGGTGGTCGTGGTGCCGGAGACCGTGGTGGCCAGCGCGGAGCCGCGGTAGAGGTCGTAGGCGGCGACGCGCTGGTTGTCCGTCGCGGCGGTCCAGGCGAGCGTCACGGACGAGGAGTCGGTGGCGGTGGCGTGCAGGGCGCCGGGGGCCGTCGGGGCGGAGGTGTCGGTGGCCGGGTCGACGGTCGTCACGGTCAGCGGGGCGCTCTCGGCGGAGACGTTGCCCCGGGTGTCCTTGGCCCGGACGGTGAAGGCGTAGGCGGTGGCCGGGGTCAGGCCGGTGACCGTGGCGCTGGTCGCCGCCGTGGCGGAGCCGACGACCTCGCCGGCCGCCAGGATGTCGTACGAGGCCACGGGGAAGTCGCCCGCGGTGGCGGCCGTCCAGGAGAGCGACGCGGTACGGGCGGTGACATCGGTCTGCTTCAGCCCGCCGGGGACCCCGGGGGGCGCGTCGGCGGAGCCGTCGCACTTGTCGCCGTTGATCCGGCAGCCGGTCGGTGCGGTGATCGGGCCGGTGGCGACGTACCAGAAGCTGTACGGCTCGGTGGTGCTGTGCGCGGCGACCGTGCCGTTGTAGTGGGCGTTGACCGCGGTGATGTGGCGACCCTGGGTGGTGACGGTGCCGTTGTACGAGGAGTCGATGGTGACCCCGGCGGGCAGGTCGAACTCCAGGCTCCAGCCGGTGACGGCGGTGTCGGTGTCGTTGTGCAGGATGTAGGTCCCCTTCCACCAGGGGCCGTTGTCGGCCGAGGTGAAGGTCGCCGTTAGCTTGCCCGCCGCGTGGGCGGGGACAGCCTGCAGGGACAGGAGCGTGAGGAGCAGTCCGAGAACGGCGAGCAGTGCGGTCGCCGTTCTCCGTCTGAGTGGCATGTGCTCGAACATGGTTCTCCCTTGAGGCAGGGACCGGTGAGGCGGTCCTCGGGGAGGTGCGGATGTCGTTCCATGGAGCACAGGGGAAGGTAATTGGTCTGGACCAAGTCGTCAATAGGTACAGACCAATTGCGGCCGACCGGCCGGGCGGCCGCCACGCGCCCGGCTGCCGCTTCGTCAGTCGCCGAGGACGACCGTGCGCGCCGCCGAGAAGTCGCCCCATTTGCCGTCCGGCAACTTGGCGCGGATCTTCATCGAATACCGGGTGCCGCGCGGGTCGGTGACGGTGAGCCGGTAGTGCGCACGGCCGGCGGGCGGCTCGCCTCCCCAGACGATCGTGGTGGTCAGCCGGCCGTTCATGTAGAGCTGGTACGCCGGGATCTCGCCGCCCGTCTCCGGCTGCTTCCAGTCCAGGTCGACGGCGTACTCCTTGCCCTCGGCCTTCGCCGTGATCCGCAGGTCCGTGGGGGCGGTCGAGGCGGGGGCGCCGGGGGCGGAGGCGGTGGTGACGTCGATGGCGTTGCTGTCGGCCGACGAGATGTCGGCCGCGTCGCGGGCCCGGACGGTGAAGGTGTAGACCGTGCCGGGGCGCAGCCCGGTCAGCCGCGCGGTGGTCTGTGTGCCGGGCACGCTGTGGATGCGCGAGTCCTCCTGGTAGATGTCGTACGCGGTGACGCCGACGTCGTCCGTGGAGCCGCCCCAGGACAGGGTCGCGGCCCGGCCGCCGTCCGCCTTGCCGCGCAGTTTCACCGGCCGGGTCGGGGCCTCGTGGTCGGCGGGGGTCGGGGCGGGGGTGGTGACAGAGGCGGCGGCGCTCGGCGCGGAGAGGTTGCCGGCCGCGTCGCGGGCGCGGACGGTGAACGTGTAGGCGGTCGAGGCGGTCAGCCCGTCGATGTCGATCATCACCCGGTTCGCCGGGACGGACTTGACCTTCTTGCCCTTGCGGTAGACCTCGTAGCCGGTGACGCCCGTGTCGTCCGTGGCCGCCTCCCACATGACGTGCGCGGAGGTGGCGCTGCTCGCCTGAGCGGTCACCCCGTGCGGCGCGGTGGGCGCCTTGGTGTCCGCCCGGTCTTCGGAGCCGCAGGCCGTCAGCGCGGCGAGGAGCAGGGCGGCGGAGCAGGCCAACGCGGCAGGTGTGTGGGGGGATCGCACGGTCTTGCCTTCCATCCGGCAGCAATGGTCCAGACCTGTATCGCACGGGGCGGGGGCCGCCGACAAGAGGACGGAGCGGAACCTTCCGCAATGTGCCGGTGTGCACCTGCCCCTTACCGGCGACGGCGGCTGACGTACCGTCGGCCCATGCTGTGCATACGAGGTGTGGTGCTACCGGAGCGTGAGGAGCGGTCGTTCTGGGTCGAGGGCGAGGTGCTGCGGGAGGGCGAGCCGCCGGGCGGCTTCGCCGGCCGGAACGCCGAGGCCGTCGTCGACGGAGGCTGGCTGCTGCCCGGACTCGTCGACGTACACACGCACCCCGGGGCCACCGAGCCGGGCACCCCCTTCGACGAGAAGCTGCTGCGCGAACAGCTGCGGGCGCACCGGGACGCCGGGGTCCTCGCGGTGCGCACGCCGGGCACGGCCGCACGGATGCCCGCGTGGGTGGACGCAGATCCGGGGCTGCCCCGGGTCACGTCGGCGGGGCGGTGGCTGGCCACGCCCGGCAGGTTCATCCCCGGCTTCGGCCGGGACGTGAGCGAGGCGGACCTCGTCCGGGCCGCCTTGGAGGAGTCGGCGGCCTCGTCCGGCTGGTGCAAGGTCGTCGGGGACTGGCGGGCGGACGAGCCCGCGGTGCCGCTCGCGCTGCTCACCGAGGTGGTGGCCGCCGTGCACGCGGCGGGCGGCAGGGTGGCGGTGCACTGCCAGACCGCGGAGGGCACCCGCAACGCGGTGCTCGCGGGCGCGGACAGCCTGGAGCACGGCATGCATCTGGACCCCGCGCTGCTGGACCGGATGGCCGCACAGGGAACCGCGTTCGTGCCGACACTGGCCGTGTTCGCGGCGGGCGTGGACGCGATGCGGGCGCGGGAGCCCAGCGTGCGCCGGGATCTGTGGCTGGCCGGATGGGACACCATGTTCGACAATGTCCGGGCCGCCCACGAGGCGGGCGTCACGGTGCTGGCCGGCACCGACTCGTTCCCCTGCGGGACGGTCGCGGGCGAGGCGTCCTGGCTGGCACGGGCCGGGCTGCCCGCCGAGGCGGCGCTCGGCGCGGCGTCCTGGACGGCACGGTCCTGGCTCGGCCTGCCCGGCCTGGTCGACGGCGCACCGGCCGACCTCGTCGCGTACGCCGGCGACCCGACCGCCGATCCGGCGGTGCTGGATCACCCGAGCCGGATCGTTCTGCGGGGACGCGTCGTGCGCTGAGCGACGGGTCCGGGACGCCCGGGAGGACGTGACCCGGGCCGTACCGGCCCGCCGGGGCGGGGTCGCGGCGCCCGCTCGCCGACCCCTGTCCGCGTGAACGGCCACGGGCCGCGCGGTCAGCTGGTGAAGAACTCCGTGATCCGCTGGGCGACCTGCTCGGGGTCGGTCTCGTGCGGGCGGTGGCCGCCGCCGAGGGTGACGAGGTGGCAGTCCGGGATCATCGAGGCCATGTCCTGGAGCCGGGCCTGCGGCATCGTGCTGGCGGGCCCGCCGGCGAGCAGCAGCGTGGGGGCGACGATCTCGCCGAGCCCCTGCGCCCAGGCCGGGTCGGGCTCGGCCAGCTGGGCGTGCACGGCCGCGAGCGCGGCCTCGTCGTAGTCGACCGGCCCGTCCGGCGCGGCGGCGGGACCGGCCGCGCCGGGGAACGGCGGCGGGGTCTCCACCAGCACCAGCCGCTCCACCCGGTCCGGGTGCTCCTGGGCGAGGAGGTGGGCGACGACCCCGCCCATGCCGTGGCCGACGACGCCGGCCCGGTCGATCTCGCACTCGTCCAGGAAGCCGAGGACGTCCTCGCGCATCGCGTCCAAGTCGTAGGCGTCGGGCCAGTCGCTCTCCCCGTGGCCGCGCAGGTCGATCGCGTACACCCGCCATTCCCGGCCCAGCAGACTCCCGGCCGCCTCCCAGCTCGCGGCGCTCGCGCCGAGACCGTGCAGCAGTACGACGGGCGAGCCGAACGGGTCGCCCCAGGTCCGGTACGCCAGCCGCACATCGCCGACGTCCACCACAGACTGATCATCCATGCCCCCGACGCTACCGCCGAATGCGCCGACTCCATCCCACCCGCCTGGCAGGCTGAAGCGGTGAAGCTCACCCCGCGCTCCCTGATCGCCTCCCTCGCCGCTCTCCTCATGACCGTCACCGTGCTGTCCGGCTGCGCCCAGGCCGGGCCCGCCGGCTCCTCGGGCAAGGGGGCGACGGGCCCCGGGCTGTCCGATCCGGTGAAGAAGGACATCGCCATGCAACTGGTCTCCAGCGCGGAGAACTCGACGCTGGACTGGAAGGCGCAGTACCGCTACATCGAGGACATCGGGGACGGCCGGGGTTACACGGCGGGCATCATCGGCTTCTGCTCCGGGACCGGCGACATGCTCAGCGTGGTCGAGCGGTACGCGCGGTCCCGGCCGGGCAACGCACTGGAGCGGTTCCTGCCGGCGCTGCGGAAGGTGAAGGGGAGCGACGCGCACACCGGGCTCGGCCGGCCGTTCACCCGGGCCTGGGCCGAAGCGGCCGGTGACGCGAGGTTCCGGGCCGCGCAGGACGCCGAGCGGGACCGGTCCTACTTCGACCCGGCGGTGAAGCAGGGCAAGGCGGACGGTCTCGGCGCGCTGGGGCAGTTCATCTACTACGACGCCTATGTGATGCATGGAGGCGGCGACGCGGAGGGCACCACCGGCTTTCGCACGATCCGTCGCCGGGCGCTCGCCGAGGCGGACTCCCCGGCGGAGGGCGGCGACGAGGGGGCCTATCTCGACGCGTTCCTCGACGCCCGCGTCGCCGCACTCCGCAAGGAGCCCGCGCACAGCGACACCAGCCGGGTCCAGACGGCCCAGCGGGTCTTCCTGCGCGAGGGCAGATTCGGCCTGGAGACCCCGCTGCGGTGGAAGGTCTACGGCGACAGCTACGTGATCGACGGCCGCGGCTGAACCTCGTTCCCCCACCCCGGAACGACGAACTCCCTTGGAGGACAGGTGTACGCTCCCCACAAGCGCACCGCACGTCGCGCCACTTGGTCCCTGCGTGTCGGGCTCGTCGCGCTCGGGCTCACCCTCACCGCGGTGCCCGCCACCGCCTTCGCAGGCACCGCTCCCGCCTCCGTGGCGGCCCACCGCCAGGAGGCGGCCGTGACCGGGCTCGACGATCCCGCGAAGAAGGACATCGCCATGCAGCTGGTGTCCAGCGCGGAGAACTCGACGCTGGACTGGAAGGCGCAGTACGGCTACATCGAGGACATCGGGGACGGCCGGGGCTACACGGCGGGCGTCATCGGCTTCTGCTCCGGCACCCACGACATGCTCGGCCTGGTGGAGCTGTACACGCGGCGCGAGCCGGACAACGTACTGGCCGGATACCTCCCGGCGCTGCGGGAGGTGGACGGCACCGACTCGCACGACGGCCTGGACCCGGGCTTCCCCGACGCCTGGAAGACGGCCGCCCAGGACCCGGCGTTCCGGCAGGCCCAGGACGACGAGCGCGACCGGGTGTACTTCGACCCGGCCGTGGGCCGGGCCAAGAGCGACGGTCTCGGCACGCTCGGCCAGTTCATCTACTATGACGCCATCGTGATGCACGGCGACGGCGGCGACAGCACGAGCTTCGGCTCCATCCGGCAGCGGGCCCTGGCGCGGGCGGCGACTCCGGCGCAGGGCGGCGACGAGGTGGCCTGCCTCGACGCCTTCCTGGACGCGCGGGTGTGGGCCATGGAGCAGGAGGAGGCCCACTCGGACACCAGCCGGGTGGACACCGCGCAGCGGGTGTTCCTCAGGAACGGCAACCTGAACCTGGACCCGCCGCTGGACTGGCAGGTCTACGGCGACAGCTTCCACATCGGCTGAACCGCGAGGTGGCGCGTACGGCCGTGACCGTACGCGCCACCTCCTCGCCGACGAGCCGTCAGTGGGCGGCGACCTCGACCGCCTTGACCGGGTCGTGGCCGCCGGGCGCGGTGCCGGCCTCGGCCTCCGGCTTGCGGCCCAGGTGGTTGAAGGCCAGGTTCAGGACGATCGCCACGACGCAGCCGGTCGAGATCCCCGAGTCCAGGACGACCAGGAGGTCCTTCGGGAAGGCGTGGTAGAAGTCCGGGGCCGCGATCGGTATCAGCCCGACGCCGACCGCCGCCGCGACGATCAGCGCGTTCTCACCCTTCTCCAGGGCGGCGCCGGCCAGGGTCTGGATGCCGCTGGCGGCGACCGAGCCGAACAGTACGACGCCCGCGCCGCCGAGCACCGGCAGCGGGACCAGCGCGATGACGGAGGCGGCCACCGGGACCAGGCCGAGCAGGATGAGGATGGCGCCGCCCGCGGCGACGACGAAGCGGCTGCGGACCTTGGTCATCGCGACCAGGCCGATGTTCTGGGCGAACGCGCTGCACATGAAGCCGTTGAACAGGGGGCTGACGGCGCTGCCGAGGGTGTCGGCGCGCAGACCGCCCTCGATGGTCCGCTCGTCGGCCGGGCGGCCGACGATCTTGCCGAGGGCCAGCATGTCCGCCGTGGACTCGGTCATGCAGACCAGCATCACGATGCTCATCGACACGATCGCGGCGATCTCGAACTGCGGTGCCCCGAAGTGGAACGGGGTGGGGAAGCCGAGGGCGTCGGCCTCCTTGAGGGCGCCGAAGTCGGTGATGCCGACGGGGATCGCGATGAGGGTGCCGGCGACGAGCCCGAGCAGGATCGCGATCTGCTGGAGGAAGCCGCGCAGGAGCTTGCGCAGGGCCAGCACGATGACCAGGGTGACCGCCGCCATCGTGATGTTGGTGGTGGAGCCGTAGTCGTGGGCGGTGGCGTTGCCGCCCTGGGACCAGTTGAAGGCGACCGGCAGCAGCGAGACACCGATCAGGGTGATGACCGTGCCGGTGACGACGGGCGGGAAGAAGCGGACCAGTTTGCAGAAGTAGGGGGCGAGGACGAAGCCGAGGAGGCTCGCGACGATGATCGCGCCGAAGATGACGGCGATGCCGTCGTGCCCCCGGTCCTTTCCGATCGCCACCATCGGGGTCACCCCGGCGAACGAGACGCCGTTGACGAACGGCAGCCGGGCGCCTATGCGCCAGAAACCGAGCGTCTGGAGCAGGGTGGCTATGCCCGCGGTGAACAGGCTCGCCCCCATCAGGAAGGCGGTCTCCTTCGGGGTGAGGCCCACTGCGGGCCCCACGATCATGGGCGGGGCCACCACGCCCGCGTACATCGCGGCCACGTGCTGGAGGCCGCTGGTGAACATCCTCAGCGGGGGAAGCGTTTCGTCGACCGGATGCTTCCGGTCGGACGGGGCCGTCACCGGCTCGCCGTCGGGGTGGGTGGTCGCACATGCGTCGTTGCGAAACCTGGGCGTGGCTGCCACAGCGGTTCCTCCGGTCGGGTACACGTCTGCGGTGACGTGGGTGTCAGGGAGGTGGTCCCGGGGCCGGTCCGCCGGACCGGGCCCCGTGTGATGCGGTGGTGCGGATGGGGCTGGTCGTGCAGCTGGTGCGGCAGCTTTGAGCGCCGGTACGGGAGGCGCGTGCGTCTGGGCAGCGCCTCCCGTACCGGTTGCCGCGGACCCCGCTCGGGTCCGCGGCGGCCGGGCCGAGGGCCGTCCCCCTCGTCCGGCCGGTATCAGGGGGGTGTTTCACCGGTCGTGGCCGGCTCCCCCGGGATCACCGGGCCCGTCAGGCTCCGGCGGCGATCTGCGCGAGGCGGCGGGCCTCGTCGCGGGTGGCGCGGGCGATGGCGTCCTCGTCCCCGGTGACCAGGCGGCCGGACTCGACGACCGGCTTGCCGTCGACCAGCGAGAGGGTGACCGGGGCGGCGGCGCCGAAGACGAGCGCGGTGACCGGGTCGGCGATGGAGGCGTGGGCGAGGGTGTCCAGCTTCCACAGCACCAGGTCGGCGAGCTTGCCGGCCTCCAGGGAGCCGGTCTGGGCGGCGCGGCCGAGGACCTGAGCGCCGCCGTAGGTGCCCAGGCGCAGGGCCTGACGGGCGTTCAGAGCGCGTTCGCGGTGCGGGCCGAGGCGGTTGATGAGGAGGGCGTTGCGCAGTTCGGTGTGGAGTTCGCCGGACTCGTTGGACGCGGTGCCGTCGACGCCGAGGCCGACCGGGACGCCGGCGGCGAGCATGTCCGGGACGCGGGCGATGCCGGCGGCGAGGCGGGCGTTGGAGGACGGGCAGTGGGCGACGCCGGTGCCGGTGCGGGCGAAGGCGGCGATGTCGGAGTCGTTCATGTGGACGCAGTGCGCCATCCACACGTCGTCACCGAGCCATCCGGTCGACTCGAAGTAGTCGGTGGGGCCCATGCCGAACAGCTCGTGGCAGAACTTCTCCTCCTCCACGGTCTCCGAGCCGTGCGTGTGCAGCCTTACACCCTTGCGGCGGGCCAGTTCGGCGCCCTGGCGCATGAGTTCGGTCGATACGGAGAACGGCGAGCAGGGCGCGACGGCGACCTGGGTCATCGCGTCGAAGGAGGTGTCGTGGTACGTGTCGACGGTCGCCTCGGTGGCGGCGAGCGCGCCCTCCAGGGTCTCCACCGCGAAGTCCGGCGGCAGCCCGCCGTCCTTCTCGCTGCGGTCCATGGACCCGCGCGCGAGGGTGAACCGTACGCCCAGGTCGCGGGCGGCGCCGATGATGGCGCCGGACAGGTCGCCGGAGCCCTTCGGGTAGACGTAGTGGTGGTCCATCGCGGTGGTGACGCCGCCGAGGGCCATCATGGCGAGCGAGCCCTGCGCGGCGGCGCGGGCCATCGGCTCGTCGACGCGCGCCCACGTCGGGTACAGGGCGACCAGCCAGTCGAAGAGGTTGTTGTCCGTGGCCAGGCCCCGGGTGATCCACTGGTAGAAGTGGTGGTGCGTGTTGATCAGGCCGGGCGTGACGAGGTGCCCGGTGCCGTCGATGCGGCGCACCACGTTCTCCAGGCCCGCGGGTGCCCGGCCGGCGCCGACTGACTCGATGCGGTTGCCTGCGACGACGACGTGGCCCGAGGCGTACTCGGTGTCGGCGGCGTCCACGGTCGCGATCGAGCAGTTCTCGATGACGATGCGTTCCACCCGGTCGGGGGCTGCCGGTGCTGCCATGGTGCTTCCTTCTCTCATCTGCGGTGTGGGCACGGCAGGACCCTAGGAGGATTTGAGTGCCACGGCGGTGCGGCCGTGGGTGCCGAGATGGTGGAAGAACAGGTTGAGCAGGACGGCGACGAGCGCTCCCGCGCTGATTCCGGAGCCCAGGACGGTCTGGGCCCAGGACGGGAAGTCCGCGTAGAAGCCGGGCGCGGCGAGCGGGACGATGCCCGCGCCGAGGGCCACGGCGACGAGGATGATGTTGGAGCTGTCGTCGAGTCCTGCCTCGGAGAGCGTGCGGATGCCGCTGACGGCGATGGAGCCGAACAGGACGATGCCGGCGCCGCCGAGTACGGGCATGGGGACGAGCGAGACGACCGCGCCGAGCACCGGGAAGAGCCCGAGGACCAGCAGGGCGGCGCCCGCCGCGGCGACGACGTAGCGGCTGCGGACCTTCGTCAGCGAGACCACGCCCACGTTCTGTGCGAAGGCGCTCGTGGGGAAGCCGCCGAAGACGGGGCCGATGAGGGTGGCGAGGCCGTCGGTGCGCAGCCCGCGGGTGAGGGTGCGGCCGTCGGTGCGGCGGTCGCAGATCTCACCGACGGCCGGCATCCCGGCGGAGGACTCGGTCATCAGGACGAGCATCACGATGCACAGCGAGAGGATCGCGGCGGGCCGGAATTCGGGCGCTCCGAAGGCGAACGGGGTGGGCACCGCCGCGAGCGGGGCGTCGCGCAGCGCGGTGAAGTCGGCGAGCCCGAACGGCACGGAGGCCAGCGTACCGGTCAACAGCCCCATGAGCAGAGCCACTTGACGCAGGAATCCGCGTCCGAAGCGCTGGATCAGCAGGATGACGACGAGGGTGAACGCGGCGAGCGCGAGGTACTTCATGGCGCCGAAGTCGGCGGCCGTCTTGTCGCCGCCCTGCGCCCAGGAGACGGGTACGGGCATCAGGGTGACGCCGATGAGAGTGATGACGACCCCGGTGACCAGCGGCGGGAAGAACCGCAGGAGCCTGCCGAAGAACGGCCCGACCGCCAGACAGAACACTCCGGCGACGAGCACCGCCCCGTAGATGGCGGGCAGTTGGTGTCCGGGCGCGTTGGTCTCGGCGATGGCGAGCATGGGGGCTATGCCGGCGGAGGAGGCCGCGTTGACGAACGGCAGCCGGTTGCCGGCGAGGCCGCCGATGCCGAGGGTCTGCAGGAGGGTGGCGCAGCCCGCGATCAGCAGGCTCGCGGCGATCAGCCGGGTCATGCCCGCGGCGTCGAGGCCGACGGCCTGCCCGATGATCAGCGGAGGGGTGACGACGCCCGCGTACATGGCGGCGATGTGCTGGAGCGCGGCCGGCAGGAGCCGCGAGGGGGTGAGCTTCTCGTCCACCGGATGGACCGCGCGCTCCGGCGGGGTGGGACAGGGGCCTTCTGCTTGCGCGGGACCAAGTGCAGGCGTTGCCATGGGTTTTCCCTCCGGTCCGGCCGGCTCCCGTCCGCTGCGGACGGACGGGAACCGGCGCGGCGCCGCGTCAGAGGTTGGTCATGTCGACCGGGATCTGCGACTCGACGCCGTCGCGCAGCACGGTGGCCTCGATGAGTCCGTACGGACGGTCGGCCGCGAAGTAGACTGCACCGTCGGCGGTATCGTTCTTCAGTCCGAACGGCTCCAGGTCCACGAGGAAGTGGTGGTTGTTCGGCAGCGAGAACCGGATCTCGTCGATCTCGCTGCGGTTGTTGATGATGCGCGAGCCCATCTGGTACAGCGTCTGCTGGAGCGAGAGGGAGTACGTCTCGGCGAAGGCGTGGAGCATGTGCTTGCGCGCCTGCTCGTAGGACTTCTCCCAGTTCGGCATCCGCTGCTCGTCGCTGGTCCAGTTGTAGCGCCAGCGGGCGGAGACGTCGGTGGCCAGAATGCGGTCGTACGCCTCCTTGAGCGTCGTGTACTTGTCCTTGACGTAGCCCCAGAACTCGGAGTTGGTCGAGTTCAGCACGGTGAGGTCCTTGAGGCCGGACATGACCTGCCACTTCTCACCGTCGAAGGTGATCTGGGCGGTGCGTATCTCCTGGTTCCTGCGCACGAAGGAGTGCTTGACCTCGTCGGACCCGATGAACCGGGAGTTCGCGTCGGAGGCGGCTATGCGGTCCCAGGCGTACTCCTCGATGCGGATGCGCGCGGTCTTGATCGGCTCCTGCGAGGTCACGAAGTGGCGGGCGAGGTGGATGCCGAACTGCTCGGCGGATTCGATGCCGTGTTCCTTGGCGAAGGCGAACACCGTGTTCTTGGTGGTGTCCGTGGGCAGCACGTGCGCGTTGGAACCGGAGTAGTGGACGTCGTCCATCTCGCCGGACAGGGCGACCGAGACGTTCAGGTCCTTGATGTGGTGGGTGTCGCCGTCCCGCGTTATCTTGACGACGCGGTTCTCTGCTTTGCCGTACTGGTTCTGGCCGAGAATCGTGGGCATGTGTCTGCTAGCTCCCTCGGTATACGGAGTAGCCGAACGGGTTGAGCAGCAGCGGTACGTGGTAGTGCTCGCCCGGGGTGACGGCGAATGTGATCGCCACCTCCGGGAAGAACGCGCCGCTGTCCCTTACGCGGGGGGCGTCCTGCTGCGCCTCGGCTTGCTTCTTGGCGGTGAAGTACGGCTCGGTCTCGAAGTCGAGCCGTACATGGGTGGTGCCTTCCGGCAGGGCCGGCAGGTCCTTGCAGCGCCCGTCCGCATCGGTCGCGGAGCCGCCGAGCGCCACCCAGTCCGCGTCGCCGCCCGAGCGGGCGGCGAGCGAGACGGCGACGTCCGCGGCGGGGCGGCCGATGCTGGTGTCCAGAATGTGGGTGGACACCGATGCGGTGGCGAAGGTGCTCAAGACCTTTCCTCTCCTTCTGTCAGGTCGTGTCCGGCCATGCACCGCCGGACACGGCCTACGCGTCTTCCGTGACGAGACGGGTGAGCCGGATGCGGTTGATCTTGCCCAGTTCGGTGCGCACGATCCCCCGCTCCTGCTCGGGCGGGTTCCCGATCCGGGACTTCACCGCGTCGCGCATCTGCTCACCGGTGGCCCCGGTGGCGCAGATCAGGAAGACATGTCCGAACCGCTCCTGGTAGGCCAGGTTGAGTTCGAGCATTTCGGCCTTGAGCTCCTCGGTGGCGCCGGCCATCCCCCGCTGTTCGCGGGAGGAGGTCGGGTCCCCGGGCTTCGGGCGGCCGATCGGCGGGTGACCGGCCATGGCCTCGGCCAGGTCCTCCGCGCCGAGGGCCGCCGTGGCGGTGTCGCTCGCGGAGAGCAGGGCTTCGGTGGTGGCGTACGGGCGGCGGGAGAGGATCGCTCTTCCCCATGCCGCACTGGCACAGACCTCGTGCAGTGCGGCGGCCGCCTCGTGGTCCGCCAGGGTGTTGAACCGGGCGAGGCCCGGCGTGGAGCTCGAAGTCACGGGAGCCTCCGTGGCTGTTCCTCGCTGTGCGTTGGTCGGGCTGCGGATAGCTAACGCCCTCGGCAACACGACGTCAACAGTTTGTTGAAATTCCGTTCACGCAGAAGGCGGCCGCCCGGTGATCCGGACGGCGGCCCGATCGATCCTGTGTCGCCCGCCTGCGCCTGAGCGCCCAACTACGCGCCCTTGGTGCCGTTCTCACGGTTGAGGTAGTTGTAAACGGTGAACCGGGAAACCCCCAGGGCCCCCGCCACCGTCTCGACGCCGTGCCGTACGGAGAAGGCACCGCGTGCCTCCAGGAGCCGGACCGCCTCCTGTTTGGCCTTGCGGTCCAGCTCGGCGAGCGGCATGCCGTGCCGGCGCTCCATCGCGGCCAGGATGTGGTCCAGCGACTCCGACAGCTGCGGCAGCCGGACCGCCACGACGTCCTCGCCCTCCCAGGCCAGCACGACGTCGTCGGCGCGCGCGTCCCCGGGGCCGAGGAGTTCGGCGCCCATGGCGTCGGCGAGCGGCTTCACCGCGGCGACGAGGGGATGGTCCACCGGTCCGGTCACCTCGGGTCCTCTCCGATGACGTTGACCTGGAGCGAGACCCGGGTGGCACCCGATGCCAGCGCCTGGCGCAGCAGGCCGTCCACCGCCGTGAGCACCTCGTCGGCGCCCCCCTCCGCCGTGTTGCCGAACGGGCCGACGTCCACGGCGTCCAGCTCGGCGGCCTGGATGACCTCGCGCGCGACGACCGCGTGCGCGGGCGCCTCGTCGAGATCGAAGGGCTCGGTGGTGAACTCCACTCTCAAGCGCACTGTGCCTCCCTGATGCGTTCCACCGCCGGGGCGACCCGCGGCTCGGCCACGACCCTAACGCCCCGGCGACACCCCCCTACATCGGCAGCACGCAGACCGCGGCCGGTTCCGCGAAGGCCGTGCCCACGGGCTCCAGGGCGCCGGTGGCCGCGTCGACCCGGAAGGCGGTGACCGTGCCGGACTTCTGGTTGGCGGCGAAGAGCAGGCTCCCGTCCGGCGAGAACGCGGTGTGCCGGGGGAAGTCGCCGCCCACGGGGACGGTGTCGAGCAGGCGCAGCGCGGCCCCGCCGTCCTCGATCGCGTACCGGGTGATGCTGTTGTGCCCCCGGTTGGCGAGGTACGCGAAGCGGCCGTCGGAGGTGACGAGGAACTGGGCGGGGTAGCTGGTGCCGGTGCCCGTGCCGGTGGACTGCGGGCCGCCCGGGGTGAGGGTGCCGGTGGCGGGGTCGTAGCCGCAGACGACGGCGGTGTTGTCGACCTCGCAGGCCAGGTACGCGTGGCGGCCGTCCGGATGGAAGGTGAGGTGGCGGGGGCCGGCGCCGGGGCGCAGGGCGGCGTACGAAAGCTGCTCCAGGGTGCCTCGCGCCTCGTCCAGCCGGTACGTGTAGACCGTGTCGGTGCCGAGGTCGACGGCCAGGACGTGGTTGCCGTCGGGGGCCGTGACGATCTGGTGGGCGTGCGGCCCGTCCTGGCCGGGTCCTGGCGCGGGCGAGCTGTGGGCGACCAGGTCCGTGCGCTCCCCCACCGATCCGTCGGCGGCCAGCGGGTGCACGGCGACGCTGCCGGAGGTGTAGTTGGCGCTGAACAGCCAGCGGCCGCCCGGGTGGACGGAGAGGTGGCAGGGTCCGGCGCCGCCGGTGGGCCGGGTGCCCAGGACCCGGAAGGTGCCGTCGTCGGCGAGGGCGACCGCGGTGACGCCGCCGTTCTGCTGCTCGTCCACGGCGTAGAGGGTGCCGCCCGTGGGGTGGAGCGCGAGGTAGGAGGGGTTCTCGACGCCGGTGACGACGGTGCGGGCGGTGATGCTCCCGGTGCTCCGGTCGTACGAGGCGACGCCGATGCCGGTGCCGCCCGGGCTGGTCGAGGTGTAGGTGCCGAGGAACAGGGTGGCGGTGCGGCGGGTCGCGGGGTGTGCGGGGTGCGGCGGGCGGCCGGGGCGGTGGTGGGCGGGGCGCGGGAGGCTGGGGGCGGCGGCGAGGGCGCCGCCCGCCAGGAGTGCTCCGAGCAGGGTGCGGCGGCTGGTGGGGGATGTCATGCGAGGCACCTCGTGGGGTCGGTTGCGTCGGATGTGTCAGCCACAGTGGCCCTCCCCCGGGGCCGCCGCAAGAGGCGCACCGGCCATTGCGCAGGGCGCAACGCCGGGCGCCTCTCGGGCGGGTTCGGGGCGCCGTCAGTCACCGGACTGGATGTCGCCGCGCGTGGAGGAGGTGATCGGCTCGCGCTGGGCGAAGTCCCCCGGCGGGATGCCCGGGTGGTGGCCGCCCTCGACGGGCTGCACGGCGGCGGCCGGGCCGAGGGCCAGCCGGGAGACGATGCGGTAGCGGTCGCCCCGGTAGAGCGAGTGCACGTACTCGACGGGGCGGCCGGTGGTGTCCGAGGTCAGCCGCTCGAAGAGCAGGGCCGGCGACAGCTCCGGCACGTCCAGCAGGCGGGCCTCGGCGCGGGTCACCACGGTCGGCTCGATCGCCTGGACCGCTTCGTGGACGTGCACGTCGTGGCGCTCGCGCAGGTGCTCGTACAGGTCGCCGCTCTCCAGCTCCTCGGCGGACAGGCCGGGCACGAGTTCGGCCCTGATGTGCAGGTGCTCGATGGCCATCGGGGCGCCGTCGACCAGCCGGAGCCGGGCCACGTACACGATGTCGGCCGCCGGTGACATGCGCAGCTTGCGGCCGACCCGGGCGCCGGCCTGGAGGGTGGTGAACTCCAGCAGCCGGCTCGACCAGGTCCCGGCCGCCTGCGGGACCGACAGGGCGAGGTCGGCGGAGATCAGCTCCTGGGTGATCTTCTCGGGCGCGACGAACATGCCCCGGCCGTGCTCGCGTACGAGGAGTCCGGCCGCGACGAGCTCGTCCACCGCGGCGCGCAGGGTGGGGCGGGAGACGCCGAGCGTGGCGCACAGGGACCGCTCCGATGGGATGGCGTCGCCCGGCCGCCGCGACTCGATCAGTTCCAGAACGGCGTCCCGGGCCCGCTCCCGTTTGAGCACCGTCCCCGATGCGTCGGCGTCCATGTGCTGCCCCCTCCTGACGGCGTACATCCTTGACCACTTGCCGGACCAGCCAGCCCAACTGGACCAGTGGTCAGGTGGATTGTAGCCGGTGCCGAGTCAAACCTCGCGGGTCGATTCTCGCGAAGATCACCAAATTCCCCTGATACCAAGGGGGTTGACGGCCCCATTGGTCTATGCCACCTTCATCCACCAACAAGAGGTGAGCTGTCCAGCGGCCTTCACTGGTCAGGTGGTCAGGTCCTGTTCTCCAGAGGTGAACCGTGAAGTACCGCTTGCTTGCCGGTGGGTCCGTGCTCCTGATGGCCGCCGTACTCAGCGCCTGTGGCTCCTCCGACGACTCGTCCGGGAAGTCCGGTGACGGCCGGACGGGCATCGACGTCTGGCTGATGCGCGACAGCGTCTCGGCGCAGTTCCGGAAGGAGTTCGTCAAGGGCTTCGAGGACGCGCACCCCGACATCAGGGTCCGGGTCCAGATCCAGGAGTGGGACGGCATCGGCGAGAAGATCACCGCCGCGCTGGCCAGCAACGACGCGCCGGACGTCATCGAGAGCGGCAACACCCAGGTCGCCCAGTTCGCACAGAGCGGCGGGCTCGTCGACCTCAGCGACAAGGTCGGGGAGCTCAACGGCAAGGACTGGCTGCCGGGGCTCGCCGAGCCGGGGGCGTACGAGGGCAGGCAGTACGGCATCCCGTACTACGCGGCCAACCGGGTGGTCGTCTACCGCACCGACCTGTTCGAGAAGGCGGGCATCGACGCGTCCGCGATCAAGACGCGCGACCAGTGGATCACCGCCACCGGCAAGCTCAACAAGGGCCGCACCCAGGGCATCTACCTGCCCGGCCAGATGTGGTACGCCCTGGCCGGCTTCGTCTGGGACGAGGGGGGCGACCTCGCCACCGAGTCCGGCGGCACGTGGAAGGGCGCCCTGGACACCCCGGAGGCGCTGCGCGGGATGGAGTTCTACGAGAAGCTCCAGGCGCTCGGCAAGGGGCCCAAGGACTCCGACGAGGACGACCCGCCGCAGGCCGATGTGATGGCCCAGGGCAAGGTCGCCCAGGTCGTCTCCACCCCGGGCGGCGCCAACGTCGTCATCGAGAAGAACCCGGACCTCAAGGGGAAGCTCGGCTTCTTCCCGATTCCCGGCAAGAGCGCGGACACTCCGGGCGCCGTCTTCACGGGCGGCTCCGACCTGGTGATCCCCACGGCTTCCGGCAAGCAGGAGGCCGCGCTCACCTTCATCAAGGAACTCACCGGCGACACCTGGCAGAAGAAGCTCGCCGTCGCCATGAGCTACGTGCCGAACCGGACCACGCTCGCCTCCGCGGTGGCCGGTGACCCGGGCGCCGCCGCGATGGCGGCCGGCGCGGCCAACGGCCACGCCACGCCCAACACACCGGGCTGGGCCGCCGTCGAGGCGGAGAACCCGATCAAGGACTACATGGCCGCCGTCCTCACCGGCCGCGACCCGGCGAAGGAGGCCGCCAAGGCATCCGCCGACATCACCCGGGCCATGAACACCGATTCCTGACCCGCCGCCCCGCCCAACCGTCCGAACCATCGAGAGGAGGCGTGCCGTGTCGGTCATCCGGGAACGGACCGCACCCCCCAGTCCCCTGCGCCGGGCCGTACCCGGCACGTCCGGGCCGCCGCCCCGCCCCCGCCGGCGGCGGTCCGGGGAACCGCGCGGCCCGTGGCCGTACGCCCTGATCGCCCCGGCGGTGGGCGGCATGCTCTACCTGCTGGTCTATCCGCTGCTGCGGGCGGTGCTGATCTCGCTCCAGGACTTCCGGCTGCGCCAGCTGATCACGGGCGACGCCGAGTTCGTCGGACTGCGCAACTACCGCACGCTGCTGTCCGATCCGCGGTTCTGGGAGGTGGTCCGGCGCACTTTCCTGTTCATGGCGGTCAACGTGGTCCTGATCATGGTGATCGCGACGCTCGTCGCCCTGATGACCGAGCGTCTCGGCCGGTTCGGCCGCACGGTGGTGCTCAGTTCGCTGGTGCTGGCCTGGGCGATGCCGGTGATCGCGGCCACCACGGTCTTCCAGTGGCTGTTCCACTCCGAGTTCGGCATCGTCAACCATCTGCTGACCGGGGCGGGCTTCTCCTCCTTCGACCGCTTTCCGTGGTTCGCGCACGGCACCGCGGCCTTCGCCATCCTCGTCCTGCTGGTCGTCTGGCAGTCGGTGCCGTTCGCGGCGATCACGATCTACTCCGCGCTGACCACCGTCCCGGCCGAGCTGTACGAGTCGGCGCGGCTGGACGGGGCGAGCGCCGCGCGGATCTTCCGCTCGGTCACCCTCCCGGTGCTCCGGCCGATCTTCCTGCTGGTCTTCTCGCTGGAGGTGATCTGGACGTTCAAGGCGTTCGTCCAGATCTGGGTGATGACGCGAGGCGGCCCGGGCGACGCGACCACCATCCTGCCCGTGTACGCGGTGCAGACCGCGCTCGCCGGCCAGCGCTACGACCTGGGCTCGGCCGCCTCGATGGTCACCGTGGTCCTGATGTCCGGAGTGCTCGTCCTCTACTTCCGCCAGATGCTCCGCCAGGAGGACGAGATCCGATGAGCCGTGCCCGTACCCCGCTCATGCGGCGGCTGCCGCTGAACACCGCCGCCGTACTGACCGTCCTGGTCTGCCTGTTCCCCGTCTACTGGATGATCTCCACCGCGTTCAAACCGTCCCGGGACATCCAGTCCACCGATCCGCAGCTCTTCCCGCACACCTGGACCCTCGACCACTTCCGGACCGCCGTGCAGGCCGACGGGTTCGGGCTCTTCTGGCGCAACAGCATCCTGGTGACGGTGAGTTCGATCCTGCTCGCGCTGGTCGTCGCGCTGGCGTCGGCGTACGCGGTGGCCCGGCTCCGGTGGAAGGGCCGGCGGCAGTTCATGCTGATGGTCTTCATCGCCCAGATGGCGCCGTGGGAGTCGCTGATCATCCCGATCTACATCATCTCCCGCGACACGGACATGCTGGACCGGCTGCCCACGCTCACCCTCGTCTACTTCATGGTCACCCTGCCGTTCTCGGTGATCGTGCTGCGCGGCTTCATCGGGACGATCCCGCCGGAGCTGGAGGAGGCGGCCCAGGTCGACGGGTGCACCAGGACCGGCGCCTTCCGGAAGGTGGCGCTGCCGCTGCTGGCGCCTGGGCTCATGGCCACCTCGCTGTTCGGCTTCATCACCGCCTGGAACGAGTTCGCGTACGCCAACTTCCTGATCATCAAGCACCAGGACAGCCGCACCCTGCCGGTCTGGCTGTCCTCCTTCCAGAACACCTTCGGCACCGACTGGGGCGCCACCATGGCCGCCTCCACCCTGTTCGCCCTGCCCGCGCTGGTGGTCTTCCTGCTGCTCCAGCGCCATGTCACCTCCGGCTTCGCGGCCGGCGCCGTCAAGGGCTGACCGACGACCCAGCTCCCACCCCGGAGGTCCCGCATGCCCGCACCCCGCCCCGAACACTCCCTCGTCCCCCGGCCGCACAAGGTCTCCTCCCGCCCCGGCCGCTTCACCCTCGCCCCGGACACCTCGATCCGCGCCTACCCCGGCGCGGAGGACGCGGCCAACCTGCTGCGCACCCTGCTCGCCCCCGCCACCGGGCTGCCGCTGCCCCCCTCCGCCACCGGCCGCATCGTGCTGGCCCTGGACCCGCAGCTGAGCGGCCTCGGCGAGGAGGGGTACGGGCTCACCATCGGCCCGGACACGGTCCTGCTGCGGGCGGCCCGGCCGGCCGGCCTGCTGTGCGGGGTCCAGACGCTGCGGCAGCTCCTGCCCGCCGAGACACTGTCCGGGGCGGACCGGCGCGGCGGGCCGTGGACGCTGCCCTGCGTGGAGATCAGCGATGTGCCCGCGCACCCGTGGCGCGGCACGATGCTGGACGTCGCCCGGCACTTCCAGCCGGTCTCCTACCTGCGCCGGTACGTGGACCTGATGGCGCTGCACAAGCTCAACACGCTGCACCTCCACCTCACCGACGACCAGGGCTGGCGGATGCCCGTCGCCGCCTACCCGAAGCTCACCGGGATCGGTGGCCACCGCAGCCAGTCGATGGCGGGGCCCCCGGGCGGCGTTCCCGAGATGTTCGACGGGGTGCCGCACTCGGGGGCGTACACCCGGCAGGAACTGCGCGACCTCGTCCGGTACGCGGCGGCGCGCGGGGTGCGGGTGGTGCCGGAGATCGAGATGCCGGGCCATGTGCGCGCGGCCCTCGCCGCCCATCCGGAGCTGGGCAACGATCCCTCGCGGCGGCTGGGCGTGTGGACCCGCTGGGGCGTCTGCGACACGGTGTTCGGCGTCCACGAGGAGGTCTTCGACTTCTGCCGGACGGTGCTGGAGGAGGTCATGGACGTCTTCCCCTCGCCGTACATCCACGTCGGGGGCGACGAGTGCCCGACGACCGAGTGGGAGAACAGCCCGGCCGCCCGGGAGCGGGCCGCCGCGGAGGGGCTGGCGGACGCGCGGGCGCTGCACGGCTGGTTCATGGGCCGGATCGGGTCCTTCGTGACCGAGCGGGGCCGCACCCCGGTCGGCTGGGCGGAGACCGGCACCGAACTCCCCCTCGAATTCACCGTGATGACCTGGCGCGACCCGGCCCACGCCCGCGCCGCCGCCCGCCGCGGCCACCAGGTGGTCGCCGCGCACTACCGGGCCACCTACCTCGACTACGCCGAGTCCGCCGATCCCGGCGAACCGCTTGCGCAGCCGGGCCCGCCGGTCGGCCTGCGCACGGTCCACGGCGACCGGTCGCTCACCGACGACTGGGACCCGGCCGACGCCGGCCGGCTCCTCGGTACGCAGGCCCAGTTGTGGACCGAGTACGCGCGCACCCCGGACCGGATCGAGTACCGGACGTATCCGCGGCTGTGCGCGCTGGCGGACCGCGCCTGGTCGGGCGGCCCCGGCGACTGGCCCGGATTCGTCTCGCGCCTCGGCCCGCACCTGGCCCGGCTGGACGCCCTCGGCGTCCGCTACCGGCCCCTGAGCCCAAGGCCGCTCACGGCAGCCTCCCCAGGAACAGCGCCACCCCAGTGAACACCCGATCGAATACCCACTCCCCCACGACCGTTCCGGAAAGGAACAGGCAGATGAAGCCACTCGCGAAGAGCCGGATGCGCGCTGCCGCCGCGGCCGCCGTCACCGTGGCGCTGGGCTGTACGGCACTGGCCGCGGTCCCCACGACGGCGAGCGCCGCCGACGGACCGCTCGCCGTGCAGTACCGCACCGGCGCGTCCGGGGCCACGGCCGACCAGAGCGAACCCTGGCTGAAGGTGCGCAACACCGGCAGCGGGTCCGTGCAGCTCAGCGACGTCAAGGTCCGCTACTACTTCAAGGGCGAGGCGGCGGGCGACGCCTACCGGTTCGCCTGCTCCTGGGCGGTGAAGGGCTGCGGGAACATCACCGGGACCTTCGGCACGCTCGCGTCCCCGACCGCCACCGCCGACCGCTACCTGGAGATCGGCTTCACCTCCGGCGCGGGCTCGCTGGCACCGGGTGCCGACACCGGTGACATGCAGCTGCGGTTCTACCGGTCGAGCTGGCAGCCGCTGGTGCAGAGCGACGACTACTCCTTCGGCGCCGGCGCGACCGCGTACGCCGACTGGTCGAAGGTGACCGCGCAGCTGGGCGGGGCCACGGTCTGGGGCCAGGCCCCCGAGGGCAACACCCCCACCGACCCCACCGACCCGACCGACCCGACCGATCCGCCGGAGGACGCGCCGACGCTCTTCGACGACTTCGACTACAGCGGCCACACCGATCCGCAGATCGCCGCGCACGGCTGGAGCGTCCGCTCCAACTCCGGTGGGCCCGGGGTGCCGGGCGCCACCTGGGCGCCGGAGAACGTCACGTTCGCCACCGAGAGCGGCAACTCCATCATGAACCTGGAGACGTCGACGGCGGGCAGCGGTGAGTCGACCAAGCAGACCGAGATCCTGACCCAGTCCATGAAGTTCCGCAACGGCACCTACGCGGCGCGGGTGAAGTTCGAGGACGCGCCGAAGTCGGGCCCGGACGGCGACCACCTCGTCCAGACGTTCTTCACCATCAACGACCTCAAGGCGCCGATGGCGGACGACTACGCGGAGTACGACTTCGAGTACCTGCCCAACGGCGGCTGGGGCGAGAGCGGCAACATCCTGTACACGACCTCGTGGGAGACCTACCGGCCCGACCCCTGGGAGGCCGTCAACGAGCACACCGAGTCCCGGCAGAGCTACGCCGGCTGGCACGACCTGGTCGTGACCATCGACAACAGCGAGATCACGTACTCCATCGACGGCCAGGTGTTCGGCACGCACGGCGCCGCGTACCTGCCGGAGCGGGGCATGTCGATCAACTTCAACCAGTGGCTGATCGACCTGGCCGGGCAGACGAGCACGGCGCCCCGCGCGTACGACCAGCAGGTGGACTACGTCCTGCACGTGAAGGACCAGGTGCTCACCCCGGCCCAGGTGAACGCCCGGGTCAGCGCCTACCGCGCGGCGGGGACGACGTTCCAGGACACGGTTCCGGCCGGGTGAGCCGGTAGCACGACGAGCGGGCGGGGCGGACGGCCGAGGGGCCTCCGCCCCGCCTTTCGCCTGTCCGGAGCGGGGTGAGGCCCCTCCTGACCGGGTCGAATTCCGGGCAGCCCCTTGACAGCCCCGCCACCCTTTGGGCAATCTTCCGTTAAGCAGAAACTAACTTCCGCAATACGGAAGGAGCGCCGAAACCCTCATGGGCTACCCGGACCAGCGCTTCGATGTGAACCTCTCGATCCTCTTCACGGAACTCCCGCTCCTGGAGCGGCCCGCGGCAGCCGCCGCGGCCGGCTTCACCGCGGTCGAGCTGTGGTGGCCTTGGGTCGAGACCCCCACCCCCGAGCAGGCCGAGCTCGATGCGCTCAAGAAGGCGCTCGACGACGCCGGCACGCAGCTGGTCGGCCTGAACTTCTACGCCGGACAGCTCCCCGGCCCCGACCGCGGCGCGCTCTCCGTGCCCGGTACGGAGTCGGACCGCTTCCGGGCCAATATCGAGGTGGCGGCCGGCTTCGCCGCCTCGGTCGGCTGCAAGGCTCTCAACGCGCTCTACGGCAACCGGGTCGACGGCGTCGACCCCGCCGCGCAGGACGAACTGGCCCTGGAGAACCTGGTGCTGGCGGCCCGCGCCGCCGACCGGATCGGCGCGGTGCTGCTGATCGAGACCCTGAACGCGCCGGAGTCCCCGCGCTACCCGCTGGTGAGCGCAACGGCCGGGATCGAGGTCGTGGACCGGGTCAACGCCGCGACCGGCCTCGGCAACGCGAAGTTCCTGCTGGACCTGTACCACCTGTCGATGAACGGCGAGAACCTGAGCCAGGTCATCTCCGCGTACGCCGACAAGACCGGTCACGTCCAGATCGCCGACAACCCGGGCCGCGGCGCGCCCGGCACCGGCTCCCTCCCCCTGGAGCAGCACCTCGACGTGCTGACGAAGGCCGGATACGAGGGCTGGGTCGGGCTGGAGTACAAGCCCGGCGACCGCCCGAGCGCCGACTCCTTCGACTGGCTCCCGGCCGCCGCGCGGCCCGCCCCCTGAGGGCGGCGGGAGCCCCCTGTACACGCTGATCGGAAGGCACCCTCATGAGCAACAACCTCCCCAAGGTTGCGTGGATCGGTCTCGGCATCATGGGCTCGCCCATGTCCGAGAACCTGATCAAGGCCGGGTACGACGTCACCGGTTACACCCTGGAGCGGGACAAGGTCGACCGGCTGGCCGCGGCCGGCGGCACCGGCGCCTCCTCGATAGCCGAGGCGGTCGGGGACGCGGACGTGGTCATCACGATGGTGCCCGCATCCCCGCAGGTCGAGGCCGTCGCGTACGGCCCCGACGGCATCCTGGAGAACGCGAGGCGCGGCGCACTGCTGATCGACATGTCCTCGATCACTCCGCAGACCTCCGTGGACCTCGCGAAGCGCGCCGCCGAGAAGGGCATCCGAGTCCTGGACGCCCCCGTCTCCGGCGGTGAGGCCGGTGCGATCGAGGCCGTGCTGTCCATCATGGTGGGCGGCGAGCAGGCCGACTTCGACGCGGCCAAGCCGCTGCTCGAAGCGCTCGGCAAGACCATCGTGCTGTGCGGCCCGCACGGCTCGGGCCAGACGGTGAAGGCCGCCAACCAGCTGATCGTCGCGGTCAACATCCAGGCGTGCGCCGAGGCCGTGGTCTTCCTGGAGAAGTCCGGCGTCGACCTCACCGCCGCACTCGACGTCCTCAACGGCGGCCTGGCCGGCTCGACGGTCCTGACCCGCAAGAAGGACAACTTCCTCAACCGGGACTTCGCCCCCGGCTTCCGGATCGACCTGCACCACAAGGACATGGGCATCGTCACGGACGCTGCCCGCAACGTCGGCGCGGCGCTGCCGGTCGGCGGTGTGGTCGCCCAGCTCGTCGCCTCGCTGCGCACGCAGGGCGACGGCGGCCTGGACCACTCGGCGCTGCTGCGCTCGGTCGAGCGCCTCTCCGGTCTGCCCGTCCAGGGCTGATCCCGGCCGCTCCCCTCCCCTCCACTCCCCAGACTTCCGGACGGTGCCGGCGCTGACACCTGTCCTGTCGCGCCCAGGCGCCGGCACCGTCCGGAACACCCTCCTCACCCTCCCACCACGAATTTCAACAAACTGTTGACGCCGTGCGCGGGGCGTACTTACGCTCCGGACACACCCCGCACTCCGGCCCCAGGCCGTCGCAGTTCAGCAGCCCCCGTACGGAAGGTCGCCCCGACACCATGACGCAGCGTGTGCTTACGACCGAGTCCGGCGCCCCGGTCGCCGACAACCAGAACTCCGCCACCGCGGGTGCCGGAGGCCCGATCCTCCTCCAGGACGGCCACCTCCTGGAGAAGCTCGCCCGCTTCAACCGGGAGCGCATCCCGGAGCGCGTGGTGCACGCCAGGGGCTCCGGCGCGTACGGCTACTTCGAGGTGACCGACGACGTCACCGCCTTCACCCGCGCCGACTTCCTCTCCGAGGTGGGCCGCCGCACCGAGACGTTCCTGCGCTTCTCCACGGTCGCCGACTCGCTGGGCGGCGCGGACGCGGTGCGCGACCCGCGCGGCTTCGCGCTCAAGTTCTATACGAACGACGGCAATTACGACCTCGTCGGCAACAACACCCCGGTCTTCTTCATCAAGGACCCGATCAAGTTCCCCGATTTCATCCACTCACAGAAGCGCGACCCGTTCACGGGCCGTCAGGAGCCGGACAACGTCTGGGACTTCTGGGCGAACTCCCCCGAGGCCACGCACCAGGTCACCTGGCTGATGGGCGACCGGGGCATCCCCGCCTCCTACCGCCACATGAACGGCTTCGGCTCCCACACCTACCAGTGGACGAACGCCGCGGGTGACGCGTACTTCGTGAAGTACCACTTCAAGACGAACCAGGGCGTGCGCTGCCTCTCCGCCGACCAGGCCGCCGAGCTCGTCGGCAAGGACGCCAACTCGCACCAGACGGACCTGCTCCAGGCCATCGAGCGCGGCATGAACCCGTCCTGGACGCTGTACGTGCAGCTCATGCCGGCCGCCGAGGCCGCGGACTACCGCTTCAACCCGTTCGACGTGACGAAGGTCTGGCCGCACGCGGACTACCCGTTGCAGCGGGTGGGCCGGCTGGTGCTGGACCGCAACCCGGACAACGTCTTCGCCGAGGTCGAGCAGGCCGCGTTCTCCCCGAACAACTTCGTGCCCGGCATCGGCCCGTCCCCGGACAAGATGCTCCAGGGCCGCCTGTTCGCCTACGCGGACGCACAGCGCTACCGCCTGGGCATCAACCACACCCAGCTCCCGGTGAACGCTCCGCGCGCGACGTCCGCCGACAACTACGGCCGCGACGGCCTCCACGCCACCCGCTACGGCTCGCGCCACGACAAGAACTACGAGCCCAACTCGTACGCGGGCCCCGCCCAGACGGACACGGTGCTCTCCGCCCCGCTGCCCGTCCAGGGCTGGACCGGCACCCACGAGGCGCCCGCCCACACCAAGGACGACGACTTCTTCCAGGCGGGCGAGCTGTACCGGCTGATGTCCGCCGACGAGAAGGCCCGGCTGATCGCCAACATCGCGGGCGGCCTGTCCCAGGTGACCCGGGACGACGTCATCGAGAAGAACCTCGCCCACTTCCACGCGGCCGACGCCGAATACGGCAAGCGCGTGGAGGAGGCGGTCCGCGCCCTGCGCGAGGACTGAACCTCCCCCGAACCCTGCCCGCGCCGACGCGTCCACCCGGATGAGGGGTAATCGCACGGCACGGGCAGGACGAGGCCGCGGCGGTGGCGCGATGCCAGTGCGGTGGTACGTGGGCGGGCGGCCCGGGTTTCCTGACCTGAAGGAACCGGACAACCCCCCTTCGCGCCGCCGCCGCGGTCCCTGTTCTTTTCCCTGAACCAGGGCGTGGAGCACGGATACGGTCCCGTACTCCACGCCCTTTCATGTGTCAGAGGACGACGTCGACGGCGTCCAGCAGGACGGCGGTGCTCGCCTCGGGGTCGTGGTTCATGGTGAGTGCTTGGTGGGGGAGCTGGGCCAGGTGGCCGGCGAGAGCCTTGGTGGAAGATTCGGCGGGCAGGAGCCCGAAGACGTCCGGGTACCGGTCCTCGGTGGCCGAGCCGAAGAAGTCGGCGTCGGTCACGCCCCGGGCTGCCGTGTTCAGTGCGGGGGCGGCACCCGGAACGATCTCCGGGAAGAGGATTCCGACGACGTACCCTTCGGTGGCCAACGTCAGCCCGAGCCAGGATTCCAGCTGGTCGGGAAAGAACTGCGGCTTCATCTCGGCTCCCGACGTCTTCCACAACGGGGTGCGGTCGCCGGTGAGAAGCGCGTCGGTCACCTTCTGCTTCTGGGTGGGATGCATCTGTTCACCGGCCCGGACACGGGCTCGCACGGGCTCGTACCAGCCGAGTGCGTCGAGCAGCCCGAAGCCGATGGCGGCGGCGCTGGGCCAGGGCAGGACGCGGATGACTTCGCCGTCGCAACGGGCGAACACGCGGTCGTTGGCCAGGAGATGGAGGCCGGTACGGGCGAGCAGAAACCCGGTGGTCGTCTTGCCGGCGCCCTTGTTTCCCAGCGCGAGGAGCGTTGCGCCGTCCGTGGGCCGTGTGACGGCCGATGCGTGGAGGATCTGCCAGCCGTCGGCGAGGAGCTGGCCTCGGACGACCTCCCTGGCAAGACGGGCCGTGGCGGTGGCAACGGCCGTCTCATCGGCACCGACGATGCGCATACGGTCGGCGCCCGGGTCCCGTGCGTAGGACAACCCGTCGTCCGGCTGCGTAGCCGTGACAAGTCCGGTCCCGTCGCGGATGACCAGCATCGGGGCGGTGGCGTACGTGACCTCTTCCGGCCGCCCGGCCAGCACGCGGGCTCCGAGCGCGGCGTGCTGTTCCTCATCGACGTCGGCATGGATCACCGGACCGATGACCGTGCCCGGGTCGACGTCCGAAGCCGTCCACCACTGGCCCATGTACCGGCTGACCCAGTCAGTGATGGCCGAGGTGTGGCTGATGACGGTGACCGATTGGTGCTCGGCCGTCGTGATGCGGGTCGCGAAGGTCATGACGCGGACAACTCCTTGAAGGTCGAGCAGAGGTGGTGGTAGGCGGCCTGCAGCTTGGCTTCTGCGGCTGCGAGATCACGCTTCTCCCCGGCGTCCAAGCGCGGCAGGCACACGGTGGGGCGCCCCGAGGAGAAGTGCAACGGCATTCCGAGATAGGTGCCGTCCCGAGGTGCGGACAGCTCGATGACTCCGTCCGTGACGCCCAGAACAAGGGCGAGTGCGGCCACGACGGCAGCGGCAGGACCGGACCGGACCCGGCCGATCCCGGCAGCGATACGGCCGGGCCGGGCGGCCATCTCCGCCCGGATCGCCTGCACGGGGATGCGGACGGCCCGTCCGTTGACGGTGGTGGAGGAAGCGCAGATCACCGCCAGGTCCCCGTGCTCGCCGATCACATGCCCGCGTACGGCCTGGGCCGGCACCCCCATCCTCCGGGCCAGGATGAGCCGGTACCGGGCGGTGTCGGTGCTGGAGCCGATCCCCCACACCCGCGTACTGCCGGACGCCTCCGCATACAGGCGGGTCATCACGTCGACGGGGTTGGTCACCACGACGACCGGTCCGGAGAACCCGACCAGTTCCCGGGCGAGGCGCCGGATCATGAATCCATTGGCGGTGAGGCCGGCCATGCGGATGTCTGTCGTGTGACCGTTGGTGAAGGCGGCTCGCGGGCAGAGCACAAGGGCATCGCACGACTTCATTCGGGCGAGGTCGGCCCGGCGCGCTCGAACGGGTGACGCGTTGACGAGGCTCATGTCCTCCAGATCCGTGACAAGCCCGTCGGCGCTGCGTCCGTGGAGGGACGCGACCATCACGGTGTCGCACCAGCCTGCTTGGACCAGGAGCCCACCCACACCCTGGCCGACGACCCCGGCGCCGATGATGCCGATGGCCGTCACCGGATCGCTGCCTGCGCGACGTGGGCCAGGCACAGTCGCCACAGGTCACGCCCGGAGCGTAGGGGAACAAGCGCGGAGGTGCAGAGATCGAGCATCCAGCAGACAGCTCCGGCCCTGGCGACCACGGCCGCTCCGTTCCGAGTCATCGGCAGACCCGTCGGGTGGGAGAGGTATGTGGTCAGGATGTTGGTGGTGTCCATCAGCCACAGGGTGACGAGCTGCCGCAGAAGCGCACTCTTGTCCGAGACGGACAGGTGTGCAGCCGCAGCGTCCGCATAGAGCGCGACTTCGTCCAGAACCACGCGGACGGTGTCTACTCCAGGTTGGCGGGCGACCAGGTCGAGGAAGAGGCGGGACAGAAGCTTGGCAAGGTCGGCGCAGGGCGGATTACGCATCAGGCCCGGGTCGATGAACGTGGGCCGTCCGCCATCGGTCGGGAACAGCACATGCTCCGGTTTGAGGTCTCCGAAGACGACCGGTCGCGTCAACGAGAAAGCGGCAGAGGCATTGGCCCGACGCAGGCGAAGGACGATCTCCCGAAGCAGGTTGCCGTCAGGGGACCGGCCCAAGTACGCCGCGCCGCTGACGTCGTTGAACTTCCGTAGGAAGGTCCCGGGGACTGACCTCTCAATAATCGGCGCACGGTCGACCAGCGCGACGACGTCGCGTCCGCGCAGCACCAGCGCGAGTTCTTGGCGTACGAGGTACAGGAGGCCGGCCGTACGCCCCGGCGACGCCGCGACCAGTTCGGCAAGGGTCGCTCCGCGAACGTACTCGGTGAACAGCACCCCGGGCCGGTAGCCGAGAACCCTAGGCACCCGCAGCCCGGCGGTGGCGAGCACCCGGAGCTGATTGGCCTCCCTTTCGAGGAGGGTGCCAGGTCTGGCGAGGTAGGCACGCTGGGCGGCCTTGGCAGTCGGCCAGTCGCCGCCCCGTCCCCGAACGACGGAGACGAGCGACATACCGAGCAGCTCAGTCTTCGCGTACAGAGCGCCGCCATCGACGGTGAGCTGTTGTACATGGCTGGTGACGCTCGGGATGACAGGGCCGAGCTGAACAGCGGAGGTCGGCCACAGCTCGTGAGCGGCCGCCGCGATGTGCTCGGCCGCATAGTCGGCCACCAGTTCCGGCCTGGGGGCCCGTACGGCGTCGGGATACAAGGCGCTCGTGGCGGGTGGATACATGGGGCACTCATTTCTTCCGGATCGACCGGTACGAGGGAGTTGACCGCGTGGCACATCAGTCGCCGGGCGGGGCCGAGCCTGCCGAAGCGGAGATCCGCTGCAACGTGTCCGCGAGGAGCAGCGCGTCGTCGGCATCCAGATAGTCGAAGCGGATGCGGTTGCCGCCGTGCCGGCTTCGGCAATGTCCGCAGATGGGTACCGACTCGACAAGCAGCACCTGGCCGATCGCGGAGATCACCCGCCCCAGTTCCCGGGCGAACCGCTCGTGGTCGTGCCAGTCCCCGAGATCGAGGTCGCGCACAACCAACTCGTCACCGCCGAGACTGCGGTAGAGCAGCGTGGCAGCGTCTGTATCGAACATACCGATGTCAATGAGGGACGTGCCCCCCACGGTCTGGATGTCCAAATGCCGCTCGACGCCGATGTGCGCCAGCGCGCGGTACAGCTGCAATGCCGCATTCTGCACCGTGGTCAGACGCGCTTCGACCAGCCTCCCGAGGGCCCGGACCTCCTGCTCTGAGGGCAGCGTGAGAAGCAGCTCGTGGCCGGGGCACGGGAGGGGCTGTTCAAGGCGTGCCACGTCGGCGGTGATGCCTTCGGTGAGCAAGCGGGCCCGCACGTCTCCGTGTGTCCAGGGGTGGGCGGCCGAGGGAGCCAACCGCAGGCGGCACCCACCCGGCGCGGGGCCTTCTTCCAGCTCGACGCCGAGACCGGCGTACTCCAGGACAGGCTTCAGCGCGCAAGCCGGGGCCGCCGCGGTAGTCAGCAAGTTCGTCATCGGATAGTCCTCGTGAGGTAGGTCGAACACCTGCTTGTGTGTGCGGTGGCAAGCCGCTCGATGGCGTACTGCGCGGGCGGAAGACGGTGTCCGCAGCTCGTTGGCGCAGTCGCCCAGTCAGTCGGTCGGCACACTCAGAGATCCTTGATGCCGACGAGCACGCGACCGATCAAATTCGAGTCGTCCCGTGCGTCCTTGGGCGCCCGGAGGCCATTCGATGCGGGCCGCCCCGGGGCCGACACCGAAGCATCGTGGTCCTCATTCGGCCCCGTGGCAGCGCGCGCGATCTCGGCCCACACCACTTTGCCCGGCGCGCTACGAGCCGGGTAGTACCCCCAGGCCCTACTCATCGCCGCCACGATGAAGATTCCTCGCCCGCCCGTCGCATAGACGCCGACCTCCTTCAGAACGGGCGGCCTCGGATCGCGGTCCCACACCGACAGCCTGACGGCGCCGGACACGGCCTCCAGCAACAGCTCGAAGGTCTGCACGCTGCTCTGCGACGAGAACGGCGGCGCCGGCTCCTCTCCGTCCTCCGAGTGCCGCACGGCGTTGGTCGCCAGCTCCGACACCAGGAGCTGCGCCGTCTTAACGACGTCGGCGGACACTCCCCAGCCCGAAAGAACATCGGCAGTGTGCAGCCGCGCCAGAGCCACGGCGTTGGGCGTATCCGCCAACGCGAGCCGGCTTCTCCGGGGCTGCTGTTCGTGGGGCATGGCAAGCCTCCTGAGTTGAGCAATGAACTCGTGGAACAACTGCGTGTGGTCTCAAGACCCGCTCCGCTCCCAGTAGCTCTTCAGGGCGGAACGAGCCGTCACCAGCCGCTCGCAATGAGTGACCGACACCCACATAACTCCCCTCCGCCGAGGGCTGGTTAGGGCGTTCACCTGCTCGCCCAACGGGCTCACCTAGGGCGTTTTGACCTGGCCTTTACCTGGTGGGCCTAGAGCCCGGCGGCTACCGTGCCCGCATGGACGCGATCCGCAACACCGTCCTTGAGACGTGGATGACCGAGCATGGATACAGCTCCAACAGCCTTGCTGATGCCGTGAATAGTGCCGTCGAAGAGCTGACGGGACGCCCAGGCGGGCTCGACGGGTCATCGGTCAGGGGGTGGAAGGCAGGCCGAGTTACTTGGCCGAAGTCAGCAACCCGTACCGCTCTCGAAAGCGTCACCGGATTACCCGCCGTCGCTTTAGGGTTCGTGCCACGGGGCCGGCCCTCGCCCACCCCCGCTTCATCGCAGCAAGAGGAGTCCGACATGAAGCGCCGCACCCTCGTCGGCGGCATCGCTGCGGCAGCTGCCGCAGCGGCAGCCCCGGGGACCGCGTCACCACGCCGGATCGGCATGAGCGACGTCAACCGGCTGAACAAGCGCTTCGCCGAGATCATCGCCAACGACCACCGCCACGGCGGGCAACCCCGCATCGAGGAACAGGCCACCGCGCTCGCCGACGAGGCACTCAACCTCCAGAACGCGGGCAGTGCCACGCAGCGAGTACGCAACAGTCTTTACGCCTCCGGAGCCGCATTCCGTTCGTCCGCGATGTGGGCAGCCATCGACGGCCGACGCTACGAGGCCGCGAAGGCGCACATGCGCGAGGCCCAGGCCCTCGCGGAAATGTCGGGGGACCAGGCGATCAAGTTCCGCATCTGGAGTCACGCGGGCACCATGTACCGGCACATGGGCCGCCCCGCCGACGCGATCGCCGCCAACGATGTCGCCCGCAACCTGCATCTCACCCGCCGCGACCCGCTGTTCGCGTCCCTCGGCCTGGCCCGCCAGGGAGCCATCCACGGCACGGCACAGAACCGGACCGAGACCCGTCGCGCGTTCGAGCAGGCACAGGACGCCATGCTGCGCGCAGATCCTGCTGACCACCGGCCGGTCTGGCTGCTCGCCTTCTATGACCAAGCCGAACTGGACTCCCTGGCTCTCTCCGCGTACCTGGCGCTCGGCGATTACCCGACCGCCGAATACCACGCCCACCGGTGCCTGGCATCGCTCCGGCCTCACATGGTCAGGTCTCGTGCCATCGCCACGACCCGTCTCGCTCACGCCCTCCTGTCGCAGGGGGCCGCCGACGCCGCAACGGCCACCGCCATGGAGGTCCCCGCAGACGCCGCCACCCGCCACGCCCGCGTGTCGCGCATGCTCCAAGAGTTCGGGGCCGCCCTCCGCGCCACCGCACCGCGCAGCACCACCGTCCAGACCTGGACCGACCACACCATCACCTGGAGGACGGCCGCATGACCACAGCACCCACCACCGAACTGCGCACCTTCACCAACTTGGACACGATCCGCGGCGACCTCCTCGATGTGTACGCCGAGGTACGCGCCCCTCTGCTCCACCTGCCGAACTACGCGGTCACAGCCTTCGGCGAACGCATCGACCGGCACTCCACCGAACCCGGATTCACAGCAGTCCTCGCGTACGCGGACAACCAACCGGTCGGCTACGCGTACAGCAACACCATCGAGCACGGCGACCGCTACTGGCAGCGCACCAGCCCCGCTCCGGCACAGCAGTACACCGAGCGCCCGGCCATGGCCCTCAAGGAGATCGGCGTCCGCCCGGCCTGGCGCAAGACCGGCACCGCCCGACGCATCCACGACACCCTCCTCGCTACCGGCGACGAGCCGTACGTCACGCTCATGGTCAACGCGGCGGCCGGCGACGGAAAGGTCCACGCGCTCTACAGATCATGGGGCTACAAGGACATCGGCCAGAGCCAGCCATCACAGGCCTCGCCGGTCCTCGCCGTGATGATCCGTGTCACCGCTGAACCGGAAGACGGGCACCGCAGAAGCTGACCCCGGGTTCCAGTCTCGGAGTCTTGCCCCTGGGCATGCCGTCCTGGCGTCGACGCCTCCTCGTACAAGAGCGACGGTCGCGCGCGACCGCAACGTCCTGCACCTTCCGTTCTGGTCCATCGGCGCCAGAATCCTGGAGACATCCATGACACGCCCGTACGTCCTACTCTCCGCATCAGTATCGATCGACGGCCACCTCGACACCCGTCCGGGCGAGGACCGGCTCATGCTGTCCAACAAGGCGGACTTCGACCGGGTCGACTCCGTACGCGCCGGCGTCGACGCCATCCTCGTCGGCGCCGGGACACTACGCGCCGACAACCCTCGCCTCCTGGTCAACTCGGCACAGCGCAGGGCGGACCGGCTGGCTTCCGGTCAGCCGGAGTACCCGCTGAAGGTCACCGTCACCGCAACGGGAGACCTGGACCCGGACTGGAAGTTCTGGCACCACGGCGGGGACAAGCTCGTCCTGGCCGCCGGCGACGCCGCCACCAGCAAGGCCCGCGCCAATCTCGGCGACCTGGCGACGGTCCACACCATCCCCACCGAGGCCGTATGGCCGGCTGCCCTCGATGCCCTGGGTGCTGTGTTTGGCATCAACCGGCTCATGGTGGAAGGCGGCGGCACCGTCCACACCCAACTCCTGTCGGCGGGGCTGGCCGACGAACTCCAGCTCGTGGTCGCCCCGCTGCTCGTCGGCCAGCCGGACGCGGTACGCATGCTCGGCCCGGCCACCTACCCCGGCGGCCCCGCCGCGCGCCTGCGGCTGCTGGAAACTCGCCAGATCGACGACGTGGTACTCCTGAGGTACGCCCCCAAGGACACTTCGACGGAGCCACGATGAGCACCACGCCCCCCTCACCCGACGCCCCGGGCGCAGGCCGCGAACCGAACGCCGCAGATGGCAGATGGCTCGCCCGCGCCTGCGAGCTGGCCGCCCTGTGCCCGCCCTCGGAAACCGCGTTCAGCGTGGGCGCGGTAATCGTCGCCGCAGACGGAACCGAACTCGCCGACGGCTACTCCCGGCAATCCGATCCACACGACCACGCCGAAGAAGCAGCCCTGGCCAAGCTGCCATCCCAGGACCCTCGCCTCACCACAGCCACGATCTACAGCTCCCTGGAACCCTGCGCAAAACGAGCCTCCCGCCCCCGCCCCTGCGCCCAGCTCATCGCGGAATCCGGCCTGCGACGTGTAGTAACGGCCTGGATCGAACCAGACACCTTCGTCCCCAACGCAAACGGAACGAAGGCACTCGAAGCCGCCCATGTAGCAGTCGTGACGATGCCCGAGTACGCGGCTGCCGCACAGTCCCCCAATCAGCATCTGCTTTGAGTATCAGCCATGACAGCGCCCCGACTCCATGCGGCGTTCCTCATAGATCCTGCAGTCGGCTGCTGCAATGCAGGTGATCGGTGCCCTTCTGGTTGTGGGGTGCCTCTGGTTTGCATCCTGGCGGGGCGAAAGCCGAAAGAGCACCTGCGGACATGCGCAGGTGCTCTTTGGAGTCAGGGCCGCAGGCCCTTCGGGTCAGGCTCCGGCATAGGGCCTGATCGCCGTCGGGGCGTGTGACGGGTCCGATGCCACGTCCTCGAACTCGTTGACCGAGGCGATGTCCGTGCCGCTCATCGCGATGTTCGTGACGCGTTCCAGGATCGCTTCGACCACCACCGGCACCCGGAACTCCGCCGCCAGCTTCTTCGCTTCCTCGAAGGCCGGGAGGAGGGCGTCCGGTTCGGTGACGCGGATCGCCTTGCAGCCCAGGCCCTCGACGACCTTGACGTGGTCGACGCCGTAGACGCCCAACTCCGGGGAGTTGAGGTTCTCGAACTCCAGGTTGACCTGGAAGTCGATGTCGAAGTTGCGCTGGGCCTGGCGGATCAGGCCGAGGTACGAGTTGTTGACCAGGACGTGCACGTACGGGATGCGGTGCTGGGCGCCCACCGCAAGCTCCTCCAGCATGAACTGGAAGTCGTAGTCGCCGGAGAGCGCGACGACCGAGCCCTCGGGGTCGGCGGTCGCGACGCCCAGGGCGGCCGGGATGGTCCAGCCGAGGGGGCCGGCCTGGCCGCAGTTGATCCAGTGGCGCGGGCGGTAGACGTGGAGCATCTGCGCGCCCGCGATCTGGGAGAGGCCGATCGTCGTGACGTACCGGGTCTCCGGGCCGAACGCCCGGTTCATCTCCTCGTACACCCGCTGCGGCTTCAGCGGCACGTTGTCGAAGTGCGTACGGCGCTGCAAGGTCGCGCGGCGCTCCTGCGTGGACGCGGCCCAGGCCGAGCGGTCCTTCAGCCTGCCCGCCGCCTTCAGCTCGCGGGCCACCTCCACGAACAGCTCCAGCGCGGCCTTGGCGTCGGAGGCGATGCCGAGGTCCGGGGCGAAGATCTTGCCGATCTGGGTGGGCTCGATGTCGACGTGGACGAACGTGCGGCCCGCCGTGTAGACGTCGAGCTTGCCCGTGTGGCGGTTGGCCCAGCGGTTGCCGATGCCGAGGACGAAGTCGGACTCCAGGAAGTTCGCGTTGCCGTAGCGGTGCGAGGTCTGGAGCCCGACCATGCCGGCGTTCAGCTCGTGGTCGTCGGGGAGGATGCCCCAGCCCATGAGGGTGGGGACGACCGGGACGCCGGTCAACTCGGCGAACTCGACGAGAAGTTCCGACGCGTCGGCGTTGATGATGCCGCCGCCCGCGACGAGCAGCGGGCGCTCCGAGGCGTTGAGCATGGCCAGAGCGCGCTCGATCTGCTTGCGCGAGGCGGCGGGCTTGTGCACCGGCAGCGGCTCGTACAGGTCGGGGTCGAACTCGATCTCGGTGAGCTGCACGTCGATCGGCAGGTCGATGAGGACCGGGCCGGGGCGGCCGGTGCGCATCAGGTGGAATGCCTGCTGGAAGACGCCCGGGACCTGCGCGGCCTCCAGGACGGTGGTGGCGGCCTTGGTGACCGGGGCGGCGATGGAGGCGATGTCGACCGCCTGGAAGTCCTCCTTGTGGAGGACGGCGGTCGGCGCCTGGCCGGTGATGCACAGGATCGGGATCGAGTCCGCGATGGCCGAGTACAGGCCGGTGATCATGTCGGTGCCGGCGGGACCCGACGTACCGATGCAGACGCCGATGTTGCCCGGGCGGGCCCGGGTGTAGCCCTCCGCCATGTGGGAGGCGCCCTCGACGTGGCGGGCGAGCGTGTGATGAACCCCGCCGGCGGCCTTGAGGGCCGCGTAGAACGGGTTGATCGCCGCGCCCGGCACACCGAACGCGTTGCTGACGCCTTCGCGCTTGAGGATCTCGACTGCCGCGCGGGCAGCGGTCATACGAGGCATTGAGTGCTCCTGCTCGGACCTGGGTGGAGTCGGGCTCTGTCGCGCCACCTGAGAGCACCAATTCCGTATTACGGAAGGTTGATTCTGCTATACGGAAGTTAATTTAAAGCGCGCCCGGACTGCCGTCAAGAGAGGCGGCCCCGGGGGCGAACGGCTGCGCGGACAGTGGCGCGAAGTGCCGCAAGTGGCTCCCCCGGAGGTCACTCTTGATGGAGCATGGGGGTACGGAGCGGAGCCGGCCCGGAGCGCGGGCCCGGCCGCTTCCGCGCGGTCCGGAAGGAGCCCCGGGTGGATTCAGTGCCGGTACGGTGCCCGGCCTGCCGCCGCGACCACGCGTACGTGACGCCCGTCTACCCGTGCCCGTGCGGCGCGCCGACCGCCCCGCCGCTGCTGCGCGGCGCCCCCGTCACCCCGATCACCCACCGCACCTGGAACGACGACTGGGTGACGGTGCGCTGCCGGGGCTGCGGGCGGCACGACCAGTGGCCGCAGCCCGAGCTGTGCTGCCCGTGCGGGGCGGTGCTGCGGGTGCCGGTCCGGCCTGTGGCGTCCGCCGGGCGGGCGGCGGACGCCGCGTCCCGGCCGGTGCGGCCCGCGCACATACCGCTGCCGCGCACGGCGGCGGCCCCGCGGCCGGCGTTCCGCCCGCTGACGATCCGCACCGCGCGCGACGCGGTCGGCGCGGCGGCGCTCTATCTGACGTGGCTGGGCTTTCGCGAGGTCACCCAGCCGGGGACCCGCCCCGCGTCCCGGATCGACCTTCGGGCCGCCGGGCTGATCGCCCAGGTCGACGCCACCACCCGCCCGACGCCCCTGCGCGACGTCGAGTGCTTATGGCTCAACGCGCTGAACAGCTCGGTGTCCGGGGTCCTCTTCTCGCTCGCCGGCTACGCGCCGGACGCCCGGGAGCGCGCGGACGGGCTCCGCATCCCGCTGTTCGTCATGGATCTCACCGGGACCCCGCAGCCGGTGAACGGCGCGGCGGACGAACTCGTCAGCACCGGCGCCTGATCGCACACCCGTACCTTTTCGGACGCGTGGCGGCCACGACGTGCCGTACCTCACAGGAACCGCCCGGCCACCGTGCGTGTGATCCGTCACGTTCTGGCCAACGGCGACCGAACCGGGGTTCGTTGTCAGTGCCGGGCCCTAAAGTGGAGCGCATGGTCTTAACTCCACGGACTCCCCCGACCGCGCCCGCGTACGCCCCCGCGCCTTCGGTCCAGTCGGCGCACCTCGCCGCCCTGGAGGCCAACGAGGCGATACGGGCGCTCGTGGACGCCCGCGCGGGCCAGGACTGGTCCCCCGTGGAGTCCGCCGCGTACGAGGTGCTGCTCATCGAGTGGGCCGCCGCGACGCGGGCCGCTGCGGGCGACATCATCGAGGCGGCCTGAGCGAGCGCTACCTCCGGTAGTTCTCCCGCAGCTCGATCTTGCGGACCTTGCCGCTGACAGTCATCGGGAAGGCGTCCAGGATCTGGAGCAGGCGCGGCACTTTGTAGTGCGCCAGCTGCCCGTCGCAGAAAGCCCGTACGTCCTCCAGGGCCGGCGGGTCGGCCGGGTCGGCGGGGATGACGCAGGCCAGGACCTCTTCGCCGTAGTGCTCGTCCGGCACGCCCACCACCTGCACATCGGCGATCTTGGGGTGGCGGTACAGGAACTCCTCGATCTCGCGCGGATAGACGTTCTCGCCGCCCCGGATGATCACGTCCTTGATGCGGCCGACGATCTGCACGTAACCGTCCTCGCGCATCACCGCGAGGTCCCCGGTGTGCATCCAGCGCCCCGCGTCGATCGCCTCGGCGGTCCGGTCGGGCTGGTCCCAGTAGCCGAGCATCACGCTGTAGCCCCGGGTGCACAGCTCGCCCGACACCCCGCGCTCCAGCGTCACCCCGGTCGCCGGGTCGACCACCTTGACCTCGATGTGCGGCATCACGCGGCCGACGGTGCCGGTGCGGCGCTCCAGGTCGTCGTCGCGGCGGGTCTGGGTGGAGACCGGCGAGGTCTCCGTCATGCCGTAGCAGATGGACACCTCCTCCATGTGCATCTCGGCCACGACCCGCTTCATCACCTCGACCGGGCAGGGCGATCCGGCCATGATCCCGGTGCGCAGCGAGGACAGGTCGTACGAGGCGAAGTCCGGCAGGTTCAGCTCCGCGATGAACATGGTGGGCACCCCGTACAGCGAGGTGCAGCGCTCCTGCTGCACGGCACGCAGCACGGCGGCGGGTTCGAACGAGGGGCCGGGGATCACGATGCAGGCGCCGTGCGAGGTGATGCCGAGGTTGCCCATCACCATGCCGAAGCAGTGGTAGAAGGGCACCGGCAGGCAGACCCGGTCCTGTTCGGTGTAGGCGACCAGCTCCCCGACGAAGTAGCCGTTGTTGAGGATGTTGTGGTGGGAGAGGGTCGCGCCCTTGGGGAAGCCGGTGGTACCGGAGGTGTACTGGATGTTGATCGGGTCGTCGCAGGACAGCTCCGCCTCGCGCGCGGCTAGCTGAACGGACGTCACCGCGTCCGCTGCGGCGACCAGTTCGTCCCAGGAGTCGTCCCCGATGTAGTGCACGGCGCGCAGGGCGGGGCAGTTGGCGCGGACCTCGTCCACCAGGGCCCGGTAGTCGCTGGTGCGGTGCGCGAGGGAGGCGACCAGGAGGGAGATCCCGGCCTGCTTGAGCACGTACTCCAGCTCGTGGGCCCGGTAGGCGGGGTTGATGTTGACCATGACGGCACCGATGCGGGCGGTGGCGTACTGCACGAGCACCCACTCGGGGCAGTTGATCGCCCAGATGCCGACCCGGTCCCCCTTGGCCACGCCCGACGCCATCAGCGCCCGCGCCAGCTCGTCCACGGCCGCCCCGAACCCGGCGTACGTCCAGCGCCGTCCGGACGGTACGTCGACCAGCGCCTCGCGCTCCGGCCAGGCCGCGACCGCCCGGTCCAGGTTGCGGCCGATGGTGTCGCCGAGCAGGGCGGTGGTGCCCGTGCCGTGCGCGTACGAAAGCTCCGTCATGCCAGGTCCCCCTCGGCGTACTCGGTTCCGGTGCCCCGGGCGGTGCGCTCGCGCAGTTCGATGCGGCGGATCTTGCCGGACACGGTCTTGGGCAGTTCGGCGAACTCCAGCCGCCGGATGCGCTTGTACGGGGCGAGGACCGCCCGGGAGTGCGCGAACAGCACCTTGGCGGTCTCCGGCCCGGGCTCCCAGCCCGCGGCGAGCACCACGTACGCCTTGGGCACGGAGAGGCGTACCTCGTCGGGTGCCGGGACGACCGCCGCCTCGGCGACCGCCTCGTGCTCCAGCAGGGCGCTCTCCAGCTCGAACGGGGAGATCTTGTAGTCGGACGCCTTGAAGACGTCGTCGGCGCGGCCCACGTAGGTGATGTAGCCGTCCTCGTCGCGGGAGCCGATGTCACCGGTGCGGTAGTACCCGCCGGCCATGGCCTCGGCCGTGCGCTCGGGGTCGCCGTGGTAGCCGGTCATCAGGCCCACCGGGTGCGCCGACAGGTCGAGGGAGATCTCACCCTCGACCGCGCCGGGCTCCCCGCTCACCGGGTCGAGCAGGACCACCTTGAAGCCCGGGCTTGGCCGCCCCATCGAGCCGGCCTTGAGGACCTGGCCCGGGCTGTTGGCGACCTGCACGGCGGTCTCCGTCTGGCCGAAGCCGTCGCGGATGGTGACGCCCCAGGAGCGCCGGACCGCCTCGATGACCTCGGGGTTGAGCGGTTCGCCCGCCGCGACGACCTCGCGCGGCGGGGTCTTCAGCTGGGACAGGTCGGCCTGGATGAGCATGCGCCACACGGTCGGCGGGGCGCAGAAGCTGGTGATGCCGGAGCGGTCCATCTCGGCCATCAGCCGGCCCGCGTCGAACCGGGTGTAGTTGAAGATGAAGACGGTCGCCTCGGCGCTCCAGGGAGCGAAGAGGTTGGACCAGGCGTGCTTGGCCCAGCCGGGCGAGGAGATGTTGAGGTGGACGTCGCCGGGCTTGAGCCCGATCCAGTACATCGTCGCCAGGTGGCCCACCGGGTAGGACACATGGGTGTGCTCGACCAGCTTGGGGCTGGCAGTCGTGCCCGAGGTGAAGTAGAGCATCAGCGGCTCGTCGGCGTCGGTCTCGCGGTCCGGCGTGAACGTACGCGGCGCCTCGTCGGCGCCCGCGTAGGAGAGCCAGCCCTCGGTCTCCTCGCCGACGCAGATCCGGGTGTAGCCGCCGGGCACCTCGCCGAACTTCGCGGTGTCGGCGTCCCGGACCAGCACGTGCCGGACCCGGCCGCGCTCGACCCGGTCGCGCAGGTCGGCGGGGCCCAGCAGCGGGGTCGCCGGGATGACGACGGCCCGCAGCTTCATCGCGGCGAGCGCGGTCTCCCACAACTCGACCTGGTTGCCGAGCATGACGAGGATGCGGTCGCCCTCGCGCACTCCTTGGGCGCGCAGCCAGTTCGCGGCCTGGTTGGATCGGGCGGACATCTCGGCGAACGACGCCTCGGTGCGCCGGCCGTCCTCCTCCACGATGTGCAGGGCGGTGCGGTCGTTGTCCCGGGCGATGACGTCGAACCAGTCGAGCGCCCAGTTGAAGTGGTCCTGGCGGGGCCACCGGAAACCTTCGTAGGCCGCGGTGTAGTCCTCGCGGTGCCGGAGCAGGAAGTCCCGGGCGGCCCGGAACGTCTCCGTCGCACTGGTTTCCGGCATGTGCCCTCCTCGTTGCCGACCCGACCGGTCCCTTCGGTCCTCACATGATGTAAACAGTGACCCAGGTCTCACCACCCCCGGACGGGGGTGTCGCGGGGCCGCCGTTCACCGGGGGCCGTACAGAGAGGCGTCAGCGTGCCGGAATCCGTGGATGCGTTCGAGATGCAGGCGGCGCTGCTGCGGCTGCGCCGCACGAGCGGGCTGCCGGTGGCGTTCGGCGGGCTGCTCTCCGACACCCGGCACGCCAGGATCGCCGAGGTGAACGGGGCGCAGACGACGGCGCTGCGCGGGCTCGTGATCTCCTCGGGCAGCGGGCTGGGCGGCAAGTCCATGGCGCTGTCCCGGCCGTGTGCGGTGACCGACTACCGCTCCTCGCGCCACATCAGCCACGAGTACGACACCGCGGTCGCGGCGGAGGGCCTGCGCTCGGTGGTCGCCGTCCCGGTCGTCGTTCGCCGCGAGGTGCGGGGCGTGCTGTACGGGGCGCTGCGCGAGCCGCTGACGCTCGGGGACCGCACGTTCGACGCGGCGGTGGCAGCCGCCCGCGACGTGGAACAGGCGCTCGCGGTCCGGGACGAGGTGGGGCTCCTGCTGGCCGCGTCCCGGCGGGAGCAGGCCACGGCTTCCGGGGCGGCGCCGGGTGCCTGGGAGGACGTCCGGGAGGCGCACCGCGAGCTGCGCGCCCTGATGCCGAAGGTCGCCGACCCGGCGCTGCGCGACGAGTTGCTCGCGGTGTGCGGGCGGCTCGCCTCGGCGACCGGCACCCCGGCACCGGGGGCGCGGGAGGTCCAGCTCGCGCCGCGCGAGATCGATGTGCTGGCGTGTGTCGCGGCGGGCGCCACCAACTCGGTGGCGGCGGAGCGGCTGGGGCTGCGCCCGGAGACGGTGAAGGGCTATCTGCGCTCCGCGATGCGCCGGCTCGGGGCGCACACCCGTCTTGAGGCGGTCGTCGCGGCCCGGCGTGCGGGGCTGCTGCCGTAGCGGACGGACCGTGCGGGGCTGCTGCCGGGAGCGGACGGGCCGTGCGGGGCTGCTGCCGGGAGCGGACGGGCCGTGCGGGGCTGCTGCCGTAGCGGACGGACCGTACGGAGCCGCCGCCGGGAGCGGAGGGACCATGCGGAGCGGCCGCCAGGAGCGGACGGACCGTGCGGAGCCGCCGCCGGGAGCGGACGGGCCGTGCGGCGCCCCGGTCAGCGGTCGAGGTTCACGAACCGGCCGAACCGGATGTCGTGGCCGTTGCCGTCGGTGGCGGACGGCGCCGTCGCGGAGAGCAGGGCGGCCGCCTCGTCCGTCACGGCGTCGCGCTCGGCGGCGGTGAGCGGGCGCAGTTCCTGGACGGTGACGACGGCCGGTGCGTCGCGCGGGGTCTTCTCCAGCCGCCAGAGCGCGGCGAGGAAGCCGTCCACCAGCACGCTGCCGTAGGTCTGGTTGCCCACCCCGTTGAGCCCCTTGAGGTGGGGCGGGATGACCCGGGTGCGGTCCGCGTGGCCGAGCAGGACGTTGTCGAACTCGGGCAGGAAGCGGGGCGGGGCGGGGGTGTCCTCGGTGGGGCGCGGGGCGTCGGGCAGGTCGAAGAGTTCGACGCCGTTCTCGTCGCGGAAGGTGATCAGCCGGGGCCGCAGCCGCTCGAAGACCTCGCCCAGCCGGGTCAGCCCGGCCCAGGTCTGCGTGTCCTTCACGGATGCCGGGCCGAACGCGCCCAGGTAGCGCAGTACGACCGCGTCGAGCCCGGGGGCCGCGTCGGCCGAGCGGCCGAGCCAGTGCTCGGCGGTGGTCAGCGCGACGCCGCCGCTGCGGCCCCAGACACCGCGCGGGGTGACCTGGACCAGCGGCAGCACACAGCGTGCGGCCGTGCTCAGGGCCCTCGGATCGGCGTCGGGCCACTCGGTGCGCAGCCGGTCGCGGATCTCCTTCGGGGTGCGGGGTGACTCCTCGACGTACGCCCTGCACGCCTCGCGCAGCCGGTCCAGGTCCACGCCGGTGAGCCGCTTGCGGAAGATGCCGAGCTCCCGGTCGCAGGCGGGCTGCATCAGCGGGCGCAGGGCCAGCGCGTCGGCGGCGGTGTGGGTGTGGATGGTGGAGCGCAGGGTGACCAGGCGGGCGACCTCGCGGGACTCCATCAGTCCGGCCAGCTCGGCCGGCCGGAACCCCTCCAGCCGCGCCAGGAGCTGGTAGTACGGCGGCTTGGTGTTCTGCGCCTGGAGGCCGACGAGGTGGGCGACGGCGTCCTTCGCGCTCATCGCGGCCCGGCGCAGCAGCAGCTGGCGCTCCAGGGTCGCCCGCCCCAGCGCCCTGGGCGAGAGCACGGGGACGGGCGCGGTGCCTGCGGAGGTCTTCGTGTGCGCGGCCATGGACGGCACGCTACGCGGTCATCAGGTCGGGTTCGTTCCTCATGGGGCCACCCTGGCAGAGGCCGCCATGCCGTGGTGCGGAGGAAGCCGGGATCGGGCCGGGACGGGCCGCATGATGGTCCGGTGATCGCCGTCCTGTTCGCCATTCTGACCGCCCTCAGCAACGGTTCCGCCTCCGTCCTCCAGCGCCGCGCCGCCCTTGAGGTCCCGCACACCGAGGCCATGCGGGTGTCGTTGATCGGGCATCTGCTGCGCCAGAAGGTGTGGCTCGCGGGGATCGCCCTGGTGATCGTGGCCGCCGTCTGCCAGGCGGTGGCGCTGGCCACCGGCCCGATCTCGGTGGTCCAGCCGATCTTCGTGATCGAACTTCCGGCGACGCTGCTGCTGGCCGGGTTCATGATGCGGGCGCGGCTGCCCCGGACCGTCTGGCTCGGGGTGGCGGCCGTGACGGCGGGCCTGGCCCTCGGCATGGCGTCGGCGGCGCCGGGCGGCGGGAGCAATTCGGTGCACGGGGCCGGGTGGGTGCCGGCGCTGATCCTGACGGGCGTGTTCGAGGCGCTGCTGATCGCCGGGGCGCTGGCCACCCGGGGCGATGTCCGGGCCGCCCTGCTGGCCACGGCCGCCGCCTGCGCCTACGCGCTCACCGCCGCGCTGATGAAGGACGCCATGGCACGGCTCGACGGCGGGGGCGGTGCCGGGGCGCTGTTCAGCGCGTGGCAGCTGTACGCCACCGCGGTGGCGGGCGTCGGCGCGCTGTTCCTCCTGCAGAACGCGCTCCAGGCGGGCACACTCGTCGCCGTGCAGCCGTGTCTGACCCTGGGCGACGCCCTGATCAGCGTCCTGTACGGGGTGACCCTGTTCGGTGAGGATCTGCGCACCGGCTGGTGGGTGCTCCCCGAGCTGCTGGCTCTCGGGCTGATCGCGGCGGGCTGCGTGGAGCTGGCGCGCTCGCCGCTCGCCTCCGGGAACGCGACGGCCCCGGCCCGCGCGCGCCGGGTCGACTGACCGGGCGCCCACGGGCCGGGGCTGCGCCGTACGGCTCCCGCCAGGCGTTACTTGCTGATCGCGAAACGCATCAGGGCGTGCTCGTCGCCCTGCTTGATCTTGCCCGTCTCGTTGACCACCTGGAGCTTCCAGCCGGCGCCGACCCGCATGGCCTTCGCCACGGCGCAGCCGTTGTCGGTGGTGAGCAGGCTCGGCCAGATGTCGGCGACCTGCTGGCTGCTGCCGCCCGTGGCGTCGTACACCTTGAAGCTGATGTTGCGCGCGTTCTGGAAGGCGCTGCCCTTCTTGTACGCGGCGGCGATGAAGACGATCGCCGTGACGTTCGGCGGCACCTTGGCGAAGTCGACGGTGACCGTCTCGTCGTCGCCGTCGCCCTTCCCGGTCTGGTTGTCACCGCTGTGGATCAGCGAGCCGTTGCCCAGCGGGTCCAGGGAGTCCAGGCCGGCCAGCCGGACCGGGTCCGCGCCCTGCATCGCGACGGCGATGAGGTCGAGGTCCGTGCCCTTCTTCTGACGCAGCTTCCCCATCAGCCCGCCACTGCTGCCGACGGTGGGGTCCCAGGAGACGCCGATGGACAGGTGGGTGACTCCGTCCAGGTCCGCCGGGCCGTCTTCCTTGTTCAACGTGATCATGCGTGATCCTCTTCGTGGCGAGATTCCTACAGGGTGAGTCTGCCTGGTGTCCTTCCGGAGCCGCCCACCAGGGGCAAAATTTCGACCAAGTGTGGGACGCGCAGGGCCGGATTGTCGTGCCTCGGCACGATGTACGCGCGGGTGTGCTCGTGATAGGCGCGGGCTCCCCTCACACACGCGCAGGGGCGGTAGTGGGGTTCTCAGCCGTTCACGCGGCCTGTTCGCGCACCACCAAGGGCGTTCCGAGACGCTGATGGCCGCCACTGGCGAGCATGCGCACCTCCGCGTGGTCGCTGATCTCGGCGCGGACGATGCCGGTCTCGTCCTCGTAGACGGGGTGTCCGCCGGCTCCGCTCTGTGCCGTCCGGTGGACGGTCACCGTGTCGTCCTCCACCGCGGACGACTGGAACACGAGCTGATAACTCTCGGGATAATCCATGACGGCTCTCCAGACGACCTCTCATGGCCTCTCGTGGCCGGCCCATCGTTGCGGGCGCCCGGTGGGCGTCCCCGGCCCGGCCTGCACTCTCCCCCGGCCTGCACTGTCCATGGTCGCGCACACCTCACCCGAATGCAGGCCCACCCGGCGCGCCCTGCGGGGCCGGGCCCCGGCTGCCTATGCTGAAGGGGAGCCCCGTCACGGGAAGGGGAGCGCCATGGATGATGCCGACCGGGGCGACGACGTCTATCAGGTCGGCACCGCACGCGCCGGGCGGCTCACCCGTGACCTGGATGTGAACGAGCCGGACAGCATGGCGGGCGAGGACGTCGGGATCGACGGGGCGGCGGCCCCGGCCGAGGAGGCCGCCATGCACGTCATCGCGGACGGCCCGGACGGGACGTAGCGGCTCCCCCGGAATCCCCTTACCCCGGAGGTAATCGACGGCCCTCGCGCCGTCGGACATCGTGTTCCTCACGAGCACAGCGCTCCCGGCCCACCGGCCGGAAGCACGACGAGAGGACCTCACGATGACCGCGTACGACGACGCCGTGCAGCGCTACTTCGCCGCCTGGAACGCCGCTCCCGAGGAGCTGGAGAAGGCCGTCGCCGCGGCGTTCACCGACGACGCCACGTACACCGACCCGCTGGCCGACGTCCGGGGCCACGAGCAGCTGGCGGCGGCCATCTCGGGTGCGCGGCAGCAGTTCCCCGGGTTCGTCTTCCGGCCGGCCGGGGCGGTGGACGGGCACCACGCCCTCGTCCGCTTCAGCTGGGAGCTGGTCGCCCCGGACGGCTCGGCGCCCGTCGCCGGTTCGGACGTGGTGGCCCTCACGGGCGACGGGCGGATCAGCTCGGTCAGCGGCTTCCTGGACCGGGTGCCGGCCGCCTGATCACGCGGCGGGGTGCGAACGGCGGCGCAGGGCCGGGTCGGTGAGGTCCGCCGGGTGGTAACCGGCGTCCCGGGACGAGAGGTTGGTGCCGGGCGGGACGATCTCGTCGATCCGGTCGAGCACGTCCTGGCTCAGCCGCACCCGGTCCGCGCCGAGCTGGCTCGTCAGCTGCTCCAGGGTGCGCGGGCCGATGATCGCCGAGGTGACGGCGGGGGTGTTCCAGCACGAAGGCCAGGGCGAGCCGGACGAGGGTGAGCCCGGCCTCGTCGGCCAGCTGGGCGAGCGCCTCGGCGGCGTCGAGCTTGGCGGCGTTCTCCGGCGATGCGATGTCGAACCGCTCGGCCTGCCGCTCGGCCCGGCTGGAGGCGGGCTGGCCGGCCCCCTTGCGGTAGCGGCCGGAGAGCCAGCCGCCGGCCAGCGGGCTCCAGGACAGTACGGCGAGTCCGTAACGCCGCGCGGTGGGCAGCACCTCGCGCTCGATGCCCCGGGCGAGGATCGAGTACGGGGGCTGCTCGGCGACGACGCGTTCGTGTCCGCGCCGCTCGGCGGTCCACTGGCCCTCCACGATCGCGGGCCGGTCTCCCGGACCTCGGCGGCCTCCTGCTGGGCGTGCCAGTTGGCGGGGAACAGGCCGCGGCGGCTGCGCAGCGCGATCAGCCAGAGCAGCGGGCCGACGACCAGTGCCACGACGGTCAGCAGGGGGGAGAGGACCGCCATGAAGGCCAGCGAGAACAGGGACATCAGCGCGTTGCCCGTGAGGTTGGGCAGGAACTGCAGCAGGGTCTGGATGAGGGTGATGTCGGAGAGGGACCGGCTCACCACCTGTCCGGTGCGCAGATCGTCCTGCTGGGCGCCGCCGGGCCGCAGCAGCGCCGCGAACGCGTCGTTGCGCAGGTCGTACTGCACCCCCAGGGAGAGCCGGCCCGAACGGTAGCGGCGGGTGAAGCTCGCGCCGGAGCGGAGCGCGGCGAGCGCGGCGAGCAGCCCGGTCCAGGGGGCGAGCGATGCGGTGGCGCCGGCCGCCACCCCGTCCACCACGTGCCGCAGCACGAGGGGCAGGGTGGCGGTGGCGACGGCGGCGGTCACGGCGGCGCCGAAGGCCATGAGGAGATCGGTGCGGTGCCGCAGGCAGTAGCCCGGCAGCCGCCGCGCCCGGCCGGGCGGCGGCTGCCGGACCGTACCCGTACCGGTCCCCGGATGCGGACAGTCCGTCACCGGGCCTCCGCCAGACCGATGCCGAAGTGGCCGTCGCTCAGGTCGACTCCGTCGAAGAGGCGGTTGGCGGGCCGGGGCAGCCCGTAGTGGCCGCGCAGGGTGCTCGCGGTGTACTCGGTGCGGAACAGGCCGCGCTCCTGGAGGATCGGCACCACCCGGTCCACGAAGACCTCCAGGCCGGAGGGGAGGACGGCGGGCATGATGTTGAAGCCGTCGGCGGCCCCGCTGTCGTACCAGTGCTCGATGGTGTCGGCGACCTGCTCGGCGGTTCCGGCGAAGGTGCGGTGGCCGCGTCCGCCGCCGAGCCGTCCGATGAGCTGCCGTACGGTCAGCTTCTCGCGCCTGGCCAGCTCCACGATGAGGGTGTAGCGGCTCTTGGCGCCCTCGATCTCGTCCTCGGTGGGGATGTCCTCGGGGAGTTCCGCGTCCAGGTCGAGGTCGTCGGGGGCGATCTTCAGCCGCTTGGCGAGCTGCAGCTTGGCGTACTCGGGGACGATGAGGCCCTCCAGCTCGGCGTCGAGCGCCAGCGCCTCGGCCTCGGTGTCGCCGATGACGGGCACGATGCCGGGCAGGATCTTGATGCCGTCCGGGTTGCGGCCGACGGCCCGGGCGCGCTCCTTGACGTCCTTGTAGAACGCGATGCCCTCCTCCAGCGTCTGCTGGGCGGTGAACACCGCCTCCGCGTACCGGGCCGCGAAGTCCTTGCCGTCCTCGCTGGACCCGGCCTGCACGAGCAACGGGTAGCCCTGCGGCGGGCGTTGGACGTTCAGCGGACCGTCGACGCGGAAGAACTCGCCCCGGTGCCCGATCTGCCGCACCCGCTCGGCCAGGGCGTGCACGCCGCGCTCCTTGTCGGCGATCACCGCGTCGTCGGCCCAGCTGTCCCAGAGCTTGGTGGACACCTCCACGAACTCGCCGGCCCGCCGGTAGCGGTCGCGGTGCAGCGGGGTGTCGTCCAGGCCGAAGTTGCGGGCCGCGTCGGCGCCCGCTGTCGTGACGATGTTCCAGCCGGCCCGGCCGCCCGAGACGTGGTCCAGCGAGGCGAACCTGCGGGCCAGGTTGTACGGCTCGTTGTAGCTGGTGGACGCGGTGGCGATGAGGCCGATGTGGCGGGTGGCGCCGGCGAGTGCGGTGAGCAGGACGGTGGGTTCCAGCTTGGCCGCGGGCCGGCGTCCGGGATCGCCCATCAGGACGGGGCTGTCGGCGAGGAACAGGGAGTCCAGCCTGCCGCGTTCCGCGATCCTGGCGAGGTTCTTGTAGTGCTCGATGTCGGAGTCGGCCCCGGCCGGGCTCTCGGGCAGCCGCCAGGACGCCTCGTGGTGGCCGGTGGACATGAGGAAGGCGTTGAGGTGGAGCTGCTTGCGGTCAGGCGTGCGGGCCATGGGAGTCCTTCGCTTCGGTACGAGGGTGGGGGTGCTGGGGCTGTGTCCGGGGCTGGGACCGTGTCCGGGGCTGTGTCCGGGGCTGGGGCTGGGCGACCCCGAGCGCGGTGAGCAGGGTGTCGCGGTACTCCTGGAACCGGGGGTCGCGGCGGGAGCGCGGGGTCGGCAGCTCGATGGTGAGGTCCACGGAGATCCGGCCGTCCTCCAGGACCAGGACCCGGTCCGCGAGTTCGACGGCCTCGTCCACGTCGTGGGTGACCAGGAGCACCGCGGGGCGGTGGCGTTCGTAGAGTTCGCGCAGCAGGTCGTGCATCTTGATCCGGGTCAGCGCGTCCAGGGCGCCGAACGGCTCGTCGGCGAGGAGGAGTCCGGGTTCGCGGACCAGGGCGCGGGCGAGGGCGGCGCGCTGTTGTTCGCCGCCGGACAGCTCGTGCGGCCAGGAGCGGTCCCGGCCCTCCAGGCCGACTTCGGCCAGGGCGGTGAGGCCGCGTTCGCGGGCCCCGGGCCCGCGCAGCCCGAGGGTGACGTTGTCGATCAGCCGGAACCAGGGCAGCAGCCGGGAGTCCTGGAAGGAGAGCGAGACCCGGTCGGGGACGGTGAGTTCGCCGGAGCCCTCGACGGTGTGGTCGAGGCGCGCGACGGCCCGCAGCAGGGTGGACTTGCCCGAGCCGCTGCGGCCGAGCAGTGCGGTGAACTCGCCGGGTGCGACGGTGAGGTCGAGTCCCTTGAGGATGTGGCGGTCGCCGAAGCGGCGGACCAGGTCGCGGGTGCGGATCGCGGGGCGCTGCGGGAGGGCGGTGGCGCGGGGGCCGGTCAGCCCGCCAGGGTGCGTCGCCATGACAGGACCTTCCTCTCGACGGCGCGTACCGCCGCGTCCGATGCGAAGCCGAAGATCCCGTAGGCCACCAGGCCCACGATGATCACGTCGGACTGGGCGTACTGCTGGGCCTGGAACATCATGTAGCCGATGCCGCTGGTGGCGTTGATCTGCTCGACCACGATCAGTCCGAGCCAGGAGGCGGTGACTCCGAGGCGCAGCCCGACGAAGAAGCCGGGCAGCGAGCCGGGCACGACGACCTTGCGGATGAACTGCGCGCGGCTCAGGTCGAGCCCTTCGGCGAGTTCGACGTACCGGCTGTCGATGCCGGTGAGCGAGGCGTACGTGTTGATGTACATGTTCACCGCGACGCCGAGCGCGATCACGGTGACCTTCATCTGCTCGCCGATGCCCAGCCAGAGGATCAGCAGCGGGAGCATGGCCAGGGACGGGATGGCGCGCTTGATCTGGAGCGGCCCGTCCAGGAGGTATTCGCCGGTGCGGCTCAGTCCGGCGGCGACGGCGAGGACGACGCCGGCGGTCACACCGAAGAACAGGCCGAGTCCGGCGCGCTGGAGCGAGATGAGGACGTTGTCCTGGAGCCGGCCGCTGGAGACGAGGTCGGAGGCGGTGGACAGGACCGTACCGGGCCCGGACAGGATCCGGGGGTCGAGGTAGCCGATGGCGGAGGCGAACCACCACAGGGCGATGACCAGCACCGGGCCGATCAGCCGCCCGAAGGGGATGGCGCGGCCGGGCCCCAGCCGTCTGCGGGCCGCCCTCGGGGCGGGGGCGGGCGCCTGTGTGTCCTCCTTCGCGGGTGCGGCGGCCGTGCTGACCGGTCCGGTGGTGCGGGTGTTCGTCAGCAGCTCGGTCATGACGTCTCCCGGTACTGGGCGGGTACGGCCTTGGCCGCCAACCCCTCGAAGCGGCGGTCGAACAGCTCGGTGGCGTCCTGCTCCGGCACGAATCCGCCGGCGGCCATCAGGTCGGCGGTCTCCTGCTCCCAGGCGATCGCCTTGTCCCAGCCGACCGGGAACTGCGGTTTGTGGAGCGAGGCGACGATGCGCTTGCCGTCCTGCCTGGAGACGCCCTGGTCCTTCACGTAGTACGTGTCGATCCACTCGTCGGTGTTCTCCCACGCCCAGACCTGGCCCCGGGCCCACAGCGGGATGAAGCTGCGGACGGCCGCCGCCTTGCTCCGGTCGTTCAGCACCTCGTTGGGCGCCCAGAGCACCGAGAGCAGGTCCACGACGTCCGTCTTCACGCCGCGCGCCCCGTCCTCGCCGTACTGGGTGAGGTACTTGGTGAGGGTGGGCTCGCCCAGCGGGGCGACGTCGACCTGCTTGGACTGCAGGGCGGTGAGGAACTGGGTGCTGGGCAGGGCGACCAGCTCCACGTCCTTGTTGGCGATGCCCGCCTGCTTCAGTGCCCGCAGGACGACGACGCCCTGGGCCTGCCCCTGGGAGAAGCCGATCTTCTTGCCCCGGAAGTCGGCGACGGACCGGATGTCGGAGCCGGGGGCGGTGGCGAAGACGTACGAGGGGTTGTTCCGCACCTGCACCGCGACGATCTTCGCGCCGACGTCGATGGCGCGGGCCTGGATCGGCGGAATTCCGGCGTTGACGGCCAGGTCGATGGAATGGGCTCGGAATCCCTGGATGATATCGGGTCCGGCACTCAGATTGGGCCATTGCGAAACGGTGAAGGGCAGGTCCTTCTCCAGTCCGGCGGGACCGAGTTGGAGATGCGTCGTGCGGACGGCTATGGAGAGTTTCGTACCCGGCGGTGGCGCCCCGGAAGGGAGTTTTCCGGCCGGCTCGGCGCTCGCCGCGGATTTCGCCTGCGGTGAGCAGGCGGCGAGCGTACCGATGAGGGCTGTGCCGGTGAGGGCGAGGAACGATCTGCGGCCGAGCGCCGGGTACGTGTGGTGGCGTGACATGGGTGAGTCCTGATCTGTGGTCTGCGGGCGCCGGGGGCGGTCAGAGGGAGTGGTAGGCGCCGTCGTGGAAGAGCAGCGGGCTGCGGCCCTCGTCGAGCCAGGCGTCCACCACCCGGGCGATGACGATGCGGTGGTCTCCGGCCGGGACGATCTGCTCGGACTCCACCCGCAGCCGGCCGGCCACCCCGTCGAGCGCGGGTTCGCCCTCGGGCAGGCGGTGCCAGCGGGTGGGGGTGGCGAAGCGGTCGATGCCGCTGGTCGCGAACGTGGTGGCCAGGGGCTGCTGTTCGGCGCCGAGGAAGTGCACGACGGCCGTACGGGCCTGCTCGAAGTGCGGCCACGACGAGGTGGTGGTCCCGATGCCGAAGGAGATCAGCGGCGGGTCGAGCGAGAGCGAGGTGAGCGAGGTCGCGGTGAAGCCGACGGGCCCGCGGCCCGCGTCGGCGGTGATGACGACGACCCCGGCGGGGTAGCGGCGGAACGCCTGCTTGAAACGGTCGGGGGCGATCCCCGCCGGGGCGGGGGCGGCGGCCGGGGCCGCGTACGAGGGCACAGTGACGGTCATCGTCTCTCCCGTGATGGAAAGTCGGAAAGCCGGAAAGGAGGGCGGCGGGGCGGAAATCGCCTGGCCGCACGGAGACGCGCACGGAAATGCGCACGGCGAGGCGCGCGGCGGCGCAGAACGTTCGCCGAATTTCAGCGGGTATTTACCGGAGGCCCGGACAGCGGCCGCGACACAGCAGCCGGACGCCCGTGGGCGCCGGCGCGGACGAGCGGAAGAGGCGCGTCACCGAGGACGCTTTCCCTGAATTCCGCTGTCGGCTGGTCATGAATCCATCATCCCGTCGGGGTTCGCACCCGGTCAACAATGCAACTGACTGAATTAAGTCGGATTACGGAACGGGCCCGGGACCAGGGCGGGTTCAGGACACCGCGGGCAGCGCGGGCCAAGGCCCCAGCGGGTCCGTGTACAGCGAGCCGAGCGCCACCGCGCCGCCCGCCGTGGCCAGCACCGAGCCGGTGAAGCTGCTCGGCACCACGGCCCGCTCGGGGTCGTCGCACACCCAGGAGCGCTCCGCCACCTCCGCGCGCAGATCGGCCAGGCACTCCGGTATCCGGCCGGTCCCCGGCTCGACCACGATGAGCACCTCCGGGTCGAACATGTCCAGCAGCAGGGCCGCGGCCCGCCCCACCAGCCGGGCCCGCCGGCGGAACAGCGCCACCGCCCGCGCCTCCCCGGCCAGCGCCTGGGCCAGCAGCTCCGGGAAGGACCCGGTGACCAGCCCCTGGGCGGCGGCGCGCCGCACCATGGCCCGCTCGGAGACCTCCGACTGGAGGCAGCCGGTCCGCCCGCAGGAGCACGGCTCCGCACCGCCCGACCCCCCGGCGCCCAGCGGCAGATGGGCGACGCTGCCCGCCCCCGAGCGCGGGCCCCGGTGCATGGCGCCCTCGGTCGCGAAGGCGGCGTCCACGACCGCGCCCACGAAGAGCAGGACGGTGCTGGTCCGGGTCGACTCCTGGCCGAACAGCTGCTCCGCCCGGGCGAGGGAGCGCGAATGGCTGTCCACGTGGACGGGCAGCCCGGTCGCGGCGGCGAGCAGGTCGCGGGCCGGGACGTCGCGCCAGCCGAGCTGGGGGTGCGCAACGATGACGCCGCTCGCCGGGTCCACGCGGTGGCCGGTGGCCAGGCCGAGGGCGAGGACGGTGCGGCCGCCGGCGTGCGCGGCCACCAGCCGGGGCAGCCGGGCGGCGAGGTCGGCGAGCAGGCGGTGGGGTTCGGTGGTGCGGTGCGGCTGCCGGTCCTCGGCGACGATCCGGCCGCGCAGGTCCATCAGCGAGAGGGTGGAGTGCGCCACGGCGATGTGGGCCCCGGCCACCAGATAGGTGCCGGTGTCGATCTCGACGGGGATGTGCGGCCGGCCGAGCCCCTTGGCCCGGCGGTCTCCGCGCTCTCCCGGACCAGGCCCCGGGCGAGGAGTCGGCCGACGTGCCCGCTGACGGAGGCGGGCGAGAGTCCGGTGAGGCGGGCGACGGTGGACCGGGCGACCGGGCCGTGGTCGAGGATCGCCCCGAAGACGGAACCGGTGCCGGTGGGCCGGCGGCCGGGCGGCGGGGCGGGTATGTCGGCGCGGCGCAGCGGGGCGGTGCGCGGTTCGCGGGGGCGGCGGGCGGGGGCGGACAGACTCTTCACAGTGTCTTCCAGGTCCTCGGGGGCGGCGATGGGCTCGGTGTCGGGGCGGCACTGGGCTCGGGACCTCGGGAACCGGGAGGGTGGTCCGGGCCGGCGCGGGCGTGGTGCCTCAGGCGCGGTGACACACGGCGGAGCACACACGCTTCAGGTCGATATGACCTCGCGTCGTCAGGTGTGCGGATCGCTGCATGCCGCGCAACGTAGCCGGACCGGAGCAACCCGGTCAAACCATCGCCGCATCATGGACAGTCCCGCTCGCGACCGAACGTTTTCCGGAATTCACCCCTGATGCCTTGTCACCGTCCGTTCTACGCGCATAGCTTGTGCTCCCTCACCACACTCTGAGGGGCAGTTACCGTGCGCATATCCACACCCCGTTCCGTCCTGCTGGCCGGCGCGGTAGCCGTGACGCTCTCGGCGACCGCGCTGCCCGCCGCCTTCGCGGCCCCGTCGTCGACCGCCGTGATCTCCGAGGTGTACGGGGGCGGCGGCAACTCCGGTGCGACGCTCACCCGTGACTTCATCGAGCTGGCGAACGCCGGCTCCGCCGCGTACGACCTGTCCGGCTTCAGCGTCCAGTACCTGCCGGGCGCCCCGTCGGCCGGTTCGCAGTGGCAGGTCTCGGCGCTGACCGGTTCGGTCGCCCCCGGTGACCGCTACCTCGTCGCCGAAGCGGCGGGCACCGGCGGCACGGTCGCCCTGCCCGCCCCGGACGCCACCGGCACCGTCGCGATGGCCGCCGCGAGCGGCACCGTCGCCCTGGTCTCCGGGACCACCCCGCTGACCTGCAAGACGGCCGCCGACTGTGCCGCCGACACCCGCATCGTGGACCTGGTCGGCTACGGCACCGCCGTCGTCCGGGAGGGCGGCGGACCGGCCACGGGCGCCTCCGCCACCGCCTCCGTGGCGCGCGCCGCCTCGCTCGCCGACACCGACGACAACGCCGCCGACCTCTCCTCGGCCGCCCCCACCCCGGTCAACGCGGCCGGGGAGACCTCCGGCGGCGGCGAGGACCCCGGCGACCCGGGCAACCCGACCGAGCCCGGCACCGTGCGCGTGCACGACGTCCAGGGCACCACCCGGGTCTCCCCGCTGGACGGGCGGGCCGTCACCGGGGTGCCCGGTGTCGTCACGGCGGTGCGTGCCTCCGGTTCGCGCGGGTTCTGGATCCAGGACACCGCGCCGGACGCCGACCCGCGCACCGCCGAGGGCGTCTTCGTCTACACCGGCTCCGCCGCCCCGGCCGTCTCGGTGGGCGATTCGGTGCTGGTCAGCGGCACGGTGGACGAGTACTACCCGTCGACCACCACCCAGTCGGTCACCGAGATCACCTCGCCCCGGGTCACGGTCCTGTCCTCCGGCAACGCACTGCCCGCCCCGGTGGTGCTGAACGCCAAGGCGGTGCCTTCGCGGTACGTCCCCTCGGCCGGCGGCGGCTCGATCGACGCGCTGCCCCTGGAGCCGTCGAAGTACGCCCTGGACCTGTACGAGTCCCTGGAGGGCACCCGGGTCCGGATCGCCGACACCCGGGTGACGGGTGCGACGACCGCGTACGGAGAGGTGTGGGTCACGGTCGAGCCGAAGCAGAACCCCACCCGGCGCGGCGGCACGCTGTACTCCTCGTACACCGGCCAGAACACCGGCCGGATCAAGGTCATGTCGCTGGACGCGGACAAGCCCGTGCCCACGGCGAACGTGGGGGACGTGCTGTCCGGTGCCACCTCCGGCGTCCTGGACTACGACTCCTACGGCGGCTACAACCTCCAGGCCACCCAGCTCGGCACGCTCACCGACCACCACCTGCGCCGCGAGGTCACCCGGAGGCAGAAGGGCAAGGAGCTGGCCGTCGCCACCTACAACGTGGAGAACCTCGACGCACTGGACGAGCAGGCGAAGTTCGACACGCTGGCCGAGGGCGTCGCGGTCAACCTCTCCTCCCCCGACATCGTGTCCCTGGAGGAGATCCAGGACGACAACGGCGCGGTCAGTGACGGCACGGTCGGCTCCGAGGCGACGCTGAAGCGGTTCACGGACGCGATCGTGGCGGCGGGCGGCCCGCGCTACTCCTGGCGCTATGTCGCCCCGCAGGACGGCAAGGACGGCGGCGAGCCGGGCGGCAACATCCGCAACGTCTTCCTCTTCAACCCCAAGCGCGTCGACTTCGTGGACCGTCCGGGCGGCGACGCGACGACGCCCGTCGCCGCCGTACGGACGAAGAAGGGGGTCACCCTGTCGGTGTCGCCCGGCCGGATCGCCCCGGCCAGTGCCGCCTGGGACGACAGCCGCAAGCCGCTGGCCGGCGAGTTCCGCTTCCGCGGCGAGTCGGTCTTCGTCGTCGGCAACCACTTCGCGTCCAAGGGCGGCGACCAGCCGCTGCACGGCCGCTACCAGGAGCCGGTGCGCAGCTCGGAGACCAAGCGCGTGCAGCAGGCGAAGGAGGTCAACACCTTCGTCAAGTCGCTGCTCGCGGCGGACAAGTCGGCCCGCGTCGTGGTCCTCGGCGACCTCAACGACTTCGCCTTCTCGCCCACCGTGGGCGCGCTGACCGCCGGCAAGGTCCTCAAGCCGCTGATCACCACGCTGCCGAAGAACGAGCAGTACAGCTATGTGTACGAGGGAAACTCGCAGACCCTCGACCACATCCTGACCAGCCCCGGGGTGCGCCGCTTCGACTACGACGTGGTGCACATCAACGCGGAGTTCGCCGACCAGGCGAGCGACCACGACCCGCAGATCGTGCGGCTGGACGTGAACGCCCCGGACCGCGGCCACCACGGCCACCACTGATCCGGGCGGGCAGGCGGCTCAGCCGCCCGCCCGCGGCAGTGCCGGACCTGCCGCGCCCGCGCGCGGGCGCGGCAGCGAGGCGAGCGGCCGCAGCGCGGGGGCGGCCTCCAGCGGCCGGTCCGTGACGAAGCGGGCCACCAGGTCCGCCACGTCGTCGGCGCGTTCCAGGACGACCCAGTGGTCGGACTCGCCGATGGTCAGGAAGCGGCTGCCCTCGATCGTCGCCGCGAAGGCCCGCTGGCGCTGCGGCGAGGTCACGGTGTCGTGCTCGCCCGCGAAGACGAGCGCGGGCACCCCGCTCAGCCCGCCGGAGAAGTCGGGCCGGCGCTCCAGCGCCCGGCGCAGCGACCTCTCGGTGTGCGGGGAGTGCGTGAGCGCGTGCACGAAGGACCGGCGCACGTAGCGCAGGGCGAGCTCCCTGCGGTGGACGGGGCGCTCCGGGTCCAGGCACATCAGCGCCTCGGCCGTCAGCCGGGCCAGCCCCTGCGCGTCCCCGGCCTCCAGCCGGTCGACGGCCCGGCTCCACTGGTCGCGCTGGGCCCGGCTGATGTGCGCCGGTACGCCGCCGAGGGCCAGGCGGGCGATCCGTCCGGGGTCGCGCCGGGCGCAGCCGAAGGCGATCGAGGCGCCGTAGGAGAAGCCGAAGAGGTTGACCCGGTCCGCGCCCAGGTCGTCGATGATGCCGGTGACGGCGGCGTACAGGAGGTCGTCCGCGGTGCCGGGCGGCAGCGGGTCGGCGCCGCCCATGCCGGGCAGGTCGGCGGTGACGACACTGGCGTGCGGGCCCAGGTGTTCGTCCATCTGCGGCCAGCCGTACATCCCCTGGAGCGCGCCGCCGAGGACGATGACCGGTTCGGTGACGGGCGCGGGCTGCGGCAGGACGCGGTAGCGGTAGCGCAGTCCGTCCAGCGAGAGGGTCCGGACGATCTCGTCGGGCATGGTCATCGGTCCTTCGGTGGTCAGGCCCTGGTGAGGACGAGGGCGGCGTTGTGGCCCCCGAAGCCGAGCGAGGTCTTGACTGCGGCGTCGAACGCCGCCGGCCTGGCCTCCTTGCTCACCACGTCGACCGGGATGTCCGGGTCGGGGGCGTCGAGGTTGACGGTGGGCGGGACCAGGCGGTGCTGGAGGGCGAGGACGGTGAGCGCGGTCTCGATGCCGCCGGCGGCGCCCAGGGTGTGGCCGGTCATCGCCTTGGTGGAGGTGACGAGGGGGTGCTCTCCCAGGACCCGGCGCAGCATGGTCGTCTCGATCAGGTCGTTGGAGACGGTGGAGGTGCCGTGGGCGTTGACGTGGCCGATGTCGGCGGCGCAGACCCCGGCGTCCGCGAGGGCGGTGCGCAGGGCCCGTTCGATGCCGAGGCCGTCGGGGTCGGGGGCGACGGCGGAGTACGCGTCGCTGGAGGCCCCGTATCCGGCGATGTGGGCGCGGACGGCGGCGCCCCGGGCGCGGGCGTGCTCGGGGCGTTCCATGACGAGGAGTCCGGCGCCCTCGCCGACGACGAAGCCGTCGCGGTGGGTGTCGAAGGGGCGGCAGGCGGCCCGGGGGTCGTCGCGGCGGGTGGAGACGGCCTTCAGCCGGCAGGCGCTGGCGATCAGGAGCCGGGAGCAGACCGATTCGGCGCCGCCGGCGACGACGATGTCGCAGGCCCCGGTGCGCAGCATCTGGTGGGCGGTGCCGATGGCGACGGTGCCGGAGGAGCAGGCGGTGGAGACGGCCTGGCTGGGGCCGCGGGCGCCGAGGTCGGTGGCGACGCTGCTGGCGGCGCCGTTGACGACGGCGAGCGGGGCGAGCTTGGGCGAGACGCGGCGGGCGCCGCGTTCGGTGAGGGCGGTGTGCTGTTCGTCGTAGAAGGGCAGGCCGCCGTGGGCGGAGCCGATGACGACGGCGACCCGGCCGCTGTCCCAGACGGCGGGGTCCAGGCCGGCGTCGGCGACGGCCTCCCGGGCCGCGATGACGGCGAGGTGCGAGAAGCGGTCCATGAGCCGGTGCGCGGCCACCCCGAGCACGGCCCGGGTGTCGAGGTCGGTGACGCTGTACATGAAGTCGCAGGGCAGGCCGTGCAGTTCGGCCCGGTGCGGCACGCAGGGTGTGGCCGCGGGGTCGTTCACCGCGCGCCAGGTGGCCTCGGCGCCGACGCCCGCCGAGGTGACGAGCCCGATCCCGGTGACGGCCGCGGCGAAGGGCGGGAGGCGGTACGGGGCCGTCACGCGGCGGCCTTGCGGTGCACGGCGTCGACCAGATGGCCGACGGTGTCGCGCGAGGTGAGCTGGACGTCGTCGAGGTCGATGCCGAGCCGGTCCTCGATGAGGAGACGCAGTTCCTCCAGGGCGAGCGAGTCCAGGCGGAGCTGACGGAGCGGCACGTCGGGGCGGATCGCCACGGGGTCGGTTCCGAAGTTCGCCGTCAGCAAGGTGCTGATCTCGTCTGCCGTGCTCATGCTCATCGGGCACTTCTCCGCTGTCGTACGCGGTGACGCCTTGCCGCGTGAGATGTGAGTGCCATCGGGGACGCCGGCTGGTCCGGAGTTCTCTGTTATACGCCCTGGCGGCGGCGTGCCCGGTCCGCGTTCCCCCGTGCGGTGGGGGGCTGTCCAGGTGTACGAATCCCGGAGAGCGCACTCCGGGCCGCCGGGCCCCAACTCCGTCGGAGTGAACGGAGGTTCGACACGCGCGGAGCATGATTGTCATACCTTCAATGGCTCTCTACCGTGAGCAGGCTTCGCGGCCACCGGGCCGGCCCCGCTACAGGCCCGGGGCCGCTCTCCTTCCCCACAGAGCAGGAGCAGGTATGCCCACACGCGCCGCCCGCCTCAAGGCCCGCGCATCCCTCCTGGCGGCCCTCACCGCCACCGTCCTGGCCGCGACCGGCACCCCGGCCCTCGCCGCGACGGACACCGGGCGCCCGCTGGACCGGGCGTTCGAGCGGGCCGCCGAGGAGTTCGACGTACCGCGTGATCTGCTCGCCGCCGTCGGGTACGGCGAGACCCGCCTCGACGGCCACTCCGGGCGCCCCAGCCAGGCGAACGGCTTCGGCGTGATGCACCTGGTCAGCAACCCGGCCCACCACACGCTGGAACGGGCCGCCGCCCTCACCGGCGAACCGCTCGCCGCCCTGCGCTCCGACAACCGCGCCAACATCCTGGGCGGCGCCGCCGTACGGACGGGCCGGCCGCCGCCCTCTACGCCGACACGGTCTACACCTTCCTGGTGGACGGCCTGGACGCCGTCACCCCGGGCGGCGAGCGGATCACGGTGACCGGCCGCCCGGTCTCGCCGCACAAGGACGGCGTCGCCGCCGCGGACACCGGCACCCGCAGCGCCGACTACCCGGCCGCGCTCTGGGTGCCGGCCGACCCGAACAACTACACCACCGGCCGCACGGCGAAGATCGACAAGGTGATCATCCATGTCACCCAGGGCTCGTACGCGGGCTCGATCAGCTGGTTCCAGGACCCGGTGTCCGAGGTGAGCGCGCACTACGTGGTGCGCTCGTCGGACGGCCAGATCACCCAGATGGTCCGCGACGCCGACACCGCCTACCACGCGCGCAGCGCCAACGCCTCGGCGCTCGGCATCGAGCACGAGGGCTTCATCGACGACCCGACCTGGTTCACGGACGCGATGTACCGCTCCTCGGCCGCGCTGACCGCCTCCCTGTGCGACAAGTACGGCGTCCCGAAGGACCGGACGCACATCATCGGGCACAGCGAGGCCCCCGGCAACGACCACACCGACCCCGGCCCGTACTGGGACTGGAACCGCTACATGGAGCTGGTCAAGGGCACCGGCACGGGCGGCGGGAGCCGGGACGGGCTGAGCTTCGACACGTACACCACCCAGCGCGACGGCTCGGTGGGGCCGCAGGTCAAGGCCCTCCAGCTGCTGCTGAACGAGCAGGGCCACCCGGTGGGTGAGGCGGACGGCAGCTTCGGGCCGGCCACCGCGGGCGCGGTGACGTCGTTCCAGGCGGCGCACGGTCTGACCGCCGACGGGATCGTGGGCCCCGCGACCTGGGCGGCGCTCCAGGCGGGCCGCTGACGGGCCGCCGGCTTGACGAGGCGCCCGCGCACGGCGTAGGTGTCGCGTATGAGAGTCGGAGAGGCACGTGCCGCCGCCGCGCACTGGGTGGCTGCGCACGCCCGTCCCGGACGGGACTACCGGGGGGCGTACTTCAGCGGGTCGACGGTCGGACGGCCGGACGACGCGGTGCTCCCGGCCTCGTCGGACGTGGACGTGGTCGTGGTGACGGAGGGGGACGAGGCTCCGGCCAAACCCGGCAAGCTCCTCCACGAGGGCGTCCTGCTGGAGATCACCTACGTGCCGTGGGCCGAGCTCCGCGACCCCGATGCCGTGCTGGGCTCGTACCACCTGGCGGGCAGCTTCCGCCGTGACACGGTCATCGACGACCCCACGGGGCGGCTGCGCGCGCTGTACGCCTACGTCGCGCCGCGCTTCGCCGAGCGGGCCCGGGTGCGCCTGCGGTGCCTGGACGCCCGGCACCGCGTCGAGAGCCGGCTCGCCGCGCTGGACACCTCGCAGCCCTTCCCCGCCCAGGTGATGGCCTGGCTGTTCCCTACCGGGGTCACCACACACGTCCCGCTGGTCGCCGCCCTGCGCAACCCGACCGTCCGGCTGCGCTACCCCGCCGCGCGCGACGTCCTCACGGCCTACGGGCACCGGGAGCTGTATCCGGAACTGCTGGCGCTGCTGGGCTGCGAGGGGGTCTCCGCGCGGCAGGTGAGCCGCCATCTGGCCGAGCTGACGCGGACGTTCGACGCCACGGTCCCGGTGGCGCGCACCCCGTTCTTCTTCAGCAGCGACCTCACCGAGCGGGCGCGCCCCATCGCCCTCGACGGCAGCCGGGAGCTGATCGACGGGGGCGACCACCGCGAGGCGGTCTTCTGGATCGTCGCGACCTTCGCCCGCTGCCACACCGTGCTGGGCGCGGACGCCCCCGCCCTGCACGCCGAACGCCTCCCGGCGTTCCGGGACGCCGTCGCGGAACTCACCGGCATCACCGGCACCCCGGACCTGCTCGCCCGGCGCGAGGAGGTCCTGCGCTTCGTACCCCGGCTGTGGACGGTCACCGAAGAGGTCCTGGCGGCCAACCCGGACATCGGCGCTTAGGAACTCTCTCTGCTACTTTGCCCGCGTGTCTCTTCCTCGTGCGTAGGACCCCGTCCCGACCGCGCCCGGCGTACCGGGTGCGGCGCTACGGTGTCCCCGCATGCCCGCAGCGCCCCGAACTCGCGCTGCCCTCCCGAGGAAGACCATCGTGTCCACGCCTTCGTCCGCGCCCTCGCGCGCACCTTCGTACGCCGCCGTTCTGCGCGTCCCGCACGCCGCACGCACCTTCGGTGCCGCGCTGCTCGGGCGGCTCTCCTACGGAATCGCCCCCCTCTCCCTCCTCCTCGCCGTCAAGGACGCCACCGGCTCCTACTCCGCCGCCGGTGGTGTGATGGCCCTGTTCGGGGCCGCCAGTGTGTCCCTCTCCCCCGCCCGGGCCGGGCTGATCGACCGGTACGGGCCGCGCCGCGCGCTGCCGCCGATGGCGGGGCTGTACGCGGCACTGCTCGCCGTACTCGCCCTGGTCACCTGGCGGCCGGGCGCCCCGCCCCTCCTCCTCGGGACGCTCGCCACGGCGGCCGGTGCCTGCACACCGCCGCTCGGCCCGGTCATGCGGACGCTGTGGAGCAGCCTCGTCCCCGACCGGGAGCTGCTGCGGCGCGCGTACAGCCTGGACGGGGTCGCCGAGGAACTGACGTACGTCACAGGCCCGTTGCTGGTGGGGGTCGTGGTGGCCGTCACCGGTCCCGCGGCCGGTGTGCTGGCCGGTGCGGTCCTGCTGGCCGTGGGGGCGGGGGCGCTGGTGTCGTCGCCCGCCGTGCCGCGCGGGAAGGCGGACGGCGGACCGCAGGCCGGTGCCTCCCCCGCGCCCTCGCTGCGGCTGCGGGCCGTTCCGGCGCTGCGGCACGCCGTGCTGGTGACGGCCGCCGTGGGACTGTGCCTCGGGGCGCTCGACCTGCTGGTGGTGGCCCTCACCGAGGAGTTCCACCGGGCACCGGCGGTGACCTGGGTGCTGGCCGCGCTGTCGGCGACGAGCGCGGTCGGGGGTCTGGCCTACGGGGCGCTGCGGTGGCGTGCGCCGCTGGGGGCGCGGCTGCGGGTGATGGCCGCCGGACTGGGCGCCGCGGTGGCGGTGGCCGGGCTGGCGGGAGACCTCTGTGTGCTGATCGCCGTGGTCGCGGTGGCCGGTCTGTTCGTCGCCCCGGCCCTCACGACCGCCTATCTGATGGCGGACGAGTCGGCGAGCGCCGCCCACCGCACCCGGGCCGGGGCCTGGGTCAACACCGCGTTCAACGCGGGCTCCTCGGCCGGCACCGCCGCGGTGGGGCTGCTGGTGGACCGGCTGCCGCTCGCCCTCTGCTTCGCCGTGTCGGCGGCTCCGGTGCTGCTGTGCGCGGCGGCGGTCAGGGGTTCCGGTGCCCGCCGCCCCCGGACCGGGGCGGCGGGTGCGGCGGAGGGGGTCAGCGGAGCTTGATCGCGCCGCCGTCGGCCATCAGGGTCTGGCCGGTGATGTAACGGGCGTCGTCGCTCGCCAGGAACGCGATGACGGGGGCGACGTCCTCGCGCGGGTCGCCGAAGCGGCCGAGGGGGACCTTGGCCGCGGAGAGGGCGTACTGCTCGGGGTTGGCCTCGGCCCAGGCGGCGACGCCGGCGGTCTTCGCCATCGGGGAGACGACGTTGACCCGGATCTGGTCCGCGGCCCACTCGTTGGCGACGACCCGGCTCAGCCCGCGGATGGCCTCCTTGCCGGCCGCGTACGACGCCTGGTTCGGCTGGCCGTCGATGCCCGCGCCCGAGGCGAAGTTGACGACGGCGCCCTGGGCCTTCCGCAGCTCGGGGTAGGCGGCGAGCATGAAGTTGCGGGTGGCGAACAGGCCGGTGTCCAGGGCGAGTTTCCAGTCGTCGTCGGTCTGCTCGGTGAACGGGCGCACCCGGGAGGCGCTGGCGTTGTTCACCAGGATGTCCAGGGCGCCGAAGCGCTCGACGGCCGTGGCGACCGCCCGGTCGGCGACCTCACGGTCCGAGACGTCGCCCCGCAGGAACGCCACCGCGTCCCCGAGCCCGGCCACGAGAGCGTCCCCGGCCTCCTGCTGGAGGTCGACGACCACCACGCGGGCGCCCCGCTCGACGAAGAGCCGGGTGACGGCCTCGCCGATGCCCGAGGCACCTCCGGTGACGAGGGCGACCTTGTTGTGCAATGTCATTGCGCTGTTCCTTCGACTCGCTGTGTCCGGCCCCCGCACCGACCTTTTTATGCATCATACACTTCTTATGTATGCTGCATATTAGTGGACCGGGGCACCGCACGCGAAGGCGGCCGCCCACCCGTCTCCGGCTGCGCGGCCGCCTCGTACAAAATCTCAGCGGGTCACTTCAGGCCGAAGGCCCGGATGATCTCCTGGTCCACGGCGAGCCCGCCGCCGGCCTCGGCGTGCGCCTTGAGCGAGACCGCGGCGGCGCCCTTCTTCGGGGTCTTGAACCGGGCGGTCCAGGAACCGGCCCCGTCCTTCTTGAGCTGCACCGCGCTCCAGCTCTTCCCGTCGTCGTAGCTGACCGACAGCGCGGCCTTCTTCGCCTTCACGGCGCCCTCCAGCCACTCCTGCGTGGTGGACGACAGGCCGATCTCGGTCCACTTGCCCGCCCGCACGTCACCGGCCAGGTCGGTGGCGACGTCGTAGTCCAGCTGGAGCATCGGGACGTCGACCTGGTACGGGCCCTCCGGGTCGTTCGCGCCCGAGACGAACGACCACTCCGAGTGGGTGCGCACGGACGTCTTCCAGGTGTCCGCGTCACGCGAGGCGTCGAGCACCAGCCGGTAGGGCAGCTCCTCGGCGGGGAGGTCCCCCACGTAGCCGGCGCGGCCCGGGGACTCGTCGAGCAGCTTGTCGCCCTGGTAGACCGCGACCTTGCCGGTGTCGTACTCCTTGTCCGGCATGGAGCCCGAGTGACCGGCCCCGCCGTCCGTCCACGGTGTGATGTTGTACTGGATGTCGCCCCACTGCGAGCGGTTCGGCCCCCAGTAGGCGGTGCCCAGGCGCGGGCGGGTGATGGGCGCGAACCACTGGGCCCTCGTGGTGCTGCCGGCCCGGTAGTCCATCTCGCCGCCGCGCTCCTCCAGCGCGGTGTCGGTGCCCTCGGCGTTGTACTGCGCGTGGTCCTCGTACCAGAACGAGGCGCCCGGCAGCGGGGTGACCCACTCGGTGCGGGTCGCGGGGTACTTCTCGTACTCCGCGAAGCCGATGCCGAAGCCGTAGTCGGGGATGTCGTAGCGGTAGCCGCCGCCCACGGCGTCCCGGTGGCCGTAGAAGGTGTTCTCCACCTTCGCCAGCTGACGGGTGGCCGGGGCGAAGGCGAGTGAGCGGTCGGGGACCGTGCCGTCGTGGCGGTCGACCAGGTCGTAGACGTAGCTCGCGTACTTGTGCTGCTCGACGGTCACCTTCTTGCCGCGCTGGGCCGCCTTGATCAGGCTCTCGCCGGCGATCCGCTGGACGGTGGCGACCGGTATGGCGAGCGTGGTGCCGTAGTCGCCGTAGGACTCCATCAGCCGGCCGTCGCCCGGGTTGACGACGAACAGCGCCTTCGCGCCCGCGGCGGCCCGGTCGGCCGGGGCCACCGCGTCACTGCCGCGGATGACGACGGCCTTGCCCCTGGCGTCCACGCGCTTGTAGTCGGCGGCGGAGCCGTTGCCCGCGAAGACGCTGCGGAGCTTGAGCCTGCTGTCCTCGGCGACCGGCGAACCGTTCTGCACAGCTACCGGGACGTCCCGGCCGTCGGCCGTCAGGTCGATCAGCTTCTCGCCCTGGCGCCAGCGGGTCAGGAACGAGAAGCTGCCCTGGGTGACCTTCTTGGTCGGGCTCGCCCACAGCTGGTCGTACGTCAGCGGGATCTGGTAGGCGTCGCGCTGGACGGTGCCGTCCGGTGCGGTGCGTGCCATGTCGTAGCGCAGCTGGCGGGTCTCGGTCTCCTTCGGCGTGCGCACGCCGACCTTGTGGGCCTTCGACGCGTCGAGGGTGACCGTGACGGGTTTGTCGAGCATGATCTCGGGGGCCGCCAGGAAGGCGAGGGCCTGCGAGTCGGCGGTGTCGCCCTTGACGTCGGCGGCGGTCCAGGCGGTGTAGTCGCCCGGGGGCAGCCGCAGTGTGGTGTCACCCGCCACCTGCACCGGCGACAGGTTCGGGTCGCCGAGGGCGCCGAGGACGACGACGCCGTCCATGGGCTTGCCTGCGCGGTCACGCAGCCGGAGCGTGAGGTCGTACAGCTCCTGCTCCTTGTTCAGGGCGAAGCCGGTGTGCGCGACGACGGCCCCGGAGGCGTCCTTCGCCAGGACCTGCCCCGAGAACGTGGTGCCCGGCTCCGTCTTCGACGGGTCGAGCGTGAGGACGGCCTCGGCGGTCGTACCGGCCGGGACGGTCAGCCGCTCCACCGACAGCGTGTACGCGTCCGGCGCGCCGTCCGTCGTCAGGCCGAGGGTGACGTCCTCGGCCCCGGTGTTGCGGTAGGTGATGGTCCGCTCGGTGAGCGGGTCCGATGCGCTGTGCGGCCAGTCGTACGCGGCGACCGCGACCGAGCCCGTGGCCTCGATCGTCATATCGACGGCGGCCTTCACGTCGAGCCGGCCGGTGCCCTGCTCGTACGGGGTGTAGTCGGGCAACACCTTGGAGGAGGTCATCAGCGCGTCCTTGATGCGCTGGCCGGTCCAGTCGGGGTGGCGCTGCTTGAGGATGGCGGCGGCGCCCGCGACGTGCGGGGTCGCCATCGACGTGCCGGACATCGACTGGTACATGCCCTCGATACCGGGGACCGACTGCGAGGCGGCGGCGTTGATGTCCACGCCCGGTGCGGAGAGGTCCGGCTTCAGGCCGTAGGAGCGCACCAGCGGGCCCATGGAGGAGAAGTCCGCGCGGCCGTCCTGCTTGTCGACGGCGGCGATGGTGAGCGCCTTGTCCGCCGAGCCGGGCGAGCCGACGGTGCCGGCGCCGTACGCGTTGCCCGCGGCGATCACGAAGAGCGGGCCGCCGTCCGCCGAAAGGGAGTTGACGGCCTGGGACATCGGGTCGGTGCCGTCGTCGGGGATGCTGGAGCCGAGGCTCATGGAGACAACGTCGGCGCCCTCGGCCTTCGCCCACTCCATCGCCTCGATGATGCCGGAGTCGGCGCCCGAGCCCTCGTCGCTCAGCACCTTGCCGACGAGCAGGCCGGCGGCCGGGGCGACGCCCCTGTTGAGGCCGTCGGACGCGGCGCCCGAACCGGCGATGGTGGAGGCGACGTGCGTGCCGTGGCCGTTCTTGTCGTCGACCTCCTCGCCCGGCACGAAGCTCCTGGTCTCCAGGATGCGGTCCTTGACGTCCGGGTGGCCGGCGTCGATGCCGGTGTCCAGGACGGCGACCTTGATGCCCTTGCCGTCGTAGCCCTCGGCCCATGCCTGCGGGGCGTTGATCTGCGGCACGGAGTCCTTGAGCGCGGCCTCGGCGCGGCCGTCGAGCCACAGCTTGCCGATGCCGTTGTCCAGCGAGCGGGCCGTGGAGGTGCGCGCGATGTCGTCCCAGAAGGCGCGCGCGGTGTCCTTGCCCGCCTTGAGGGCGGCGCCGTGGATGGACTCCAGCTTCCGGACGGCCTTGCTGCCGCGCGGGGCGGCGGGCAGCGAACGGGCCTTGCCCGCCGGGTAGGTGGCGATCAGCGGGATGCCACCGGTCCTCTCGTCGTCGTAGCCCATCTTCGCGAGCGCCGAGACGTTGAAGAGGCGGCGGTCGAGCCTGCCGGCCGCGAGCAGGCTCCGGGCCTCGTCGGGCAGCACGTAGACGTCGTCCCCGGCCTGCTGGACGTGGACGCCGCCGGTAGCGCCCTCGGGGCGGTCCACGGTGACCGTGTCCTGGTTGCCCGCGCCATCGGCGAAGTGGACGACGTCACCGGTGACGAGGGTGATGTCGTAGCGGTGGACGGGCGTCGCGGAGGGGGTGGTCGCGGCGGTGGCGGTGGCCGCGGAGGCGGTGCCCGTGACGGGGAGCAGGGCGCCGCTCACCAGGGCGGCCGAGGTGGCTATGAGGAGGGTTCTGCGTCCGGGGCGGGCGGATCTCACCCGGCCGGAGGCGGTGGAGGGGGTGAATGTCATGCAGCTGATCTACCGGTAAACCGGCTGCCGCGGTCCCGTCCACGCTTGGCGTGAATATGCCGTGGCGGCAACCCGCCGGTCCTGACCGAGCCCCACCGAGGGCGAGTTCAGGCCACGGAGCCGATCCGCCCGGCCGGCGGCAGCCCTCCGGGGTGGTGGATCGGGGTGTGGGCGCCGGTCAGGGGTGCACCGCTGCCGCCGCGCCGGACGGCGACGATCTCGGCGGCGATCGACAGGGCGGTCTCCTCGGGCGTACGGGCTCCGAGGTCGAGGCCGATCGGCGAGTGCAGGCGGGCCAGCTCCAGTTCGGTGACGCCGGCCTCGCGCAGCCGCTCGTTGCGCTGGAGGTGGGTGCGGCGCGAGCCCATCGCACCGACGTAGGCGACGGGCAGCTTCAGCGCCGCCTCCAGGAGCGGCACGTCGAACTTGGCGTCGTGGGTGAGGACGCACAGGACGGTGCGGGCGTCGACGGTGGTCGCGGCCAGGTAGCGGTGCGGCCAGTCGACCACCAGCTCGTCGGCCTCCGGGAAGCGGGCCTTCGTGGCGAAGACGGGGCGGGCGTCGCACAATGTGACGTGGTACCCGAGGAACTTCCCGGCCCGCACCAGGGCCGAGGCGAAGTCGATGGCCCCGAACACGATCATCCGGGGCGGCGGGACGCTGGATTCCACGAGCAGGGTGAGCGGCTGCCCGCACCGCGAGCCGTCCGCCCCGATGGTGAGGGTGCCGGTGCGGCCCGCGTCGAGCATGGCCCTGGTTTCGGCCACGGCGGTGCGGTCCAGCTCGGGGTGGCCGCCGAGCCCGCCCTCGCTGCGGCCGTCGGGGTGGACGAGCAGGGGCCGGCCCAGCAGTCCGGCGGGCCCTTCGGTGATCCGGGCGACCGCGGCCGCCTCCCCCCGTGAGGCGGCCGCGAGCGCGGCGGCGAACACCGGCCGGACGGGGTCGTCCGCCCGGACCGGGGTCACCAGGATGTCGATGACGCCGCCGCAGGTCAGGCCGACCGCGAAGGCGTCCTCGTCGCTGTAGCCGAAGCGTTCGAGGACCGTGGTGCCGTCGTCGAGCGCCTGTCGGCACAGTTCGTACACCGCGCCCTCCACACACCCGCCGGAGACCGAGCCGATCACCGTGCCGTCGCGGTCGACGGCCAGCGCGGCCCCCGGCTGCCGGGGCGCGCTGCCGCCGACGGCGACGACGGTGGCCACGGCGAAATCGCGTCCCTGCCCGGCCCAGCGGTCGAGCTCTTCGGCGATGTCCAGCATCTCGGTCTCCTTGGCGGGTGTGGGCGGCGGATCAGCTGACGCCGAGCCAGCTCTCGATCGGGTGCAGGGCGAAGTAGACGAGGAAGATCACCGTCAGGCCCCACATGAAGGCGCCGACCTCGCGGGCACGGCCCTGGGCGGCCTTGATGGCGGCGTACGAGATGACGCCCGCCGCGACACCGGTGGTGATGGTGTACGTGAACGGCATCAGGACCACCGTCAGGAAAACCGGGATGGCCACGGCCCGGTCGCTCCAGTCCACGTGCCGGGCGTTCTGCATCATCATGGCGCCGATGACCACGAGGGCGGCGGACGCCACCTCGGCGGGCACGATCGCGGTGAGCGGGGTGAAGAAGAGGCAGGCGGCGAAGAAGAGGCCGGTGACGACGGAGGCGAGGCCGGTCCTGGCCCCCTCGCCGACGCCGGTCGCCGACTCCACGAATACGGTCTGCCCGGAGCCGCCGGCGACGCCGCCGATCGCCCCGCCCGCGCCGTCGATGAACAGCGCCTTGGACAGGCCCGGCATCCGGCCCTTGTCGTCGGCGAGCCCGGCCTCCGTACCGACACCGATGATGGTGGCCATCGCGTCGAAGAAGCCGGCGAGCACCAGGGTGAAGACGATGAAGCCGACGGTCATCGCGCCGACGTCGCCCCAGCCGCCGAACTCGATGTCCCCGAACAGCGAGAAGTCCGGCGAGGAGACCGCGGAGCCCTTGAGCTCGGGCGGGCCGCTGCTCCAGATCTTCGGATCGACGTCGGCGACCTTGTTGATCACGACGGCGACGACGGTGCCGACGGCGATGCCGATCAGGATCGCGCCGGGGATGTTGCGGGCCTGGAGCATGAAGATCAGCAGCAGGGTCACCGCGAAGACGAGGACGGGCCAGCCGGCGAGTTCACCGGCCGGGCCGAGGGTCACCGGGGTGGCGGCGCCCTTGCCGACGAAGCCGGCCTTGTAGAGCCCGATCAGGGCGATGAACAGGCCGATGCCCATCGTGATGCCGTGCTTCAGCGGGAGCGGGATCGCGTTCATGATCAGCTCACGCAGACCGGTGACCACCAGCAGGCAGATCACCAGCCCGTACATCACGCACATGCCCATGGCCTGCGGCCAGGTCATTTCGGGGGCGACCTGCGAGGACAGGACGCCCGAGACGCTGAGGCCCGCGGCGAGCGCGAGCGGGACCTTGCCGACGAACCCCATGAGCAGGGTGGTCGCCGCCGCCGCGAGCGCGGTGGCGGTGATCAGGCCAGGCTGGCTGAGCAGGTTGTCGTCGACGTCCTTGCCGCCGAGGATCAGCGGGTTGAGCAGCAGGATGTACGCCATGGCCATGAAGGTCGTGACGCCGCCGCGCACTTCGCGCGCCACGGTCGAGCCGCGCTCGGATATGTGGAAGTACCGGTCGAGCCATGATCTGCCGGCGGGGACGCGCGAGCCGGGGCCCGCGTCCTCCGCACCGGTCTTCGGCTGCACTGACTGCTGGGTCATGATGCCTGACTCCCAAGGTTCACAGGGGCACCCGCGATGAAGAATCGATATGCGGGATTTGGGATGACTGCGCTGGCGGCACGACCCGGGGGACGGCCCGAGACGAACTGTTCATGCAGGAAGGGAACGGAACGGCTACCGCTGTTCCGGTGCGGGGGGCCGGCGGGGGCCGCGAGCGGTGCGGGACCCCGGGCTCCGGGCGGTGCGGGCCGGGAAGTGTGACGTTCACCGGAGGCGTGCACCGCCCGGAGAGCTGTGGCGGAGCAGCCGTCAGACGCCGGTGAGGTGTTCGGGCCGCACCGGCGTGCGGTTGAGCTCCAGGCCCGTCGCGTTCCGGATCGCCGCGAGGACGGCCGGGGTGGACGACAGGGTGGGGGCCTCGCCGATGCCGCGCAGCCCGTACGGGGCGTGGTCGTCGGCGAGTTCGAGCACGTCGACCGGGATGGTCGGCGTGTCGAGGATGGTGGGGAGCAGGTAGTCCGTGAAGGAGGGGTTGCGCACCTTCGCGGTCACCGGGTCGACGATGATCTCCTCCATGACGGCGATGCCCATACCCTGGATGGTGCCGCCCTGGATCTGGCCGACGACCGACAGCGGGTTGAGCGCCTTGCCGACGTCCTGGGCGCAGGCCAGTTCGATGACCTTGACCAGGCCGAGTTCGGTGTCGACCTCGACCACCGCACGGTGCGCGGCGAAGGAGTACTGGACGTGGCCGTTGCCCTGTCCGGTGCGCAGGTCGAAGGCTTCGGTGGGGCGGTGGCGCCACTCCAGCTCGATGTCGACCGCCTCGTCCTCCAGCACGTCGGCCAGGCCGGCCAGCACTTCGCCGCCGTCGGTGACGACCTTGCCGTCCTCCAGGAGGAGTTCGGCGGTGGCCCAGGCGGGGTGGTACGTGCCGAACTTGCGGCGGCCCATCTCCAGGACCTGTTCGCGCACGGCCTCGCAGGAGTTCTTGACCGCGCCGCCGGTGACGTACGTCTGGCGGGAGGCGGAGGTCGATCCGGCGGAGCCGACCTTGGTGTCGGCGGGGTGGATGGTGACCTGGGCGACGCCGAGTTCGGTACGGGCGATCTGGGCGTGCACGGTGACGCCGCCCTGCCCGACCTCCGCCATGGCGGTGTGCACGGTCGCGACGGGTTCGCCGCCGATGACCTCCATGCGCACCCGGGCGGTGGAGTAGTCGTCGAAGCCCTCGGAGAAGCCGACGTTCTTCAGGCCGACCGCGTAGCCGACGCCGCGCACGACGCCCTCGCCGTGGGTGGTGTTGGACAGGCCGCCGGGCAGCGCCCGTACGTCCGGGTGCTCGCCTGCGGTCTCCCACTGGCGCTCGGGCGGCATCGGCATGGCCTTGACCCGGCGCAGCAGTTCGGCGACCGGGGCGGGCGAGTCGACCTGCTGTCCGGTGGGCAGTAGGGTGCCCTGCTCCATGGCGTTGAGCTGCCGGAACTCGACGGGGTCCATGCCCAGTTCGGCGGCGAGCTTGTCCATCTGCGCCTCGTAGGCGAAGCATGCCTGGACCGCGCCGAAGCCGCGCATCGCGCCGCACGGGGGGTTGTTGGTGTAGAGGGCGAGCGCCTCGATGTCGACGTCCTCGATGACGTACGGGCCGACGGCCAGCGAGGAGGCGTTGCCGACGACGGCCGGCGACGCGGAGGCGTAGGCGCCGCCGTCGAGCACGATGCGGCACTTCATGTGCGTGAGCTTGCCGTCGCGGGTGGCGCCGTGCTCGTAGTGGAGCCTTGCGGGGTGGCGGTGGACGTGCCCGAAGAAGGACTCGAAGCGGTTGTAGACGATCTTCACGGGCTTGCCGGTGCGCAGGGCCAGCAGGCAGGCGTGGATCTGCATCGACAGGTCCTCGCGGCCGCCGAAGGCGCCGCCGACGCCGGAGAGCGTCATGCGGACCTTGTCCTCGGGCAGGCCGAGCACGGGGGCGATCTGGCGGAGGTCGGAGTGCAGCCACTGGGTCGCCACGTACAGGTCGACCCCGCCGTCCTCGGCGGGTACGGCCATGCCGGACTCGGGGCCGAGGAATGCCTGGTCCTGCATCCCGAAGTAGTAGTCGCCGGTGACGACCACGTCGGCACGGGCCTTCGCCGCCTCCGCGTCGCCGCGGACGATCGGCTGGCGGTGGACGATGTTGGGGTGCGGCACGTGACCGATGTGGTGGTCGTCGCGGCCCTCGTGGATGAGGGGGGCGCCGGGCGCGGTCGCGGAGGCTTCGTCGGTGACGACGGGCAGTTCGCGGTAGTCGATCCTGATCTTGGCGGCGGCGCGGCGGGCCGTCTCCGGGTGGTCGGCGGCGACGAGCGCGACGGGCTCGCCGTGGTGGCGGACCCGGCCGTGGGCGAGGACGGGGGTGTCCTGGATCTCCAGGCCGTAGTTCTTCATCGCGGCCGGCAGGTCGTCGTAGGTGAGCACCGCGTAGACGCCGGAGGTGGCCAGCGCCTCGGAGACGTCGATCGAGACGATCTCCGCGTGCGCGACGGTGGAGCGCAGGGTGTGACCCCAGAGCATGTCCTCGTGCCACATGTCCGAGGAGTACGCGAACTCGCCGGTGACCTTCAGGATTCCGTCGGGGCGCAGCGTGGACTCGCCGATGCCGCCCTTGGTTCGGGTGCCCTGGTTGATGTTGGTGGGGGAACCGGTAACGCCCATCGTCTAGACCGTTTCTTCCGCGCGGGCGGCCGCGAGGCGGACCGCGTCGAGGATCTTCTCGTAGCCGGTGCAGCGGCAGAGGTTGCCGGAGAGCGCCTCGCGGATGTCCGCGTCGGACGGCTGCGGGGTGCGCTCCAGGAGCTCGTCGGCCGCGACCAGCAGGCCGGGGGTGCAGAAGCCGCACTGGACGGCTCCGGCGTCGATGAACGCCTGCTGGATCGGGGAGAGCTCCCCGGTGTCGCGGGTCTCCTCGCCGGCCGGCTCGGCCTTCCAGCGCCGGGCCTTGTCGAGCGCGGTGCCGCAGGCGCCGGAGGCGCAGCCGGTGCCGGGGTGGGCGTCGGCGCGGTGGGCGGCGAAGTCGGCGAGCCCTTCGACGGTGACGACGTCGCGTCCCTCGACCTGGCCGGCGGCCACCAGGCAGGAGCAGACGGGCACGCCGTCGAGGCGGACCGTGCAGGAGCCGCACTCGCCCTGCTCGCAGGCGTTCTTGGAGCCGGGCAGCCCCATGCGCTCGCGCAGGACGTAGAGGAGGGACTCGCCCTCCCAGACGTCGTCGGCCTCGTGGCGGCGGCCGTTGACCGTGAAATTGACGCGCATGATCAGGCGGCTCCTTCGGTGCTGCGGCCGTTGCCGCGGTACGACTCCCAGGCCCAGCCGAGGGTCCGGCGGGCCATGATCCCCACCGCGTGCCTGCGGTAGCTCGCGGTGCCGCGCACGTCGTCGATCGGGTTGCAGGCGCCGGCGGCGAGGGTGGCGAACTGCTGGGCGACGGACGGCGTGATGATGGTGCGGCTGTCCCAGAACCCGCCCTCCTCCAGGGCGGCGTTCAGGAACTCCTCGGCCTCCTTCGCCCGTACGGGTGTCGGGGCGGCCGATCCGATGCCGGTGCGGACCGTGCGGGTCTCGGGGTGCAGGGCCAGGCCGAAGGCGCAGACGGCGATGACCATCGCGTTGCGGGTGCCGACCTTGGAGTACTGCTGGGGCCCGTCGGCCTTCTTGATGTGCACGGCCCGGATCAGCTCGTCCGGTTCGAGTGCGTTGCGCTTGACGCCGGTGTAGAAGGCGTCGATGGGGATGAGCCGGGTGCCGCGTACGGACTCGGCCTCCACCTCGGCGCCGGCGGCGAGCAGGGCGGGGTGGGCGTCACCGGCGGGGGACGCGGTGCCCAGGTTGCCGCCGATGCCGCCCCGGTTGCGGATCTGCGGCGAGGCGACGGTGTGCGAGGCGAGCGCGAGACCGGGCAGCTCCGCGCGCAGGTGCTCCATGATCCGGCTGTACGGGACCGAGGCGCCGAGCCGGACGCTCTCCTGGCCCACCTCCCACTCGGTGAGGTCACCGATGCGGTTCAGGTCGAGGAGGTACTCGGGCCGCCGGTGGTCGAAGTTGATCTCGACCATCACATCGGTGCCTCCGGCGATGGGAACAGCCGTCGGGTGCTCGGCCTTGGCGGCGAGCGCCTCCTCCCAGCTTGCGGGGCGAAGGAAGTCCATGCTGGCTCTCTTCTTCTCATCGGGTTGTGCGCCGGGGCTGGGTGACGGCCGGCCCTCGAACTCGTTCATGACTTGTTCACGCGCTGTGCGGCCCAGTACACAAGCCCTGCTCCACCTGGTGCAGTCACCGAACCCATGAAGGAGTTGGCTGCTCTCCGCTCACGTCTTGTAGATTCGAACGAATGGCGGGGAGCGACAACCTCACCGCAACACCCAGGACTCCCCCGTACCAACGAAAGAGATCGGCGGCGACGAGATGCGGCTGCGCGCACTGCTGGAGAACGACGCGCTGGGCCTGCGGCTGCTCGGCGGCGACGAGGAGCTGGACCGGTCGGTCCGCGGCGTGATGACCACCGACCTGCGCGACCCCAGCCGCTACCTCACGGGCGGCGAGCTGGTCCTGACCGGTCTGGTCTGGCGCCGGGACGCCCAGGACTCGGAGCCGTTCGTCCGCATCCTGGCGGGCGCCGGGGTGGCGGGGCTCGCGGTGGGCGAGGCGGAGCTCGGCGCCATCCCGGACGATCTCGTCGAGGCGTGCCGCCGGCACCGGCTGCCGCTGTTCGCCGTCCACGAGACCGTCGCATTCGCAATGATCACCGAGTACGTGGTCCGTCAGGTCTCCGGCGAACGGGCCGGCGATCTGGCGGCGGTGGTGGACCGGCACCGCAGGCTGATGACCTCGGGTCCGGCGGGCGGCGGCCCGGAGGTGGTCCTCGACCTGCTCGGCTCCGACCTGGACCTGCACGCCTGGGTGCTCTCCCCCACCGGCCGGCAGATCGCGGGCGCGGGCGCCCCGCTGTCCGCGGCCGCCGGGGCCGAGCTGGCCGGGCTGCATCTGGCCGCGGTCCGCTCCGGTCGCCGCGCCCCGCACCGGGCCGCGCTCGCCGGGACCACGTATTCGCTCTTCCCGATCCGGAACAACGGCAGGGGCGCCGCACCGGCCTCCCGCGATGTGCGGGAGTCGGTGCTCTCCGACTGGCTGCTGGCCGTGGAGGCCGACGCGGGCGACTGGCCGGCCGAACGGCTCGACCTGCTCCAGGGCGTCACCCAGCTGATCGCCGTGGAGCGCGACCGGCGCGACGCGGCCCGCACGGTGCGCCGCCGGCTCGCCCAGGAGGTCCTGGAACTGGTCCAGGCCGGCGCCGCGCCCGCCGAGATCGCCGCCCGGCTGCGCGTCGCCACCCCGGTCCTGCTCCCCGGCCTGGGCACGGCCCCGCACTGGCAGGTGGTGGTGGCCCGCGTCGAGTGGGAGGGGGGCGCCGCGCCCGGCAACGCCGGCTCCCCGGTGGCTGGCGGCCCGGTCGCCCAGGCGCTGCTGGAGGAGATCCTGGTCGACCCGGCCGTGACGGGCCCCGACTCGGCGGACCGGATCGCCGTCGCCCATACGGGTGACGAGGCCATCGCCCTGGTGCCGCTGCCCGCCGCACCGGCCCGGCCGGCCGGCGCGGAGGGGACCGCGGACGGGCCGGAGGCGGATGCCCCGCAGGATGGGCCGGCCCTGCACGCCGACGCGCTGCTGACCGCCGTCCGCGCCCCGCTCTCCGCGGGCCTCGCCGACGACGGCCGCCTGACACTGGGTGTCAGCGCCTCGGTGCACTCGGCCGAAGGGCTGCGCGGCGCCCTGGAGGAGGCCCGGCACGCCCGCCGGGTCGCGGCGGCCCGCCCGGGCCGGGTCTGCGCGGCCGGGCACCACGAGCTGGCCTCGCACGTACTGCTGCTGCCGTTCGTCCCGGACGACGTGCGCCGGGCGTTCACCGCACGGCTGCTCGACCCGCTGCGCGAGTACGACCGGCGCCACCGCGCGGAGCTGATCCCGACCCTGGAGGCGTTCCTGGACTGCGACGGTTCGTGGACCCGCTGCGCGGCCCGGCTGCACCTCCACGTCAACACGCTGCGCTACCGGGTCGGGCGAATCGAGCAGTTGACGGGGCGTGATCTCGCGCGCCTGGAGGACAAGCTCGATTTCTTCCTCGCCCTGCGTATGAGCTGAACTCCGGGCCCGGCCGGGCCCCCGCGTCCTCCCACTTGATTGTGAAAAGTTTCACCTGACATTGCCTCGCCCTCTTGGCCCGGCGTGCCATTCCGTGCTGTGATGCGGGCCATACTCAACAGCTCGATGGCGCGCTCGGGGAGGGCAATGTGGCGCAAACCGCCATGTCTGGTTCCGGAACGACAGCCGATGACGATCCGCCGCTCCAGACCGCGGTATGGCGGCTGCGCTCACGCGCCTGCTGGACGGACGCCGCGGCTCTGCTCGAACACGACGCCGCCACGGACCCGGCGGCGGCCCTCCAGCGGACGGCCCTGCTGACCGAGCGGTGCCTGTACACCGGGCAGGGCTGGACCGACGCCGAGGACGCCCTGCGCACCGCCGAGGCCATGGCCCACGACGACGCGGAGCGCGGCGCGGCCGCCTGCGAACGCGGCTATCTCGCGTACGCCTCGACCCTGCTCGGAGTGCGGGACCGGGCCGACGAGGCGCGGGTGGCGCTGAGCCGGGCCGCCGCCCTGCTCTCCCCCGCCGCCCCGGGCCGGCCGCTGCTCGACTTCCGGCGGGGCCTGATCGCGCAGAACATCGCCGACTCCCCGCAGGCCGCCCGCGCCGCCTACCGCCGGGCCCATGCCGGCGCCACCGCCCAGAACGACGCGCTGCTGCTCTCCTCCACCTGGCGCCATCTGGCGTTGATCGCCCTGCGCGAGGGCGAGCTCGCGGAGGCCCGGCACGGCTTCGCGGAGTCCCTGCGGATAAGGGAGGAGCTGGGCTACCTGGTCGGTACGGCTCCGGCGCTCATCGCGCTGGCCGACGCCGAGTCCGAGCCCGAGACGGCGACCCGGCTGCGGGCCGAGGCGGGCCGGCTCTTCCGGCTGCTGGGCGGTGTGCCGACCTGGCTGGGCCCGCATCTGGACCCGCCGCCGCCCCAGACCGTCGAGGCGAACTGAGACCGGGCGCCGGCCCGAAACCCGTACCGGGTCAGCCGTCGGCGCCCGCGAAGTGCTCCCGCACCAGCGACTGCACGACGGTCACGTCCTGGGCGATCAGGGCGTCGAGCAGTGCGGTGTGCTCGGAGGCGTCGGCCAGCAGGTCGGCGCGGCGGGTGACCGGGTTGTCCACCAGGGGCCACTGGGAGCGGCGGTGCAGGTCGTCGGCGACCATGACGAGCCGGCCGTTCCCGGCGAGCGCGAGGACCGCACCGTGGAAGGCCCGGTCCGCCTCCGCGTAGCTCGCCCGGTCGCCGACCGCCGCCGCGGCCACGGTGGCGTCGGCCAGCGGGCGCAGCGCGCACCAGCGGGCGGGCGGGACGGTGCGGGCGAGCCGCAGCATGACGGGGACTTCGATCAGGGCCCGTACCTCGGCCAGCTCGGCCAGCTCGCGCGGTCCGCGTTCGGCGACCCGGAAGCCGCGGTTCGGCACGACTTCCACGGCTCCTTCGACGGCCAGCTGCTGCATCGCCTCGCGCACGGGCGTCGCGGAGACCCCGAAGCGGGCGCCGAGCACGGGGGCGGAGTAGACCTGGCCCGGGGCCAGATCGCCGTCGACGAGGGCGGCGCGCAGGGCGTCCAGGATCTGGCCGCGCACCGAGTGCCGGCGGACCTGGGCCCGGGGGGCGACGGGCGGTTCCTCGCCGTGGGTGTGCTCACCGCGGGCCTGCTCGGGCACCCGCATGGACGAGGCGGCGGGCACGGCTGCGGCGGCCCCGTACGGCGGCCGCACCTCCTCACGTGCTCTGCCCCGCTCCACGGGCACCTCCTCGGCCGGCCACGGGCACGGCTCGCGCGTCTCGCGCCCTGTGTGCACGATATGCGCAGGAGACCTCAGTTCAAACATCGATCCGGTCGGGTAAGGTAAGGCTTACCTGCTGACGATCGTGATTCGGTGGTCCCCGCATGACCCTGCCCGCCCTGCTCCCCGCAGCGACGGCCTCCGCCGTGGCCGACGCGTACGCGCGCCTGACCGAGGTCTTCCCCGGGATGCGCGCCGAGATCCTCGCGGACGGCCAGAGCGCCCCCGGCGGTCCCGGCTGGGTGGGCGCGCACGAGCTCGCGGCCGGCGGCGAGGCCCTGGACACCTTCCTCTCCTACGACGACGCCCAGGTCCAGCGGGACTACGGGCAGCAGGCCCGCCCGGACGTGATCGCCAGCTTCGGCCTGCACCGCTACGCGTGGCCGGCCTGCCTGCTCGTGACGGTTCCGTGGTTCCTGCACCGCCGGGTGCCGCGCATCCCGGCCGAGGACGTCTCGTTCCAGCGGGCGCTGGGACACCTGACGCTGCGGGTGCGGGAGTTCGCGTGCCTGCCCGGCGATCCGGCGGCGGCGCTGCCGGGCGCGCGCGTGGTGGCCGACGAGGCGGCGCTGCGCGCCGAGGTGCTCGACGCGGTGGCCGAACACCTCGGCCCGGTGCTCGACGGCTTCCGGCCGCGCATGCGGCGCGGCAAGCGGGCCCTGTGGGGCATGGCGACCGACGAGATCGTCGAGGGCCTCTGGTACATCGCCCACCTGCTGGGCGAGGAGCAGCGCGCCATGACGGAGCTGGAGGCGCTCCTGCCGGGCACCACCAAGCCGTACGTCGGCACGGCGGGCTTCCGCGAACTGACCGGTCCGAACGGCGAGTCGCTGCCCACCCGCGACCGGGCGAGCTGCTGCCTGTTCTACACGCTGCGCCCCGAGGACACCTGTGTCACCTGCCCGCGCACCTGCGACGAGGAGCGGATCCGCAAGCTGACGCCCGCTCCCTGATCCACACCACCCGAAAGGGTGGCTTGGATTCGAACACATTGCGCGGCCCACTGAGGAGTGTTCGACCAGATCGCGGATATCGGCGGACTCAGCCACCCCGTTGGCGTTCTCTTGCCCCGAAACCGCCTGGACGTGAGGGGATCTCCGCCACGATGGCGCGGAAAACGCCCTACGCGACGCAAGGGACCGCGCATGAGACTGACCGACATATCGCTTGACTGGCTGCTTCCGGGCGCCGTGCTGCTCGTGGGGGTCATGGCGGCGGTGGCGGTCGTCGCGCGCGGCAAGCGCGCCTCCGGCACATCCGCGGCCGACGACTCCTGGGAACGCAGCGAGGAGCGGCGCCGGCGCAAGGAAACGCTCTACGCCACCGCTTCGTACGTTCTGCTGTTCTGCTGTGCCGCGGTCGCCGCCGCGCTCTCCTTCCACGGGCTCGTCGGCTTCGGCGAGCAGAACCTCGGCCTCTCGAACGGCTGGGAGTACCTGGTGCCGTTCGGCCTGGACGGGGCGGCGATGTTCTGCTCGGTCCTCGCCGTACGGGAGGCCAGCCACGGGGACGCGGCGCTCGGCTCCCGGCTGCTGGTGTGGACCTTCGCCGGTGCCGCCGCCTGGTTCAACTGGGTGCACGCACCGCGCGGCGTGGACCACGCGGGCGCCCCGCACTTCTTCGCGGGGATGTCCCTCTCGGCCGCCGTGCTCTTCGACCGGGCGCTGAAGCAGACCCGCCGGGCCGCGCTGCGCGAACAGGGCCTGGTGCCCCGGCCGCTGCCGCAGATCCGGATCGTGCGCTGGCTGCGCGCGCCCCGGGAGACCTTCGGCGCCTGGTCGCTGATGCTCCTCGAAGGCGTACGCACGCTGGACGAGGCGGTCGACGAGGTACGCGAGGACCGCCGTGAGAAGGAGCAGAACCGTCTCCGAAGAAGGGACCAGGAGAAGCTGGACCGGGCGCACATCAAGGCCCTGAACCGGCAGAACCGGGCCTGGAGCCGGGTGGGCCGGGGCGGCGGCCCCTCGGTGGACGTGCAGGCGCTCGCGCCGGGCTCCTCGCAGTCCGTCGCGGAGCCCGCCATATCCGAGCCGGGTCAGCTGCCCCTGCGGCCCCGGCCATCCCTGCAAGCCGTGAACCACTCGAACTCGGCGAGCGTCCCTGAACTGGGCGCGAGTGAACCGCAGGCGGTCGATCTCACCGCCGAGGACGACACCCGGGCCCTGCCCCGGCTCGATTCGCTGGAGCAGAAGCTGAAGGACCTGGAGCAGCAGTTCGGCTGACAGGCGGGACGGCGGTTGCGCGGGAAACGGCCCTGGCGGTCCGGAAGGATTGTCAGGGCCGTTCGCCGTCCAGCTCGAACCAGACCACCTTGCCCAGGGCGCGCGGACTGACCCCCCAGGAGTCGGCGAGGCTCTCCACCAGGATCAGCCCACGGCCGTGCGTACCGTCGTCGGCGGGCGGTGCGTGCGACTCGGGCGGCATGCCCGTGACGAAGTCCCGCACCTCGACACGCAGACGCCGCGGGGCCACGCTCACGGCGACGACCGCGCCGTCGTCCGTGTGCACCAGGGCGTTGGTCACCAGCTCGCTGAGCAGCAGCTCGGCCACCTGCGCCGGCTCCTCCTTCCACCGATGGCGCAGTAACTCCCGCACCGCGCCTCGCACTTCACCCACAGCGGCCAGATCGGACCGGTCCACCCTGCGGTGCATCCGGGCCACTTCGTGACGCTCCATCGTTTCCCCCGCCCACACGGCCATTCGCCCCCTGCCTCGAAGGTGCTCACGCAATGCATGCCCCGCCTACGGGCTGTCACGCTTGCGGAACCCCGCGAACAGGGGTGAATCCGGTGCGGCTCAGGCCCGCTTGTAGTAGTGGTCGAACCCGCTGACGTTGTGCTGGATGCCACCGCCGTTGATGACGGAGCAGGACGGATCCATCTGGCCGCAGCGGTAACCCGGATTGGGGCCGGCGAGCTTGGCGGCGCCGATATTCAGGCGACTGCTGGAGGACGCGCGCGGCGGGGTCCACGCGGTGACCCGCGCCTACCTCCGCTTCGTCCAGGAGCATCCCGACGCGGCCCGGCTCATGCACTCGGTCACCGCGGACCGCGAGATCACCGAGCACGCCCGGCAGATCCGCGGCGCCCAGGAGGCCCGGCCCGCCCCGCTCGCCGCCCGGCTCCGCGCCCACCAGCAGTCGGGCGCACTCGTCCCGCTCCCGCTGCCCGTCCTGGAGTCCCTGATACTGGGTCCGGTGACGGGCATCGCGCGCCGCTGGCTCTCCGTCGGGGACATCGACATCGAGGAGGCCGCCCGCACGGTCCCGTACCACATCTGGCGTTCCGTCAGCCCGTGAGCACACCTCGGACTGCCGTTCGAGCGCCGCACCTGCGTGGGACCACACCACCCCCGGGAGAGGGATGTGTTCCCTCTCCCCGGTCAACTCTCACACATTTCACCCGGGTTGGCGTTGACGCGGCGCTGTCTACGCGCGTCATCATGATGAGTATGCGAATCCCCCCACGGATCACCACGCTCGGCGGCACCGCCGCCCTCCTGTCCGCTCTCTTCGTCGGCGGCCCCCTCACGGCGACCGCCACCGCCTCGGCCACCTCGGTCGGCAGCATCTGCTATTCGGACCTGCCCTCCCAGGCCCACGACACCCTCGACCTCATCGACGCCGGCGGGCCGTTCCCGTACGACCAGGACGGCACCGTCTTCCAGAACCGCGAGGGCGTGCTGCCCTCGCAGAGCACCGGCTACTACCACGAGTACACCGTGATCACCCCCGGCTCCTCGACGCGCGGCGCGCGGCGCATCGTCACGGGCGAGGAGAGCCAGGAGGACTACTACACCGCCGACCACTACGAGACGTTCGACCTGGTCGACCACGACTGCTGACCCGTTTCCCCGGTCCGGTCCGCGCCGCAGTCCCCCACCTGCGGCGCGGATCACCGGACCGTCCGGCTTGTACGCTCGCCCCATGACCGTGACCTATGTGATCGAGGGTTCCCGGGTCACCGGTCCGGAGAGCTTCTGGACCGTGATCGGCGAGGCGGTGAACGGGCCGGGCGGCTACTTCGGCCGGAATCTCGACGCCTTCGCGGACTGCCTGGGCGGCGGCATGGGCACGCCGGACGACGGCGATTACGTCATCGAGTGGCGCGACCACGCCCTGTCGGCCCGTGCGCTGGGGCACGAGGAGACCGCCCGGTACCTGGACGGGCTGGCCGGCCGCGCCCATGAGAGCAACCGGAGCCGCCTGCGCGAGGAATCCGCGCAGGCGGCTGCTGGGCTCGGTCCGACCCTCTTCGACCGGCTGGTGGAGATCATCCGGGACCGGACGCGCCCGGGCACGCTGCGTCTGCGCTGAGACGTGCCCGGGCGCGGGGCCGTACCGCCCGGCCGGGTCAGTACCGCGTGGAGACGCTCACCTGGCCGAAGTCCTGCACCGCGTACAGGCTGATGTAGTGAACGCCTGCCGCCGGGTGGTCGACCGTGAGCGTGTGCGCGTTGCCGCTGCCGGTGGACCGCGCGGTGTACGAACCGGTGGTCGCCCAGCCGTCCGCGCTGTAGTAGAGGTCGGCGTCGCCGGTGCCGCCGCTGCTGGTGATGGTCAGCCGGGCGGTGCCGGCGGGTATGTAGAGGTAGAGGTAGGCGTAGTTGCCCCGGGTGGCCTGCCGGCCGTCGCGGGCGCAGTCCTGGCCGAGCTCGCGGTCGTCGGCGCCGGTGCACCGGGTGGCGGGGTCGGTGGGGTCGGTGGGCGGGTTGGTCGTGGTGCCGCAACTGCCGGCCGCGCACGCCGTCAGCCAGGTGTTCCAGTCGGAGTCGTAGCGGCTGCCGATGGTGGAGGTGAGCAGGGTGCGGGCGCCGTTCCAGTCACCGGCGCGGTAGAGGCCCAGGAGCTTGTCCGTGTCGGCGCGGTGCGACTGGAGCATGTAACGGACGGCCAGGTAGCCCCAGTTGTAGATGCGGGTCTGGTCGGCGTTCTCGTAGGTGGTGTCGAACAGCGTGCGCAGGGTGTAGGTGTGCGCGGCGGCCTGGGTGACCGCGTCGTCGTAGGTGACACCTCGGTAGGAGTAGGAGACGTACTCCGCGAAGCCCTCGACCCACCAGATCGTCGGGGTGGTGACACCGGCCTCGAAGTCGCCCGCCATGTCGAACCGGCCGTCGAGGTAGTGCGTGTACTCGTGGTTGAGGTTCCATATCTGGAAGTCCGGCCGGACCCACTCGGCCTCGTAGGCGATGAAGCGCGGCTGGTTGCCGACTGCCGCCGGGTCGCCCTCCAGGTACATGCCGCCGTTGTTGGTGTCGATGCCGTAGATGGCTCCGGCGTAGGTCTGGTAGTCGGTGCTGGAGTCGAAGACGACCACCTCGATGGTGGTGTTGTGGTCGTTGGCGACGGGCCCGTTGTCCTTGGCCACCTGGTGGAAGTAGGCGTCCTGGCCGCGCAGGCTGGTGCATGCCTTCGTCAGGTCGGCCGATGACATCTGCTGGGCGAGGATGCGGATGCTGTCGCTGCACGTGTACGAGACCGGCAGGACGGCGCTCTTGAGGCGTGCGGCCAGGTCACAGGTGCCGTACGTCGCGCAGTTGGCGCTGTCGTAGTAGTCGGCCATCTCCGCGAGGCCGACCCACAGCGGCGCGGTGCGCCCGGTCAGGGAGCTGCGGCCGAGGAGGTCGGTGACCAGCGGCCGGGCCTTGGGCCGCAGGGTGCCCTCCTGGAGGAAGCGGGCGAGTTCGCGGCCGGCGTTGGAGGTCAGGTACGACTGGTCCGTGCCCAGCAGGTCGAGGTGGTCGCGGGCGAAGCCGGCGAGCGCGTCGAGCAGGCTCGGATCGGCCTCGACGGCGCTGACGAACGCGGGCAGTTGGTGGCCGCGGAAGGTCACGGTGTAGACGTTGTTGACCGCGTTGAGCATGTACCAGGAGCTGTTGTACGAGGAGTTGTAGCCGGCCAGCAGCCGCTTCAGGACGTTCAGGTAGCGGGCGTTCTGCTCGGCGCTGTCGATGAGGGTGACGGCCTCGGCCAGGGTCTCGCCGTTGGCGTCCGTGACGTCACGCGAGTGCGCCGAGGCGAAGAAGGCGTCCAGGCCGCCCTGGATGGCGGTGCGCAGCGGCGCCCCGTAGCTGCCGACGGTGCCGGGGTCGTAGTACTGCACGTAGTAGCCGGCCCGCAGGAAGAGCACCAGTTGCGGCATGCCGGTGCTGCTGTTGCCGGGGTAGGCGGCCGATCCGTCGCGCAGGGCGTTGGCGACGCTGACCATCTGCGCCTCGCGGAAGGCCAGGTAGCCGTCGTCGCCCTTGACGGAGAACAGGGTGTTGACGCAGTCGGTGGTCGAGGACTTGATCTGCTGGACGAGGGCGCTGCCGGTGCGGCTGGTGAAGTCGGCGACGGAGCAGGCGGCGGTGCTCCCCGTCGCCTTCGCCGCGGTGCGGGACTTCGCCTTCATGGAGGGGGCGGGGTGGCTCGGTGCGGCGGCGCGGGGGTCGTCGTAGTCGCGTTTCAGCGCGTCCTTCGAGGCGCTGAGTGGGGCCCGTTCGGCGGGGCTGAGGGCCGTGTCGCCCAGGTGGGCGGCGTCCTGGACGGGTGCGGTGAGGGCCTGCGCCGCGGGGCCGCCGGGCTCGGGCGACGCGGCGTCGGCCGCCCGGTGCGCGAAGGCGGTCGCGGTCGCGGCCGCCGGGGCGGAGGGCCGGGGTTCGGCGGCCCGGGCCGGTGCGGCGAGCATGCCGACACCCAGGCAGGCCGCCAGGGCCGCGGTGGATAGTCCGGTGAATCTCTGTCGGACCGTACGGTTCTTCACGTGCCGCCTCCCAGCGGTGTGGTGGCCGCGCGACGCTGCGCGGCGGTGGGGGATGGTGCGCGGTGGGGCCGGGCGGGATGACCGACCTAGCGGCCTGACATGAACACGACCTCAACGGCGACCGTCTGTACAATGGCACATGTCACATGTTCTTAGGAAGGTGCGGCACGCACATTCATTCGCCCGCCAACTCCGCGCTCACTGCGAGCGCATGACAGCCCGGCACACGCTTACGGGCCCGCGTCCAGGACGCGGGCCCGTAAGCCGTAAGCCGGGTTCCTTCGGAGCGGGCCTGCCCTACGCCTGACCGGCCGGAGTCGTCGCCCGTTCGACCTTGAGCTGACCGGGTACGCCGCTCGGGGTGCTGCCGGCCCAGAGGGAGCGGACGTGTGACATGTGGGCGAGCATGCACGCCTCGGCGCCCTCGACGTCACCGGCGACCACCAGATCGAGCAGCTCCACGTGCTCCTCGGCCGATGCGATCAACTGCCCCGACTCCGCCAGGCGGTTGAGCCCGAAGAGGCGGGAGCGCTTGCGCAGTTCGCCGACCTGCTCGACCAGCCGGCGGTTGCCGGCCAGCCCCAGCAGGGCGAGGTGGAAGCGCCGGTCGGCCTCCAGGTACGCCAGGATGTCCTGCTGCCGCGCGGCCTCGACGATCTCCACCGCGACGGGCCGCAGCGCCTCCAGTTCGCGCCTCAGCCCCATCCGCGCGATCCGGCCGACGGTGGGGACCTCGATCATCGCGCGCAGCTCGGTGAAGTCGTCCAGGTCCTGCTCGGTCAGCTCGGTGATGCGGAAGCCCTTGTTGCGGACGGCCTCGACCAGGCCCTCGCGGGCCAGGTCGAGCATCGCCTCACGGACGGGCGTCGCGGAGACACCGAACTCGGCGGCGAGCGCTGGCGCCGAGTAGACCGTGCCCGGCTGCAGCTCGCCCGAGATGAGCGCCGCCCGCAGTGCGTGCGCCACCTGGTCGCGCAGGTGCTCCTGCGCCGAGATCGTGTTGAGCGACGTCAGGCGGGCCATGTCTGTTCCTCCAGCACCGTGCGGAGTCCCAGACTACAATGTCACGTTGCCCGTGACCGGGGTTGTGCACTGCTGCCGGCCGCAGGCGCGGGTTCACAGCAGGAACCCCTCCGGGAAGGGGTCCGCCGGGTCCAGGAAGTACTGCGCGGTCCCGGTGATCCAGGCGCGCCCCGTGACCGTCGGGACGACCGCCGGCAGTGTGCCCACCATCGTCTCCCCGACCAGCCGGCCGGTGAACCGGGTGCCGATGAAGGACTCGTTGACGAAGTCCCGGTCCAGGGGAAGTTCCCCCCGGGCGTGCAGCTGCGCCATGCGCGCGGAGGTGCCGGTGCCGCACGGCGAGCGGTCGAACCAGCCGGGGTGGATGGCCATGGCGTGCCGCGAGTGGGCCGCGTCGGAGCCGGGCGCGATCAGCTGGACGTGCTTGAGCCCGTGGATGGCCGGGTCCAGCGGGTGGACCGGCCGGTCGTCGGACGCGTTGACCTCCTCCATCAACGCCAGCCCCGCGGCCAGAAGTTCGTCCTTCCGTGACCGGTCGAACGGCAGGCCCAGGTCCTCCAGCCGCACCATCGCGTAGAAGTTGCCCCCGTAGGCCAGGTCGTAGGGCACGGCGCCGTGTCCGGGGACCTTCGCGGTGAGCCCGAGCCCGGCGCTGAAGGCCGGGACGTTGGTGAAGGTGACGGAGGTGGCGGCGCCGGCCTCCACGCGTACGTCGACCGTGACCAGCCCGGCGGGGGTGTCGAGCCGTACGGTCGTGACCGGTTCGGTGACCGTCACCATGCCGGTCTCCACCAGCACGGTGGCCACCCCGATGGTGCCGTGCCCGCACATCGGCAGGCAGCCGGAGACCTCCATGAACAGGACCCCGAAGTCGGCGTCCGGCCGGGTCGGCGGCTGGAGGACGGCACCGCTCATCGCGGCGTGGCCGCGCGGCTCGTACATCAGCAGGGTGCGCACCGCGTCCCGGTGCGCCATGAAGTGGGTGCGGCGCTCGGCCATGGTGGCGCCGGGGAGCGTGCCGATCCCGCCGGTGATCACGCGGGTGGGCATGCCCTCGGTGTGCGAGTCGACGGCGTGGAAGATGTGGCGGCTGCGCAAGGGGTCCTCCTGCAACTTCGTCGGGAGTCTGCGGGTTCAGTCCAGGCCCTCGGCGAGCGCCTTCTCGGTGGCGGCGCGTACGGCGGCCAGGGCCTCGGCGTCGAGCGGCAGGCGCGGGGGCCGGGTGGGTCCGCCGTGCCGCCCGACGATGTCCATGGACGCCTTGATCGCCTGGACGAACTCCGGCTTGGAGTCCCAGCGCAACAACGGGTGCAGCCGCCGGTACAGCGGCAGGGCGGCCTCCAGGTCCCCGGACACCGCCGCCCGGTACAGGGTGACGCAGCCGGCCGGAAGCATGTTGGGGCAGCCGGCGATCCAGCCGACTGCCCCGGCCAGGGCGAGTTCCAGCAGGACGTCGTCGGCACCGACGAGCAGGTCGAGCCCTGGCGCCTCCTCGGCGATCTCGTACGCCCTGCGGACGTCGCCGCTGAACTCCTTGACGGCCACGATCGATCCCTCCGCGTGGAGCCGGCCGAGCAGCCGGGGCGTCAGGTCCACCTTGGTGTCGTACGGGTTGTTGTACGCGACGACCGGCAGGCCCGCCCCGGCGACCTCGGCGTAGTGGGCGCGGACGGCCGCGTCCTCGCAGGAGTAGCCGTTGGGCGGCAGCAGCAGGACGGAACCGGCCCCTGCGTCGGCGGCCTCCTCGGCACGGCGGCGCGACTGGGCGCTGTCGTACGAGGAGACCCCGGGCATCACCCTGGCCCCGTCCCCGGCCGCCTCGACGGCGACGCGCACCACGTCCCGGCGTTCGCGGTCACTGAGGGTCTGGTACTCCCCCAGCGACCCGTTGGGCACCACGCCGTCGCAGCCGGCGGCGATGAGATCGCGGACGTGTGCGGCGTACGCGTCGAAGTCGATGGACCGGTCCTCGCGCAGGGTGAGCGGGGTGGCGACCATGACGCCCCGCCAAGGGGCCGTGTTGCCGGTGTCGGTGTCGGCGTCGGTTCCGGTGCCGGTTCCGGCGTCGGTTCCGGTGCCGGTTCCGGCGTCGGTTCCGGTGCCGGTTCCGGCGTCGGTTCCGGTGCCGGTTCCGGTGTCGGTTCCGGTGCCGGTTCCGGTGCCGGTGTCGGTTCCGGTGCCGGTTCCGGTGCCGGTGTCGGTTCCGGTGGAGTCGGTCGTCATGAGGGCTCCTTGAAAGGTGGGTGCGGGTGGGTGCCGGTGCGGGTGGTGTACGTGCTCACTCGTCCTCGGGCCGGGCGGCCCGGGCGAGCGTGGAGAGGGGTACGGGGCAGGCGAGCGGGCGGCGGTCGGGAGCGCCCGCCTCGGCCCGGCCGGCGAGTTCCCGGACGGCGAAGCCGCACGTGCGGCCCTGGCACCAGCCCATGCCGGCGCGGGTGAGGAGCTTGGCCGTACGGCTGTCGCCGGCGCCGAGCTCGTCCACTGCGGTGCGGACGGCCCCGGCGGTGACCTCTTCGCACCGGCAGACCTCGGTGTCCGGCGCGAGCCACCCGGTCCACCCCGGTCCCGGCCGGTGCACGGCCCCCATCAGCCCGGCGAACCGGCGCATCCGGCGGCGGCCCCGGCGGAGCGCGGCCACGCGCGCGCCGCTCCGGCCGGGGCGGCCGTCCCGGGCGTCCGCGATCACCGAGAGGGCGGCCAGTTCGCCTTCCGCCAGGGCGAGATGCACGCCGCCGATGCCTCCGGTCTCGCCGGCGGCCCAGACGCCTGGCACGGTGGTGCGCAGCTCCTCGTCCAGTTCCAGCGCGGCCGAACCGTCCGTGCCGGGCCGGGTGGCGCAGCCGAGGCCGAGGGCGAGGTCCAGTTGCGGGACGAGGCCGTGCCCGACGGCGAGGGTGTCGCAGTCGATGCGCCGCCCGGTCCCCGGCACCGGGCGCCAGGCGCGGTCGAGCCGGCTGACGGTGACACCTTCCACGCGCTCGGTGCCGTGGACGGCGGTGACGGCGCGGTGCGTGAGCATCCGCACCCCGTGCCGGGCGAGGCCCGCGCGGTGGCGCACGCCCTCCGCGAGCCGGTCCGGGTTCGCGGCCAGGACCAGGGGCGCGCGGGCGTACGCCCCGTACCCGGCGGCCTCCACCAGCGCGGGCACCTGGGCCCCGGCCCGGGCCAGCGAGAGGGCGACGGCCTGGAGCAGCGGCCCGCTCCCGGCGACGACGACGCGCCGGCCCGGCAGCACGAGCCCGGACTTGAGCATGGCCTGCGCCCCGGCCGCGCCCACCACGCCCGGCAGGGTCCAGCCGGGGAAGGGCAGTTGGCGTTCGTGGGCGCCGGTCGCGATGACGAGCCGGCGGGCACGAACGGCGACATCACCGTCACGGCCGTCGGGTCCGGTGACCGCGTGCAGGGTCCAGTCCTCGCCGGTCCGCCGCGCCGCCCATACCTGGTGACCTGTGGCATGGCACAGGCGCCCGGACTCCCGGTGCCGCGCGAGGCGCGCGGTGAGACTGGTGAAGGCCGCCCAGCCGTGGTGCAGGGCCTCCGGCCGGGTGGCGCCGAGGCCGGGGGCGGGCGCGCGGTAGAACTGGCCGCCGGGGGCGTCCGCCGCGTCGATCAGGACCACGTCAAGCCCTCCGTCGGCGGCGGTCACGGCGGCCGCGAGCCCGGCGGGCCCGGCCCCCACCACCGCGAGCCCGGCGCGTTCAGGGACGGGGAGCGGCATGCCCAGTCCCCTCCTGGGTGGTGACGGCGTCACCCGGGCGGGCGGGCACCAGACAGGCGCGCAGGCCGGGCTCCCCATTGACGGTGGCCAGGCAGTCGAAGCAGGAGCCGATGCCGCAGAAGGCGCCCCTGGGGCGGCCGTTGACCCGGGTGGTGCGCCAGCTGAGGACGGAGGCACCCCACAGCGCGGCCGCGACGCTCTGGCCGGGCAGGGCGGTGACCGGCCGGCCGTCGAAGGTGATCTCGAACCCCGGCCCGGGCTCGGCACCGGCCAGAGCGGCCGGGGTGCGTGCGGGGTCGCGTCGGCGTGCTCGTCTCACCGGGGCTCCTGTCTGGTCTGTCACGCGGTACGGGGAGGGGGCTGAGCGGGAGGAAGGGCTGTGCGGGAGGAAGGGCTGTGCGGCCGGGCGGGCTGTGCGGGAGGGGGCCGTGCGGGGAGGCGGGCTGTGCGGGAGGGGGCCCGAGCAGGCAGGCGGGTGGCGAGGCTGCGCACCGGGCGGCTCACCCCGGGGCCTGCGGCCCGGACCCGGTCCCGGACCCGGTCTCGGGCCCGGCTCCGGCTCCAGCCCCGGCCGCGCCCCCGGCCGCCTCGCCGAATCGGTCCGGGCTGAACGGCTTCGGGTCGAGGGGCGGTTCCTCGCCCCGGATCGCCGCCGTGACCAGGGCCGCCGTCGCGGGGGCGAGTCCGATGCCCGCGCCCTCGTGGCCGCAGGCGTGGAAGAGGCCGGGGACGCGGTGGTCGGGGCCGATCGCGGGGAGGTGGTCGGGCAGGTAGGGGCGGAAGCCCTGGTAGGCGCGCAGCACCCGGGTGTCACCGAGGACCGGGAAGAGCGCGGCCGCCGCAGCGGCCAGTCTGCTGACCACCGGCACGGACAGGGTGCGGTCGAAGCCGACCCGCTCCCGGCTGGCCCCGACCAGGACGGGCCCCGAGGGGGTGCCCTCCACGACCGGTGACGTCTGGAGGGCGGCCGAGGCGCTCGCCACGTCGGCCACGTACTCCGCCGCGTACACCTTGTGCCGGATCAGGGGCGGCAGGGGCTCGGTCACCAGGACGAAGCCGCGCCGGGGCAGCACCGGAAGTTCCACCCCGGCCAGTGCGGCGAACTCCCCGCCCCGCACACCGGTCGCGTTGACCACGGCGGGCGCAAGCAGATCCCCAGCCCCGGTGCGTACGCCTCGCACCGCGCCCGTCGGGCCGGTGAGCACGGCGGTGACCGGTGTGCCGAGGTGCAGGCGCGCCCCGGCGTCCCGGGCGGCCCGGATCAAGTGGGCCGCGGCGAGGGCGGGTTGTACCTGGGCGTCCTGCGGGTAGAGGACGCCACCGGCCAGCCCGGGCGCGAGGTGCGGTTCGACCTCGGGCAGTTCGTGCGGGGCGACGGCCGTGGTGCGTACCCCTGCCTGCGCCTGCCCTTCGGCGGTCGCGGTCAGGGTGGCGAGGGACGCCTCGTCCGCCGCGACGACCAGTCCGCCCTTCTGCTCGAACTCGACCGTTTCGGGCAGGACTTCGGACAGCTCACGCCAGAGCGAGGCGGAGAGGAGCGCGAGGGAGAGTTCGGGGCCGGGCGGTTTGTCGGAGACCAGGAGATTGCCCTCCCCCGCCCCCGTGGTGCCACCGGCGACCGGTCCGCTGTCCACCACCGCGACCGAGAGTCCGGACCGGGTGGTGTAGTACGCGCAGGCGGCGCCGACCACACCGGCTCCGACGACGACAACATCCAGGGGCTGTCTCGTGAACACGTCAGTAATATGTCACATGGCGCAGAGGGTGCCAAGGGGCCGCCTACAGAACATGTATGACACCTCGTCACAACCGGAACTGCGCCGCGTTTCACGCTGTCGTTTCGATAGCGTGTCGCCAATCCCCGCTGATCCCGACCCTTATTGATGCCCCGTCAGCCAGCTGACCGCCCTTCCCCCCGCGGCCGCTGGTCACTGGAGGAGAGGCACACCTAGGGCCGGGGCACGTTGCGGAGGTTGGAGCGGGCCATCTGGACCATCCGGCCCACTCCGCCGTCCAGGACGATCTTGCTGGCGGAGAGGGCGAAGCCGGTCACCATGTCCGCGCTGATCTTGGGCGGGATGGAGAGGGCGTTGGGGTCGGTGACGACGTCCACGAGCGCCGGGCCCTTGTGTTTGAAGGCGTCCTTGAGGGCGCTCGTCAGCTCCTTGGGCTTCTCGACGCGCACGCCGTACGCCCCGGCCGCGCGCGCGACGGCGGCGAAGTCCGGGTTCTTGTTGGTCGTACCGAAGGACGGCAGGCCCCCGACCAGCATCTCCAGTTCGACCATGCCCAGCGAGGAGTTGTTGAACAGCACGACCTTGACCGGCAGGTTGTACTGGACGAGGGTCAGGAAGTCGCCCATCAGCATGGTGAATCCGCCGTCGCCCGACATCGAGACGACCTGCCGGTCGCGGTCCGTGAACTGTGCGCCGATCGCCTGCGGCAGCGCGTTGGCCATCGAGCCGTGGCTGAACGAACCGATCACCCGCCGCTTGCCGTTGGGCGACAGATAGCGGGCCGCCCACACGTTGCACATGCCGGTGTCCACGGTGAACACGGCGTCGTCGTCGGCGAGTTCGTCCAGTACCGAAGCCACGTACTCGGGGTGGATCGGGATGTGCTTGTCGACCTTGCGGGTGTACGCCTTGACCACGCCCTCCAAGGCGTCGGCGTGCTTCTTGAGCATCCGGTCGAGGAACTTGCGGTCGCTCTTGGCCTTGACCCGGGGCGTCAGACAGCGCAGCGTCTCACGGACGTCGCCCCAGACGGCCAGGTCCAGCTTGGACCGCCGCCCGAGGTGTTCGGGGCGCACATCGACCTGCACGATCTTCACGTCGTCGGGCAGGAAGGCGTTGTACGGGAAGTCCGTGCCGAGCAGGATCAGCAGATCGCACTCGTGGGTGGCCTCGTAGGCGGCCCCGTAGCCGAGCAGGCCGCTCATGCCGACGTCGAACGGGTTGTCGTACTGGATCCACTCCTTGCCGCGCAGGGCGTGCCCGACCGGGGCCTTCACCCGCTCGGCGAACTCCATGACCTCGGCGTGCGCGCCGGCCGTGCCGCTGCCGCAGAACAGCGTCACCCGTTTGGCCTCGTCCACCATCCGGCAGAGCTTCTCGATCTCGCCGTCCCCCGGCCGCACGGTGGGCCGCGAGGTGACCAGGGCGTGTTCGATGGACTTCTCCGGTGCGGGCTGCGAGGCCACGTCACCCGGCATGGAGACGACGCTGACTCCGCCCTGGCCGATCGCGTGCTGGATGGCGGTCTGGAGCAGCCGGGGCATCTGCTGCGGGTTGGAGATCATCTCGTTGTAGTGGCTGCACTCCTGGAAGAGCAGCTCGGGGTGGGTCGCCTGGAAGTAGTTGAGGCCGATCTCGCTCGACGGGATGTGCGAGGCGAGCGCGAGCACGGGGGCCATGGAGCGGTGGGCGTCGTAGAGGCCGTTGATGAGGTGCAGGTTGCCCGGGCCGCAGGACCCGGCGCAGGCCGCCAGCGTGCCGGTGATCTGCGCCTCCGCGCCGGCCGCGAACGCGGCCGTCTCCTCGTGCCTGACCTGGATCCACTCCATGCCCGCGCGACGCCGGATGGCGTCGACGACCGGGTTGAGGCTGTCGCCGACGACCCCGTACAGGCGTTTGACGCCCGCCCGGGCGAGGATGTCGACGAACTGCTCCGACACGTTCTGCTTGGCCATGGGTGTCGCACTCCCTCTGCCTGGGCTCCGTGTACGTTCGGCTGTCCGGGACGCGGGGCGCGAAACCCGGCCGGACGGGTCTTCGGAGTCCATCAACCCATGGCGTGCGCCGTTACGCCTCCCAGACGCCGACCGCCGTCCGGTCGTCGGCGTACCCCGTGACCCGGATCTGGGTGTCCGCGAGGAACGCCCCGAGGCCGGGCGCCGCCACCGGCGACCAGCGCGCGGCGAGCTCGTCGGCCAGGGCGGGTTCGCCGCGCAGCGGCTCGGCGAGCCCCGTGCCGCACAGCAGCAGGGTGTCGCCCGGCCGGGCGACGGAGGCGCGGAAGCGGAACGGTTCGGCAGGTGGCGGGAGCGGGTCCTCGACGTACGGGGCCGGGCCGGTCGTGATCCCCAGGTCCATGGTCAGCCGGTCGCCTTCGGGCCCGCTCTCGGGCGCGGACGAGCCGAAACCGACCACGGGTTCCCCGGTGAGCCGCGCCGCAGGCACATCCGGTTCGAGGTCCTGCCAGCTGCCGTCCCGCAGCCGGAAGAGCCCGCCGTCGCCGATGCCGAAGAAGACCCGGGTGCGGCACTCGGGGTCGGCGGACAGCAGCAGGCAGCGCAGGCTCGCGGTGTACGCGTCCGGCTCCAGGCCGAGTTCGGCGGCACGGGTGCGCAGCTTGCCGTAGCCCCGGTCGGTGAGCCGGTGCAGCCCGGACTTGAGGTCGGCACGACGCCCCGCCCTTATGTCGTCGGAGAGCCGGGCGTGGCTGCGTCCGACGGCTTCGCCGATCCAGCGGCAGGCGTCGGCCGCGGCCGTGTGCACGCCCTCCGCGCCCCGGGCGGCGCCGGCGACGGCCACGAGGACGAGGGCGTCGTCCCCGGTCCCGAAGCGCACCGTCAGCAGCGCGTCGCGGCGCGGCTCGCCCCGGAACCGGGCGGAGTCACCGCGCACGGAGGCGGCCCGCAGGGTGTACGTCCCGTACCGGGCGCCGTCCAGCACCGTGTCGGGCACCAGGCTGTCGAGCTCGTACGGGTCGGTGTCGGGCAGCGCCGTGGGCTCGGCCTCGTAGGTGGGTGGCCGAGGGCCCACATGGGCGACGACGGGCCGGGGGACGGGGATCTCCTCGGCGGCCGGCCCGTCGTCGGCCGCCTCCGTCTCGGCGGGCTGCCGTCCCGTCGCCGGCCGGTCGGCGACGGGGCGCCTGGGCAGCGGGCGGGTCCCGGCGACACGGGGGTCGGCGGCGGGAGGATCGGGTTCCGGTTCCGGCTCGGGGGGTGGCGGCGGTCCGGGGAACGTACGCGGCTTCGCCGGGCCGGCCGGCGGCTCCCACGGCGCGCGCCCGGGCTCCGGCGGCGAGCCGCCCGCCATCCGGGTGACGGCCGGCGGTGGCGCCACCCCCCGACCGGGGGTCGCCCTCGGCGCCGGTGCCTCTCTCGGTTCCGGCACCTCCCTCGGTTCCGGCACCTCCGGGGCCGTCTCGTAGGCCGGGCGGCTGTCGGGCGCCACCGTGTCGGATGCCGAGTCGAAGCGGTCGTCGAGACTGTCGGCCGCCTGGCTCGCCCCGGCGTCCGGGGCGGATTCGTCATACAGCCGGCGCCACCAGTCGTCCTCGTGGGCTGCGGGCCTCTCCCCCTGCTGACTCATGCCCTTATTGTCCACCGCGGGGGCCGCGCGAAAACGGGCATCGGGAAAATGGTCCGCCGGGCGACCCCACCCCCCACGGGAAGGACGCCCGGCGGACCGGTCGGTTGAGCCGGCGTCAGCACCCGGCGCAAGCAGCGGCGCCGGACCGGACGGACGTATCGGCCTCCCCCGCCGATACCGCCCGAGGCGGGCGCAAACGTACGCGTTCCGGGGTTGTCGAGGCCACTGTGCCGCCACCTTGGCAGAGTGACGTGCGGTACGGGGATGATGTCCACGGCGGGTTTGCGCCGTGGCCGTTTTCCGCCACGGCCGACCGGCCGAGAGGCACGCCATCGCACGGGAACACTGCGCCCGGGGAGGGTTCGCGGATGCTGGGAGCCATAGGTCTCGACGAGAGGCAGGAGTCGGCCTACCGCGCGCTCGTGGCGCTGGGGGCGGCCGAGGTGTCCGACCTCTCGCACCGGCTGGCGCTGCCCGAACGGGACACGGAACGGGCGCTGCGCAGGCTGGAGCAGCACGGCCTGGCCGCCCAGTCCTCCGCCCGCACGGGCCGGTGGGTCGCGGCGCCGCCCGGGGTCGCGCTGGGCGCGCTGCTCACCCAGCAGCGCCACCACTTGGAGCAGGCGGAGCTCGCGGCGGCGCTGCTGGCCGAGGAGTACCGGGCGGACGCCGCCGAACCGGCCGTCCACGACCTGGTCGAGGTGGTCACCGGGGCGAGCGCGGTCGCGCACCGCTTCCACCAGCTCCAGCTGGGGGCGACGAGCGAGGTGTGCGCCCTGGTCACGGGCAAGCCGATCGCGGTCAGCGGTCTGGACAACGAGTCGGAGGAGCAGGCGGCCACGCGCGGGGTCTCGTTCCGGGTGGTGATCGAGCGCGAGGTGCTGGGCCTGGAATCCGGAATCCTCGAACTGTCGGCGGCGCTCAGCCGTGACGAGCAGTGCCGGGTCGTCGACCGGGTCCCCACGAAGCTGGTGATCGCCGACGCGGTGCTGGCCATGGTGCCGCTGACCGGCCGGGGCGCGGAGCCCGCGGCGCTGGTCGTGCACGGCTCGGGGCTGCTGGAGTCGCTGACGGGGCTGTTCGAGGCGGTGTGGCGCGAGGCCATGCCGTTGCGGCTCGGCGAGAGCGGGGCGGTCCTGGCGGAGGCGGGCGGCCCGGACCCGACGGACCTGGAGATCCTGTCGCTGCTGCTGGCCGGCCTGACCGACGCGAGCGTGGCCAAACAGCTGGACCTGGGGCTGCGGACCGTGCAGCGCCGGGTCAAGGGCCTGATGGAGCTGACCGGCGTCTCGACCCGCCTCCAGCTCGGCTGGCACGCCTACGAGCGGGGCTGGGTCGCCCGCGAACCCCGCACGCGCTCGTCGCCGTGACCGCGGCGTCTGGGCTGCGCGCTCGTCGCCGTAACAGCCTCTGAGCTGCGCCGACGGCCCCCGGTACGGCTCCGCGAACGGGCGGGAGCGGTCGCTCTCCGGCAGGCTGGTCAGATGAGTGTGTGGCAGCTCGTCGCCGTCGGTCTGGTCATGCTGCTCGGCCTGATCGGTGTGCTGGCGCCGGGTGTGCCCGGGCAGGCGATCGTCTGGGCCGCCGTCCTGTGGTGGGCGCTCACCGAGAGGACGCCGGTCGCCTGGGGCGTCCTGATCGGGGCGACGGCGCTCCTCCTGCTCAACCAGGCGCTCAAGGCCTTGCTGCCGCTGCGCCGGCCCCGTGAGTCGGGGGCGCCGCGCCGGACGCTGCTGCGGGGCGGGCTCGGCGCGATCACCGGCTTCTTCGTCGTCCCGGTCGTCGGCGCGGTCATCGGGTACGTCGGCGTGATCTACGGGGCGGAGCGGCTGCGCCTCGGCAGCCGGGGGGCGGGCTGGGCGTCGGTCCGCTCGGTGATGCGGGCGACCGGTTACTCGGTGCTGGCCGAACTCTTCGCGTGCCTGCTGGTGACGGGGGCGTGGCTGGGCGCGGTGGTCTGGGGCTGACCGTCCTGCCGCCGCCGTGCCCGGCGCACGCCGTAGGAGCGCCACGGCCGCCAGCGGTGCGCGCCGGGTGTGCCGTACGGGTCCACGTCGGGGTCGCCCAGGGCGCGCATCCGGATCAGCGCGGCGGTCGCGGGGCCGATGCCGGGCAGCCGCAGGAGGGCCTGTTCGGCCTCGTCCCGGTCGGCGCCCGCGTCGAGCCGTACGCCGCCGTCGGCGAGCGCGGCCGCGAGCGCCCGCAGCGACGGGTCGACGTCCGCGTCGGCGAGCACGTCCGGCTCGGGGAAGACATGGGTCAGCCCGCCGCACGGCACGTCCAGGGCCTTGCCGTACGCGGCGACGAGTTCTCCGGCGGCCGGGTGGCCGACCAGGGCCCGTACGGCGAACTCCTCCGCGTCCGCCGCCCCCGGCGAGCGCACGCCGGGCCGGGCGGCGACGTCCGGGGCGAGCCGCGGATCGGCGGCCAGCAGCTCGTCCACGGCGTACGGGTCGGCGTCCAGGTCGAAGAGGCGGCGCAGCCGCTGCACCGCCGTGGTCAGGTCGCGCAGATCGGTGAGGTGGAGGCGGGCGTCCAGCCAGTTGCCTGCGGAGCGCTCGTCCACGGCGGCGATGGCGGTGCCGTACGGGAGGCGCAGCGTGCGCCGGTGGGTGCGGGCGCCCGGTTCCCCGCTGACCTCCTCGACCCGGGCGACCGTATGGGCGGCGAGCAGGTCGAAGACGTCACCGGCCGCGTACGGGCCCCGGTGGGCGAGGCGGAGCGGGATGCCGGTGGTGCGGGCCTCCCGGACCGCCGCGCCGAGCCCGGTGCCGGCCTCGGCGCGCAGGGCGCTCGGGGTGCGGGCGTAGATCTGCCGGACGGTGTCGTTGAACTGGCGCACGCTGCTGAAACCGGCCGCGAAGGCGATCTCGGTGACGGGCAGCAAGGTGGTCTGGAGCAGGATCCGGGCGGTGTGCGCGCGCTGCGCGCGGGCCAGGGCGACGGGCCCCGCGCCCAGTTCGGCGTTGAGCTGGCGCTGCACCTGGCGGGAGCTGTAGCCGAGCCGGTGGGCGAGACCGGGGACGCCTTCCCGGTCCACCACACCGTCGCCGATCATGCGCATGGCGCGCCCGACGACATCGGCCCGCACGTTCCACGCGGCGGAGCCGGGGACGGCGTCCGGGCGGCAGCGGCGGCACGCCCGGAAACCGTTGGTCTGGGCGGCCGCCGCCGTCGGGTAGAAGCGGACGTTCTTCCGCTTGGGGGTGACGGCGGGGCAGCTCGGCCGGCAGTAGATGCCGGTCGTTTCGACGGCGAAGAAGAACTCGCCGTCGAAACGCGCGTCGCGGCTGCTCACCGCCTCGTACCTGGTCTCTTCGTCCATCACACCGTCCAGTGTGCGCCCCCTCGGGCACCCGCACTCGCGGTATTCGGACGTCGACCAGGGCGCCGCGGCTACGGCACGGCTACCGGATCCGGCCGCGCTTGGCCTCCATCGCGGCCCGGCCCTCGGCGCCCTTGCGCTTCCAGTCCCGCCGGATCTCGGCCCGGACGCGGGCGTCGGTCTTGGCGACGATGCGCTCGTTCTCGCGGAGCAGCTTGCGGTAGCTGTCGAAGCGACGCTGGGGCAGTGTGCCGTCCTCGATCGCGGCCAGCACCGCGCAGCCGGGCTCCGCCTCGTGGACGCAGTCGTGGAACCGGCAGCCCTCGGCCAGGTCCTCGATCTCGGAGAACACCTGCTCTACGCCGACCCCGGCGTCCCAGAGGCCGACCCCGCGCAGGCCGGGGGTGTCGATCAGGACCCCGCCCGAGGGCAGGACCAGCAGGTTGCGGGTGGTGGTGGTGTGCCGGCCCTTGCCGTCGACATCGCGGGCGGCCTGGACCTCCATCACCTCCCTGCCGAGCAGCGTGTTGGCGAGGGTGGACTTGCCCGCGCCGGAGGCCCCGAGGAGCACGCTCGTACCGCCGGAGACGATCGCCGCGAACACGTCGATGCCCTCGCCGGTGGCGGAGCTGACCGGCAGCACCTGCACCCCGGGGGCGATGTGTTCGATGTCCTGGACGAGGTGGGAGAGGACGGCCGCGTCCGGGACCAGGTCGGCCTTGGTGAGGACGACGAGCGGTTCGGCGGCCCGCTCCCCGGCCCCAGCGGCGGCGTCGCCGAGCAGCGCGTCGCCGCCGGCGCTGGACATGGCCAGGGCGAGGAAGCGCTCGACCCGGCCCAGGTCGAGCTCCACGGCCAGCGAGACGCAGATCGCGATGTGGTCGACGTTGGTGGCGAGCACCTGGCCCTCGGAGCGCTTGGACGAGGTGGAGCGGACGAACGCGGTGCGCCGCGGCAGCAGCGTACGGACGAACCGCGGGTCGCCGTCGGCGTCGACGGCGGCCCAGTCGCCGGTGCAGATGATCCGCATCGGGTCGCGGGGCACGACGAACGCGGTGTCCGCCCAGACCGTGCCCTGCGGAGTGGCGATGTCGCACCGGCCCCGGTCCACCCGCACCACACGGCCGGGCACCAGCCCCTGGGCGGCGTACGGGGCGAACTCGGCCGCCCAGTCGTCGTCCCAGCCGTACGCGGCCAGCGGGTGCGCGGCGGCGGAAGAGGAGGAGAGGGAAGAGAAGGAGGAAAGGGATGAAGACGGGAAAGACAAGGGAAACCCTTCACAGGGTGGCCCCGGCGGTGCGCGCGTCGGCGCGGAAAGTCCTGAAGGAGGTCAGCCGGTGGCCACGGGGGCGGGAACGAGGAACTTCGGCTCGTGGGCAGCGCCCATCACAACGACCGTCGCCAATGTCCTCACCTCCGCACTCATCCGTGTCCGGCACCGGCAGCCTGTCCGCCGTCCGTCTCGTCCCACACCATAGCCCCCGGTGCTCCGGCGGCCAACGCATTATTCGGCCCGGCTCGACTTGCCACCAGTCGTCCCCCGATCGGGTGATACGCATGGAGTTCGACCGGTCGCGGACGGTTAGGGTGCCGGACATGACCTCCCCTCAGACAGCCACCGGCACGTTCACGCAGGCCCAGTTGGGCACCCTCATCCTGATCGGCTGGAGCGGCGAGTACCAGCAGAGCGGCCGCGACGCCGCCTTCCTGCTCGCCTACTCGCTGGGCGACGGATCGGACGGCCCGGCGGCCGGCGAGCACGCCATGCGCCTCGCGTTGCAGCGCAGCGGACTCACCGTCGGCGGCGCCCCGGTGCGCGCCGACGAGACGCCGGGGCTCCCCGTGAAGCTCCTCGTCCAGGCCGGCCAGGCCGTCCTGACGCTGCCTCACTTCACCGCCCAGTACCCGGTGCCGCCCGAGTGGCTGGCGGCGGCGCGCGAACAGGGCGAGGTCCACGCGATGTTCGCCACCCGCCCGTGGCCGCAGGGCGCCCCGGGGCTCCCCATCGGCGAGGCGGAGCTGCGGGCCTTCGCCGGTGACCCCGAGGTCATCGCGACCTCGGCCCACTGCGTGCTTCCGGTCCGAAGCCTCGGCTGACCTCCCCGGCCCTCAACGGCGAGGCCCACCACCCGCGGAGGGTGGTGGGCCTCGGTCATGCCGTGCGTACACACGCGTCGCACAGGACGGACGACGCACGGCGGGCGGCCCGGAGGCCGGACCGCCCGCCGTCGGTGCACGGAATCAGTTGTTGCCGATGCCGTTCCCGGAGAGGACCGGGATGTCGTCCACCAGGTGCGACAGGGACTCGTCGCCCTTGGCCTGGGTGGAGTTCTCGGCGCACTGCTGGTTCTGCGGGTTGGACAGGACGTTGACGTCCTGGACCGTAACCGGGACGAGACCGACGAGCGAACCCAGGTTGGCCTTGACCGGGGCACCCACGCACAGCTTGTTCAGCGAGCCCTGGATGAGCTGGGCCTGCGGGCTGCCGTCGCCCCGGGTCACGCTGTTGCCGAACGAGCTGGCGGCGCCGTTGCCGTTGACCGACGTCGTGCCCCCGTCGTTACCGATCGCCATGGCCGAGGGGGCCGCGGCGGCCGACAGGCCGACCAGGGACACGGCTACTGCCGCGCCGGCCATCATCTTCTTCATCACGCTTCACCTTTCGGAGCGTTCCGTTCTGGAACGTACTGATCAACACCGTGCGGAGGTTTCGGTTCCGCTGATCCACCCGAATGGGTTGGATGCCGCATGAGTTCGACGGGCCGCCGTCAGCCCCGGCCGGCCTCGCCCGAGCTCCGCGCCGCGGGCACGAACCCGCCCGTGCGACAGGGGCCGGGCGCCGCGGGCTCGGCCGGGACCGGGTCGGCCCGCGCGGCCTGCCACTCGGCGAGGAGCCGGTCGTAGATCGGGGTGGCGCTTTCCGGGTGCCGACTGTCGTACTGGTCCATGAGGAGGCCCTACCCGTTACGGCGGAATCCCGCCGCCCCGGCTACGGCAACCGGCCCAGCGGGCCGCCCGTTCGAGCGAGCGGACGGGCGTGCGCACCCGCCCCGGACACGCACATGGGGCCGGCGGGTCCGGGCGGCCGGCAATGCGGCTGCCCGGGCCCACCGGCCCCACAGGTGCGTCAGGAAGGACGAGGCGCTCCGGGAACTACCCGTGTGTCAGGACCCGTTCAGGAGCCGCTCAGTCGTTGGCGGCACCGTTGCCCGAGAGGATCGGGATGTCGTCCAGGATGTGCGACAGGGCCTCGTCGCCCTTGGCCTGGGTGGAGTTCTCGGTGCACTGCTGGTTCTGCGGCGAGGACAGGACGTTGACGTCCTGGACCGTGACCGGGACGACCCCGAGCAGGGAACCGACGTTGGCCTTGGCCGGCAGGGCGATGCAGGGCTTGTTGAGCGAGCCCTGGATGAGCGCGAACTGCGGGCTCCAGTCACCGTGGGTGGCGGAGTTGCCGTACGACTGCATGGCGCCGTTGCCGTTGACCGTCGTGGTGCCCTGGTCGTTGCCGATGGCCATGGCCCCCGGGGCGACGGCGGCGGAGACGCCGACGATCGATGCGGCGACGGCTGCCGAGGCCATCATCTTCTTGATCATGAAACTGCCCTTCTGGTTTTCTCTGTGATGCCCGCCGGTGCCGAGCGCACTGATCAACTCGGCGTGACGGGAATGGTTGTGGCACTTCACCCGAAAGGTGCGCGCACACTCGAAAGGTGCGTACGCACTCGAACGGCGCGGGGGCCACGCCGCCGGTGCGAGGTCAGCGGGCGAGCGGGAGGCCGCCCAGCAGGGGCGCCGCACCCTTCACCGCTCCGGTGGCCTGGTCGGCGACCTCGGTGACGGTTCCGTTCTCGTGCAGGTTGTCGGCGGCGCCGCTGACGGTGTCGAGGACCGGGTCGACCGCCTGCGGAGCGGCCGCCACCACCTGGTTGACGCCTCCGTCGAGGCTGAAGCTGGGGGCCGTGGCGGTGGTGACGGCGAAGGCGGGGGCAGCCGTGCCGAGCGCAACCACGGAACCGGCAACGAGCGCGGCGGTCTTCGCGTACTTCACTTTCGGGTTCCCTTCTGCAGCGGCGTCTGTTTCGGTCGCGTCCCCGCGCCGCACGAGCCTTCTTTAGCCGTGACTTCTGCCGCTTTCCCCCTGACTAACGACCCGAATGCGGCCGGGCAACTGGACGGCGCGGCCTTTCTCGAAATCCCGGGTTCCGGAGCGCACGGGAAAGCCCCGGAACGCGGGGAGTGCGCTCCGGGGCCTTCGGTGCCGAGAAGAATTCGGCGGGGGTGAATCAGTCGTTGGCGCAGACGTTGCCGAAGGCCGGGTTCAGCAGGCCGATGATGTCGATGGTGTTGCCGCAGACGTTCACCGGGATGTGAATCGGAACCTGGACGACGTTGCCGGACAGGACGCCCGGGGAGTTGACGGCGGCACCCTCGGCGCCGGAGTCGGCGAAGGCCGGGGCAGCGGCACCCATGGCCATGAGGGTACCGGCGGCGACGGCGGCGATCTTGGTGTACTTCACGTGAAACCCTTTCTTCGGCGGAGTCCGGAGCGGCCACGGCTTTCGTGCCGCACGAGCGCGGACCTGATCGCTCGTGACCCCGCCGTTGTCATTCGTAACGATTTCGGACGGTAAGCGAAACTCTTCAACCAGAAGATTCTTCGAAGACCGCCCGAATGATGCAGTTCCAGTCAGCGGCCGACGTTCCCGCTGGAATCATTCGATTCCGGCCGGACGTGTGGGGCAGCAGCAGGCCCGGGCCGCTCGGAGGAGGAACGCCGGCGGCCCGGGCCTGGTGACGGCCGGATCAGCGGTTGCCGGCGCCGTTGCCCGACAGGACCGGGATGTTGTCCAGGATGTGCGACAGCGGCTCGTCGCCCTTGGCCTGGGTGGAGTTCTCGGTGCACTGCTGGTTCTGCGGGTTGGACAGGACGTTGACGTCCTGGACCGTAATCGGGACGACACCGATGAGTGAACCGACGTTGGCCTTGAGCGGCAGGCCGACGCAGGGCTTGTTCAGCGAGCCCTGGACCAGGTCGAACTGCGGGCTGCCATCGCCGTGCGTCACGGCGTTGCCGAAGGACTGCGAGGCGCCGTTGCCGTTCACGGAGGTCGTGCCGCCGTCGTTGCCGATGGCCATCGCCTGCGCGGCGCCGAGCCCGAGGATGGAGGCGGCGACAGCACCCGTAGCCAGGACCTTCTTGATCACGATGAACCCTTCTCGTACTGGGAGCCCCGTACCGGAGCGCCCTGCCCAACTCGTCCCCGGACGTTTGGTTATCACCATTCACCCGAATGCCAGGAAGTGGCGGACGCCCGTGCGAAAGCGATCGGGACATACTGACGGAAATCGACAGCGTCTCCCTTACGCGTAGCCCGTACGGGTGATCACAGAAAATTCACTGGTTTCACGTTTCTCGCGCACGCAGGCGTCGTTATGGGTGTCGTCAAGCTCGCCCGCCGGGAGGCTCCCCCAAGCATCACGGTCGGAACTGACGGCTGCTGCACCGCCTGACGAACGAACTGCGGCCGCGCGTTCGCGAGAAATGTCCCAAGGAAGGGCCCCAATGCGAAAAGCCTTGAGTAAAAGCGTGCTCGTCATGGCGGCGGCGTCAGGCATCCTGACCGCCTCCGGCGGCTACGCCTTCGCCGACGCCTCGGCCGACGGCGCCGCTGTCGGTTCGCCCGGCGTCGGGTCGGGCAACGTCGTGCAGGTCCCGGTGCACGTCCCGGTCAACATCTGCGGCAACACCGTCAACGTGATCGGCGCGCTGAACCCCGCCTTCGGCAACGAGTGCGAGAACGAGGGCGGCGACGCGGCCCCCGGCGACACCCAGGGCGCGAGTGCCGAGGGAGTGGCCGTCGGTTCCCCCGGCGTGCTCTCGGGCAACGTCGTGCAGGCCCCGGTCGACATCCCGGTCAACGTCTGCGGCAACAGTGTCAACGTGGTCGGTCTGCTGAACCCGGCCGCCGGCAACGAGTGCGAGAACAGTGGCGGCGAGGTCGAGAACCCGCCGCACCACAACCCCCCGCACAAGCCGCCGCACCACAAGCCCCCGACGCACAAGCCGCCGCACCACCACGACGACAACTGCCCTCCGGGACACCACCACAAGCCGCCGGCCCCGCCGGTGCACCACAAGCCGCCGCACCACAAGCCGCCGACGCACCACAAGCCCCCGACGCACAACCCGCCCACGCACAACCCGCCGACCCACGCGTGGCACCCGCACAACCCGCCGGCCCACACCTGGCACCACACCCCCAAGCACCACAAGCCGCCGCAGATGGCGCACACCGGCACCAACGACAAGCTGGGCATCGCCGGTGGCGCCAGCGCCGCGATGGTGCTCGGTGGCGGCCTGCTGATGCGCCGCGCCCGCGCCGCGCAGAAGTGAGCTGACGCTCCCCCACGCACCAAAGGTCCGGCCCGACAGCCTTCGCTGTCGGGCCGGACCTTTCGGTGTCCGGTGCTGCCGCCGTGTCAGACCGCGGCGATGCCCGCGCGCTCCAGGCAGGCGGCGATCGTCGCCGTCTCCTCGGCGTCGAGCCGGCGCATCGGCGGGCTCATCACGTTGGTGGCGATGACGCCGCGCAGCATCAGCGCGGTCTTGAACGCGCCGAGCCCGGCCGCCGTGGCGGATGCCGTGCCGGGGCGGGCGGCGCGGATGATGTCGAACAGTGCGACGAGGCGGTCCTGTTCGGCCCGGGCGGCGGCCCAGTCGCCGCGCACCGCGGCCTCGTGGAGGCGTACGTACCCGTGCGGGTCCACGTTGCCGAGCCCCGGCACCGACCCGTCGGCGCCACCCAGCATCATCGCGTCGACGACCAGCTCGTGGCCGGTGAGCACGGAGAACTCCGGGAGCTCGCGGGCCCCGATGGCCAGCCGCCGGAACGAGCCGTCGTCGCCGCTGGAGTCCTTCACACCGGCCAGCACGCCGTCGGCGGCGAGCGGGAGCAGCAGTTCCGGGTCGAGCTTGCTGTGGACGCAGACCGGCACGTCGTAGGCCAGGACCGGCAGGTCGAGGGCGGCGGCGACGTCCCGGAAGTGCCGGTCGATCTCCGTGTCGTGGGTGCGGGTGTAGAAGGGCGCGGTGACGACGACGGCGTCGGCACCGAGCTCCGCGGCGCGGCGGGCGCGCTCGATCGCCCGGTTGGTGGTGGTCTCGATAGCGCCGACGAGGACCGGCACCTGGCCGCCGGCCGCGGCGGTGATGGCCCTGATGACCCGGTCCTGCTGTCCGGGGGTGAGGTAGGCGGTCTCGCCGGAGCTGCCGAGGGCGAAGAGCCCGGTGACGCCGCCGTCGATCAGGTGCCCCACGACCCGCTCCAGCGAGGGGATGTCGAGCTCGCCGTCCGCGGTGAGCGGGGTGACGACGGGCGGGATGACTCCCGTGTAGCGGGGGGTTCGGGCGGTCATGCGGTGCTCCTTGCGGACGGTACGGGGGTCGGGTCCCCGGAGGGGGAAGCGGGGGTCTGGGGGTGGACGCAGTGCCAGCGGTGTTCCCGGGGCCCGAAGGTCTCGGCCGGGAAGGCGGTGGTGCACGCGTCGTCGGCCTTCCAGCAGCGGGTGCTGAACGGGCAGCCGGGCGGCGGGTTGGTGGCGGAGGGCACCGGGCCGGTGAGCACGATGCGCTCGGTCGCCTCCATCAGACTGGGCGTCGCGGAGAGCAGGGCCTCGGTGTACGGGTGCGAGGGGGCGCCCGCGACGTCGGCCGCGCGGCCCTCCTCGACGATGCGCCCGAGGTAGAGGACGGCGATGCGGTCGGCGAGGTAGCGCACGGTCTGGATGTCGTGCGAGATGAAGACCATGCCGAGGCCGAGGCGTTCGCGCAGGTCCACCAAGAGGTTGAGGACCTGGGCGCGGACCGAGACGTCGAGCGCGGAGGTGGGTTCGTCGGCGACGATCAGCTCGGGTTCGAGGGCCAGGGCGCGGGCGATGGCGACGCGCTGGCGCTGGCCGCCGGAGAGCTGTCCGGGCAGGGCCGCCAGGGTGTGTCCGGGGAGGCCGACCAGGTCGAGGAGTTCCTCGACGCGGGCCTCGCGCTCCTCGCGGGTGCCGCGGCGGTGCACGTCGAGCGGGTCGCGCAGGATCTGGCGGACCGTGAGCCTCGGGTTGAGCGCGGTGGACGGGTCCTGGAAGACGACGCCCACGGCCGAGCCGAAGTCGCTTCGCCGCTCGGCGCCCGACATCGCCCACAGGTCCTTGCCGTGGAAGAGGACCTCGCCCTCGGTGGGCTTCTGCAGTCCGGTCAGCACCCGGGCGAGCGTGGACTTGCCGCAGCCCGACTCGCCGACCAGGCCGACGATCTCGCCGCGTTTGACCTCCAGGGTGGCGTCGGTCAGGGCGTGGACGGCGTCGCGGCTGAAGATGCCTCCGCTGCGTGCCTTGTGGCGTACGTGAACGCCGTTGAGCCTGATCACAGGGCGCTCCCTTCGAGCTTCTTCGCGGTGGCACCGGCCGGGTGGTGGCACGCGAAGCCGTGGTCCTTCGTGTCGCCGCGCCCGGTGATGACGGGGGTGGTGGTGCGGCAGAGGTCGGTCGCCGCACCGCAGCGGCCGGCGAAGCGGCAGCCCGCGCCGAAGCCCTGGGGTGCGGGGACGACGCCGCGGATCTGGTGGAGCCGCTCGGCGCCGGCCTCCAGGGAGACGACGGAGCCGAGGAGGCCGCGGCTGTAGTGGTGGGCGGGGTCGGTGAGGACCGCCCGGGTGTCGCCGACCTCGGCGAGCCGTCCCGCGTACATCACGGCGACCCGGTGCGAGAGGTCGCCGACGAGGGCGAGGTCGTGCGAGACCAGCACCATGGCGAAGCCGAGCTCGTCGCGGAGCCGGATGAGGAGTTCGACGACCTGGGCCTGGACGGTGACGTCGAGGGCGGTGGTCGGCTCGTCCGCGATCAGGAGGCGGGGGCTGCGGGAGAGGGCCATGGCGATGAGGACGCGCTGGCGCTGGCCGCCGGAGAGCTCGTGCGGGTAGCTGCGCAGGGTGCGCTCGGGCGAGAGGCCGACGAGCTCCAGGAGCTCGGCGGGGGTCTTCGTTCCGCCGCGCGAGGTCAGCTGCTTGAGCTGGGTGCCCACGAGCACGGAGGGGTTGAGGGAGGACAGCGCGTCCTGGTAGACCATCGCGATCTCGGGGCCCATCAGGGCGCGGCGTTCCTTGGGCGGGAGCTTCAGCAGGTCCCGGCCGCGGTACATGATCTCGCCGCTGACCTCGGCGTTGCGGGCGAGGAGGCCCATGACGGCGAGGCTGGTGATGGACTTGCCGCAGCCGGACTCGCCGACCAGGCCGAGGGTCTCGCCCTCGTGGACGGTGAAGTTCAGCCTGTCGACGACGGGGATCTCGCCGTAGCGGTCCGGGAAGCGGATCGCGAGGTCGCGGACGACGAGGAGTTCGGCGGCGTCCTCGCGTACCGGTGTGATGGTGGGCTCGGTGGCGTTGACGTGCCGGGCGAGCTTGGCGAGGGCGGCGTCGATGTCGACGGTGGCGGCGGCCTCGACCGGGTCCGGTGCGGTGGCGGCCGTGGGGTCGACGGCGGCGCGGGCGCTCTTGGGCGCCGCGGAGGCGTCGGTGAGCCCTTCGGAGAGGATGTTGAGCGCGAGGACGGTGATCAGCAGGGCGAGGCCGGGGAAGAAGGTGGCCCACCAGCCGCCCGCCAGGAGGATCTGCCGGCCGTAGGCGAGGACGCTGCCCCAGCTGGGGTCGGGGTCCTGCACACCGGCGCCGATGAAGGAGAGGCTCGCCTCGAAGATGATCGCCTCGGCGACCATGACGGTGGCGAACACCATGACCGGAGCCATGCAGTTGACGGCGACGTGGCGCAGGATGATGTAGGCGCGCCGGGCGCCGATGACCTTCTCGGCGGCGACGTAGTCCTCGCCGTACTGGGAGAGGACGTTGGCGCGGACCACGCGGGCCAGCGAGGGGGTGTAGACGAAGGCGATCGTGAAGATGATCACCGGGATGCTGGTGCCGAACACGGCGACCAGGACGGCCGCGAGCGCGATCGGCGGGAACGACATGATGACGTCGAGGGTGCGCATGACGGACTCGTCGCCGAGCTTGCGCGAGGTGGCGGCGAGCGAGCCGAGGACGGCTCCGGCGACCAGGGCGCAGGCGGTCGAGCCGAGGCCGATGATCAGCGAGTAGCGCGAGCCGTGCATGACGCGGGCGAACACGTCGCGGCCTGCCCGGTCGGTGCCGAACCAGTGCGCGCCGCTCGGGGCCTGGACGGGGTTGCCCGTGGCCAGCGGGTCCTGGGTGAGCAGGGGGGCCAGTACGGCGCCGAGGAGGACGAGGATCAGGACGCCGAGGGCGACGCGGGAGGTTACCGGGAGGGCGCGGAAGGCGACGCCCGGTCGGGAGAGCTTCTTGGCCAGACGGCCCGTGGCGAACATGTCACACCGTCCTGATGCGCGGGTTGACCAGCAGGTAGAGCAGGTCGACGATGACGTTGACCACCAGGAACGCGATGGCGATGGTCAGTACGGTGCCCTGGACCAGGGCGATGTCGCCTCCGGTGACACCTTCGAGGATGAGTTTGCCCATGCCGGGCAGGTCGAAGATCGCTTCGATGACGACGGCGCCGCTGAGCAGGTAGCCGACCTTGACCCCGAGCACGGTGAGCGGGGTGACCAGGGCGTTGCGCAGCACCGAGCGGATGACCAGGAAGACCGGCAGGCCGTTGCCCTGGGCGGTGCGCACGTAGTCCCGGTCGAGTTCGGTGACCATCGCGGTGCGGATGAGGCGGGCGAGCGACGCGGCGACGGGCACGGCGAGCGAGACGGCGGGCAGGAACATCGTCCGGAGCCAGCCGCCGAACGAGTCGGCGATGTTGGTGTATCCGCCCGTCGGGAAGATCTGGCTGTTCAGGGCGAACTGCTGGATGAGCAGGACGCCGAGCCAGAAGGACGGGACGGCGACCCCGGCCATGGACAGGACCCGGAAGAGCTGGTCGGGCCAGCGGTCGCGGTACATCGCGCCCAGGACGCCGCCGATGACGGCGAGGACGATGGCGATGACGAGCCCGAGAATGGTGAGCTGGAGGGTGAGCGGGAAGGCGGCGGTGATCCGGTCGACCACGGGCTGGCTCGGTGGGACGGTCGAGCCGAGGTCCAGGTGGATCAGCTGGCCGAGGAAGTGGAAGTAGCGTACGGGCAGCGGGTCGTTGAGCCCGTTGGCCTCGGCGAATGCCTCCCGGGCCTCCGGGCCGGCGCTCTCCCCGAGCGCGTTGTAGGCCGGGTCGACCGGCGAGAACTGCAGCACCACGAAGACGAGCAACGCGATACCGAGGATCATCACCGGCATCATCGCGACGCGGCGCAGCGCGAGCCGGAGAAAAGCAACCATCGTCGGGTTCCTTGCGGTTGGGCGGTCGTCCGGTCCGGGACACCGGGGTGGTCGGTGTCCCGGACCGGGGTGTGGGGCGCGGGCGGGCCGCGCCGTTCGGGTGGCCGGGGTGCGGCGGCCGCCGGCCGGGCGCCGGTCAGGCGCGGCTGACGTCCAGGAAGGACAGGCCGGTGGTGGGCAGCGGCTTGAAGCCGGGGAGCGCCTTCTCGTTCCAGGCCGTGGGCAGCTTGCGGTGGAGGATCGGGTAGAGCGGGACCTCGTCGGAGAGGAGGTCGGTGGTCTGGCCCCACAGCTGCTTGCGGTCTGCCTCGTCGGCGGCCTGGGCGGCCTTGTCGAGGAGCTGCTTGACCTTCTTGTACTCGGCGGTCTTGGACCAGCCGTAACGGTTCTCCGGCCAGAAGCCGTAGTAGAACCAGCGCAGCAGCAGGTCGACGTCGTTGCCGAAGACCGAGGGGTCGCCGGGGGCGACGAGGACCTCGAAGTCGCCCTTGTCGACCTTGGCGTACTGGGCGGCGGACTGGGCGATGCCGAGGGTGGCCTCGATGCCGGCGGCGGCCCAGCTCTCCTTGATCAGCGGGGCGATGTCCTTGACCCAGCCGGTGTCCACGGTCAGGACGGTGAACTTGAGGTTCTTCACCCCCGCTTCGGCGAGCAGCTTCTTCGCCTTGGCCACGTCGTGCGTGTAGACGGTGGCGGCCTTCTGGTAGTCGGGGTGCGTCGTCGGGACGTAGCCCGTGGCGGCCGTCGCGTTCCCGACCATGGCGGTCTTGATGATCTTCTCGGTGTCCAGCGCGTAGTGCAGGGCCTGGCGGACCCGCTTGTCGGCGAACCGCTTGTCGGCGGTGTTGAACATCAGGAAGAGCAGGCCGAAGGACTGCACGGACTCGGTCTTCGCCGAGCCCGAGAGCCCCTTGACGTCGATGTACGGGACGTCCTCGATGGCCTGGACGCGGCCCGACTGCATGGCGCTGACCCGGGCCGACTGGTCCGATATCAGGCGCCAGATCATCTTCTTGGCCTTGGCGGGGTGCGAGCCGTTGTACTTGTCGTACTTCTCGAAGACGATCTTGTCCTCGCGGGTCGCCGAGACGAACTTGTACGGGCCCGAGCCGACCGGCTTGGCGTCGAAGCCCTTGACGTCCGCCTCGACGATCTTCTTCGGCACGATCCGGGCCACGGCGATGCGGGACGGGAAGAGCGCGAAGGGGTACTTGAGCTTGAACTCGACCGTGGAGGCGTCGACGGCCTTGACGGTGTCGATGAAGGGCACGAACTGCGCCATGAGGGAGGCGTTCTTCGGGTCCAGGATGCGTTCGAAGCTGAACACGACGTCGTCGGCGGTGACGTCCGATCCGTCGTGGAAGGTCGCGCCCTTGCGCAGGGTGGCGCGGTAGGTGGTGGCGTTGATCTTCTTCGGCATCTCGGTGGCGAGAGCAGGCCGTGCCACGAGCGTTGCCGGATCGAGATCCACCAGGCCCTCGAAGATGTGCATATTGGCGGCGTACGGGGTCGCGCCCGAGGTGATCATCGGGTCGAAGCCGGTCGACAGGGGGTAGGACAGACCGGCCTCGATGAGGTCGCTGCCGCTGCCCTTGTCCGTCGAGCCGTTGGTGGTCGAGGACGGTCCGCCACACGCGGACAGGCCGGCCGTGATGGCGGCCGCGGCACCGATGGCACCGGTGTAACGCAGGAAGGTGCGGCGCTCGACACCGGCTGATCTCAGCTCGGGCACGGGTCCTCCAGGGACTTGAGGTGGGGCGTCGTGGATGGGAAAGGGGGGCTGGCGCAGGTTCACGGGGGGCCGCGGTACCTGGAGCATCAGACGTCAGATGTCTGATGCCTTGATAGCGTGGGAACGTAGCTTGACAATCGAGAGGGGTCAAGAGGTGGGGAGTTCACATATGTCCGGAACGAGGCCCGGCCGGCAGCTGCTCCGGCAGGAAGTCGTCGACGGCATCAAGCGGTACATCCTCGAAGAACGGCTCCGTCCCGGGGACCCGCTGCCCACCGAGCCCGCCCTGTGCGAGGCGCTCGGCGCCAGCCGCTCCAGCGTCCGCGAGGCCGTCAAGATCCTCAACGCGCTGGACATCGTGGAGGTCCGCCACGGCCACGGCACCTACGTCGGCCGGCTGAGCCTGTCGGCCCTGGTGGAGAGCCTGACCTTCCGGGGCCTGCTCTCCCCCGACGACGACTTCCAGGTGATGGCCGACCTGGTCGACGTACGCGAACTCTTCGAGCGCGGGATGGCCGACCGGATCGTCTCGCAGCTCAGCGCCGAGCAGCTGGACGCGCTGGACGCCCTGGTGGCCACCATGCGCGAGACGGGCGCCCAGGAGGGCCACGGCTTCGTCGACGCCGACCGCGCCTTCCACGCCCTGCTCGTCGCCCCGCTGGGCAACGAGCTGATCGGCCAGCTCTCGATGGCCTTCTGGGACGTGTACACGATCGTCGCACCGCACCTGGACGGGTTCACGCAGGCCGACGAGACCGAGACGATCACCGCCCACCAGAACATCGTGGACGCCGCCCGGGCCGGTGACATCGCCGGGTTCATGAAGGCGCTCGGAGAGCACTACGCGCCCGTGCGGCGCCGGATCTCCGAGGCCCGCGCCCGGCGCTGAGCCGCCGAGCCGCCGCTCGCGGCCGGCGGAGCCCGCGGACGGACCCTGGAGCGCCCCTTGACGGCCGCCACAGGCGGTGCCTAGGGTCCGTGTGCCGACAGGACATCTGACGTCATCCGTCTGATGATCCGGTGCACGACCTCGCACACGGCACTCCCGCCGCGCCCCCAGGAGGGCACCTCCATGCCGTTGACGGACCTCTCGCTCGACGAATGCCGCGACTATCTGCCGCCGTTGCCCGTTCCCGCGGACTTCGACGCCTTCTGGTCCCGGACGCTGGAGGAGGCCCGCTCCTGCGCGTCGGAGAAGCCCGTGTTCACCGAGGTGGAGACCGGGCTCACCCAGGTCCGCACCTATGACGTGACGATCCCCGGGTTCGCCGGGCAGCCGGTGCGCGGCTGGCTGCGGATGCCGGCCGGAGCCACCGAACCGCTCGGCTGCGTGGTGGAGTTCCTGGGCTACGGCCGCGGCCGGGGCCTGGCGCACGAGAACCTGCTGTGGGCATCGGCCGGCTACGCGCACCTGCTGATGGACACCCGCGGCCAGGGCTGGTCGGCGGCCGGCGGGGCCACCGCCGATCCGCACGGTGGCGCCTCCGGGGTCGTACCCGGCTTCCTGACCCGGGGCATCGAGAGCCCCGAGACGTACTACTACCGGCGGCTGTACGCCGACGCCGTGCGCTGCGTGGACGCGGCGCGCGAGCACCCGGAGATCGACCCGGACCGCGTCGTGGTGACCGGCGTCAGCCAGGGCGGCGGCATCACCCTGGCCGTCGCCGGACTCGTGCCGGGACTCGCCGGGGTCATGCCGGACGTGCCGTTCCTGTGCAACATCCCCCGGGGCGCCCTGATCGCGGGCCGCCCGCCGTACACCGAGATCGCCGAATACCTCAAGCTGCACCGGGACCGCACCGAGTCGGTCTTCGCCACCCTCGCGTACTTCGACGCCGCACTGCTCGCCACCCGGGCGACGGCCCCCGCGCTGTTCTCCATCGCGATGATGGACGACATCTGCCCGCCCTCCACGTGCTTCACCGCCTACAACGGCTACGCCGGCCCCAAGGACGTACGGGTCTACGCGTTCAACGGGCACGAGGGCGGCGCGGAATACCAGCAGCGGGAGCAACTGGCCTGGGTGGCCTCCTTGTTCGCGGGCCTGTCATCGGGGCAGGCCGGCCACTCCTGACCGGAGGCACCTTCCGTGCGCAGACGATCCATGCTTTTCGCCGCGGGTGCGGCAGCGCTGAGCACCCAGCTCGGCGGCCGCGCCTTCGCCGCTGCCCAGGGCGGCGGTCCGATCCTGGACCACACCACCCCGGTGGACCTGGACGGCAGCGAGTACGTCGACCTGTCGAACCGGACCGGCGTACTCGCCCCGCTCGCCGCGGGAACCATCGTCGTCACCTTCCGCACCACCAGCCACAACCAGGCGATGACGCTGATCAGCGCCTCGGACCCGACCGCCCCCTCCTCCAACATCACGCTCAACCTGAGCGGCGGCGCCCTTCAGTTCTCCGTGCGCGAGAAGGGCGCCGTCCTCGTGAATGTCATGACCCGGACACGATACGACGACGGAGAGCTCCACACCGTCGCCGTCACCGTGGACGCCTCGGGCACCCGCCTGCACGCCGGGGGCCGTACGGTCTTCGAGACGGCCTCGCACCCCTTCTTCGGCAGCGTCTCGAAGCTCACCTCCCTGTCGCTCGGCCGCAACACCGACAGCGACCACCCCGGCGGCGAGTGGTTCTGCACCGGCACCATCGAGCGGGCCGCGGTCTGGGACCGGGTGCTGAGCGAGAGCGAACTCGTCGCGCAGTGCCCGCGCCCCGACCTCGCGGACCAGGGCAGGATCTCCGTCATCCTCAACAGCGACACCCCGGCCACCTGGGTCGTCACCGGCGACAGCATCACGCACGGCGCCCTGCACACCAACGGCTGGCGCAGCTACCCCGAGCACTGGACGGAGCGCGTCCGCTGGGAGCTGGGCAAGCCGAAGAACCGGGACTTCGTGATCGACTCCGGGGTGAGCGGGGCGACCAGCGCCGAACTCGTCGCGCAGTTCGCCCAGCGGGTCACCGCCTTCTCGCCGCAGGTCGTCTCGATCATGATCGGCACGAATGACATCGCGACGGCGGGCCTCGGCCTCGACACCTACCGGTCCAACCTCGTCTCGCTGGTGCGCTCGGTGCGCGCGCTGCCCGGCTCGCCGGTGCCGGTGCTCCAGGCCCCCAACCCCGTCGATCCGGCGAAGTGGCCGGGGCGGGTGGAACTCTCCGGCTACGCACGGGTGATGGGCGAGGTCGCGGCCCAGCAGAACGCGGTCTTCATCGACCACTACAACGACTGGCTGGCCGGCAACGGCGGCCAGGTCCCCCTGTCCCTGCTCAGCGACGGGCTCCACCCCAACGAGCGGGGCCACCACCGCATCGTCCTGAAGATGATCAAGGCGTTGCGGATCTTCGAGGCGGACAGCCGGGTCTGCTCCCTTCACATCCCGTAGTCCGGCGACCGCCCGCCTCCAGCAATCTCCCACCCTTCGAGAAGCAGCAACCTTCCGAGAAGAGAGATCGTCCATGCAGCGAACCGTCCCAGTCGCACTGATCGGCGCCACCCTGATGGTGGTCGCCGCGACCGGTACCGCGCAGGCCGCCACGCCCGCCCCCGGCACGCTCACGTCCCAGGACCTGACCGTCGACGGAGTCGGCTCCCCCCACTACCGCATCCCCGCCCTGACCACGTCGAACAAGGGCACCCTGCTCGCCGCGTACGACGCCCGCCCCACCCTGGGCGACCTGCCGTCCCACATCAGTGTCGTGCTGCGGCGCAGCACCGACGGCGGTACCACCTGGCAGGAGCAGAAGGTGGTCCGCTCGGACGCCGCACCCAAGGGCTTCGGCGACCCGAGCCTGCTGGTCGACCGCACCACCGGCCGGATCTTCCTGTTCTACGCGGCCGGCGAGAACCAGGGTTTCTTCGGCTCGGCCACCGGCAACGACGAGAGCGACCCGAACGTCCTGCAGGCCGACTACAGCTACTCCGACGACGACGGGCTGACCTGGACCCACCGCCGGATCACCAAGCAGATCAAGAACCCGGCCTGGGGCGGCATGTTCGCCGCGTCGGGCGAGGGCATCCAGCTGCGCAACGGGCCGCACAAGGGCCGGCTGATCCAGCAGTACGCCATCCGCGACAACGGGGCCAACTACGCGGTCAGCGCGTACAGCGACGACCACGGCGAGACCTGGAGGACGGGCACGCCGGTCGGTCCGGGCGGCGACGAGAACAAGACCGTCGAGCTGAACGACGGCAGGATCATGCTCAACAACCGCTCGGCGCCCTACCGGACGATCGCCTACTCCTCGGACGGCGGGGCCACCTACACCCCGTTCGTCCAGGACACCCAGCTCCCCGACCCGGCGAACAACGGCTCGATCGTGCGCTACGCCCCCGACGCGCCGGCCTCGAACCCCCAGTCCTCCTGGCTGCTGTTCAGCAACACCGAGGCCACGTCGCGGAAGAACCTCACGGTCAAGATGTCCTGCGACAACGGGAAGACCTGGCCGATCAGGAAGGTGGTCGACGCGGGCGCCGCGGCCTACTCGACGCTGACCCGGCTGCCGGACGGCCGGCTCGGCCTGCTGTACGAGCGGGGCAACGCCGAGCACATCACGTACGACTCCTTCGACCTGAAGTGGCTCGGCGGCACCTGCGCGGACATCACCATCACCCCGCCGGCCACCCTGAAGGCCGGCACCACAGCGGAGGTCACCGTCCGGGTCGTCAACCGGATGGACGTCACCCGCAGCGCCGGCACGGTCGAGCTGACCGTGCCGAGCGGCTGGACGACGAAGCAGGTGGCGTTCCCGGCGACGCGTCCGGGCCAGGGGGCCAACATCAAGGTGCCGGTCACGATCCCGGCCGGCGCGTCGGGCGACGCGAAGCTGACCGCGACGTTCCGGTCGGACGGCAAGACGGCGTCGGGCAGCAGGACGGTGACGGTCACTCCGTAACCGGGAGGGGAGGGACGGGTCCGTGTGCCGCCGGGGCGGCGCACGGACCCGCCCCGTTCAGGTGGCCCTCAGCCGGCTTCGAGCCGGTCGCGGATGCCGTCAAAGTGGGTGCGCATGGCCCGTACCGCGCGTTCGCCGTCGGCCGCCGCGACCGCTTCCACGATCTCCCGGTGCTGGGAGCAGGTGACCGAGGGGTCCTGGTGGCCGTCGTCGAAGTCCTCGCGCACCCGGTCCATCGCGGCCCAGAACGCGTCGAGCACCTCGCTGAGCAGGTGGTTGTCGAGCGAGGCGTAGAGCGCGAGGTGGAAGGCCCGGTCGGTGGCGCGCGCGACGCGGCCGCCGCCGGCCTCCGCCTCCATCTTGGCGACGAGCGCGCGCAGCACCTCGATGTCCTCGTCCGGGACGCCGGCCGCGACGGACCCGACGAGCCCGGCCTCCAGCGCCTCGCGCACCTTCATCAGCTCGGCGATCCCCGGCTCGCCCTGGCGGTGGCGGACGGCTGCGCGGAAGGCGAGCCCTTCGGCGAACGGCGACAGGGAGAGCGAGCCCACGAAGGTGCCGTAGCCCCGGCGGATCTCCACGACGTTGACCGCCTGGAGCGACTTCAGGGCCTCGCGCACGGAGACCCGGCCGGCCTCGAAGAGGTCCATCAGCTCGCTCTCCGTGGGCAGGGCGTCGCCCGGCGCGAGGCGGCGCTCCAGGATGAGCTCCTTGATCCTGCGCTCGATGTCCTGAGCCATGGTGGGCCGCGCCACAACGTCCTCCTGAGGTGCCGTTGCCCCTTGACCGGTCACAGGAGCATCTGATTAAGGTGAAGCAGACATAGGACATCTTACGTCTCACGTCTCGATCCGGGTAGCCGTTCGGCCCCGGAGCGGCATCCCGATCAGCTGGAGCCTTCCACCATGTCTCTGACCGCACCGCTGCGCGGCGTCGTCCCGCCGGTCTGCACCCCGCTCGACTCCCACGGGGAGGTCGACACCACCTCCCTCGCCCGGCTCGTCGAGCACCTCATCGGCGGAGGCGTGCACGGTCTGTTCGCGCTCGGGTCCACCAGCGAGGTCGCCTACCTCACCGACGAGCAGCGCGCCACGGTCCTGGAGACCGTCGTCAACGCCACGGACGGCCGCGTCCCGGTCCTGGCCGGAGTCATCGACACCACCACCGCCCGGGTCGCCGAGCACGCCCGGGCCGCCGCCGCGCTCGGCGCCGACGCCCTGGTCGCGACCGCGCCGTTCTACACCCGCACCCACCCCAAGGAGATCGCCGCCCACTTCCGCCGGCTGCGCGCCGAGGTGGACCTGCCGCTGTTCGCGTACGACATCCCGGTCGCCGTGCACAGCAAGCTCTCGGCGGCCCTCGTCCGCGAGCTGGCCGAGGACGGCACGCTGGCCGGCCTCAAGGACAGCAGCGGCGACGAGGGCGGGCTGCGCCGGCTCGTGGTCGAGCTCGGCGGCCGCGAGGGCCGCGCGCACGGCCCGGTCCCGGACTTCAGCATCCTCACCGGTTCCGAACTGACCGTGGACGCGGCCCTGCTGGCCGGCGCCGACGGGGTCGTGCCCGGCATCGGCAATGTGGACCCGGCCGGTTACGTACGGCTCTACGACGCCGCGCGCGCCGGGGACTGGACGCTGGCCGCCAAGGAGCAGGAGCGGCTGATCGAGCTGTTCGCGATGGTCGACGCCGGGCCGGAGGCGGACATGGGCCGCAGCTCGTCGGCGCTCGGCTCGTTCAAGGCGGCGCTCCAGCTGCTCGGGATCATCGCGTGCGGCGACACCGTCTTCCCGCAGATCCAGCTGTCCGCGGAGTCCGTCGCGCTCGTCTCGGGACGGCTGCGCGACGCCGGTCTGCCGCCGGTCCGATGACGCGTCCGGCACAGCGCCCCGTCGTCGGCCTCGACCTGGGCGGTACGAAGATCGCCGCCGCGCTGTTCGGCGCGGACGGCGCGGTGGTGGCCCGGCACAGCCGGCCCACCCCGGCCCGGGAGGGCGCCGCGGCGGTGCTCGACGCGCTCGCGGCGGCCGCCGCCGAAGTGGACCCGGACCGCGGCGCCGCCGTGCTCGGCATCGCGGCGGCCGGGGTGATCGACCCCCGTACCGGCATGGTCACCAGCGCCACGGACTCCCTCCACGGCTGGGCGGGCACCCCGCTGGGCGTCGGCCTCGCCAACCGCACGGGTTACGCGGTGGCCTGCGACAACGACGTGCGCGCCACCGCCGGCCCCGAACTCGACGCGCTGCGCGCCGAGGGGAACGAGCACGCCTCGCTGCTGTTCGCGGCCATCGGCACCGGGGTCGGCGGCGCGATCGCCGTCGACGGGCGGATGCTGCACGGCGCGTCCGGCATCGCCGGGCACCTCGGCCATCTGCCGAGCCCCGAGGCGGCCGGGCTGCCCTGCACCTGCGGGGCCGCCGGCCATCTGGAGGTCATCGCCTCCGGACCCGGCATCGCCGCCCACTACGCCCGGCTGACCGGCGCCCCGGTGGACCGCCTGGAGACCGTCGCCGCGCGCGCCGCCCAGGGCGACGCCGACGCCGTCACCGCCATCACCACCGGCGCGGCGGCCGCCGGCCACGTCCTCGGCGGGCTCGCCAACGCGCTCGGCCCCGACCGGGTCGTCGTCGGCGGCGGCGTCCCGCGCATCGGCCCGCTGTACGAGGACGCGCTGCGGGCCGCGTTCGCCGCGGAGCTGATGGGGCCGCTGCGCGGGCTCGTCCCGCGCGCCCCGCTGTTCGGCCACGACGCCGCCGTGCTCGGCGCGGCCGCCCTCACCACCACTCTTCCCCTCCACCACCCGGGAGCTCTCCGATGAGCGCACAGGAACTGGCCACCACTCTCCAGGGCAAGCTGATCGTGTCCTGCCAGGCGCCCCCCGGCGATCCGATGCGGGAGACCGCCACCCTGGTGCGGCTCGCGCAGTCGGCCGTCGCCGGCGGCGGCGCGGCGATCCGCGCCAACGAGCCGGAGGTCGTCGCCGCGATCACGGCCGCCGTGGACCTGCCGGTCATCGGCCTGTGGAAGGACGGCGACGTCGGGGTGTACATCACGCCGACCGTCCGGCACGCCCTGGCGGTCGCCGAGGCGGGCGCGGCCGTGGTCGCCGCGGACGCCACCGACCGGCCGCGCCCCGACGGCTCGACCTTCGCCGAGCTGGTCGATGCGGTCCACGCGGCCGGCGCCCTCGTGATGGCCGACGTCTCCACCCTCGCCGAGGGCGTCACCGCCGCCGGGCTGGGCGCGGACTTCGTCTCCACGACCCTGTCCGGCTATGTGCCGGGACAACCGAAGCAGACCGGCCCCGACCTCGACCTGGTCGCCGCCCTCGCCGCCGCCATCGACGTGCCCGTCGTCGCCGAGGGCCGCGTCAACACCCCCGAGGACGCGGCCGAGGCCCTGGCGCGCGGCGCGCACAGTGTCGTCGTCGGCACCGCCATCACCGCTCCCACGGCCCTGACCGCCCGTTTCGTCGCGGGTATCGCCCGGCCCTGATCCCCCACCACGCGGGGCGGCTGTTCAACGACGAGCGCCGTCCCGCATCCTGGAGTCACCGTGCACACCACCACACCCCCCACGCTCCCCTGGTACCGCCAGGTGAGCCGCACCCAGTGGAAGTCGTTCTTCGCCGCCTGGATCGGCTACGTTCTCGACGGCTTCGACTTCGTGCTGATCACCCTGGTCCTGACCGAGATCAGTGACGATTTCGGGCTGAGCACGATGCAGGCGGCCAGCCTGATCTCCGGTGCGTTCATCACCCGCTGGCTCGGCGGTGCCGTGCTCGGCGCCCTCGGCGACCGCTACGGACGCAAGCTGTCGATGGTGGCGAGCATCCTGCTGTACTCGGTGGGCACCTTCGCCTGCGGGTTCGCGTGGAACTACACCAGCCTGTTCGCCGCCCGGCTGGCCATCGGCATGGGCATGGCCGGTGAGTACAGCGCCAGCTCCACGTACGTCATGGAGAGCTGGCCCCCCGCCCTGCGCAACCGGGCCAGTGGCTTCCTGATCTCCGGTTTCTCGGTGGGCTCGGTGCTGGCCGCCCAGGTCTACGACTGGGTGGTGCCCTCGCTCGGCTGGCGCTGGATGTTCTACCTCGGCCTGATCCCGATCGCCATCGCGCTGTGGATGCGCAGGGCGCTGCCGGAGGCGGAGGAGTGGACGGAGTCCGTCGCGGACGAGGGTGCCAAGCCCAACCCGTTCCGGCCGCTGTTCCTGACGCCGCGCCTGGCCACCGCCAACACGGTCCTGGTGGTCGTCGCCACGCTCTCGCTGTTCCTCGTCTTCACCCCGGGCGGCGCCGGCATGGTGCCGGTGCTCTCGGTGGTCGCCGGACTCTCGCTCGCCGCGCTCGCGGTGCAGCTGGGCGGGAAGCGCGGCTGGGTGCTGTACCTGTCGATGATCGTGACGCTGTTCTTCGCGTTCCTGTACTCCTGGCCGATCCAGGCCCTGCTGCCTACGTACCTGAAGACGGAGCTGGGCTACACGACGGGCCAGGTCACCGACGTGCTGTACTTCGCTGGCTTCGGCACCATGGCCGGCTGCTGGACGGCCGGCTTCCTCGGCGACTGGATCGGTACGAAGAAGGCGTACGCGCTGACGCTGCTGGCCTCGCTCGCCTTCGTCTACCCGGTCTTCGCGGTGGAGGACAACCTGCTGCTGCTCGGCATCCTGCTCTTCCTGCTCCAGGCGACCAGCTTCGGCATCTCCGGCCTGCTCCCCCGCTACATCGGCGGCCACTTCCCGACCCGCAGCCGGGGCGCCGCGCTCGGCTTCACGTACAACGTGGGCGCCCTCGGCGGGGCGGTCGCCCCGGTGCTCGGGGCGCATCTCGCCTCCGGCATGGACCTGGGCCAGGCGCTGGCCGTGCTGACGTTCGCCGGCACGGTGATCGTGGTCCTGCTGGTGGGCCTCGACGTACCGGCCCGGCTGAACCGGCTGGCCGACCCGGACGCCCAGGACGACCACCTGGCGGCGGGGCCGGTGGCGGACGAGCCGGTCGCCGTGAAGCGGTAGGACCGGCCGGTCCGTAGCGCTGCCGGGGCCGTGCTCCCGGCAGCGTTGCGGCGGTTTCAGGCCGCGACGCGCTCGAAGACCGCGGCGAGGCCCTGGCCGCCGCCGATGCACATGGTCTCCAGGCCGTAGCGCGCCTCGCGGCGGTGCAGTTCCCGGGTGAGGGTGGCGAGGATGCGGGCTCCGGTGGCGCCGACGGGGTGGCCGAGCGAGACGCCGGAGCCGTTCACGTTGATCCGCTCCTCGTGGTCCTTCTCGCCGAGGCCCAGCTCCCGGGTGCAGGCGAGCACCTGGGCGGCGAACGCCTCGTTGAGCTCGATCAGGTCGAGGTCGGCGAGGGTGAGGCCGGCGCGGCCGAGCGCGGTGCGGGTGGCGGGGACGGGGCCGAGGCCCATGGTGGCGGCGGGGACTCCGGCCCGGGCGAAGGAGACCAGCCGCACCAGCGGGGTGAGGCCGAGGCGTTCGGCGGTGGCGGCGCTCGTGACCAGGCAGGCGGCCGCCGCGTCGTTCTGGCCGCTGGCGTTGCCCGCGGTGACGGTGGCCTCCGGGTCGGTCTCGGCCATGACCGGGCGCAGGGCGGCGAGCTGTTCGGCGGTGGTGTCGGGGCGGGGGTGCTCGTCGGCGGTGACCACCGTCTCGGCCTTCCTGGTCCGCACCGTGACCGGGACGGTCTCCGCCTCGTACCGCCCCTCGGCCGCCGCCCGGCCGGCCCGCCGCTGCGAGCGCAGGGCCAGCGCGTCCTGGTCGGCGCGGCTGATGCCGTACGCGCGGCGCAGGTTCTCGGCGGTCTCGATCATCCCGCCGGGCACGGGGTGGTGGACGCCGCCCGCGGTGACCCGGCCCCGGGCGAGCGCGTCGTGGAGCTGGAGGCCGGGTCCCTTGATGCCCCAGCGCCCGTCGTGCGTGTAGTAGGGGGCGGCGCTCATCACGTCGACGCCGCCCGCGATGACGACCTCGCTGAATCCGGCGCGGATCTGCATGGCCGCGTCCAGGACCGCCTGGAGCCCGGAGCCGCAGCGGCGGTCGGTCTGGACGCCGGTGACCGTCTGCGGAAGCCCGGCGTCCAGGGCGGCGACCCGGCCGATGGCGGGGGCTTCGGCCGAGGGGTAGGAGTGGCCGAGGATCACCTCGTCCACCCGGTCCGGGTCGATGCCGGTACGGGCGACGACCTCGGCGATGACGCGGGCGGCGAGGGCGGCCGGCCGCTGCCCGGCGAACACCCCGCCGAAGCGGCCGATGGGGGTGCGCAGGGGTTCGCAGATCACTACGTCGAGGGGGTCCGGCACGGCGGGGCCTTTCCAGGGTGTGGTGGCAGGAGACAAGGGGGTGATCCGACCCTCGCACCCGGTGGCTGAGTCGGTCCAATATCCAGTTCGCCCTGATTCAAGACGCGTCGCGTCTCAATGGGGTGGGCAGGGCCGTCTCGGCGACGGCGAGCACGGCGCGCAGGGCGGCCGAAGGGTTGTCCGCCCGCCAGGCCAGCGCCGCCTGCCGCCGGATCGGCGGCCCGGCGAGGGGCCGGTAGACGAGGCCGTTCTGCTGGATGTGCTGGACGGAGGTGACGGTCAGGGTCACCCCGACGCCCGCCGCGACCAGCGCCAGGATGGTGTACGAGTCGGGCGCCTCCTGCACCACCCTCGGGTGGAACCCGGCGGACTCGCACGCCTCCACCATCGCGTCGCGCACGGTGGAGCCGGTGTTCGCGGGGAACGAGACGAACGGCTCCCCGGCCAGCGCGCCGAGGGGGATCTCCTCGCGGGCGGCGAGCGGATGATCGAAGGGCAGCGCGCACACCAGCACCTCCTCGTCGATCACCCGGCAGACCACGCCCGGCTGGGTCACCGGCAGCCGGACGAAGCCCAGGTCCAGGGAGCCGTCCGCGACCCGGGCGAGCGCCACGTTGGCGTAGGTCTGGCCGGTCATGACCAGCTCGATCGCGGGGTGGGCGGCCCGCACCGCCCGAGTGAGCAGCGGCAGCGTCTCGTGGCTGGATGCGCCCGCGAAGCCGATGCCGACGCGCCCGTACTCGCCCCGCCCGGCCGCCCTCGCCGCCCGTACCGCCGTGTCCAGGTCGTCCAGCACGGTCCGCACCGGCTGGAGGAACGACTCGCCCGCGCTGGTGAGCCGCACCGAGCGGGTGCTGCGCTCGAAGAGCTGGACGCCGAGTTCCTTCTCCAGCTGCCGGATCTGCTGGCTCAGCGGCGGCTGTGCCATCTGGAGCCGCTTGGCGGCCCGGCCGAAGTGCAGTTCCTCCGCCACGGCGAGGAACGCGGAGAGATGGCGCAGCTCCACGCCGGTCCTTCCTGTCGGTCCACCGACGCCATTGATTCGTCCAGCGTCTTGATCCGACCTTAATTCGGTATTGGACACTCCTCAATGGCTGCTGGCACGGTGGTGCGGAGCCCGCGCGGACGGAGGAGCACCGTGGCCCGCAAGGACAAGACGATGTCGATGAGCGCGGCCGTCGCGGCGTTCGTCCACGACGGCGCCACCGTCTGCCTCGAAGGCTTCACCCACCTCATCCCGGTCGCCGCCGGGCACGAGATCATCCGCCAGGGCCGCCGGGACCTCACGGTCGTGCGGATGACCGCGGACATCGTGGTGGACCAGATGATCGCGGCGGGCTGTGTGACCCGGCTGGTCTCCTCGTTCGTGGGCAACTCATCGGCCGGCTCGCTCGGGGAGCTGCGCCGCCGGGTGGAGCGCGCGGACCCGGCGCCGCTCATCTTCGAGGAGTACAGCCACTACGGGATGGTCTGCCGCTACCTCGCCGGCGCGCAGCGGCTGCCGTTCTACCCCCTGCGCAGTTACGGCGGCAGCGACCTGCCGTCCGTCAACCCCGCCCTGCGCAAGGTGACCTCGCCGTACCCCGGCCCGGACGGCGAACCCGAGCAGATCTACGTCGTACCGCCCGTCAACCCGGACGTGACGATCATCCACGCCCAGCGCGCCGACCGGCGCGGCAACACCCAGATGTGGGGGCTGACCGGAGTGCAGGCCGAGGCGGTGTACGCGGCGGACAGGGCGGTCGTCGTGGTGGAGGAGATCGTGGCGGACGAGGTGATCCGCTCGGACCCCAACCGCACGCTCGTCCCCGCGCACGCGGTCGACGCCGTCGTCCACTGCCCGCGCGGCGCGCATCCGTCGTTCGCCCAGGGCTACTACGACCGGGACAACGCCTTCTACCGGGCCTGGTCGCACATCAGCAAGGACCCGCAGCGGCTCCGGGAGTGGCTGGACACGTGGGTGTACGGCACGGCGGACCACGCCCAGTACGTGGCCGGGCTCGGCGAGGAGCACTGGGCGGGGCTCGCGGTCGGCGAGGCGCCGAGTACGCCGGTGGACTACGGACGGCGGCTGTCATGACGGTCACCTCCTCCGAGCTGCTCTCCGTCGTCGCCGCCCGCGAACTGGCCGGGCGCAGCACGGTGTTCGCCGGGATCGGGCTGCCGACGCTCGCCACCGAGCTGGCCCGGCTGACGGTCGCCCCGGAGCTGGAGGTGGTGTACGAGTCCGGGGTGTGCGGCGCCCACCCCTCGCATCTGCCGGAGACCATCGCCGACGCGGTCCTGGTCACGGGCGCGGAGGCGGTCGTGCCGATGCCGATGCTGTTCGGCTCGGTGCTCCAGGGCGGCCATATCGACGTGGGCTTCCTGGGGGCCGCGCAGATCGACCGCCGGGGCAGCCTCAACACGTCGGTGATCGGCGACTGGGCCGCTCCGTCGGTGCGGCTGCCCGGTTCGGGCGGTGGGGTCGAGGTGATGGCCAACTCCCGCGAGGTCTTCGTGGTGATGCGCCGCCACCACCCCCGCTCCTTCACCGCGGAGCTCGACTTCTGCACCACGCCGGGCCCGGACCGCGCCCTGGCCGACGGCATCCGCCCGCTGGGCGCGGGTGTCACCCGGGTCATCACGGAGCTGGGCATCCTGGCCCGCGAGGGCGTCGGCGACGAGCTGCGGCTGGAGGCCGTCCAGCCCGGGGTCACCGTCGAGCGGGTCCGGGCCGCCACCGGCTGGGACCTCCGGGTCGCCGGCACGGTGGACGAGGTGGCGCCCCCGACCCGGGACGAGCTGCGGCTGCTGCGCGAGGATGTCGACCCGGGCCGCGTCTACCTGCGCTGAACCCCCACGCCCGACCCCGCCCCATCGAGAGGACCGTGACCCGCATGCGTATCAGGATCGTCGGCGCCGGAGCCATGGGCCGCGGCATCGCCCAGTGGGCGGCCTCGGCCGGACACACCGTCGAGCTGTGCGACGTACGCACCGAGGCGGTGACGGACGCGGTCGCCTTCGTCGGGTCCATGCTGGAGCGGGCCGTGGCCAAGGGCCGGATGTCCGCCGGGGACGCGGCGTCCGCGCTGGAGCGGCTGGTCCCGCTGGACGATCCGTGGGCGGCGGGCCCGGACGTCGAGCTGGTGATCGAGGCGGTGCGCGAGGACCTGGCCACCAAGACCGAGGTGTTCGGCCGGCTGGAGCGGGCCCTGCCCGCCTCCGCCGTCTTCGCGACCAACACCTCCTCGCTGTCCGTGACCCGGATCGCCGCCGCGCTGAAGGACCCGGCGCGCCTGGCGGGGCTGCACTTCTTCAACCCGGTGCCGCTGATGCGGATCGTGGAGGTGGTGCCGGGCGCCGCCACCCGGCCGGACATCCCGCCGCTGCTGACCTCGCTCGTGGAGAGCTGCGGCCACCGCGCGGTGACGGTCGCGGACACCCCGGGCTTCCTCGTCAACCACGCCGGGCGCGGACTGGTGACGGAGGCGCTGGCGCTGCTGGAGGAGGGCGTCGGCGAGCCGTCGGACATCGACCGGATCGCGCGGGACGTGCTCGGGCTGCGGATGGGCCCGTTCGAGCTGATGGACCTCACCGGGCTCGATGTGACCGCCGCCGTCATCGACTCGATCTGGGAGGGCTTCCGCCACGAGGACCGGCTGCGCCCCTCCTACCTGACCCCGAACCGGGTGGCGGCCGGCCTGCACGGCCGCAAGACCGGACGCGGCTGGTACGCGTACGGTCCCGAGGCGCCCGGCCCCGCGCCCGAGCCGCCGGTCACCGGGGACGCGGACCGCCCGGTGCACGTCTTCGCCCCGGACCCGGCGCGGGAGGCGGACGCGGCGGCGCTCCGGGAGGCGCTGGCCTCGGCGGGCGCGACGGTCGGGAGCGGGCAGCGGCCGTCCGGCGGGGCGCTGGTCCTGGTCCCGGTCTGGGGCACGACGGTCGCTTCGGCGGTGGCCGCGCACGGGCTGCCGGCCGCCCGCACCTTCGGCGTGGACCCGCTGCCGGCGGCCGGGCGGCGGCGGGTGCTGGCGGTGACCCCGGCGGCGGATCCGGCGGCGGCCCGGGATGCTCGCGCGGTGCTGACCCGGGCGGCGGACGGCGGCGAGCCGCACGCGGTGTCGGTGGTCCGGGACACGGCGGGGTCGGTCGCGCAGCGGCTGCTCGCCTCGATCGTGTCGGTCGCGGCGTCCATCGCGGAGCGTTCGCTCGCCGCCCCGGCCGACATCGACGTGGCCGTGACGACCGGGCTCGGCTACCCGGTGGGGCCGCTGGCCTGGGGCGAGCGGATCGGGGCGGCCCGCATGCTTCAGCTGCACCGGGCGCTGTACGCCACGACCGGCGACCCGCGCCACCGCCCCACCCGCTGGGTCACCGAGCGGGCCGCGCTGGGTCTGGCGCTGACGGACCCGGGCACCTCCCCGGCGGACGTGCACCGCGCTCCTGCGGGGCCATGACCGGATTCGTACAAGACCGTGGGCCGGGGCCCTGCCTACGGTCGGGGCACGACTCCACGACTCGACGCGATCGGCATCACCACCGCCGATCTTCCCGCATCGCTCGCCTTCTACCGCCGGCTCGGCCTCGACGTCCCGGCCGGCGCGGAATCCGCACCCCATGTCGAGGTGACCCTGCCGGGCGGCGGGCGCCTGCTGTGGGACACCGAGGACACCGTCCGCTCGTACGACCCCGACTGGGCCCCGCCGTCCGGCGGGGACCGGCGTGCGTGTCCGGTCCCGCGACGAGCAGCCGGTCCCCGCTCCACCGCAGGTCCATGCAGCCGTCGGGCAGCACCGGGTGGGCCGTGCCCGGTGGCACGGTCAGGGTCCAGACCTTCGCGCCGTCCAGCCGGGACGCGCGCTCTTCGTAGCTGTCGCCCATGCCGCCGGTGTCGTCCACGGACGCGGCGGGTGCGTAAGCGGCTGCCGGGGGCGAAGGAGCGGGACCGCAGGCCCGGGCCGCCGGCGCCCGTCACTCACTCGTCGTAGGGGTGCGGCTTCTCCGCGTCCTTCTCGCGGCTGGGCTGGAGCCGTGACTTCACGTCGTCCGGCGGCAGGAACCGCGACCAGCGCTCGGGGAACTCGGACGGCATGTACGGGCTGTCGCCCACGTCGCCCTCGTCGTCGTCGTCCTCCTCGTCCTCGTCCTCGTCGTCGTTCTGCGGTCCGCCGTGCCAGCTCGCCGCCTGGGTGCGGGCCACGAACTCGGCGGCCTGGGCGGCGCGCACCCGGTCGTTGGCGGCGCGGGCGGCGGCCGTCGCGACCGAGGGCCAGACCCGGTCGATGGCCGCGTTCACGGCGGCGCCCACCAGGACCGCGAAGGCGGAGACGCCGATCCACAGCAGTACGGCGATGGGGGCGGCGAGCGATCCGTAGATGGTGGGGCCCTCGACCGTACTGGTGAGGTAGATCCGCAACAGGAAGCTGCCGACCACCCACATCGCCAGCGCCATCAGGGCGCCCGGCATGTCCTCGATCCACGGCGAACGCACGGGCACGGACACGTGGTAGAGGGTCGTGAGGAAGGCGACCGACAGGAGTATCACCAGGGGCCAGTACAGGACGCTTATGACCTCGGTGCCCCACGGTATGAGCTCCACGACCCGGTCGGGGCCGACCACGAGCAGCGGCAGGACCACCGCGCCGAGCAGCAGCGCCACCACGTACAGCAGGAAGGCGAGCATCCGGGTCTTGACGATGCCGCGCTGGCCGTCGAGCCCGTACATCACGGTGATGGTGTCGATGAAGACGTTGACCGCGCGGGAGCCGGACCACAGGGCGATGGCGAAGCCGATGGAGATGACGTCGGGCCGGGCGCCGGTGGTGACGTCCGCCAGGAGCGGCTTGGCGAAGTCGTTGACGCCGCGCTCGGAGAGCACGGTGTGCGCCGCGCTGAGGATGTTGCGCTCGATGGAGGCGACCGTGGTGGTGCTGGTCCACTCGTCCACGTAACCGAGCAGGCCGATCAGGCCGAGGAGCAGCGGGGGCAGGGACAGCAGGGTGAAGAACGCCGCCTCGGCGGCGAGTCCCAGGATGCGGTACTCCATGCACGAGTTGACCGTGTCCTTGAGCAACTGCCAGGCGAGCTGCCGCTTGGAGACGTTGCGGTAGAGCACTCGGGCCCGGTGGAGCCGGCCCGGTGGCCGCTCGGGTGTTTCGTTTGCTGCCTGCACGTCCTTACCGTATCGGCATGGCAGCCACCACCCACACTGTGTCCAATCAGCCCCCTCCCCTGCTCGGCTACGACGTGTTCGGCGCGGACCGGGTGCTCGGCGAGGCCGTCGAACGCCACCTTCCGGCCGAGGTGCTGGACGAGGCCAGGGAGGGGCTGGCCCGGCTCGGGCAGTCCGCCGGCTCCGCCCAGGCGGTGACCTGGGGGGCGCAGGCGAACGAGAACCCGCCGAGGCTGCGCACCCATGACCGGTACGGGCACCGCATCGACGAGGTGGAGTTCCACCCGGCCTGGCACCGGCTGCTGGGCCACGCCGTCGGCTCGGGTCTGACCGGGGCCTGGGACCGGCCGGGCGGGCATGTGCGCCGGGCGGCGGGCTTCCTGGTGTGGACGCAGGCCGAGGCGGGGCACGGCTGCCCGCTGTCGATGACGCACGCGGCGGTGCCGGCCCTGCGCGCCGAGCCCGCGGTGGCCGCCGAGTGGGAGCCGCTGCTGACCTCGCGGGTCTACGAGCAGGGGCTGCGGCCGGCCGGGCGGAAGGCCGGGGCGCTGCTGGGCATGGCGATGACGGAGAAGCAGGGCGGCTCGGACGTACGGGCGGGCACGACGCGCGCCGAGCCGCTGTCCGGGGAGGGCGAGTATCTGCTGACCGGGCACAAGTGGTTCTGCTCGGCGCCGATGTCCGACGGTTTCCTGGTGCTGGCCCAGGCTCCGGGCGGGCTGACCTGTTTCCTGCTGCCCCGGGTGCTGCCGGACGGCACGCGCAACCCGTTCGCGATCCAGCGGCTCAAGGACAAGCTGGGCAACCGGTCCAACGCCTCGGCGGAGGTCGAGTTCGACGGGACGTGGGCGCGCCGGATCGGTGAGGAGGGGCGCGGGATGCGCACGATCATCGACATGGTGGCGGCGACCCGGCTGGACTGTGTGACGGGCTCGGCCGCGCTGATGCGGCAGGCGGTGGCGCAGGCGGTGCACCACACGACGTACCGCTCCGCGTTCGGCGGGCCGCTCGTGGACAAGCCGCTGATGCGCAATGTGCTGGCCGATCTGGCGCTGGAGTCGGAGGCGGCGACCGTGCTGGCGATGCGGTTGGCGGCGGCCTACGACGACGGGGGCGAGAGCGAGTCGGCGTTCCTGCGGATCGCGGTGCCGGCGGCGAAGTACTGGGTGACCAAGCGGAGCACGCCCGTGGTGGGCGAGGCGCTGGAGTGCCTGGGCGGCAACGGCTACGTGGAGGAGTCGGGCATGCCCCGGCTGCTGCGCGAGGCGCCGCTCAACTCGATCTGGGAGGGCTCGGGGAACGTCCAGGCGCTGGACGTGCTGCGGGCGCTCCAGCGCGAACCGCTCGCGCTGAACGCGTTCCTCCAGGAGGTCGGGCGGGCCCGGGGCGCCGATCACCGGCTCGACGCGGCGATCAGGGGCCTGCTGACGGAGCTCGCCGATCTGGCGGGGATCGAGGCGCGGGCCCGCCGGGTGGTGGAGCGCGTCGCGCTGGTGCTCCAGGGCTCGCTGCTGGTGCGCTGGGCGCCGCCGGAGGTGGCGGACGCCTTCTGCGCGTCGCGCCTGGGCGGGGACGGGGGCGCGGCGTTCGGGACCCTGCCGCACACCCTGGATCTGGCGTCGGTCGTGGCCCGGGCCCGGCCGGTGGATCACTGACCGGGCAGCAACAGGGGGTGGTGCTGCGCCGACACGGCACCACCCCCATGCTGTACACACCGGACTCGGGGCGGAGCCCTGCCGTGCGGTGTACCGCCACTCTTGTACGGGCCCGGGGCCCTCGCCAGAGTTGCAGAGGGTTGCAACCATTGTGCGGAGTTGCGGTTTCGGGCGCTGCGTGGCGGCAGGATGGGTGGCACGGTCCCGCGTACGGGCCGGGCAGGGTGTGAGGGGGAACCGGCGTGGAGACGACTTCGGCCGCGGTGGCGCGGCTGACGGCCCAGGAGACCGCGCAGGCCAGGCGCCTGGTGCACCGGACCCGGGAGGCGCGGATGGCGGGCGAGCGCATGCCCGCCGCGCCCCGGGCGGAGATCGGTGCCTCGTGGGACCGGATGCTGCGCAGCGGCATCGATCCCGAGCAGACGACGCAGAGCCGGCTGCTGGAGGCGGACGAGATCGAGCACCGGCGCCGCAGTTCCGCGCTGGGCGAGGTGATGCCGCTGCTCAGCGACGGCCTGGCGAGCATCGCGGACGCCTCGCAGCAGATCATGGTGGTCACCGATGTGGAGGGCCGGGTGCTGTGGCGCCAGGGCCACACGGGGGTGCTGCGCCGGGCCGACGGCATCTGCCTCGCGGAGGGCGCGGCGTGGTCGGAGGAGAGCACCGGCACCAACGCGATCGGTACGGCGCTGGCCTCGCGCGCCCCGGTGCGGGTGCACTCGGCGGAGCACTTCGTGCGCAGTCTGCACGGGTGGACGTGCGCGGCGGCGCCGGTGCGTGATCCGCGGGACGGCCGGCTGATGGGGATCGTCGACATCAGCGGTCCCGCGTCCACGTTCCACCCGACGACGCTGGCCCTGGTGGGTTCGGTGGCCCGGCTGGCGGAGAGCGAGATCCGGGTCCGGCATCTGGAGGCGATCGACCGGCTGCGGGCGGTGGCGGCGCCGATCCTGTGCCGGCTGGGCGGGCGGGCCCTGGCGGTGGACGGGCACGGCTGGACGGCGGCGGTGACGGGGATGCCGCCGGTGGACCGGCTGCCGCTGCCGAAGTCGCTGGAGCCGGGCCGGGTGTGGCTGCCGTCGCTGGGAATGTGCCGGGTGGAGCCGCTGCCGGGCGGCTGGCTGGTGCAGGTGGCGGACGGGGCGATGGACAGCCCGCCGCGCCGGGTGGTCCTCGATCTGAGCCGGCCGCGCACGCTGGCGGTGAACGTGGTGAGCCCGGTGGGGACGTGGACGCAGCGGCTCTCCCCGCGCCACGCCGAGCTGCTGTTCGCGCTGGCGGTGCGGCGCGAGGGCAGTACGGCGTCGGAGCTGGCGCAGGACCTCTTCGGGGACGCGACCCGGACGGTGACGGTGCGGGCGGAGATCTCGCGGCTGCGGCGCCACCTCGCCGAGGTGCTGGCTCACCGCCCGTACCGCTTCGGTGAGGGCGTGGAGGTGGAGGTGATCCATCCGGAGGACCCGGCGGATCTGCTGCCGCGTTCGAAGGCCCCGGTGGTCGTGGCGGCGCGCGGCGCCTCCTGAGCGGGGGTGTCCGGGCAGGCCCCGGGCGCCGGCGGCGGCACGGGACCCGGCTTGGGGGCGGGCGGCGGGGCATGGTTGTCTGGCAGCCATGAGCAACCCCGTGCGCCCCGCAGGTCCCGCCGTCGACGAGGTGACCATCTGGTCGCTGGAGCAGACCTCGCCCGGGGATCTGCGGCCGGCCGCCGTGCCGGACGCGGACGTCCGGATCGTGCGTTCCGAGGTGCCGCTGCCCGAGTTCAGCCGCTTCCTGTACACGGCGGTCGGCGGGGACATCCGGTGGACGGACCGGCTGGCGATGAGCTACGCGCAGTGGCAGGAGGCCCTGGACCGGCCGGGTGCGGAGACCTGGGTCGCCTACGCGAACGGGACCCCGGCCGGATACATCGAGCTGGACCCGCAGGACGACGGCGTGGTCGAGGTCATGTACTTCGGGCTGATCCCGGTCTTCCGGGGCCGGCGGATCGGCGGTCATCTGCTGTCGTACGGCACGGCCCGCGCCTGGGACCTGGCCGAGCGGTGGCCGGGGCGCCCGGTGACGAAGCGGGTGTGGCTGCACACCTGCTCGAAGGACGGTCCACACGCGATGGACAACTACCTCCGGCGCGGCTTCCGGCTCTTCGACACCCGCACGGAGTTGGAGGAACCGGTGACCACCCCCGGCCCTTGGCCGGGCTCGGGCCGCGAGCTGCTTCCATAGCAATTCCCCGTGCTTGTCCGGTTTTACGCTCCGCCCCGGCGCCCGTCACTCGCGTGACGGGCGCCACACTGTCTTATATACCGGGACAGTCTCGTCCACATCATGGATAGTGGTGGACTGCTCCGAGATCCCCATGACACGCTTCCGTCATGTCCGGAACTGGAATTGCCTTGGTGAGTCGACGCCACGTCGACCTCGGCCGCATGTCCAGCGCCATCTGTCCGGCGAGCTGAGAGTCCCAGCACCGCCGAGATCTTCTTACTTCAGTTCAGCCCTGCGCACCGCCGCGCCAGACGCGAGTGTGCAGTTCAGAGCCGCCCTCCTGCAGTCCCGAAGGACGTATTTGCCATGGCCTCCAGCCCGGAGAAGACCGCTACCGCGACGCCCCGCCGCAAGGCCGGGCGCCATCGTGGTGAGGGCCAGTGGGCCATGGGACACCACACGCCTCTCAACGGGAACGAGCAGCTCAAGAAGGACGACGACAGTCTCAATGTGCGGACACGCATTGAGACGATCTACTCCAAGCGCGGATTCGACTCGATCGACCCCAACGACCTTCGCGGACGCATGCGTTGGTGGGGGCTCTACACCCAGCGCCGGGCCGGCATCGACGGCGGCAAGACGGCCGTTCTGGAGCCCGAGGAGCTTGAGGACAAGTACTTCATGATGCGGGTCCGCATCGACGGCGGGAAGCTGACCACCCGGCAGCTGCGCGTCATCGGCGAGATCTCCCAGGAGTACGCACGCGGCAGCGCGGACATCACCGACCGGCAGAACGTCCAGATGCACTGGATCCGCATCGAGGACGTCCCGGCGATCTGGGAGAAGCTGGAAGCCGTCGGGCTCTCCACCACCGAGGCGTGCGGCGACTGCCCCCGCACCATGATCGGCTCCCCGGTGGCGGGCATCGCCGCCGACGAGATCATCGACGGCACGCCGGCGCTGGAGGAGATCCACGCCCGCTACATCGGCAGCCCCGAATTCTCCAACCTCCCCCGCAAGTTCAAGACCGCGATCTCCGGCTCCCCCGTGCAGGACGTGGTGCACGAGATCAACGACATCGCCTTCGTCGGTGTCGAACACCCCGAGCACGGCCCCGGCTTCGACCTCTGGGTCGGCGGCGGACTCTCCACCAACCCCCGGCTGGCCGAACGCCTGGGCGCCTGGGTACCGCTGGACGAGGTCGCGGACGTGTGGGCCGGCGTCGTGGGCATCTTCCGCGACTACGGCTACCGCCGGCTGCGCAACCGCGCCCGGCTGAAGTTCCTGGTCGCCGACTGGGGTGTCGCCAAGTTCCGCCAGGTGCTGGAGGACGAATACCTCAAGCGCCCGCTGCTGGACGGTCCCGCACCCGCGGAGCCCAGCAGCCGGTGGCGCGACCACATCGGCGTGCACCAGCAGCAGGACGGCCGTTTCTACGTCGGTTTCGCCCCGCGGGTCGGCCGGGTCGACGGCTCCACCCTCGCCAAGATCGCCGGTCTGGCCGAGGAGCACGGCTCCGGCCGGGTGCGTACCACCGTCGAGCAGAAGATGATCATCCTCGACGTGGAGCAGGACCGGGCCGAGTCCCTGGCCGCCGGCCTGGAAGCGCTCGGCTTCCAGGTGAAGCCGTCCACCTTCCGGCGCGGCACCATGGCCTGCACCGGCATCGAGTACTGCAAGCTGGCCATCGTCGAGACGAAGGCGCGCGGCGCCTCCCTCATCGAGGAACTGGAGCGCAGGCTCCCCGACTTCGACGAACCGCTCACCATCAACATCAACGGCTGCCCCAACGCCTGCGCCCGCATCCAGACCGCGGACATCGGCCTCAAGGGCCAGCTCGTGCTGGACGACGACGGCAACCAGGTGGAGGGCTACCAGGTCCACCTGGGCGGCGCCCTCGGCCTGGAGGCCGGCTTCGGCCGCAAGGTCCGCGGCCTGAAGGTCACATCGGCCGAACTGCCCGACTACGTCGAGCGGGTCCTCGGCAGGTTCCAGGAGGAGCGCGAGGAGAACGAGCGCTTCGCCACCTGGGCCGCCCGGGCCAGTGCGGAGTCGCTGTCATGAGCGAGCGCGCCGCCCCGTTCCACTGCCCCTACTGCGGCGACGAGGACCTGCGCCCGCACGAAGCCGGGCACGGGGCGTGGGAATGCGCCTCCTGCAATCGCGCGTTCCAGCTGAAGTTCCTGGGGCTGCTGAGCCGGGGACTGAAGCCCGACAACGTGGGAGGGGACGGGATATGACGGTCACTCGGGAAACCGACACGCTCACCGACGAGGCCCTGAGGGAGCTCGCCGAGCAGGCCGGACGCGAGTTGGAGGACGCCTCCGCGCTCGACATCCTCAAGTGGGCGACCGAGACCTTCGGGCCCCGGTTCTGCGTCACCTCCTCCATGGAGGACGCGGTCGTCGCCCACCTCGCCTCCCGGGTGCTGCCCGGGGTGGACGTGGTGTTCCTGGACACCGGCTACCACTTCGAGGAGACCATCGGGACCCGCGACGCGGTGGACGCCGTGATGGACGTCAACGTCATCACGCTGACCCCGCGCCACACGGTGGCCGAGCAGGACGCCGAGTACGGGCCGAAGCTGCACGACCGCGACCCCGACCTGTGCTGCAAGCTGCGCAAGGTCAAGCCGCTGGAAGAGGGCCTGACCTCCTACACGGCCTGGGCGACCGGGCTGCGCCGCGACGAGTCCCCCACCCGGGCCAACACCCCCGTGGTCGGCTGGGACGAGAAGCGCCGGAAGGTGAAGGTCTCGCCGATCGCCCGCTGGACCCAGGACGACGTCGACGCGTACGTCGCCGAGCACGGCGTGCTCACCAACCCGCTGCTGATGGACGGTTACGCCTCCGTGGGCTGCGCGCCCTGCACCCGCCGGGTGCTGGAGGGCGAGGACGCGCGGGCCGGCCGCTGGGCCGGGCGCGGCAAGACCGAGTGCGGGCTGCACGGCTGATGACGACTGATCAGGAGACTTCGATGAGCGTGACGGAGACGGGAGCCACCGTCTGGCTGACCGGTCTGCCGAGCGCGGGCAAGACCACCATCGCCTACGAACTCGCCGGGCGGCTGCGCGGCGAGGGCCACCGGGTGGAGGTGCTCGACGGCGACGAGATCCGCGAGTTCCTCTCGGCGGGCCTCGGCTTCTCGCGCGAGGACCGGCACACCAACGTCCAGCGGATCGGCTTCGTCGCCGAACTGCTGGCGGCCAACGGCGTGAAGGTCCTGGTCCCGGTCATCGCCCCGTACGCGGACAGCCGCGACGCGGTCCGCAAGCGGCACCAAGCCGAAGGCACCGCGTATCTGGAGGTGCACGTCGCCACTCCGGTCGAGGTGTGCTCGGAGCGCGATGTGAAGGGGCTGTACGCCAAGCAGGCTGCGGGCGAGATCAGCGGGCTGACCGGGGTGGACGACCCCTACGAGGCGCCCGAGTCGCCCGATCTGCGGATCGAGTCGCACCGGCAGACCGTGCAGGAGTCCGCGGCGGAGCTGTACGCGCTGCTGAGCGAGAGGGGTGCAGCGTGACGACCGTCGCGACTGTGTCGGAAGGCACCGACAATCCGTACGCACTCAGCCACCTGGACTCGCTGGAGTCCGAGGCGGTGCACATCTTCCGCGAGGTGGCGGGCGAGTTCGAGCGGCCGGTGATCCTGTTCTCCGGCGGCAAGGACTCGATCCTGATGCTGCACCTGGCGCTCAAGGCGTTCGCGCCGGCGCCGGTGCCGTTCGCCCTGCTGCACGTGGACACCGGGCACAACTTCCCCGAGGTCCTGGAGTACC
>NZ_SSBI01000089.1 GCF_004795015.1 Streptomyces sp. A1277 | reverse complement strand
TGACGGGATGGCTGACGAAGGCGGGCATGGACGTGCCCGGCACGTTCGAGAGCCCGGACGACAGCAAGACGAACTACTCCTACGACGCGGTCGGCAACACCACCTCCGTCGCCGTCACGGGCACCGGTGGCGGCACGACGACCGCGGAGTACAACCCGTCCACCCCGACCTGTGGTGGGTTCAAGGGGCAGAAGTGCTCGGTCACCGACGCGCGGGGCAAGAAGACGTCGTTCACCTATGACGCGAAGGGGAACCTGACGAAGGTCACCCCGCCCGCGCCGCAGGGCGCTACCACGCTCACGTACGACTACGCGGGCCGCCCGGACGTCGTCAAGGACGGCCGCGGCATCCAGACTGTCTACGTCTACGACGACCGCGACCGCGTCACGAAGGTCTCCTCCACCAACGCCACCGTCCAGTACACCTATGACGACGACGGCAACATGACCTGGCGCAAGGACGCCACCGGCGAGACCGACTACGCCTACGACACCCTCTCCCGCGAGATCTTCCGTTCCCTGCAGGACGACTCCGAGGCGACGCTCGCCTACACGGCGGCCGGCGACCTGGACACCTACACCGACCCCATGGGCGCCACCCACTACACCTACGACGACGCCGGACGCCTCGAGTCGCTGAAGGACCCGGCCGGCCGCACCACCACCTACACCTACAACAACAACGACAAGCGCACCCACACCAACTACCCCGGCGGCACGGTCCAGAAGGTCACCCTCGACGAGGACGGCAAACCCACCGCCATCAAAACCACCAACGGCAGCGCCACCCTCGTCGACCTCGCCTACACCTACACAACCGGCGCCGGCGATCCCGGAACGAAGATCTACAGCCGCACCGACGCAGCCACGGGCCGCAAGACCGCCTACACGTACGACAGCGCCGGGCGCCTCTCCTACGCCAAGGAAACGAACACGTCCTCCGGCGCCCGCACCGCGTCCTGGCTGTACTGCTTCGACAAGGCCGGCAACCTCACGCACCAGGACACCACCGCCACCTCCTGCCCCACCAGCCCGACCTACGGCTACGACGACGCCTCCGAACTGGAATCGAAGAACGGTTCGACCACCGGCTGGTCCTACGACAACGCCGGCAACGAAACCGCCGCAGCCCCGGCCGGGGGCACTGCCCGCACAGGGGAGTCGTGGTCGGACTACAACCAGCTCACCAACATCACCGCAGGCGGGACCACCTACCAGGCCAAGCACGCCGGAACCACCAACGACGAGCGCACCAAGCTCGGCGACACCTGGTTCCACCACACCCAGCTCGGCCTCGCCTCCACCACCGCCGGATCCACGGATACGGGATTCGTCCGCGAACCCGGGGGCACCCTCAACTCCATGACCCGCAGCGGGAAGAGCTACTACTACCTCACCGACGCCACCGGCAACATCCTCGGCGCCGTCGACCAGGCAGGCACCCGCACCCACACCTACGCCTACACACCCACCGGCGCCGCCCGCACCACCCCCACCGAAACCGTCCCCCAGCCCTACCGCTTCGCCGGCGCCTACAACGACCCCACGGGCCTCTACAAGATGGGCGCCCGCTACTACGACCCCGCCCTAGGCCGCTTCACCCAGCCCGACCCCTCCGGCCAGGAAACCAACACCTACCTCTATGGTGCGGGGGACCCGGTAAACCGGATCGACCCCGCCGGGTTGTTCGGCTTCAACAGCTTCATCGAGGGAGTTGGACATGCCCTCGGCGCCGGGGCCGCTGCCTTCGGCGCCGGGGCCGGGATCGCGACTTGTGGCCCGTCCCTGGGGGCTGGGTGTGTTGCCGGCGTCGCTTCGGGAGGTGCGGCCCTCGTAGAGGGAGCCAACGCATACAAAAGTCTCACGACGGCCTTCGACGAATGAGCCCGGCTTCCAGAATGCCAAGCGCAATTTCCTGGGCCATCCTCGCCCTGGTTCTCACAGCAGGTGTCATCGCTATCGTGATCGGCACCGATGTAGTTGACGCCGTGAGAGTAGCGGGATTCATTCTCATCGGCGTAGCAGCCTTGCTCGGCATCATCAAGTTGACGAGACGACGTCAGCAGTAGGACGTCACCCTCTGTGGCCCCAACACTCAGGCGTCGGGGCCACAGGACTGTTCTCTGTGGATGGGACTGTCGCTCGGGCGCCGGAGGGTGTCGGAACATGCGTTCTTTCATCCAGGCGCAGCTCCGTCAGAGTGTGTCCGGCGCGGCGGATGTCGCGAAGCAGCCGCGCCACGCGGCCGAGGAGTAGGAGCGCGCTACCAAGGCGCTGGCTGAGGAGATCGCGAAGGCGGCCGACCGAGACGGCGGAGCCTGAGCTGAGCCGAACAGCGGCCGGGGTAGCAGGAGGCCCTCACCAGTCGCGGTGATGGCCTCCTGCCGTGCCACGGGCGGGCCGGTGGCCGTCCCGGCGGGTACGGACAGCCGCCGGCCGTGGTGCGGGGTGGTGTCAGTCGCCGGTCTCGTGGGGGAGGCCGTCGTCCAGGACGATGCGGATGGTCTGGCCTTCGCCGTCGACACCGGTGAGTTCGGCGGCGATCCGGTTGTAGGCGGTCGTGGCCAGTGCCCAGTCCGCTTCCAGCGGGGTGGTGGCATGGCGGGTGTCCCACAGCTTGATGAGCAGGCCGATGAGGGAGCGGCCGGACAGGACGGTCTGGACACGGCCTTCCTTGAAGTCCTCGACCGAGGGCGGGGTGCGGAAGTGGTCGTGGTCGACGGCCAGGGCGGTGAGCCACTCCCAGGTGTCGCGGTGCGCGACCAGGTCCACGGAGGCCACCCCGGCGGCTTTGAGCAGCAGAACCCCGTGGGTCACCCGCGGGTCCCTTTCCCCGGTCTGCGTGGTGGCGGCAGAGGGCGCGGCGGGCGTGTCGTTGCCGTGGTAGGCGGCCTGGATCTCGCGCTTGAGAGCGTCGTCCTGGTCCCGGTCCTGGCGCCCAGGTCCCGGCTGTGGCTGCTGCTGGTTGCTTTCCATGGTTCCCCCCTGGGATTCGGTGTCGGATGAGGTGGGCGGTGCCGTTGTGGAGGCGGCGGGATCGTAGCCGTACTCAAGGCTGGGATCCTCGGCCGCCAGCCCCCCGGGCGCGGGTGCGTCGGTCTCGAGTTCGTCGGCCGGCCGCTGGCGGGTCGCAAGGGGGCGGAGGATTTCGGCGAGCTCCAGCAGCTGCCGGAGCTCGCCGCGGGTGTCGTTGAGGTCGCTGATCATCCGGTCTTGGCGGCGGCGTACCTCGCGGTTCTCCTCGCGCAGTCCGGTGACGCCTATCTGGACGGCCTCCAGGATCTTCAGGCGGCTCTGGGTGAGCTCGCCGTGCAGTGCGGTCAGCCCGACCGTCTCGTCCTCAAGACGGCCGACAGGCGTCAGCAGGCCCCGTATCGCCTCCAGTTCCTTCATCGCGGCGCTGAACGCGTCTTTCCACTTCACGTAACCCCCTGGTCACTCAGAGCTGTAACCCGCCGTATCTCCCCATAAGCACTCCATGTGACGCGCCGCTTTCCGGCCGTTCGCTGGCCGGGACCACCCCTCACCCCTCCGCGCGCGCGGCGTACGGAGTTTGCACGTGAAACGTACGCGCATCGTACGTTTCGCGGGGTAGGATGTTGCTCAGGAGGTGCTTTCATGTCTGAGTTGTTCGACGCGGTCGACGCCCTGCTCGCGTCCCGCGCCACGCTGCCGCCGCCGACGGAGCGCAAGCGGCTGCGTGCCGCGCACGGCCTGACGATCGACGAAGTGGCCACCGCGCTGCAGGTGCGCCGGGCCACGGTGTCCGGCTGGGAATCCGGCAAGACCGAGCCCCGCCCGCCCGAGCGCGACGCCTACGCCCGGCTGCTGGACAAGCTCGCGGAGCTCTACCCCGCCGCCCCGGCCAGCACGGCCACGCCCGCCCCTGATGCTGCGGTGCCGGCCACGTTCACCGCTATGCCCGCCCCGGTGGAAGCGCGGCCTCCGTCCACAGGGGAGGCGTCCGAGGCTGCGGCCATGACTGCGACCGAGAACTCCCAGACCAGTCCCACCCCTGTTGCCGCTGCTCCGGCGGCCGCGCCGCGCCCTGCGCGCGCCACCAGGACGTCGTCGACGTCGCGCCGCCCGGGTGCGAAGAAGGCGGCCCCGGCTGGAACCCCGGCGGGCGCCGATCCGCGGTTCGAGAACGGACCGCTCGCGGTCGTCGACGTTGAGGACGGGCAGGTGCTGGCGTACTGCACCGGCGGCCTGGTCCTGGACGTGCCCGCCAAGAGCATCCCGGCCCTGGTCGACTGGACGCTGCGCGAGGCCAAGCTCGGGCAGCCGAAGTTTGTCGGTCCGGGCAAGGATGCCGACCCGCTGATCGTGCTCACCGAAGCCGCGTGCGAGCGCTACGGCCTGCCTGTCGCCCTCACCGAAGAGGAGCGGCACGCGGGGCGGATCCCGGAGGGCCACAAGGTCATCAAGCAGTTGACCCGCGCCGACTGGCAGCTCACCAAGCGCGGGTTCGGGCCGTGGGCGCGGATCTACCGCCCGGCCAAGGGCTCGAACCGGCAGTGCGTGCAGCTGTGCATCCCGTCGTGGAACGCGCTGGACCCCCGGTTCTGGGGCACGGCCGGGCAGTTGCCGCCGGCGGAGCTCGCCCGCGTCCTGGGCGTGTATGCGACCCGGGTGATGACGCCGCGCGGCTCTACCGCCGTCACCGGCCTGGAGCTGATGACCGCGCTGCACCCGCCGACCTACGCCGTGCGCGACGAGGAGACCGGCGCCCTGCGCCAGGCCGACGAGAAGGCCCCCGGCTCGCTCGGCAAGGACCCCATCGACCCGATGAACTTCCCGCCGTGCGAGGTCCCTGACGGGCACCCCGTCCTCAAGGACCTGCCGCGCTTCCATGTGCGCGGCCCGGCGGAGAAGCTGTTTGAGGAGGCGTACGACTGGGCGCGGCCGATGACCGACGCGGAGTGCACCCTGCGCCACTTGGTCGGCATCGACGTCAACATGGCCTTCGGCGCCGGCGCCAACGGCCTCCCGGTCGGCCTGGGCGAGGCCACGCACGTCACGAACCCCGTCTTCGACCCGAAGCTGCCCGGATCCTGGCTGGTCGACCTCAGCCATGTCGACCTGTCCCGCGTGAAGGCCGGTAAGGAGTGGGTGGAGCTGGACGGCAGTCTGCTGCCCTCTCCGTTCACGCCGAAGGGCGACCGCCCCACGGGCCCGGCCTGGTACGCGACGCCCACCGTGGCCTATGCGGTGGAGCTCGGCTACGACGTCGCACCGACCGAGGCGTACGTCCGGCACGACAACGGCCGCTACCTGGACAGCTGGTACAACCGCCTGCGCGCCGCCTACCTCGCCACAATGGTCGACCTGGGCGTCGACGCCGACCTGTCGCCGCAGGACTTCCTCGCGGCGATGGACGGCTACAAGGCCCGCGACCCGGAGCTGACGATCGTCACCACGGCAATCAAGGCGACGGTCAAGGGCGGCATCGGCAAGCTGCGCGAGCGCCCGCGCGGCGAGGGCTGGAAGCCCGGCGAGCCGTGGCGCGCCCTGTCCCGGCCGACGTGGCGGCCGGACATCCGGGCGGCGGTCATCGCCCGCACCCGGATCAACCTGCACCGCAAGATCGTCAAGCACGCGGCGTTCACCGGCCAGTACCCGATCGCGATCCTGTCCGACTGCGTCGTGTACGCCGCGAACGGGCCGTCGCCGCTGGACTTCCTGCCATACCGGGAGGGCAAGCCGCTCCCGGGCGGCTTCAAGCTGGGCATCAACCCGGGCCTGGTCAAGCACGAGGGCACGCAGACCGTCCTGTGGGGCGAGGAGGTCCGGGACAAGTTCAACGCGCCCGAGCTCAACCTCGCCCGGTACATCAAGGACGGCACCGTCACCGACGTCGACAACGGAGAGTAGGAGAAGGGGACGATGAGCCTGTTCGGCGACGGCCTGGAGGCCGCGGTACAGAAGGCGTTCACGCGCCCGGCGCCCAAGAGCGCCGGCGCGCAGATGCGGTACCTGGTCAAGCAGCTCAAGGGCACGAAGGCGGTCGCCCAGATGCTGCGGGTCTCCCAGCGCACCGTCGAACGGTACGTGAAGGACCAGATCAAGAAGCCCCGCCCCGAACTCGCCACGCGCCTGGAGCACGAGGTAAAGGCCCGGTGGCAGCCGCAGATCCGGGCCAAGGCCCGGCAGAAGGCGGCGACCACCGGCGGCATCGTCATCGACACACGGGCCCGCATGGGCTACGCCGCGCCGATCGGCTCCACCGACGAGTCCCGGCTCCGGCACCTGACCGTCGCCCTGCCACCGACCTACGCCGCCCGCCTCTTCGACGCCCAGGAGCAGGGCGCCAGCGACGCCCGCCTCCAGGAGATCGCGGCCGAAGGGCTCAAGGAGGTGTACTTCCAGGACGGCGGCCGCCGCGCCGGCTCCCTGGACGAGGTCCGCTTCACCGACGTCGAACACCTCGAGTTCGACCTGTAGACGGAGCGCCCTGAACAGCCTGCGAGCCCCGGACCTGCACTGGTCCGGGGCTCGCTCGCGCGTCTGGGACCGGGCGGTTGCGCACGCGTGTGAATGAGCGCTTCATACGGCCAGAGAGAAGGAGAGTTGACCAGGCTTGCGCTAATCCGGGAACGGGCCGGGCTCGGGGACTCGGGCGAGGGCGGCGATCATCCGCTCCAGACCCCAGCTGGCGTCGACCAGACTGGGCAGCCTCCCCCTCGTCTTTATCTCCCTCAGGTGCTCCTCGAATTCGTCGTGCTCTTCCTCTGGAGCGAAGACCACTACCAGGTCGGCGAACTGGAAGCGGAAGTGCCCGACATGGCGCCACTCCCGTTCCCACCAGAACTCCTTGCGGGTCCCCGACGGGTTGCCCATCTGTTCGATGAAGGGGGTCAACCGTAGGATGTCTGCATCTGCCGCCGCGTCCTCTCCCCCTTCGGACGGGTCGCGGGCGATTTCTCGAACGGCGTCGACCATGTTGTTGATCGGGCCGGTCAGCCAGTCGTGGCCGAGGGTGATGTCGAGGTACCACACGGGGTTGGCGCCCCTACGCCGCGCGAAAGTGCGGGTGAACGCCAGGCCATAACCACTGAAGCTCATCGTTCGGTTGGGGATCTTCTCGCACATCATCCAGGCATGTTCGAGAGGCGTCTCGGTGAAGCAGACTGTCCGCTGACTAGCTGTTGTCCAACCAATCAGGTGTTTGACCTGCAGTTTTGCTGTTTGTGATCACTGCAGTTCGGGGCGCAGGGTGGCGAGGTCTTCGCTCTCGAGTCCGGAGGTGCCCTCGTGCCCACGCCTGCTGCTGTCCTGAAGCGCCGACTGTGCGCGTTCGAAGCCCGTGCCGCCGAGCTGCGGGAGCGGATCGCCGTGTTGCAGGAGGAAGTGACGCAGGTGGACGCGGAGATCGTCCGGTGGCGTATCGGCAGCGAGATCTGGGTGCGATCTCTCGGGTTCGTGTCGGTGGTGGTGAGAGTCGGTCGTGCTGGTCCAGGGGGACGGTGTTTTGGTGCTGGTCAGCGGGTGTTTGTGGGCGAGGTGATCGCTGTCATGAGGCGAGAGATTTG
>NZ_SSBI01000088.1 GCF_004795015.1 Streptomyces sp. A1277 | reverse complement strand
CCCGGCCGGACGGTCGACAGATCAACGCCAGGACACCCGTGGGGTCGGTCGTAAGCAAGAGTCAGACCGTCACGGCCGGGACTACCCGATCCTTGCGGGATCCGGTACGAACAGACTGACAGTCGTACGAGTCGCCGACCGAGCCCATGGACGCCTGGATACCGGCCCTGATCAGGCGTGTTGTGAGCTTCACGGACGTGTATTGGCAGCCGTGGTCGGCGTGGTGAATGAGCTCACCGGGGGCGACTTCGCGGCTGGCCAGGGCGTACTCCAGCGAGGTCAGGACCAGGTCGGCGTCCGCGCGGGCGGAGGTCTCCCAGGCGACCACCCGGCGGGAGAACGCGTCGCGGATCGCGGACAGCCACAGCGGCCCTTCCCTGGTGGGGATCATGGTCAGGCCGGTGACCCACAGCCGGTTCGGCCCGTTCGCGGTGAAGTCGCGTTGCACCAGGTCAGGGGCCGGATCGGCGTCCGGGTCCCGTCGGGTGAAGCTCTTGCCCCGGCGGGGGCTGATTCCGGCGAGGCCGGCCTGGCGCATGAGCCGTTCGACGCGCTTGCGGCCGACGCGAGTGCCCTCACGTTTGAGGACGGCGTGCACGCGGGGTGAGCCGTAGATCCCGCCGGACTCGTCGTGGTCCTGCCGGATCCTGCCGGTCAGCTCGACGTCCCTGCGAGCCCCTCGGGATCGCGGCCTCTCGCGGAGTGGCCAGCTCTACCACCGCTGAACGGTGGGAGCTACGGTCCCCGCTCACCAGAGAGCGGGGAGGTATTCCTACGTGGCGGGATACTCGACTGTCAAGCCGAGCCCCTCCCTGTCCCGGCTGTTCAGAGCTTCGCTGCGAAGTCGTCGCTCTTGATGACGAGCCGTTCGCGTACGTCACGGGGAATCTTCAGACGCAGATGTACGGAGGGCGCACGCACGCCCTTGACCTTGGTGCGTGTGACCTCGCACGTGATGCCCACGCGGCGGAGGTCCTCAGCCATGACCTCCATCCCTCCGGACTCCCATGCTTCACGGAACGTCTTCCCGTTGTGGATGAGAGTCCATCGGTCCTGTGTGGTCTCGGGATCGATGGCGCTCAGTTCGTCCGTGAGCTTTTCGAGCGTCTTCTCTGCCTGCTCCTGAGTGAACCGCGTCTTCGTGTAACGGCCTCCCGGCTCAAGTGCCTTCATGTAGTAGGCGATGGCCTCTTCGAGTCGCTTCACTTCTGCGCGAGCCTCAGCGCCCTGGGCGTACTCGCGTACTTGCACGGGGAAGTCGCCGAGCACCCGCAGCACGTCCCCTACAAGTACGTCGTACACACCCTGCGGGTCCGGGGCACCGAGCCCCCCGCTCTTGCACTTCTGGCACCGGAGGTACCGGTACTGGCCGAACTTGTTGGACGTGGCGTGCACCGTCATGTTGGACGTGCAGTCGGCGCAGACCAGTACGCCGAGGAACTGCGTAGCGCCGTGCGTCTGACGCTGGGGCTGGTTCTTGCCGCGGCGGTCGATGGCTTCTTGGAGTTCGTTGTATTCGTCCTCGGTGAAGATCGGCTCAGCCACCCTGACCGGCTTGCCGTCGTGTCCGAGGATCAGCTTGGAACGACGCACCCCCTTGTTCTTGTTCTCCTCCACTCGGTAACCCATGAGTGCCGGGTTGCGGAGGCGACGGAGAAGAGTCGTCGTGGTGAGCCCTTCGGACATGAGGCCGGAGCGGACGAGGCAGAGTGACATGCGCCGGGCTGACACTCCGCGCAGTGCCATGCGGTGGGCCCACCGCAGTGCCTTGTGTGCGTTCGGCTCGATGGCGAGGCTCGGTCTCCCGTTCGCCTTCGTCGTCACGTAGCCATAGGCAGGCTTGCCGACGAACCAGGTGTCCTGAGTCCGCGTGTAGTCCCAGAGCGAAGCCACGCGGGTCGATGTGTTCGCCGCTTCGATCTCGGCGATACCCCCGATGAGCGTGACCATCATCCGACCGACAGTGGATTCAAGATCGATCGAGTCGTTCTTCGAGGCCAGGTTCTTCCCGTACCGCTGGCACCACTCGATCATCGTGGAGAGATCCGACATGCGGCGGATGAACCGGTCGAGCTTCCAGAAGAGCAGAGCGTCGAACTCGGGTGATCGGTTGTTCAGCCACTCGCCGAGTTCCTTCCGCTTCCACGGCGGAACCTTCGTTGCCGAGACGTTGAGGTCGGAAGCGACGCCGACGACTCGATACCCCTTGTCCCTGGCCAGGAGGCGAAGGTCGAGTTCCTGCCGCACCGGCGAGGTGGTGTCCTCCGTAAGTACGGACAGGCGGATGGAGAGCAGAGCGCGCGGGGCGTCCGCAGGAAGCAGCGCCTCCGCCTTCTTCAGCTCCTTGAGCAGAGCCAGGTCCGCAGCGGTCCACTCGGCGTCGATGTCGTACGTCTTCATGGCTCGGAGAGTAGCGATGGATTTAGCTTTAGCCGCGTGTCCATCTGTCTGAAGATGGACACCAGCATCCGGATCCAGATCGGCCCGACCGGCAAGAAGCTCCTGCCGCTGACCGTCGTGAAGTAGCGCGCCGCCGTGTGACAGCTCGGTGACGAAGGCCCGGCCCGGGGAAGCCCGGACCGGGCCTTCGCGTCATGAGGGGCATGGAACAGGGAAAGCACCGGGCGCCCGTGCGGACGGAGTACGGGAACCACCGGGCGCCCGCGCACTACGAGGGCGGTGACGGCTGCCTCACCACGCTGGTCCGGATACCGGTGCGGATCGTGGTGCTCGTGCTCGTCCTGCCGGTACGGATGCTGTGGGACGCGCTCGTCGTGACCGCCCGCGCCGCCGACCGGGCGCTGCTGCGGCCGCTGGGCCACGGGCTGCGGCTGACCGAGGCGCTGATCGCGGTCCCCGCCCGATGCCTGTGGTGCCATCTGCTGGTCCCGCTGGGCCACGGGCTGCTGTGGCCGGCCCGCGCCGTGTTCGTATCGCCGTGGGTCGCCCTGTGGCGGTACGTCGTGGTGCCCGGGGCGCGGTACGGGATCGTGGTGCCGCTCCAATGGCTGTACGCGCACCTCCTCAGCCCCCTCGGACACGGGCTGCGGTGGGTGTACCGGGAGGCCCTGGTCCCGGCCGGGCGCGCCCTCGCCGCAGCGGTGCGGTGGCTGGGCACGGCCCTGAAGTGGCTGCTCACCGCAGTGCTCGTGATGCCGGTGGGGCTGCTGTGGCGCTACGTCCTGGTGCCGCTCGGGCGGGCCGTGGGGTGGCTGGCGGAGCACCTGGTCGTGCTGCCGCCGGTGCGGGTGTACCGGCACGTGCTCACCCCGATGGGCCAGGGCGTCGCCCGGGTCATCGACCTGCTGATCCGGGGCGTCGGGACCGTCCTGCGCGGGCTCGGGCTCGGGCTGCGGTGGCTCGTCGTGGTGCTCCTCGTCACGCCGGTCGCCTGGGTGTACCGGCGCGTCCTGACGCCGGTGGGCCGCGAGGTCGCCGCCGCGTTCGGCTTCACCTGGCGCGTCGCCGGATTCGTCCCGCGCGCCGTCGGCCGGGCGCTGCTCCGGCTGGCCCGGACCCTGGTCGGCGCGCCGGTGCGCCGGGCGTATCGCACGGTGTGCGTCCCGGTCGGCCGTTTCGTGCGCGACGCCGCCCTGGTCCCGGCCGGGCGGGCCCTGCGCACGGTGGGCCGCACGGCCCGCCAGACCCTGCGCGCGGCCCGGGAAACGATCCGGCAGGCCAGGCGCGACGCGTGGCGCGCGCTGGCCGGCGGGCCGGCGCAACCCGGGCCCGGGGAACTCGGAAGCCCCCTTGCGCGTACTCTGGGTAGTGCAACGACTGTGCCCAGCGCGGCGCCCGAACCAGAGATCTCCCTGCTTCCGGAGAAATCCGTACCGCAGGGGTGAGCCGGTCCGGACCCCCGGGCCACCCGCATTTCGAGGGCGGCGTGCCACCGCGTCCGCCCCGCACCGAGGAGAAGAACCACTGGGCAAGCGACAGCCCGAAGGCCCGCCGCCCGCACCGGCGGTGCAGCGCATCCGACTGCGCTACACCAAGCGCGGCCGCCTCCGGTTCACCAGCCACCGCGACTTCCAGCGTGCCTTCGAGCGGGCGCTGCGCCGCTCCCAGGTGCCCATGGCCTACTCGGCCGGCTTCACCCCGCACCCCAAGGTGTCGTACGCCAATGCCGCACCCACCGGCACGGGCAGCGAGGCCGAGTTCCTGGAGATCGCCCTCACCGAGTCCCGCGACCCGGACGTCCTGCGCGAGCTGCTCAACGACTCGATGCCGGACGGCCTGGACATCACGGACGCCGTCGAGGCCCGCACCTCGGGCCTCGCCGACCGGCTGACCGCCTCCATCTGGGAGATGCGCCTGGACGGGGTCGGGCAGCAGGACGCCGAGAAGGCCGTGGCCGCCTTCAACGCGGCCGAGACCGTCGAGGTCGAGCGCCGCACGAAGAACGGCATGCGGACGTTCGACGCCCGCTCCGCGGTGGTCGACCTCCGCACGGTGGATCTTCCGCCTGATAGGTCCGGTGACAGGGCCTGTGCGATACTGCGGCTGGTTGTTCGGCACGTGACACCTGCCGTACGGCCTGACGACGTCCTGTCCGGTCTCCGCGTTGTCGCCGACCTGGCGGGTGGGGCCTCCCCTGTTCGAGCGCAGTCGAGAACTTGGGGAACCGTCGCCGCAGCGGTGACCAGGCTGGCGCAGGGGCTCTTCGACGAGGAGTCCGGCACGGTGACCGACCCGCTCGCGCCCGACCGCGAGGCAGCCCCGGCCGCATCAACCACGGCCACCGGGACCGCCGTCGCGACGGCGCCGGAAGGTGCAGGTTCCGCGTAAGGCGGTCGTTGTAGCGCAGCCCTCGTGCTCGGGAGCCACCTGGGCCGGGCCGCGCGCTGACCCATAAGACTTTCGCCAGGCCGTCCGCACACCGCGTACGGAACCGGCGAGCCAGACATTCAGCTCCCGTGCGGCGCCCGCGCCCCGGACGGCGGTGCCGCGACCACCATGCGGACCGAACCGGACCGGAACCAGGTGCGGCGCCCGGGAGCGCGACGGGAGAAACGCCCGCATGCCCCAGCCGAACGAACCCGGCACCACCGGGAACGCAGAAGACAACAACACCCCCGGGGACAAGCTGCCGCCGCGCCGCAGGCGCCGCGCCGCCTCCCGCCCCGCAGGCCCGCCGTCGGCGGGCGACCGGGCCGCCGCCGACGCGTCGGCCATAGCGGCCGTTGACGCCGGAGTGTCCGAGACCAGCACCGAGAACACCGCCGAGGCCGAGCCCGCCGCCCCGGCCCGCCCCCGACGCCGCGCGGTCCGCAAGGCGACCTCCCCGGCCGGCGCGCCCCAGGCCGCCGAGTCCGCCGAGACCGCGGAGCCGGTCGCGGCTGCCGAGGAGCCCGCAGCCGAGGAGCCCGCGGCGGAGCCCGCCGTCGAGGCCCCGCGTACCCGCCGTCGTGCCGTCCGCAAGGCGACGTCCCCGGGCGGTGCGCCCCAGGCCGCCGAGCCCGCCGAAATCGTGGAGCCGGTCGCGGCCGAGGAGCCCGCGGCGGAGCCGGAGCCCGTCGCCGAGGCGCCGCGCGCCCGTCGCCGTGCCGTCCGCAAGGCCACGTCCCCCGCCGGTGCGCCCCAGGCCGCCGAGCCGGCCGAGACCGTCGAGGAGGCCCCCGTGGTGGAGAGCCCCGAGCCCGCAGCAGAGCCCGCCGTCGAGGCCCCGCGTACCCGCCGTCGTGCCGTCCGCAAGGCCACGTCCCCCGCCGGTGCGCCCAAGGCCGCCGAGCCCGTCGAGATCGTGGCGGAGGCGCCGGCCGCCGCGGAGAGCCCCGAGCCCGCCGAGGCCGAGCCGGTCGCCGAGCCCGTGGAGGCCCCGCGCGGCCGCACCCGCCGTCGCGCCTCCGCACCGGCCGGCGCCCCGCAGGTCGCCTCGAAGCCCGCCGACGACGAGGCCGAAGAGGTCACCGGGACGGCCGAAGCCCCGGTGGCCGAGGCCGCCGAGCCGGCCGAGCCCGTCGAGGCGCCGCGTGGCCGCCGCCGTGCGGTCCGTAAGGCCACGTCCCCGGCCGGTGCCCCGCAGGCCGCCGCGGAGCGCGCCGAGGTCCAGACCGGCGAGAGCCTGCCCGAGGAGGCCGTCGAGGAGCTGGCCGCCGAGCCGGTCGAGGTCGAGGAGGCCGCCCCGCGCGGCCGTCAGCGCCGCCGGGCCACCGCCGCCGCCGGCCGCCCCGAGTTCACCGCCAAGACGGAGGAGCCCGCGCGCCGCAGCCGCCGGGCGACGCGCCCCGCCGTGGCCGTCTTCCAGGCGCCGGTCTTCGCCGAGCCGATGTTCCAGACCCCGGAGACCGCGGCCGCCGCCGCTGCCGCCGCCGGCCCCGCCTCGCAGGAGGAGGAGCCCGAGGACGAGATCACCACGGCCCCCGAGCGCACCGCCCCCGCCGAGGCCGCGCCGCAGGGCGGCTCGCGCCGCCGGCGCCGCCGCCGCGGTGAGGCCGCCGAGGCCGAGCCCGCCGAGCAGGTGGCCGAAGCCCCCGCCCAGGAGCAGCCCGCCGAGGACGAGCACGAGCCTTCGAGCGAGAGCGACACCGAGCACGACGGCGAGGACACCGACGAGTACGGCGACCGCCCCTCGCGCCGCCGCCGCCGGGGTGGCCGCCGTCGCCGCCGCGGTGAGTCCGCCGAGGACGACGCCGCCGAGCAGCAGCACCGGGACGAGGCCGCCGACCACGCCGAGGACGAGCCCGAGGACGTCCAGGAGTCCGAGGAGGAGGGCGACGAGGAGCAGGACGACCACGAGGCCGCCTCCGGATCGAGCAGCAGCCGCCGTCGCCGTCGCCGCCGCCGTCGCAGCGGTGACGCCGCGCCCGAGGCCGAGAACGGCACGGACGACCCGGAGCGCACGGTCGTCAAGGTCCGCGAGCCCCGCAAGAAGGAGGAGCGGGAGCTCGGCACCGGCTTCGACGAGGTCCAGTCCATCAAGGGCTCGACCCGCATGGAGGCCAAGAAGCAGCGCCGCCGCGAGGGCCGCGAGCAGGGCCGCCGCCGGGTGCCGATCATCACCGAGGCGGAGTTCCTGGCCCGCCGCGAGGCCGTCGAGCGCGTCATGGTCGTCCGCCAGAGCGGCGAGCGCACCCAGATCGGCGTCCTTGAGGACAACGTGCTCGTGGAGCACTACGTCAACAAGGAGCAGGCCACCAGCTACGTCGGCAACGTCTACCTGGGCAAGGTCCAGAACGTGCTGCCGTCCATGGAGGCCGCCTTCGTCGACATCGGCAAGGGCCGCAACGCCGTCCTGTACGCCGGTGAGGTCAACTTCGAGGCGCTCGGCATGGCCCACGGGCCGCGCCGGATCGAGACCGCGCTCAAGTCCGGCCAGTCCGTCCTCGTCCAGGTGACGAAGGACCCGATCGGCCACAAGGGCGCCCGCCTGACCAGCCAGGTCTCGCTGCCCGGCCGCTACCTGGTCTACGTGCCCGAGGGCTCGATGACGGGGATCAGCCGCAAGCTGCCCGACACCGAGCGCGCCCGGCTCAAGTCCATCCTCAAGAAGATCGTCCCCGAGGACGCGGGCGTCATCGTCCGCACCGCCGCCGAGGGCGCGAGCGAGGACGAGCTGCGCCGTGACGTCGAGCGGCTCCAGCAGCAGTGGGAGGACATCCAGAAGAAGTCGAAGAGCACCGGCAGCTCCAACGCGCCGACGCTCCTGTACGGCGAGCCGGACATGACCGTCCGGGTCGTCCGCGACATCTTCAACGAGGACTTCTCCAAGGTCATCGTCAGCGGCGACGAGGCGTGGGAGACCATCCACGGCTACGTCTCGCACGTGGCGCCCGACCTGACGGACCGGCTGTCGCGGTGGACCTCCGAGGTCGACATCTTCGCGACGTACCGGATCGACGAGCAGCTCATGAAGGCGCTGGACCGCAAGGTCTACCTGCCGAGCGGCGGCTCGCTGGTGATCGACAAGACCGAGGCGATGGTCGTGGTCGACGTCAACACCGGCAAGTTCACCGGCCAGGGCGGCAACCTGGAAGAGACCGTCACCAAGAACAACCTGGAGGCGGCCGAGGAGATCGTGCGCCAGCTGCGGCTGCGCGACCTCGGCGGCATCGTCGTCGTGGACTTCATCGACATGGTGCTGGAGTCCAACCGGGACCTGGTGCTGCGGCGCCTGCTGGAGTGCCTGGGCCGCGACCGTACGAAGCACCAGGTCGCCGAGGTCACCTCGCTGGGCCTGGTCCAGATGACCCGCAAGCGGGTCGGCCAGGGTCTGCTGGAGTCCTTCTCCGAGACCTGCGTCCACTGCAACGGGCGCGGCGTGATCGTGCACATGGAGCAGCCCACCTCGGTGGGCGGCGGTGGCGGCGGCAAGCGCTCCAAGAAGCGCCGCGGCGGTTTTGGCCAGGACCACGAGCACGACCACGGCCACGAGCACGTCTCCGACGTTGAGCCCGAGGCCGAGACCGAGGCCGAGGTGGCGGCGGAGGTCGCCGCCCCGGTGGCGCTGCCCGAGCCGGAGTTCGTCGCGGACGAGGAGCTGTACAGCAGCCCCGCCGAGGCCGAGGCCGCCGCGCGCGGCCGCGGTCGCCGCCGGGCCTCGCGCAAGGCGTCCGCCCCGGCCGGCGCCCCGAGG
>NZ_SSBI01000087.1 GCF_004795015.1 Streptomyces sp. A1277 | reverse complement strand
GGCGGCACCGGCCGGTGCGCGGGGACCGCCTCGCCGCCGTACGGGCGCGCCGGTTCACCGCCGGCGCCCGATTCGATCGCGGCAGGGCCCGATTCGATCGCGGCGGGGCCCCGGGAGGCCGGCAGCCCCGGGTGCGGCTCCGGGTCGGCGGCGGGCGGCACGTAGGGACCGGTGGGCCCGGACTCGACGGCGGGGCCGCCGTACCCGCCCTCGTCCGGCTCCCCGTCGTCGGGGCGCGGCACCGTGCTGTAGCCGCACAGCGCCTCCTCGGCCGCCCCGGCCGCGAGACCGGTCAGGACGACCCGCCCGTCGTCGCAGACGAGCACCGTGCGCACGGTGATGTTGCGGTGGGTCCAGCCGTGGGCGTGCAGGACGCGCAGCGCCGTCAGCACGTCGGAGCCGATCTCGGCGGCCCGGTACGGGTTGAGCGGGCGCTCGGCGAGCAGGGCGGCCAGCGGGCGGGAGGCGACCAGTTCGCTCACTATCCAGAGCGAACCCGCCTCCGCGAACACGTCGAAGACCTGGTCGAGCCGTGGATGGTCGGGGACCTGGGCCGCCGCCTGGGCGGCCTCGATGGCGCGCCGCACGGCCGGCTCCGCGGGCCGCCTGGCCGCACGCCCGCCGTTGCGCGGCACGGGGGAGGTCCGGCCGTCGCCCTCGACGACCTCCGCGTCCACGACCTCGGGCAGCGGCACCTGCCGGACCAGGACCTCCTGCCCGCTGTAGGTGTCGAAGGCCCGGGTCTCGACCAGTTCGTACGCGTCGGACGGGGGCAGCGGAAGGCGGTAGCGGTCGGCAAGTACCCGACCCGCGTAGTCGTCCACGACGCCTCCCCAGAGCGCGCTGTCCCCCGGTCACGCAGACCGCACCGAATCCGTCAATCCCAGTCAGTTGCGGTGCAATTGACTGCCCGTTTCGGCTGCGTACGGTCTACGGCATCTCACCATACGTGTCCTGCGGCGGCCGCGCGGCCGGGTCGGCGCAACCCGGCCCGGCGGCCGTCCCCCGAAGACCGCCGGTGGCCCGCGCCGGGCCGCCTCAGTCGACCGGCTCGAACGATCCGAACGCCGTCTTGCGCAGCGTCCGGCACTCCTTGCCGTCCCACTCGTCCGCCTTGCAGCTGATCATGATCGCGTAGCCGTGCTTCCCGTCGGCCTTGAAGCCGCGGTTCAGCACCCGGACGCGCTGACCGTGCTGCGTACGCTCGAACTGCCAGTCGGCGACGGTCGGGTAGCCCTTGTACTGCACCTTCTGTATGCCGAGGTGGTGGTAGTTCGAGCTGGTGGCGGCGACCCCGCTCCGGGCGGCGTTCCAGGCGGCCGCCGCGTCACCGCCGGGCGAGCCGGTGTAGTCGACCTGGAGGCGGGGAAAGCCGCCGTCGGCGTTGTAGATGGCGCCCGCGCCCTGGCCGGACGTGGTGTCGAAGCGGAAGTCCTTGGGCATCGCAATGGCGAAGTGGAACTGCTTGTTGGTCACCGTGTGGTAGCCGGCGGGCAGGGCGTCGGAGTCCTTGTCGCCCTTCGCGCCGTCGTCGGCGTCGTCCTTCGCCCCCTTGTCCGCGTCCTCGTCCTCGCCCCGGCCGTCCCCGCCGTCCTTGCCGGCCTCCTGCTCCTTGCCGCTGCCGCCCTGTTCCGCCTCGGCCGACCCGAAGGAGCCGGCGGCGCTCGGGGTCCCGGCGGGCGCGGACGCGCCGGGCTTCTTCGCGCCGGATTCGTCGGCGGACTCGTCGCCGCCGCCGAGCGTGAGCGCGAGGACCGTGCCGAGGACGGCGAGCACGATGACGGCCGCGATGATCGCCAGGGTGCGGCGCGGCACCACGTCGGTGAGGGACGCCCGGGGCGCGGTGACCGGCGAGGAGGCCGGGCGCTGCGGCGGTACGGCCCCCGAGGGCGAGGCGGCGCCGGGGGCCGGGGTGGGCCGGACCGGGACGGGCGGTGCGACGACGGGGGCCGCCGCACCGGCGGCGGGCGTCGACTTGGCGTTGCGCACGGAGCGCAGCGCGCCGCGCAGCCGGTCACGGGCGCCCTCGCCCGTCTCACCGGCCTTGGCCGCCCCGGCGTCGGCGACGCCCTTGGGCAGCGCCATGACCTGCGTGGCATCGGCCGGGGCCGGCACCGGGCGCTCCGGCTGGTCGAAGGAGCTGATCACGTCGTTGAGCAGGGCGCGCGCCCCCGCGTCGTCGAGCCGCTGCTCGGGGTCGCGGGCGAGCAGCCCGTAGATGACCTCCTCCAGCGGGCCCGCGTTCTTCGGCGGGTCGAGCGGTTCGGTCATCACGGCGGTCAGGGTCGCGATGGCGGAGCCCTTGTCGTACGGCGGGCAGCCCTCGACGCTCGCGTACAGCAGACCGCCCAGCGACCACAGGTCGGCGGGCGGGCCCGGCTTGTGGCCGCGTGCCCGCTCCGGCGAGATGTACGAGGGGGCTCCGACGAGCATGCCCGTGGAGGTGACGGACGGGTCGCCCTCGACCTGCGCGATGCCGAAGTCGGTGAGCACGACCCGGCCGTCCTCGGCGATCAGCACGTTGGACGGCTTCACGTCGCGGTGCAGGATGCCCTCGCGGTGCGCCGAGCGCAGCACGTCGAGGATGGCGAGGCCGACCTCGGCGGCACGTTTCGGCGTCAGGACACCGTCCTCGCGCACCGCCTCGGCCAGCGACTTGCCCTCGATGAGTTCCATGACGATCCACGGCCGGTCGTCCTCGTCGACCACGTCGTAGACCGTGACCGCGCCGTTGTTGCGGATGCGCGCGATCGCCTTGGCCTCGCGCAGCGTACGCGTGATCAGCCGGCGCTTCTCGTCCTCGTCGATGGCCGAGGGGAACCGCAGTTCCTTGACCGCCACCGTGCGGCCCAGCGTCTCGTCGACGGCACGCCAGACCGTGCCCATACCGCCCCGGCCGAGCACCTCCCCGAGCCGGTACCGCCCCGCGAGGAGACGTCCTTCCTTGTCCCGTTGGGGCTCCCGTGCCTGCTCCGCCTCCGACATGCGTCCCCTCTGCGATCAACCCGCCCTGGCAGAGCGTTCATTGTCCCTCACCCCGGGACCGGTCCTGGTGCCGGGTCCGGGCTCGGTCATGATGGGCCCCGCGGACCCGGCCGAGGAAGGGACGCCCCGTCATGCCGATGCTCAGGGCGCCACTCGTCGCCCTGGTGGTGCCGGCTCTGTGCGGCCCCGGGCGGGGGCCCCTGCCCAGCGAATCACACCTCACTCCCGCGGCCGCCCTCCTCCCCCGGTCCGCCGCCCGGGCGGGCACCCCCGACGCGGCACTCCTGGCGCACGACACCTCCTCCGCACCACGGGACACCTACCGTTCGACGGGCCCCGGCATCCGGTACGCGGACCGGTTCCGGGCAGGCAGCGTCACCAAGACCTTCGTCGCCGTCGTCGTCCTGCAACTCGCCGGAGAGAGAAGGCTGCGGCTCTCCGACCCGGTCGAACGCTTCCTGCCCGGTCTGATCCGGGGCCGCGGCAACGACGGCACCTCACCGACGTCACCGCCCTCGACCCGCGCACCGCGGGCGCGGCGGGCGAGCTGATCTCCACGCTGCCCGGTCTGAACCGCTTCTACGCGGCCCTGCCGGGCGGACGGCTGCTGAGGCCGGCTCAGCTGACCGCGCTGCTCGACACCTCGGCGGCGCACGGGCTCCACGGTCTCGGCGTCTTCCCGGAGCGCCTGTCGTGCGGGGTCACCGTCTGGGGCCACGACGGCCGCGTCACGGGCAGTCACGTCCGCACCGCCACCACCCGCGACGGCCGTCACACGCTGACCTACCGCTTCGACACGGACACCCTCGCCGAAGCGGACACGCTGGAACCGGCCCTCCCGGAAGCGGAGTTCTGCCCGGGCTGAGCCGACGCGGGCCGGGGCCGGGGTGCGGAGCCCCGACCGGGGTGCGGGGCCCGGCCCTTGCGCGGGGACCCGCCCCGGCCGGCCGGTCGTCAGAGCGGCACGATGTCCGGTGCGCCCAGCCGCGCCGCGTCCGCCGTCAGGTCGTCCGGCTGGCGCTGCGACTCGCGTTCCGCCTCCACGCGTTTCTCGTAGTGCGCGACCTCCCGGTCGATCTGGCCGGCGTCCCAGCCGAGGACCGGCGCCATCAGCTCGGCGCAGAGCCGGGCGGAGCGGGCTCCCCGGTCGAAGGTCTCTATGGAGATCCGGGTCCGCCGGGTGAGGACGTCGTCGAGGTGGCGGGCCCCCTCGTGCGAGGCGGCGTACACGATCTCGGCCTTCAGATAGTCGTCGGCGGCCGGCAGCGGTTCGCCCATCGCGGGGTCGGCGACGATCAGTTCGAGGATCTCCTCGGTCATCGAGCCGTACCGGTTCAGCAGATGCTCCACGCGGGCGACGTGGAGGCCGGTGCGGGCGGAGATCCTGGCGCGCGCGTTCCACAGGGCGCGGTAGCCCTCGGCGCCCAGCAGCGGGATGTCCTCCGTGACGCAGGCGGCGACCCGCTGGTCCAGCCCGTGCACCGCCTCGTCCACGGCGTCCTTGGCCATCACCCGGTACGTCGTGTACTTGCCGCCCGCGACGACGACGAGGCCGGGCACCGGATGGGCCACCGTGTGCTCGCGGGACAGCTTGCTGGTGGCGTCCGACTCGCCGGCCAGCAGGGGCCGCAGGCCCGCGTAGACGCCCTCGACGTCGTCCCTGGTCAGGGGCGTCGACAGGACCGAGTTCACATGTTCGAGCAGGTAGTCGATGTCGGCGCTGGAGGCGGCCGGGTGCGCCTTGTCCAGGTCCCAGTCGGTGTCCGTGGTGCCCACGATCCAGTGCCGGCCCCAGGGGATGACGAAGAGCACGGACTTCTCGGTGCGCAGGATCAGGCCGGTCGAGGAGTGGATGCGGTCCTTGGGGACGACCAGGTGGATGCCCTTGGAGGCCCGGACGTGGAACTGGCCGCGCTCGCCGATCAGCGACTGGGTGTCGTCCGTCCAGACACCGGTGGCGTTGACCACCTGTTTGGCCCTGACCTCGTACTCGCCGCCCGCCTCGACGTCCTCCACCCGGACGCCGACGACCCGCTCGCCCTCCCGGAGGAAGCCGACCACCTTGGCCCGGTTCGCCACCTGCGCGCCGTACCCGGCGGCGGTGCGCACCAGCGTCGCCACGTAGCGGGCGTCGTCCATCTGGGCGTCGTAGTACTGCAGGGCCCCCACCAGGGCGTCCCGCTTCAGGGCCGGGGCGACCCGCAGGGCCCGGCGGCGGGAGAGGTGCCGGTGCACGGGCAGGCCCCGGCCGTGCCCGGAGGAGATGGACATCGCGTCGTACAGCGCGACGCCGGAGCCCGCGTACAGCCGCTCCCAGCCCTTGTGCTGCAACGGGTAGAGGAAGGGCACCGGCTTCACCAGGTGCGGGGCGAGCCGTTCGAGGAGCAGCCCGCGCTCCTTCAGCGCCTCCCTGACCAGGGCGAAGTCCAGCATCTCCAGATAGCGCAGCCCGCCGTGGATCAGCTTGCTCGACCTGCTCGACGTGCCGGACGCCCAGTCGCGCGCCTCGACCAGGCCGGTCGAGAGCCCTCTCGTGACCGCGTCCAGCGCCGTCCCGGCGCCGACCACGCCCGCCCCCACGACCAGCACGTCCAATTCGCGCTCGGCCATCGCGGCAAGCGCCTCGGCGCGCTGCGCGGGTCCCAGTGTCGCTGTCCTCACTGCTGCCTCCCGGTAGATCGGGGTGGTCCGGCACGGAAAAGCCACCCCGACCGCGCGGTCGGTGCCCGTGCCCACAGATCGATTCTGTCCGCGCTCCGCGACTTCAGCCACCGCCTGTGGACAACACCCCGACGACAAGGGCCCCACCAATGCGACATATAGGTCATATTTACGCCTAGTCTGACATTGCGCTGTCCACAGCGGTTGCGCTTTCTGCCCTCATGGTCTTAGGGAAGGACGGGCCACCCACGTGCCTGCAGACCTCGCCGTCATCGGACTCGGTCACCTCGGCCTGCCCCTCGCCCAGGCCGCCGTCCACGCCGGTATCCAGACCATCGGCTACGACACCGACCCGCGCGCCTTCGCCGAGGTCGCCGCGGGCCGCACTCCGGTCGAGGGATCACTCTCCGCGTCCGAGATCCGCCGCATGCTCTCCGGTGGCTTCCGGCCCACCACCGACCAGGCCGAGCTGGGCCGGGTCCGTACCGCCGTGATCTGCGCGCCGACCCCGCTCGGCCCCGACCGCACCCTCGACCTGAGCGCCGTCGGCGCCGCCGCACGCGCCCTGGCCGCCCGGCTGCGCCCGCACACCACCGTGCTCCTCGAATCCGCCGTGCCCCCGGGCACCACGGAGAACTTCCTGCTCCCCCTCCTCGAAGAGGGCTCGGGGCTGCGCGGCGGGCGCGACTTCCACCTCGCCCACTCCCCCAGCCGGCTCGACCCCGGCAACCGCGCCCACGTCTACGCCAACACCCCGAAGGTCATCGGCGGCCTCACCCCCGCCTGCACCGAATCGGCCGCCGCCTTCTACGGCCGGCTCACCGACAAGGTCGTCCGCGCCCGGGGTCCGCGCGAGGCCGAGATGACGAAGGTCCTGGAGACCAACTTCCGGCACGTCAACATCGCCCTGGTCAACGAGATGGCGGTGCTCTGCCACGACCTCGGCGTCGACCTCTGGGACGTCATCCGGTGCGCCGAGACCAAACCCTTCGGCTTCCAGCCCTTCCGCCCCGGCCCCGGCGTCGGCGGCCACGGCGCGCCCGTCGACCCGGGCCACCTCCCGTACCACGCCCGCACCCCCGGCCCGCCGCTGCGGATGGTCTCGCTGGCCCAGGAGATCAACGACCGGATGCCGCAGTACGTGATCCAGCGCTGCGCCACCCTCCTCAACGAACACGGAAAGGCCGTCCGGGGCGCCCGGGTGCTCCTGCTCGGGGTCACCTACAAGCCCGACCTCGCCGACCAGGAGGCGTCCCCCGCCCGCGAGATCGCCACCCGGCTGATGGACATGGGCGCCCAGATCGGCTACCACGACCCGCACGTCCTGGACTGGCGCGTCCGCGAACTCCCCGTCCCCCGCGCCGATTCGCTCTACGAGGCCGCCGCCGGCGCGGACCTCACGGTGCTGCTCCAGCACCACCGTACGTACGACCTCCAGGGCCTCGCCGTGAAGGCGCAACTCCTCCTCGACACCCGCGGAGCGACCCCCGCCGGAGCCGCCCACCGGCTCTGATGACGTCCCCTCAGCCCAGTCCCCCCAAGGATTTCGGTGGGCCGTTGTCGGAACCGGCTGCTAGCCTGCGGCGTCACTCATCGCACACCAGTGCGTAGACGTCCCCAGGGCGGCAACCCGTTCGCCGGCCAGCAGCCCGGCGCCCCCTTCGGCGGCCCCGCCCCGTTCACCCCGGCCCCGCCGAAGCGCGACAATGTGGCGCTCGGCGTCGTCGTCGCGCTCGTCGCGGCCCTCGTCGCCGCCGGGATCTACGGTGCGATCATCGGCGCCACGAAGCACGAGATCGGCTACGCGGCCGTGGGTGTCGGTGCCATCGTCGGCTTCGCCGCCGGCAAGCTCGGTGGGCGCAACCCCGCCCTGCCCATCATCAGCGGCGCCTTCGCGCTGGTCGGTGTCTACCTCGGCCAGCTGCTCGGTGAGGCGATCATCATCAGCAAGCAGCTCCCGCTCTCGGTCACGGACATCTTCCTCGACCACTTCAGCGACCTGAACACGGTATGGAAGGAAGACTCCGACTTCCTGAGCTACGTCTTCTTCGCGATCGCCGCTGTGGTGGCGTTCTCCACGGCCCGCAAGACGGCCGACTAGTCCCGGGCCGCTCACCCGAGACACGCCCGGAGGGCCCGGACCGCGAGCGCGGTCCGGGCCCTCCGAGGTGTACGTACGGGAAGAACTCAGCGGCTGTGCTGCGAGTCCGCGACCGTCACCTCGACGCGCTGGAACTCCTTGAGGTCGCTGTAGCCCGTGGTGGCCATCGCCCGGCGCAGCGCGCCGAAGATGTTCATCGAGCCGTCGGGGGTGTGCGAAGGACCGGTCAGGACCTCCTCCGTCGTCCCGACCGAGCCGAGGTCGACCAGCTTGCCGCGCGGCACGTCCTCGTGGACGGCCTCCATGCCCCAGTGCCGGCCGCGGCCCGGCGCGTCCGTCGCGCGGGCGAGCGGGGAGCCCATCATCACGGCGTCCGCACCGCAGGCGATGGCCTTCGGCAGGTCGCCGGACCAGCCGACGCCGCCGTCCGCGATCACGTGCACGTACCGGCCGCCGGACTCGTCCATGTAGTCGCGGCGGGCACCGGCCACGTCGGCGACCGCGGTCGCCATCGGGACCTGGATGCCGAAGACGTTGCGCGTGGTGTGCGCGGCGCCGCCGCCGAAGCCGACGAGGACACCGGCCGCGCCCGTACGCATCAGGTGCAGGGCCGCGGTGTACGTGGCGCAGCCGCCGACGATCACCGGGACGTCCAGCTCGTAGATGAACTGCTTCAGGTTCAGCGGCTCGGCCGCGCCCGAGACGTGCTCGGCGGAGACCGTCGTGCCGCGGATGACGAAGATGTCCACGCCCGCGTCGACCACGGCCTTGGAGAACTGGGCGGTGCGCTGCGGGGAGAGCGCGGCGGCGGTGACGACACCGGAGTCGCGCACCTCCTTGATGCGCTGTCCGATCAGCTCCTCCTGGATGGGGGCGGAGTAGATCTCCTGGAGCCGGCGGGTCGCGGACTCGACGGGCATCTCGGCGATCTCGTCCAGCAGCGGCTGCGGGTCGGCGTGCCGGGTCCACAGCCCTTCCAGGTTGAGCACGCCGAGGCCGCCGAGCTCGCCGATGCGGATGGCGTGCTGCGGGGACACCACGGAGTCCATGGGGGCGGCCAGGAACGGCAGCTCGAAGCGGTAGGCGTCGATCTGCCAGGCGATCGAGACCTCCTTCGGGTCGCGGGTCCGGCGGCTCGGGACGACGGCGATGTCGTCGAATGCGTATGCCCGGCGGCCGCGCTTGCCGCGCCCGATCTCGATCTCAGTCACGATGATGTGGCCTTTCCCTCTGCGTCTGCGCTGTCGCGTTACTTCCTGCTGTAGTTCGGCGCCTCGACCGTCATCTGGATGTCGTGCGGGTGGCTCTCCTTGAGGCCCGCCGAGGTGATCCGCACGAAGCGGCCCTTGCTCTCCATCTCGTC
>NZ_SSBI01000086.1 GCF_004795015.1 Streptomyces sp. A1277 | reverse complement strand
CGGGCCGCGGACGCGCACCGGCTGCGGACGGCGGATCGCTGCTCCCCGGCATCCCGGCCCAGCGCCGCGCGGAGGCGGCGAAACCGGCGCGCGAGCCCTGAGGGACCGGGAGGGACGCGCAGGGGCCCGGCACCGCTCGACGGCAGCGGTGCCGGGCCCCTGTGTACGGGCCGTGCCTACGGGTAGCGCAGGCGCCAGCCCTGCGTACAGGCCATGCCTACGGGTGACGCAGGCGCCAGCCCTGCGTACAGGCCATGCCTACGGGTGGCGCAAGCGCCAGCCCTGCGTACAGGCCGTGCTCACGGGTGACGCAAGCGCCAGCCCTGCCAGGCGGACTCGATCATCTCGTCCAGCCCGTACCGGGCCGACCAGCCCAGCTCCTCGCGCATGCGGTCGGCGCTCGCGACCACCCGGGCCGGGTCGCCGGGGCGGCGGGCGGTCACCTCGGCGGTGACGGCTCCGTTGTCCGTGATCTTGAGGATGCGGTCGACCATCTCGCGCACCGAGCTGCCCTCGCCGCGGCCGATGTTCAGCGTGAGGTCGGTGCCGGGCTCGGCCTCCTCCAGCCGGCGGGCGGCAGCGAGGTGGGCGGAGGCGATGTCCACGACGTGGATGTAGTCGCGGACGCAGGTGCCGTCGGGCGTCGCGTAGTCGTCGCCGAAGATGCGCGGGGACTCGCCCGCCTCCAGGCGCTCGAAGACCATCGGGATCAGGTTGAAGACCCCGGCGTCGGCCAGCTCCGGCGAGGCCGCGCCCGCCACATTGAAGTACCGCAGCGAGGCGCAGCGCAGTCCGTGGGCCTTGGCGGCGGCGTGGATCAGCCACTCGCCGACGAGCTTGGTCTCCCCGTACGGGCTCATCGGTGCGCACGGCGTCCGCTCGGTGACGAGGTCGACGTCGGGCATGCCGTAGACGGCGGCCGAGGAGGAGAACACCAGCCGGCCGACGCCCGCGGCGACCATGCTCTCCAGCAGGACCTCCAGGCCGGTGACGTTCTCCTTGTAGTAGTACAGGGGGCGCTCGACGGACTCGCCGACCTGCTTCTTGCCGGCGATGTGCACCACCCCGGTCACCCCGTGGTCCCGGATCGCCGCGTCCAGGGCCTCGCGGTCCAGGACGCTGCCGGTCACCAGCGGGACCCCTGCGGGCACCTTGTCGGCGCTTCCGGTGGACAGATCGTCGAACACGACCACCTGCTGACCACCCGCGAGCATCGCGCGCACCACGTGCGCACCGATGAACCCCGCCCCGCCCGTAACCATCCAGGTCATGTCGTGCTTCTCCCTGTTCATGCCGTACCCGTCAGCGTTCCACCCTACGTGGGCGCCCCGAGGCACCCTCGGGGAGCGCCCGGAGCGATCAATTACGCTGTCCGGGTGCCGGACGCACCCCACTGCCCCACGGTGCCGACCGCGCCCCCCTCGCACAAACCCGCGGAAGCTCTCTGGAACTGGTGGACGATGCCTCGACTGACACTCATCGTGCCTGCGTACAACGTGCAGGGGTACATCGGGGAGTGTCTGGACTCCGTGCTCGGACAGGACTTCACCGACTTCGAGGTCATCGGCGTCGACGACTGCTCCCCCGACGGTTCCGGCGCGATCCTCGACGCCTACGCGGCCCGCGACTCCCGGATCCGTGTGCTGCACCTCACGGAGAACGTGGGCCTGGGCCGCGCGCGCAACGCGGGTCTCGACCTGGCGACCGGTGACTACGTCCTCTTCCTCGACAGCGACGACACCCTGGCGCCGGGCTCCCTGGCGGCCATCGCGGCCCGGCTCGACGCGACGGACGACCCGGACATCCTGGTCTACGACTACACCCGCGCCTTCTGGGACGGGCAGCTGCTCCGCAACAAGCGCTCCGACCTGATGGCCGAGGGCGACCCGGCGGTCTTCTCCCTCGCCGAGCGCCCGCAGCTGCTGGACCTGCTGCAGATCGTCTGGAACAAGGCGTACCGGCGCGATTTCGTCACCCGCCACGGATTCCGCTTCCCGCCCGGTTACTACGAGGACGCGCCGTGGACGTACGCCGCCATGATCGCGGCGGAGCGCATCGCCGTGCTCGACCGCTCCTGTGTGCTGTACCGGCAGCGGCGTGAGGGCGGGAACATCCTCCACACGGTCAGCCGCAAGCACTTCGACGTCTTCGACCAGTACGACCGGGTGTTCGCGTTCCTGGACGGGCGGCCCGACCTCGATCCCTGGCGTCCGGCGATCTTCCGCAAGATGGTCGACCACTTCCTGACCGTGCTGGAGAGGCCGGGCCGGCTCCCGCGCAACGCGCGCGCCGAGTTCTTCCACCGGGCGGCGAAGGACTACCGCGCGCGCCTTCCGGAGGGCTTCGAGCGGCCCCCGGGCGGGCGCGGTTACAAGTACGCGCTGCTCGGGGTCGACTCGTACTCCGCGTTCTTCGGCGTGACCCGCGCCAACAACGTGCGCCACCGCGCCCGGCAGGGCGGGCAGGCCCGTATCGGCCGGGCCAAGCGGACCGCCCTGGGCATGTTCTACCGGTCGCAGCTGCGGATGCCGCTGGACGAGAACCTGGCGGTGTTCTCCGCGTACTGGGGCCGCGGCTACTCCTGCAACCCGGCGGCCATCGAGGCCGAGCTGGGCCGCCTCGCGCCGGGCGTGCGCCGGGTCTGGGCCGTGCGCTCCGAGCACCGCGACCGGGTGCCCGAGGGCGTCGAGAAGGTGATCGTCGGCTCGCGCGAGTACTGGGCGGTCATGGCCCGTGCCAAGTACCTCACGAACAACGTGAACTTCGGCGACACCATCGTCAAGCGCGAGGGGCAGGTCCACCTCCAGACCCATCACGGCACCCCGCTGAAGACGATGGGGCTCGACCAGGCCCAGTACCCCGCGTCCACCAACATGGACATGGAGAAGCTGCTGCGCCGGTGCGACCGCTGGGACTACAGCCTGACCTCCAACCGGTTCTCGACCACCGTCTGGGAGCGGGTCTACCCCTGCCGGTACACCACGCTGGAGACCGGCTACCCGCGCAACGACGTGCTGCTCCGGGCCACCGCCGCCGACGTCGTGCGGGCCCGGCACGACCTGGGCCTCGCGGACGGCTCGACCGCGTTCCTGTACATGCCGACGCACCGCGAGTACGAGAAGTCCTTCGCCCCCCGGCTCGACCTGCCGAAGCTGGCCGAGGCGCTGGGCCCCGACGTGACCCTGCTGGTGCGCGGGCACTACTTCTACAAGCCCACCGGCCGGCTCGCCGAGCTCCAGGCCAGCGGCCGGGTCGTCGACGTCTCCGCCCACGGCAACGTCGAGGAGCTGTACCTCGCGGCGGACGCCCTGGTCACCGACTACTCCTCGGCGATGTTCGACTACGCCAACCTGGACCGGCCGATCGTGATCTACGCGGACGACTGGGACACCTACCGGGTCGTGCGCGGCACCTACTTCGACCTCATGGCCGAGCCCCCGGGTGCCGTCGCGACCTCGCAGGAGCAGCTCACCACCGTCCTGGGCTCGGACGCGTGGCGCGACGAGAAGGCGGCCGGGCTGCGCGCCGCGTTCCGGGAGCGCTACTGCGACTACGACGACGGGTACGCCGCCGAGCGCGTGGTGCGCAGGGTGTTCCTGGGCGAGGAGACGCTGCCGCCGGTCGTCCCGCTCGCCGAGCGCACCCCGGCCCCCTCCCCCGCCGAGGCGCTGGAGCGCACCGGGCAGGTCTGAGTACGCGAAACGGTCCCGGCTCCCCCGAGGGGGCGCCGGGACCGTCGTCGTTCCGGGGCTTCGCCGTCAGCGGCTCACGCTCACGCGAACGGGTCGAACTCCTGGTACTCCTTGACGGCCTCGTCGCGCTCGACCTCGCGGTCGCGGCGGCGCTGGGCGGCCGGACGCTGCTCCTCCAGGCGGTGGTCCTCGCCCCGGCGGCCGAGCATCTCCGCACCGGCCGACACGGTCGGCTCCCAGTCGAAGACGACCGCGTTGTCCTCGGCGCCGATCGCCACGCCGTCGCCCGCCCGGGCTCCGGCCTTGCGCAGCTCGTCCTCGACGCCCAGCCGGTTCAGCCGGTCCGCGAGGTAGCCGACGGCCTCGTCGTTGTTGAAGTCGGTCTGGCGCACCCAGCGCTCCGGCTTCTCGCCGCGCACCCGGTAGATGCCGTCGTCCTCCAGGGCCACGGTGAACCCGGCGTCGTCCACGGCCTTGGGCCGGATGACGATACGGGTCGCCTCCTCCACGGGCTTGGCGGCACGCGCCTCGGCGATGATGCCGGCCAGCGCGAAGGACAGCTCCTTGAGCCCGGTCCTGGCGACGGCGGACACCTCGAAGACGCGGTAGCCGCGGGCCTCCAGATCGGGACGGATCATGTCCGCGAGGTCCTGGCCGTCCGGGATGTCGATCTTGTTGAGGACGACGATCCGGGGCCGGTCCTCCAGCCCCCCGTACAGCTTCAGCTCCTCCTCGATCGTGTCGAGGTCGGAGACCGGGTCGCGGTCGGACTCCAGCGTCGCGGTGTCCAGGACGTGGACGAGCACCGAGCAGCGCTCGACGTGGCGCAGGAACTCCAGGCCGAGGCCCTTGCCCTGGCTGGCGCCCGGGATCAGGCCCGGGACGTCGGCGATGGTGTAGACGGTGCTGCCCGCGGTGACCACGCCCAGGTTCGGGACGAGGGTGGTGAACGGGTAGTCGGCGATCTTCGGCTTCGCGGCCGACAGCACGGAGATCAGCGAGGACTTGCCGGCGCTCGGGTAGCCCACCAGGGCGACGTCCGCGACGGTCTTGAGCTCCAGGACGATGTCCCGGGCCTCGCCGGGCTCGCCGAGCAGCGCGAAGCCGGGGGCCTTGCGCCGGGCGGAGGCCAGTGCGGCGTTCCCGAGGCCGCCGCGGCCGCCCTGGCCGGCGACGAACGCGGTGCCCTGGCCGACGAGGTCGGCGAGCACATTGCCCTGGCGGTCGAGGACGACGGTGCCGTCCGGCACGGGCAGGACCAGGTCCTGGCCCTCCTTGCCGGTGCGGTTGTCGCCCGCGCCGGGCTGGCCGTTGGTGGCCTTGCGGTGGGGGTGGTGGTGGTAGTCGAGGAGCGTGGTGACGTCCTGGTCGACGACCAGGGTCACATCGCCGCCGCGGCCGCCGTTGCCGCCGTCCGGGCCGCCGAGCGGCTTGAACTTCTCACGGTGAACGGAGGCACAGCCGTGGCCTCCGTTACCCGCGGCGACATGCAGTTCGACGCGGTCCACGAAGGTGGTCATGGGTGAATCCTCCAGTTACATACGTGCAGAAAGGTGCTCGTGCAGCCCTCATTAGGAGCAACACGCGAAAGGCGGACCCACTTCCCCTAACAGGAAGTGAGGTCCGCCTCCACGTCATACCGCTCGACGAGCGCCGGGAATTCAGCCGGCGATCGGAACGATGTTCACCACGTTGCGGCCACGGTGCGTGCCGAACTGGACCGCACCGGCGGCCAGGGCGAACAGCGTGTCGTCGCCGCCACGGCCGACGCCCGTGCCCGGGTGGAAGTGGGTGCCGCGCTGGCGGACCAGGATCTCACCGGCGTTGACGGCCTGACCGCCGAAGCGCTTCACGCCGAGCCGCTGAGCATTGGAATCGCGCCCGTTCCGGGTGGACGATGCGCCCTTCTTGTGTGCCATGTCTTCTCAGTCCCTTACTTCGCAGCCGCGGGAATACCGGTGACCTTGATCGCCGTGTACTGCTGGCGGTGACCCTGGCGACGGCGGTAACCGGTCTTGTTCTTGTAGCGAAGGATGTCGATCTTCGCGCCCTTGTGGTGGTCCACGATCTCGGCCTGGACCTTGATGCCGTCCAGCACCCACGGGTCGCTGGTCACGGCGTCGCCGTCGACAACGAGCAGGGTAGAGAGCTCTACCGTGTCGCCAACCTTGGCGGTGGGAATCTTGTCAACCTCAACGATGTCGCCGACAGCAACCTTGTGCTGGCGACCACCGCTGCGCACGATGGCGTACACGCGGATCTCACTCTCACTCGAAGCGGAAACCCCTGATGCCAGCCGCTCACACGGGTCCGGGGACCCGTGACGATCCGGATTGGACGAGCGGCCTCTCCCGTACGAGCGGGAGGTCAGTGCTCAGAGGTGTGGCGAACAAACGCCGACAGTCAAGGTTACGGGGCCCCGGACAACCGGTCAAACCGGGTCCGGCCCGCCCCGCCCCGCTCAGACCGCGGCGGTCCTGACGTACTCGGCGTAGGCGTCCCTGATCCCGTCCGCGGACAGGTTCAGGTGTTCCAGGATCGTGTACCGGCCCGGCCGGGTCCGGGGCGCGAACTCGACCACCGAGACGAACTCCTCCACGCCGAAGCCCATGTCCTCGGCGGTCACCGGCAGCCCGTGGCGCCGCAGCACCTCGGTCATGCGTACGGACTCCTGCACGGCGCCGCGCAGGTGCATCGCGAACGCCGCGCCGAGCCCGCACTGCTCGCCGTGGCTGGCGGCCCGCTGCGGGAAGAGCAGGTCGAAGGCGTGGTTGATCTCGTGGCAGGCGCCGGAGGCCGGCCGGCTGTCGCCCGCCACCGACATCGAGATGCCGGTGAGCACCAGGCCCTCGGCCAGCACCTGGAGGAAGGAGTCGTCGCCCAGGCCGCCGGGGTGGCGCAGCACGGCCTCGCCGGCCTGCCGGGCCATCGCGGCGGCCAGGCCGTCGATGTCCTCGCCGTTGACCCGGTGGGCCAGCTCCCAGTCCGCCACGGCCGAGATGTTCGACAGCGCGTCCCCGATCCCGGAGCGCACGAAGCGGACCGGGGCCTCCCGGATGACGTCGAGGTCGATGACGACGGCGATCGGGTTCGGGACGCCGTAGGAGCCACGGCCCGCGTCGTTGTCCAGCGTCGCCACCGGGGAGCACAGGCCGTCGTGGGACAGGTTCGTCGCCACGGCGACCAGCGGCAGCCCGACCCGCGCCGCGGCGAACTTCGCGCAGTCGATGATCTTGCCGCCGCCGAGGCCGACCACGGCGTCGTACCGCCCGGACTTCATGGCCTCGGCCAGCTTGACGGCGTCGTTCAGCGTGCCGCCGCCCACCTCGAACCAGGAGGCGCCGGGCAGGCTGTCCGAGAGCCGCTCCCGCAGTGCCCGGCCGCTGCCCCCGCTGATCGCCACCGCCAGCTTGCCCGAGCCGGAGATCCGCTGATCGGCGAGGACGCCCGCCAGATCCGCCAGAGCGCCGGCCCGGATGTCGACGACGACCGGTGCGGGGATCAGCCGGGTCAGTACTGGCACGCGATCTTCCTGCCCTTGGCCAGGTCCTCGTGGTTGTCGATCTCGACCCACTTCACGTCGCCGATCGGCTCCACGTCGACCTTGAAGCCGCGGTTGACGAGCTCCTGGTAGCCGTCCTCGTAGTACAGGTCCGGGTCGCGCTCGAAGGTGGTCTTCAGGGCGTCGGCCAGCTCCTCGGCCGCCTCGCCCTCGATCAGCGTGACGCCGATGTACTCGCCGGTCGCCTCGGCCGGGTCCATCAGCTTGGTGATCCGGCGCACGCCCTTGCCGTCCTCGACGACGACCTTCATCTCCTCGTCGGCGAGCTGCTTCACCGTGTCGAGGGCCAGGATGATCTTCTTGCCGTCGCCGCGGGCGGCCAGCAGCGTCTTCTCGACGGAGACCGGGTGCACGGTGTCGCCGTTGGCGAGGATGACGCCGTCCTTGAGGGCGTCGCGGCCGCACCACAGGGAGTAGGCGTTGTTCCACTCCTCGGCCTTGTCGTTGTCGATCAGCGTGATGCTGACGCCGTACTTGGCCTCCAGCGCCGCCTTGCGCTCGTACAGGGCCTCCTTGCGGTAGCCCACGATGATCGCGACCTCGGTCAGGCCGACCTCGGCGAAGTTGCCGAGCGTCAGGTCGACCACCGTCAGGCTCTCCTCGTCGCCCTCGGGGCCGACCGGCACCAGGGCCTTGGGAAGCGTGTCGGTGTAGGGGCGCAGGCGGCGGCCGGCGCCGGCCGCCAGAATCATGCCGATCATGGGGTTCTCCTTGGTCCTTGGTGCGGTGTTACGGATGTCTCGGGTGGGGTGCGTACGTCCGGCGGGCGCCTCAGAGCTCGGCCGCCACGTAGGCGCGCAGCCAGGTGCGGAAGTCGGGGCCCAGGTCCTCGCGCTCGCAGGCGAGGCGGACGATGGCCCGCAGGTAGTCCCCGCGGTCGCCGGTGTCGTACCGGCGGCCCCGGAAGACGACGCCGTGCACCGGACCGCCGAGCTTCTCGTCGGCGGCCAGCTGCTGCAGCGCGTCGGTCAGCTGGATCTCGCCGCCCCGGCCCGGCTCGGTCTCCCGCAGCACGGCGAAGACGGCGGGGTCCAGGACATAACGGCCGATGACCGCGAGATTGCTGGGCGCGTCGCCCGGCTCCGGCTTCTCGACCAGACCGGTCACCCGGACGAGGTCGCCGTCCGGCGTGGGCTCCACCGCGGCGCACCCGTACAGATGGCTCTGCTCGGGCGCCACCTCCATGAGCGCGACGACGCTGCCGCCCTCGCGCTCCTGGATCTCGGTCATCCGGGACAGCAGCGGGTCGCGCGGGTCGATCAGGTCGTCACCGAGCAGCACCGCGAAGGGCTCGTCCCCCACATGGGGCTCCGCGCACAGCACGGCGTGCCCGAGGCCGCGCGGGTCGCCCTGGCGGACGTAGTGCATGGTCGCGAGGTCGCTCGACTCCTGGACCCGCACCAGCCGTGCGGCGTCACCCTTGCGGGTCAGCGCCGACTCCAGCTCGTAGTTCCGGTCGAAGTGGTCCTCCAGCGCCCGCTTGTTGCGCCCGGTGATCATCAGCACGTCGCTCAGCCCCGCGGCGGCGGCCTCCTCCACGACGTACTGGATCGCCGGCTTGTCGACGACGGGCAGCATCTCCTTGGGAGTGGCCTTCGTCGCCGGCAGGAACCGGGTACCGAGCCCGGCGGCCGGTATGACGGCCTTCTGGATCTTGCGCATGGGAGGGCTTTCGTGTCGGGGGCGGGAGCGGCCCGGGGCCTCGACGCAGCCGGCCGGTCCCGCGAGGGGACCGGCCCGACTGCGTCGCGCGCGGTGCGAGACCGGGTCAGACCTCGTCGGCCGTGGCCGTGACGGGCGACGCGGTCTGCTGCTCCGCCGCCACCGTCTTCTTCGCCGCCGCCTTCTTGGCCGTCGTCTTCTTCGCGGCGGTCTTCTTGACGGCCGCCTTCTTGGCCGTGGCCTTCTTGGCGGTCTTGCGGGCCGCCTTCTTGGCCGGTGCCGCCTCGGGCTCGGCCTCCGCCTCCGCCTCGGGGGGGGCCTCCACCACGACGACTGCGGCCTCCTCGGCCCCCGCGGGGGAACCGGCGGGCGCGCTGACCTTGCGGGTGGCGCGGCGCCGGACACGCGGCGGCGCGGCCTGCTCCTCGGCCGGGACCTCGGCGTGCGATGCCTCGACCACCGGGTCCTCGGAGGCGACCGGGTCGGGCCCGGACACCGGCTCATCGGCGGCCGGGGCGGACTCGGCGGGCTCCGCCATGACCGGCTCGGACACGACCGCATCGGCCGGGGCCGGCGAGCCCGCCGGGGCGGTCGCCTTACGGGTCGCCCGGCGGCGCGTACGGCCCTGGGGCGCCTCGGCCGGGGCCTCGGCAGGTGCTTCGGCGGGCGCCTCGGCCACCGGCTCAGGGGCCTTGACGACCTCCGGCTCCGCGACCGGCTCGGCCACGCTCTCCTCGGCCGGGGCGGACGC
>NZ_SSBI01000085.1 GCF_004795015.1 Streptomyces sp. A1277 | reverse complement strand
CGCCGTCCAGGCCCGGCGGCACGCCCGCCCCGCCCGGCGCCCCGGCCGCCGTCGTGCCGGGGGCCCCCGGCGTCCCCCGGCAGCGGCAGACCGAGCGGGGCTCGGGGCTGCGGGTCGGTGACGGGGATGTCGCCGCCCTGCGCTCGGTCGCCGAGCTCTTCCGTACGCTCGACCACGCCTACGGCGGCGGCCACGCCCGGCAGGCCCTCGTGCGGTACCTGGAGCACGAGACCGAGCCGATGCTGCGCGGCACGTACACGGAGGCCACCGGCCGGCGCCTGTTCGCGGCCGCCGCAGACCTGACCAGGCTGGCCGGCTGGACCTCGTACGACATCGCGGCCCACGGACTGGCCCAGCGCTACTTCGTGCAGGCGCTGCGGCTCTCCCAGGCGGCCGGGGACCGTGCCTACGGCAGTTACGTCCTCATCACCATGAGCCGCCAGGCGGTCTATCTCGCCCACGGCCGTGAGGCGGTACAGCTGGCCCGGGTCGCCCAGCAGGGCATCGGGTCCGCCGCGCCGCACGCGGTCCTCGCCCTGCTGCACGCGGTCGAGGCGCGCGGCCACGCGGTGCTCGCGGACGCCAAGGCGTGCACCGCCTCGCTCACCCGGGCCGAACGGGCGCTGGAGGCCGCCCGGCCCGGCGACGAGGTGCCGCACTGGGCGCGCCAGTTCGACGAGGCGCAGCTCGCCGACGAGTTCGGGCACTGCCACCGCGACCTCCAGCAGTACCGGCCCGCGGCCCAGTACGCGGAGCGCTCGCTCCAGCTGCGCGCCCCCGTGTACGCCCGCAGCAGGCTGTTCTGCCGGGTGGTGCTGGCCTGCGCCCGGCTCGGCCTCGGCGAGCTGGAGCAGGCGTGCCGGCTGGGTGCGGAGGCCGCGCAGCAGGCCGCCGAGATGCGGTCGGTGCGGGCCACGGAGTACGTGCGCGACTTCGAGCGGCGGCTGGAACCCTTCCGGGACGCCGCCGCCGTCCGGGGCTACCGGGAGCGGGTCGCCGCGCTGGGCTGATGCCCCCTGGCCGTCAGGCCGCCTCGGGGAGCGCCGTCGCGTCCCCGAGGACCGGGCGTACGCCGAGGTCGGTGAGGATCGAGGCGGCGGCCCGGCGGCCCGAGGACAGGGCGCCCTGGACCGTGCCGGTGTCGCGGTGGTCGCCGCACACGTACAGGCCCGCGAGCACCCGGACCGGGCGGGCCGGGTCGTGCGGGGGCGTCATCGCGGGCACCGCCTCCGGGTCGTGGTGGGCGGCCAGCAGCTCCCAGTCGCCGGTGGGCACGCCGTAGAGCGTGGCGAGGTGGGCGCGGACCGTGCGGTCGAGGTCGGGGGGCGGGGTGCCGAGCACCGTGGAGCTGATCAGGGTCCGGCCGTACGGGGCGCGGGCCGGGTCGACCTCGCTCATCACGGCGGTGTGCGCCACCGGACCCGAACGGTCGGCGTCGAGCAGCAGGGAAGCGCCGGTCGGCGGGGGAACGGGGGCGGTGTGGTGGAGCACCGTCACGGGGTGGAAGGCCGGCAGGCGCAGGCCCGGCAGCAGTTCCGCCGCCGCACCGGCGCCCGTGGCGACCAGCAGGGAGCGGCAGCCCAGCTCGCCGTGTTCCTTGGTGCGGACCGAGGTGATGTCGGCGGAGGTGACGTGCACGCCGGTGCGTACGGTGCCGGGCGGCAGGGAAGCGGCGAGGAGCGCCGGCAGGGTGCCCGCCCCGCCCTCCGGTACGCACAGCCGCCCGCTCGCGTAGGTGCGCAGGGCGAGGTCGGCGCACCTGCTGGAGGTGGCGAGGTCCGGGTCGCTGAGCAGGGCGGTGAGCAGGGGGCGTACGAAGCCGTTGAGGGTACGGGCGGACAGGCGGCCGGACAGGGCGTCGAGCGCGGCGCGTTCGGGCCGGGCGAGGATGCGGGCCGGCGGGGTGGCGGCGAGGCGGGCCAGGGCGACCCCGAGGCGTGCCTGGTCGATCGCGCCGCCCATGGCCCCGGTGAGGGCCCCGGCCCGTGGCGGCCGGGGGGCGCTCGCGAGGGCGCGCGCTGCCTTGAGCGCGCCCCGTGCGCTGCGTGAGCCCTGTGCGCCGCGCGTCTCCCCGGTCCGGTGGCGGCGGCCCTCGCTGTGGACGAGGACGCCGGGGTCGAAGGTGCGCAGGACGAGTCCGTCGAGCCCGGGCGTCGTGCGCAGCTCCGGCTGGGCGGTGTTGAGCAGCGGGCCGACGCGGTCGAGCCGGAACCCGTCCACCTCGTCGGTCGTCATCCGGCCGCCGACGCCGGGGCCGGCCTCCAGGACGCTGACACTGACTCCCGCGCTGGTCAGTCGGTGGGCCGCTGACAGGCCGGCGATCCCGGCCCCGATGATGACCACGTCCGCGTGGTGTGCCGTGCTGAGCACGTGCCCTCCCCGGTTCGGCGCAATTGGTGGGGGGCTCTTGCCCTCAACCGCCCACCGGAATGCGCGAGTTCATCAGGAGGCTAGGAGAGTGGCCCGATCGTGCGCAGTCGCGCGCGTACCGGGGCACCGGTGCACGGGGTCGCACACCCGTCTGAATGCGGTGTCGGGGGCGAGGCGATCAGCGCAGGGCCGCGCGGATGGCGGCGTCGACGCCGGGGAAGGCGAACGAGAAGCCCGAGTCCAGCAGCCGCCCCGGCAGCACCCGCTGACTGCCCAGCACGTCCCCGGCGAACTCGCCCAGCGCGATCCGCAGCGCCGGTGCGGGCGCGGTGAACAGGGTGGGCCGCCGCAGCACCCGCCCCATCGCCGCCGTCACCTCCGCGTTGGTGACGGGCGCCGGGCCGGTCAGGTTCACCGGGCCGGACAGCTCCGGCGTGTCCAGGATGTGCCGCAGCGCCGCGATGTGGTCGTGCAGCGCGATGAAGCTCCAGTACTGCCGCCCGTTGCCGAGGCGGCCGCCGAGCCCGGCCCGGAAGAGCGGGAAGAGCCGGCCCCAGGCGCCGCCCTCCCGGGCGACCACCAGACCGGTGCGGGCGTGCACCGTACGCACCCCCGCCTCCTCGGCGGCGGCCGTGGCCTCCTCCCACTCCACGCACACCGACGGCAGGAACCCGTCGCCGGGCGGCGCGCCCTCGTCGACCGCGTGGTTCCCGGTGTCGCCGTAGAAGCCGATCGCCGACCCGGACAGCAGCACGGCGGGCGGGGTGTCCAGCGAGGCGACGGCGTCCGCGATCGCGGCCGTCCCGAGCACCCGGCTGTCCCGGATCTCCTTCTTGTACGCCTCGGTCCAGCGATGGTCGCCCACCCCGGCCCCGGCCAGGTGCACGACCGCGTCGCAGCCCACCAGACCGGCCACGTCCACGTAACCGTGCTTGGGGTCCCACTCCACCTCGTCACCGGCCCGCGCGTGGCGGCGCACCAGGCGGACCACCTCGTGCCCGTCGGCCCGCAGCGAGCGCACCAGCGCCGCTCCGATGAGTCCGGTCGATCCGGTGACGGCGATACGGGAGTGCGGCATGGCACTCATCCTGCCCCATGGACCCCGTCCGACGCGGCCGTGGCACAGTGGCGGCCATGACCGAGTCTGCCGCCTCCGCCGCTTCCGCCCCCGTCGTCCGCCGCGCCGTCCTGGACGACGGCCCCGCCCTCGGAGAGCTGGACCGGGCCACCTGGTCGACGCTGCACGCCGTGCAGCCGCGCCCGCAGCCGCCGTACACGCCGTTCTTCGACGAGCGGCACCTGCCCCAGGACATGCTGGTGGCCGAGGCGGTGAACGAGACGGGGGAACGGGTCCTGGCCGGATACATACGGGTGGTGCCGCCCACCCCGCTCGCCTGCAACGCGCATGTGCGTCAGATACAGGGCCTCGCCGTGGCCGCCTGGGCGCGCGGCCGGGGCGTCGGACGCGCCCTGATCCGCGCGGCCTGTGTCGCGGCACGCGGTGAGGGGGCGAGCCGGCTGACCCTGCGGGTCCTCGGCCACAACGCGCCCGCCCGCGCCCTGTACGAGGCGGAGGGCTTCACCGTCGAGGGCGTGCTGCCGGGCGAGTTCTTCCTGAACGGGCGGTACGTGGACGACGTGATGATGGGCCGCTCGCTCACCCCGTGAGGGGCACGGGCCTCACTCCGGGCCGAACCGCTCCCAGAGCGTGGGCAGCCGGGCCGCCAGGGCCGCGTCGTCGTCGGGGTCCAGCGGTGTGCCCTCCGGCTCGTCGGCCTGCGGCGGCAGCCCGAGGTCCGGTGCGACCGCGCCGGTGAGCTGCTCGTACGCCTCGTCGGCCGCGTACCCCAGCTCCTCCGCGTCCCCGTCCAGCTCCTCGTCGAAGTCCTCCAGCAGCTCGGCCAGGGCGTCCGGGTCGTGCACCGCGCCCTCGAAGACCTCCCGGCCCCGGCCGATCAGCCAGCAGCGGAAGTAGTCGAAGGCGTCGTCGTCCGCGCCGCCGAGCAGCACGGCTGCGGCCGCCCACAGGTCCCAGCGGTAGGCGCGGTTGTAGCGGGCCTCGAAGTGGCGGGCGAAGTCCAGCACGGATTCGGGATCGAGCCGCACCAGCCGTTCGACCAGCAGGTCGGCATGGTCCTCGGGGTCGCCGTCGGCGGCCTCGCGCGTGCTGTCGATCAGCTCCCAGAACTCCGTCTCGTCCATCACGGGTCCAGCATCCGCCCTGGGCGCGGACGATGCACGCCCAGACACCGCATCGAGGGCTCAGGAAGTGTCCCGGTAGAGCGCGTGCAGCCGGGCGGCGGCGTCCGCGAACCTGGTCCGCAGGGCGGCCGGCTCCAGCACCTCCAACTCCGGCCCGAGGCCCAGCAGCTGGCCGTGGGCGACGTCCAGGGACTCGACCGGCAGGGTGACCGTGACCCACCCCTCGGCGTCCGGCGGTCCGGCCGCGTCCAGCGCCTCCCGGGCGGCGGCCCGGTCCACGGTGTGCGGCAGCATGCGCACGGCCGTCTCCGAGAGCCGCACCCGCACCTGCGTGCGCAGGAGCGAGCGGGCGAACGCGGCCGACCGCTCCTCCCAGAAAGCGGACAGGTCGAAGCCCTCGTCCCGGACGAAGAGGGCGTCGCAGACGGTCACGGCGGTGAACCGGTCGATCCGGTACACCCGGAAGTCGTCGCCCGCGCGGGCGCAGAGGTACCAGACCCCGGCCTTCAGGACGAGGCCGTACGGGGCCAGCTCCCGTTCCACGTCGGTGTCCCGGCCGGCCCGCCGGTAGCGGGCGAGGACCGTGCGGTCGCCCCACACGGCCTCGGCCACGGCGGGCAGCACCTCCGGGGTGACCGGCTCCTGGTACCAGGCGGGCGCGTCCAGGTGGAAGCGCCGGCCCGCCCCGGCGGGGGCGTCCCGCAGGGCGGGCGTCAGGGCCGCCGACACCTTCAGACGGGCGGCGGACGCGGCGTCCGCGAGGCCCATCTCGCGCAGGGCGGAGGGCAGGCCGGACAGGAAGAGCGCCTCGGCCTCCTCCCGGGCGAGCCCGGTCAGCCCGGTGCGGTACCCGCCGACGAGCCGGTAGCCGCCCGCCCGGCCCCGTTCCGCGTACACCGGGACACCGGCCTCGGACAGGGCCTGGGCGTCGCGGGCGACGGTCCGCTCCGACACCTCCAGCTCCGAGGCGAGCTCGGCGGCGGTCATACCGGGGCGGGACTGCAGGAGCAGCACCATTCTGATCAGCCGGGCAGCACGCATGCGGCCATTGTGGCCGTACGGAAAGCAGGACGAGCCCGTCCCGCGCACGGGGGCGCGGGACGGGCTCGACAGCGTGTGAGGTCAGAGACCGTACCGGTCCCGGGCCTCCTTGACCGCCGTCGCGGGGACCTCGCCGCGGCGGGCCAGCTGGGCCAGGACCGCGACCACGACGGACTGGGCGTCGACGCCGAAGTGGCGGCGGGCCGCGTCACGGGTGTCGGAGATCCCGAAGCCGTCCGTGCCGAGCGAGGACCAGTCCTGCTCGACCCACTGGCTGATCTGGTCCGGCACCGCGCGCATCCAGTCGCTGACCGCGAGGACCGGACCCGGTGCGCCCTCCAGCGCCTGCGTCACGTACGGCACCCGCTGCTCACCGCGGAGCAGCGCCTCGTCGCACTCCAGCGCCTCCCGGCGCAGCTCGCCCCACGAGGTGGCGGACCAGACGTCGGCCGTGACACCCCAGTCGGCGGCCAGCAGCTCCTGGGCCTCCAGGGCCCAGTGGATCGCCGTACCGGAGGCCAGCAGCTGGGCGCGCGGCGCGTCCGCCTTGGCGGGCGTGCCCTCCTTGAAGCGGTAGAGGCCCTTGAGGATGCCCTCCTCGACGCCCTCCGGCATCGCGGGCTGCGGCTTCGGCTCGTTGTAGACCGTCAGGTAGTAGAAGACGTCCTCGGCGTCGGGGCCGTACATCCGGCGCAGACCGTCCTGGACGATCACCGCGATCTCGTACGCGAACGCCGGGTCGTAGTTGAGCGACGCCGGGTTCGTGGACGCGATCAGGTGCGAGTGGCCGTCCGCGTGCTGGAGGCCCTCACCCGTCAGCGTCGTACGGCCGGCGGTGGCGCCGACCACGAAGCCGCGGCCGAGCTGGTCGCCGAGCTGCCAGAACTGGTCGCCCGTGCGCTGCCAGCCGAACATCGAGTAGAAGATGTAGAACGGGATCATCGGCTCGCCGTGCGTCGCGTACGACGTGGCGGCGGCGATGAAGTCGGCCATGGCGCCGGCCTCGGTGATGCCCTCGTTGAGGACCTGGCCGTCCTTGGCTTCCTTGTAGTACATCAGCTGGTCGCGGTCGACCGGGTCGTACGTCTGGCCCAGCGGCGAGTAGATGCCGGCCGACGGGAACAGCGCCTCCATGCCGAAGGTCCGGGCCTCGTCGGGGACGATCGGCACCCAGCGCTTGCCGGTCTGCTTGTCCCGCATGAGGTCCTTGACCAGGCGGACGAAGGCCATCGTGGTGGCCAGCTCCTGCTTGCCGGAGCCCTTCTTCAGCGCGGCGAACGCGCGCTCCTCGGGCGACGGCAGCGCCACCGCGTGCACCCGGCGGGCCGGGGCGGGGCCGCCGAGGGCGGCGCGGCGCTCCTGGAGGTAGCGGACCTCGGGGGAGTCGGCGCCCGGGTGCGCGTAGGGCACCAGGCCCTCGTCCAGCTTCGCGTCCGGGATCGGCAGCTCCAGCAGGTCGCGCATGGCGCGGAACTGCTTGCCGTCCAGCTTCTTCATCTGGTGGTTGGCGTTGCGCGACTCGAAGCCCGGGCCGAGCGTGTAGCCCTTCACGGTCTGGGCCAGGATCACCGTCGGCGCGCCCTTGTGCTCCAGGGCCGCCCGGTACGCCGCGTAGACCTTGCGGGCCTCGTGGCCGCCGCGCGAGGTGTGGAAGCACTCGGCGATCTTCGCGTCGGTGAGCAGTTTCGCCAGCTCGGCGAGGGCGGGCTCGGCGCCGAAGAAGTGCTCGCGGATGTAGGCGACGTCGCGGGTGGCGTACGTCTGGAACTGCGCGTCCGGGACCTCGCGGAGCCGGCGCACCAGCGCGCCCGTGGTGTCGAGCTGGAACAGCTCGTCCCAGGCGGTGCCCCAGAGCGTCTTGACGACGTTCCAGCCGGCGCCGCGGAAGGCACCCTCCAGCTCCTGGACCACGCGGAAGTTGGCGCGGACCGGGCCGTCGAGGCGCTGCAGGTTGCAGTTGATGACGAAGGTCAGGTTGTCGAGCCGCTCGCGGGCCGCGAGGGCGAGGGCGGCGGTCGACTCGGGCTCGTCCATCTCGCCGTCGCCCAGGAAGGCCCAGACGTGCGAGTTCGACGTGTCCTTGATGTTGCGGTTGGCCAGGTAGCGGTTGAAGCGCGCCTGGTAGATCGCCGAGAGCGGGCCGAGGCCCATCGAGACGGTGGGGAACTCCCACAGCCAGGGCAGCCGCCGCGGGTGCGGGTAGGACGGCAGGCCGTTGCCGCCCGCCTCCTGGCGGAAGTTGTCGAGCTGCTGCTCGTTGAGCCGGCCGTCGAGGAAGGCGCGGGCGTAGATGCCGGGGGAGGCGTGGCCCTGGATGTACAGCTGGTCGCCGGAGCCCTCGCCCTCCTTGCCGCGGAAGAAGTGGTTGAAGCCGGTCTCGTACAGCCAGGCCGCCGAGGCGAAGGTGGCGATGTGGCCGCCGACGCCGAAGCGCGAGCCGCGGGTGACCATCGCGGCCGCGTTCCAGCGGTTCCACGCGGTGATCTTCGACTCCATCTCCAGGTCACCGTCGAAGGCGGGCTCCGCGGCGGTCGGGATGGAGTTGACGTAGTCGGTCTCCAGCAGCTTGGGCAGCGCGAGACCGGCGCCCTCGGCGTGCTGGAGGGAGCGGCGCATCAGGTACGCGGCGCGGTGCGGGCCCGCGGCCTTGGTGACGGCGTCCAGGGAGGCCGCCCATTCAGCGGTCTCCTCCGGGTCGCGGTCCGGGAGCTGGTCGAGCTCGCTCGGAAGCTTTCCTACGGGGTCGGTCATGATCGCCGCCTTCCGGTGAGGAGGGGGGTGGAGAAGTCCCTGACTGGCAGGACAGGGCGATGGGGCCGGTGGGCCCGCGAAGTGAACTGTAAGTCGCCGATCGATGATCGATCAAAGGATGAACGGGAAAACTTCTCGATATGAAGAAATTGGCATGCGGTGCCACGAAACGGGGCACCGAGTGACGGGATTTAGCAGGCAAAAGGGGCGCTCGGCTGCACGGGCGAGCGCCCCTCACGACAGATGCGCCAACGGCGCGGGAATCAGGCGCGCGGCGCGCAGCCCAGTACGTGCGCCTTGACCAGGGTCCCTATGTCCGGATCCTTGCGCAGGAAGGCGTCGATGAGCGCCTCGTGCTCCTCGGCGTACGACTTCTGCACCGTCCCCAGCCAGCGGATCGAGAGCGCCGTGAACACCTCGATGCCCAGGCCCTCCCAGGTGTGCAGCAGCACCGCGTTGCCCGCCGCCCGCACCATCTCGCGGTGGAAGGCCACCGTGTGGCGCACCTGCGCCTCGCCGTCCGCCAGCCGGTCCGCCTCGTACAGCGCCGCCACGTGCGGGGCCAGCAGCGAGCAGTCCTCGCCGAGCCCGGGGGCCGCCAGCTCGGCGGCGATCTGCTCCAGGCCGGCCCGTACGGGGTAGCTCTCCTCCAGGTCGGCGGCGGTGAGGTTGCGGACCCGGACGCCCTTGTTGGGCGCCGACTCGATCAGCCGCAGCGTCTCCAGCTCCCGCAGCGCCTCGCGCACGGGCGTCTGGCTGACCTCCAGCTCGGTGGCGATGCGCCGCTCCACGATCCGCTCGCCCGGCTTCCAGCGCCCGCTGACGATCCCCTCCACGATGTGCTCGCGGATCTGTTCGCGCAGCGAGTGGACGACGGGCGGGGTCATGACGGGCTCCTTCGGACAGACCGGTACGCCTGCGCCGGCACGGTGGCCGGGGCGACCGGTGGTGTCTAGACAATACGGCGGCGCCCCCGCCCGGGAGTGTTCCGGACGGGGGCGCCGATCGTGAGGCTGGTTACAGGCCGAGCTCGACCTCGAACTCGCCGGCCTCCAGGATCGCCTTGACCGCGGTCAGGTAGCGGGCGGCGTCCGCGCCGTCCACCAGACGGTGGTCGTAGGAGAGCGAGAGGTACGTCATGTCGCGGACACCGATGACGGTGCCCTCCTCGGTCTCGATGACCGCCGGGCGCTTCACGGTGGCGCCGATGCCCAGGATGGCTGCCTGGTTCGGCGGCACGATGACGGTGTCGAACAGCGCACCGCGCGAGCCGGTGTTGCTGATGGTGAAGGTGGCACCGGACATGTCGTCCGGCGTCAGACCGCCACCGCGGGCCTTGCCGGCCAGCTCGGCGGTCTTCTTCGAGATGCCGGCGATGTTGAGGTCGCCCGCGCCCTTGATGACCGGGGTCATCAGGCCCTTCTCGGCGTCCACGGCGATGCCGATGTTCTCCGAGTCGAAGTACGTGATGGTGCCTTCGTCCTCGTTGATCCGGGCGTTGATGACCGGGTGGGCCTTCAGCGCCTGGGCGGCGGCCTTGACGTAGAACGGCATCGGGGAGAGCTTGACGCCCTCGCGGGCCGCGAAGCCGTCCTTCGCCTTGTTGCGCAGCTTCATCAGCTTGGTGACGTCGACCTCGACGACCGAGGTCAGCTGGGCCTGCGAGTGCAGCGCCTTCATCATGTTGTCGCCGATGACCTTGCGCATGCGGGTCATCTTGACCGTCTGGCCGCGCAGCGGGCTGGCCTCCAGCTTCGGCGCCTTGGCGGCGGCCGGAGCGGCGGCGGGCGCCGGGGCGGCAGCGGTGGCCTTGGCGGCCTCCGCGGCGGCCACTACGTCCTGCTTGCGGATGCGGCCACCGACGCCGGTGCCCTTGACCGAGCCCAGGTCGACGCCGTTCTCGGCGGCGAGCTTGCGGACCAGCGGCGTGACGTACGCGCCGTCGTCACCGGAGGTCGCGGCCGGGGCGGCCGGAGCCTGAGCGGCCGGTGCCGGTGCCGGGGCGGCCGGTGCCGGGGCCGGAGCGGCGGGAGCCGGAGCCTGAGCGGCCGGTGCCGGGGCGGCCGGGG
>NZ_SSBI01000084.1 GCF_004795015.1 Streptomyces sp. A1277 | reverse complement strand
CTTCACCTGGAGAGTGCTTCTTTCCGTGCAGCCACAGGACCCTAGACAAGTCCCATCGTTGCAGGTCAGGGGCACTCTCCGTTTATTTGATCAAGCATCGGACACCCCACCTCGCGAAAGCGCGAGGCTAAGGGTCCCGAGGCTCCGCAACAGGTGGCGCCGGAGAATTCAGCACTCAGGAAGAACATCCAGCGGCCGATTCGTGAAGTTCATCCCGGATCCGGCTCCTGCCGCCGGTGGATTGGGCTATTTCGGAGAGGCGTACAGCACGACGCACTCGGCGTACAACACGGCTTCCGGGCTTCGAAAGGCGCCGTAGCCGGCGTCGCGCGCCCGCCAGGGATCACGGGACAGCCCTCAGGGGCGTTCGATGCGCTGGAGCCCAGGGGTGTGCTTGTAGCCCATGATCAGTACGTCGCGGGTGGCGGGCTTGTCGTGGTCCGTCGCCCGGGTGGGCTGTACGGCGTGGAGGATCTGCTGATCCGACCAGAACATGGTGTCCATCTGTTCGGTGAGGGTGAACTCGGTGAGCAGTTCCTTGTTCGGGGTGTAGACCTGCGACTGGCCGCCTTCGGTGTTGGCTCGTCCCATCAGGTGGATCACCCCGTAGTCGACTTCGTCGCGGTGCGGCCCTTCGGGGGTCGGCTCACCGATCTCGTCGGGGGTGCTGATGATGCGGAACTGGTGGCACTGCACGTCCCAGGGTTCGTCCAGGCGGGTGTCGTCGTCGGCCAGCGGGAAGTGGGCGAAGTCGTCGCGCATCAGCCGGGTCAGCAGGGGATTGGCGAGGGTGGCGGAGCTCAGCGGGGCCACTTCGCGCTGGATGCCCCCCGCGTAGTCGTTGGCGCCCGGGGACTGGTAGTAGGGCCGGTGCGGGCGCAGGCGGATCTCGCCGGTGCGGGGCAGGAAGTAGAAGCGGTCGTAGCGGCGCTCGCGGAAGCGGGCGCCGTTCATCAGGTACTGGTCGGCCTCCAGCCGTTCCCACTCGTCGGCCAGTTCCTTGACCAGCGGCTTCAATTCGGGGGCCAGGACGAAATGGCCGGCCGGCACCAATGAGTAGCCGTTGGTGTGCAGTTCCTCCCGCGTGGTCCCCGTGATGCTGGCCATGTCGTCACCCTCCGATACGGATCTTGAACCCACTCGTGTGCATGAGGTTCCCATACCTGGCCTGACGCTGAACTGACAGCTTCCGGCGCACATCTGAGGCCGGATTCGGTCAGGTCCGTGTCAGCAGGTCGTCAAGTCGCCCATGCTCTAATCGCATTGAATGACAGAAAGGTGATTCTTGTGGCGCCGATCGCCGAACGACTGCAGTCGATTTCCCGGGCGGAGCGCTGGTCGGCCCTGGAGACCATCGTCACCGCGGAATTCCGGACCGTTCTCCTCATGGACGAGGACGAGGAATTCCCACTCGAGGACACTTTCTTCGAACTGGGCATGACCTCGCTGATGCTCACCACCGTCAAACTGCGTCTGGAGGAGTTGCTGGGGGTGGGGATCAGCAGTACCGCGCTGTTCAACCGGCCCACCGTGGAGCAACTGCTGGATTACCTCGCCGCCGAGGTGCTGACCGGCCTCTTCGACGCGCAGGACCTGGCGCGCTGACCGCAGTCCCGCCGGCGCACGCCCACCGGCGCGGGCCCGGTGGCGCTCACCGTCGCAGGCCCGGATACCCGGACACCTGGGTATCCGGGTATCGGGAATACCAGGAAAGCCTTACGTGGCAGAAAGGTTCGGGGCGTCGTCGTGCCGGAAGGATCCGAAGTGGACCAGGAAATACGTCGACAGTTCGAGGCGGCTCAGGAGACGCTGCGGCAGCAGCACAGAATGCTGGGACAGTTCCTTCTGGAGAAGTACGAGCCGGTCGCGGTGGTCGGGGTCGGCATGCGGCTGCCCGGTGGCAACGACTCGATGGACGATCTCGATGCGTTCTTGCGCGAGGGGCGCTCCGGGATTGGCCCGTTGCCCCGTGACCGCTGGGCCGGGGAAGTCGATGAATCTCTGATCACCGCGGCGGCCGGCGGTTTTCTGGATGCGGTCGATGAATTCGATGCCCAGTTCTTCAACATCCCGCCCAAGCAGGCCCCGTATATCGATCCGGCACAGCGGCTGATGCTGGAGACTTCCTGGGAGGCCCTGGAGAACGCCGGTATCGATCCCGCCGCCCTGCGCCACGGCGACGGCGGTGTCTACGTCGGTGCCTCCCCGCTCGACTTCGCCCTGGAGCTGGAGCAGCTCGCTGACGAACAGCTCGACGGCAGTCTCACCACCGGACTCGGCGGTTACTCGATGTCGGGCAGGCTCTCCTACTTCCTGGGCTGGCGCGGGCCCAGCCTGACCACGGACACTGCCTGCGCCTCGTCCCTGACCGCTCTGCACCTCGCGGTCGAGGGGCTGCGCCGCCGTGAATGCTCCATCGCGCTGTGTGCCGCCGCGAACGCGCTGCACAACCCCCGTTCCTTCGTCATCCTTTCCCACGGGCAGTTCCTCGCCCCGGACGGCCACTGCAAGACCTTCGACGACAGTGCCGACGGATACGCCCGCGCCGAGGGCTGCGGTGCTCTCGTGCTCAAGCGGCTCTCCGACGCGCTCATGGACGGGGACAACGTGCTGGCGCTGGTCCGCGGTACCGCCATCGGCCAGGACGGGGAGAGCGCGGGGCTGAGCGCGCCCAACGGCACCGCCCAGGAGGCGGTCATGCGCGCGGCCCTGGCCAACGCCCGCCTGGAGCCGGGCGACATCCAGTACGTCGAGGCGCACGGCACGGGCACCCCGCTCGGCGACCCCATCGAGATCGGCTCGATCAACGGCGTCTTCGGCGCCTCCCACAGCCCCGACGACCCGCTGACCGTCGGCTCCCTCAAGGCCAACATCGGCCACATGGAACCCGCCGCCGGGCTGGGCGCCGTCATCAAGGTGATCGCCCAGATGCGGGCGGGCGTGTTCTACCCGCACCGCTGGCGCGACCTCTCCGGGCGCATCCCCTGGGACAGCTACCCCCTGACCGTCCCGGACGCGACCCGGCCCTGGCAGGCCCCCGTCCGCCGCGCCACGGTCAACGGCTTCGGCGTCGCCGGGGCCATCGCGGTCGCCGTACTGGAGGAACCGCCCGCCGCCGTGCCCGCGGAACTGACCCGGCAGGACACGACCGGACGCACCGACCGCACCGCACAGCCCGCCACCCGCGAACCCCGGCGGACCGACCCGGCCGGGCACGTCTTCACGCTCTCCGCGAAGTCCCGTCCCGCGCTGCGTCTGCAGGCCGAACGCCACCTCCGCCTTCTCGCCGAGCAGCCCGGCACCAGCCTTGCGGATCTGTGCCGCACCCGTGCCACGGGCCGCTCCCACTTCCGTCACCGCCACGCCGCCACCGTCACCGACACCGAACAGCTCGCCGCCAGGCTGCGTGCCTGGGCCGAGCCGCAGCAGCCCGGCGACGAGACCGGCACCACGGGGCCCGGCGCTTTTCGCAAGGTCGCCTTCCTCTTCACCGGCTCCGGCGCCCAGTACACCGGCATGGGCCGTTCCCTCTACGCCTCGTCCCCGGAGTTCCGGCGCCACGTCGACGCGTGTGACGCCCTGTTCACCGCTCACCTGGGCAGATCCGCGGCCGCGGTCATGTTCGGCGAGGTGCCCGACGCCGCCGAGATGCTCGCCCGTACTCCGTACACGCATGCCGCGCTGTTCACTCTGGAGTACGCCCTCGCCCAGCTGTGGCTGTCCTGGGGGGTCAGGCCCAGCGTGCTGATCGGCCACAGCGTCGGCGAGATCGCCGCCGCCACCGTCGCCGGGCTGTTCACCCTCGCCGACGGCATCGCCTTCCTCACGGCCCGTGCCGCCCTCATCGAGTCGGTGTCCCGCCCCGGCGGCATGGCCGCGGTGTCGGCGCCCGCGCGGGAGGTCGCACCGCTGCTCGCCGCCTGGTCCGATCTGGCCGTCGCGGCCGACAACGCCCCTCAGCAGTGTGTGGTCTCCGGCGCCACCGCCTCCCTCGACGCGGCCGTGGCCGCACTGCGCGAGCGGGGCTGGAACGTCACCCCTCTGCGGGTCGCGGCCCCCTTCCACTCGCCCCTCATGGCCGAGGTCTCCGAACAGCTCGGCAAGGCCCTGGCATCCGTCGAATTCCACGAGCCGCGGCTGCCGCTCGTCTCCAACCTCACCGGCAGGATCGCCACGTACGCCGAACTCGCCACCGCCGACTACTGGATCAGGCACGTCAACGAGACCGTCGCGTTCGCCGAAGGGGTCCGCACCATCGACACCCGAGGCCGCCACGTCTTCGTGGAGGTCGGCCCCTCCAGCGCCCTGACCTCGCTGGCCCGCCAGTGCGTGGATCCGGCCCGGCACCGCTGGCTGAGCTGCCTGAGCCGCAAGGACGAGACCGGCATCCGGCTCACCACCGCACTCGCCGGCGCGTACACGGCAGGACTGAACATCGCCTGGTCCCGGGTGTACGCCGACCGGCCCGGCCGCCGGATCGAGCTGCCCCCCTACGCCTTCGACCGCCGCCCCTACCGTCTGCCGGCCCCGTCCGGCCACCGGACCGCCGCGGACGGCACCCACCCCCTGCTCGGCCGCCCCACCACCCCCGGCGGGTCCCCGGCAGCCGCCGTACGGACCTTCGCCGCCCGGATCAGCGCCACGCGGCCCGGCTACCTCGCCGACCACACCGCCGCCGGCCGGGCCTTCCTCCCCGCCGCGGCCTACCTGGAGCTGCTGCTGGCCCTGCAGGACGAACTCGCCGGCGACACCCGGCGCGCCCTCGAAGACATCCGCTTCCACGAGGCACTGTTCCTGACCGACCGGCCCGCCCTGCTACTCACCCGCGCCACCGCGGCGGCGGACGGCTCCTTCACCGTCGAGGTCCACAGCCGGCCGGCCGGCGACGACACCACACCCCCGACCCTGCACGCCAGTGCCGTGATCGCCGCCCCCGACCCCACGCAGAGCGTCGGAGCACTCACCGGGACCGGACGCGAGCTGCTGGACCGCCTCGCACAGACCGACATCGCCGGCCCCGGCGGCCCGCCACCACGCCAGGTCCTCACCGGCGAGGAGGTACGCGCCGCCTACGCACGCGCGGGCCTGGACTACGGACCGCAGTTCAGCAGGGCGACCGAGGTACGCGCATACGGCGAGGACTTCGCCCTCACCACGATCTCCAACGCCGGCACCTCGCGCGCCGAACACCTGCCCCCGCCCGTCCTCGACGCCGCCACCCACGGCCTGGCCGCCTTCGCCGACGACGGCCGGTCCTACATCGCCACCCGCATCGCCCGGCTGCGCGCCTTCAAAAAGCCCCGCGGCGAGCACCTGCACTCACTCCTGCGCATCCACCGAGGCGACACGCCCCCTGCGGCCTTCAGCCTGGACGTCGTCCTCCTCGACGGAGCCCCCGGCCCCCGCCCCGGCACCCCCACCGGCCCGCACCCCGGCACCCCCACCGGCCCGCACCCCGGTCCGTATCCGGGCGGTGAGCCCGTCATGGAGCTGGCCGGAATGACGTTCGCCCTGCTGCCGTCCCGCCCCGCCCCGCCGGCCGGCCGCTCCGCCGGCGGCGCTCCCGTCCGTCCGGCGGCCGTATCCGTCGACCCCCACGCCCTGGCACACGCGGCTCCCGGTGAACGGCATGCGGCACTGGTCGAGCTGCTGCGCGCGCTCACCGCCGATCTGCTGTCGATCACCGACCGCCGGGACGTGGACGCCACGGCCACCTTCCTGGAACTGGGCGTGGACTCGCTGACGGCGACCGCGATGAAGAACCGGCTGCAGGACCAGCTGGGCCTGGCACTGGAATTCTCCGTGGTCTTCGACCACCCCTCGGTGAGCGAACTCGCCGGCCACCTCGCGGCCCTCCTGACCACCGCACATCCCACCCCGGCCACGCCCGCCTGACGACCCGGCACCCGTACCGCGCCGTACCCGTTCCGCATCCGACGAGGGGATCCGATGGACCTCAGCACCACGCCGACGCTCGCCGCGCGTGCCGCGCTGCACGCCCACACCCGCCCCGACCAGCCCGCGGTCATCTGCGGGGACCGCACCCTGACCTACGCGCAGCTGCACCGGGAGAGCAACCGCACCGCCCACGCCCTGCTCGCCGCCGGCCTGGGCCGGGGCTCCCGGATCGGATACCTCGGCCAGGAATCCGAGCACTACTACGACCTCGCGCTGGGCTGCGCCAAGAGCGGCGCGGTCCTGGTACCCATCAACTGGCGGCTGACCCCCACCGAGGTCGAGCACGTCCTGCGCGACTCGCAGGCCGAACTGCTCTTCGTGGAAAGGGAATTCAGACCCACCGTCGACAAGGTGCGCGAGGCCCTGCCGCAGCTGCGGCAGCTGGTCGACCTGGACACCGACACCCACGTCGCCGGCGGCCTGCTCGCCTGGAAACAGGGCCGGCCCGACACCGACCCGCCACCCGCCACCGGCTTCGACGACCCGGTCGCCCAGCTCTACACCAGCGGCACCACCGGCCTGCCCAAGGGCGTGGTCCTCGCCCAGCGCACCTTCTTCACCCTCATCGCCGACACCCGCCGAGCCGGGGTCGACTGGATCGACTGGCGCACCACCGACCGCGGCCTGAGCTGCTTCCCCGGCCTGCACACCGCCGGCTTCGGCTGGTTCATGCACTCCTTCAACGCAGGCGCCACCACCGTCATCATGCGCCGCTTCATCGCCGACGAGGCCACCCGCCTCATCGAGCGCCACGCCATCACCACCGTGTGGGCCGCGCCTGCGATGCTGCGCATGATGCTCGCCGAGCACAACACCACCAAGGAAACCTTCCGCTCCCTGCGCAAGGTGGTCTACAGCGGCTCACCCATCGACCGCGAACTCTTGCTGACCTGCATCGGCGTCCTGGGATGCGACCTGGCCCAGGGCTACTCATCGGCCGAGGCCGGCAGCTTTCTGACCTGCCTGGCGCCCCAGGACCACACCCCCGACAGCACCGTGCTCGCCTCCGCCGGCCGGGCGCTGCCCGGCAACGAGATCCGCATCCTCGACGACCAGGGCAACGTCCTGCCCGCCGGCCGCACCGGCCGCGTCAGCGCCCGCACTCCCGCCCGCTTCCTGGGCTACTGGCAGCTGCCCGCCGCCACCGCACAGGCCGTCACCGGCGACTGGCTCGCCATGGGCGACATGGGCTACCTGGACGAGGACGGCTACCTCCACCTTGTCGACCGGGTCAACGACACCATCATCGTCGCGGGCCAGAACATCTACCCCACCGAGGTGGAGAACGCGCTGCGCGCACACCCGGCCGTCGAGGACGTGGCGGTCTACGGGGTTCCCGACACCCACTGGGGCGAGGCGGTCAGGGCCGCGGTGGTGCTGCGCCCCGGCGCGACGGCCGCACCCCGGGACTTCCTGCGGTTCCTGAACGGCCGCATCGCCGGCTTCAAGGTGCCCACCGGGTACGAGACGGTCACCGACCTGCCCCGCAACCCCACCGGCAAGCTGCTGCGCCGGGTGCTGCGCGAACGCCACGCTGCCGGCGAGCAGCCGCAGCCGGCGGGCTGAGTGGCCGTGCACCGCTGGCTGCACCCGCCCGAGGCCCGGCCGGACGCGGACATCCGGCTGTTCCTCCTGCACCACAGCGGCGGCTCGGCCACCGCCTACCGCGACTGGCCCGCCCTGCTCCCCGACACGATCACCTGCCAGTCCGTGCAGCTGCCGGGCCGTCAGGACCGCCGCCGCGAGGAGCCGTACACCCGGCTCGCACCCCTGGTGCGGGACCTGGCCGCCGTGCTCGCCGCCGATCTCGACGCGCGCCCGTACGCGCTGTTCGGACACTCCATGGGCGCGCTGCTCGCCTACCGGGTCACGGTGGAACTGGCCCGGACCGGTCTGCCCGCGCCGGTACTGCTCGCCGTCTCCGGCTGGTCCCCGCACGGCTTCCGCACCGGCGACCCGTACACCGGCGACCCGTACGTCTCCGATCCACTGGCCTTCGTGGCCCGGCTGGGTTCACTGCCCGCCGAGATCGGGGCCGACCCCCGGCTGCTGGCCGAGACCGTCCGCATCATGCGCGCGGACGGGGCGGTGTGCGCCGACCACACCGACGACCGCGCTGCCGCCACCTGCCCGGTGGTCGCCTACACGGGCCGCGACGACCCGCTGCTCGCCCCGGAGGCCCTGCGCGCCTGGGCCGACCGCACGCCCGACTACCTGGGGTGCCGCACTTACCCCGGGGGCCACTTCTACCTGCACGCCCACACCGAGGCCGTCACCGCGGACCTGGCGCACCTGCTGCTGCGTCACGCGGGACCCCGCTGACCTCCAGGGAGGACCGACCGATGCCACCCGCATCCGAGCCCGCACTCGTACCGGCGTCCACGCCCAACGCGCTCCTCGACGCCTATGTGGCGCTGTGGAACGAAACCGATCCCGGGCGCCGCCGCGCCGGGGTGGAGCGGCTCTACGAGCCCGACGCCACCTACCTTTTCTACCGCAAGGACCCGATCCGCGGCCATCAGGCGATCATCGACCAACTCGCCTACACCCAGGACGTCTACGGCCCGATGGGCTACACCTTCCGCTCCTCGCACAACGCGGTCGGGCACCACAACGTGGTCCGCCTCAACTGGGTGATGGTCTCAGGTGCGACCGGGGAGATGGAGATGGCGGGCCAGGACATCGTCGTCCTCGGCGAGGACGGGCGGATCCGCTACGACTACCAGTTCCACGACCGGCTGCCCACGTCCTTCGTCTACAACGACGGGTACGAGGAACACGGCGTCGCCGTCCGCCCCGCCCGCCCCGAGAAGGTGACCCAGGCTCACTGACCTCCGGGCGCACATGCCCCGAGGCACCCCCGCACTCCGGCCCCGTGGCGTCCCAGCGCCGCGGGGCCGGTTGGTTCGGGCGGGTCAGGCGGACACTGCGCCCACCGGGGCGGGGCAGTACTGACGCAGCACCAGTTCCGCGGTGGGCAGCGCCATCCGGGCCGGGCCGTCGGCGCCCAGCACCTCGCCGTTGTTGAGCAGTCCGCCGATGACGAGCATCAGCGCGTCGGCCATGTCCTCGGCGTCACTCGCTCCCGCGAGGATGCCCATGTCGCGCAGCCAGTCGCGCAGCCGGCGCAGGTGGCGCACCGACTCCATGCGCCCGGGGTACTGCGGGTCACGGAACTCCGAGGAGGTGTTGTAGTAGATGCAGCCGTAGTAGTCCGGCGACTGGACGCTGTCGTAGAAGAAACGCAGCAGGGCCAGGATCTGGCGGACCGGGTCGCCCTGGTAGGGGTCGGTCACCTGTGCGGCGGTCTTCCACCACTCCTCGTCGCTGTCCCGGATCCAGGCGGCGACCAGTTCGTCCTTGCTGGCGAACTCGCGGTACAGCAGGCTCTTGCCGACCCCGGTCTCGTCGATGACCTGCTGCATGCCCACGGCTCGCACGCCCTGTTGGCTGAACAGTCTGGACGCGGCGGTGAGGATTCTGCGTCTCGTCCCTGGTGCCGGTGTTCTTGCCATCGTTGCGTTCTCCTTCCCCTGGCCCGCATCGTCTCCAGCATACGTTTGACAGGGGTCCTTATGGGCGCTAAAAATGGACCGATCAGTCCGGGACTGATCGGTCCGTTATTCATGCCGCTCCTGGCGCTGTCCCCCTCGACGCTGTCCCGATCGGAGTCTGTGATCATGACCGAGGCATCCACTTCCACTTCACCGCCCGCGCCGCGGGCGGACGAGGCAGCCGCGGCCTCACCCGCGGTCAAGAGCCTTCCGCTGCTCCTCCTCGTCGTGTGCGCGGTCCAGTTCCTCGACGCGATGGACATCGCGAGCATGGGACCGGCGCTGCCGCTGGTCCAGGAGGACCTGGGGATGTCGGCGTCCTCCCTGCAGTGGGTCGTCTCCGCCTACGCCCTCGGCTTCGGCGGATTCCTGCTGCTGGGCGGCCGGCTGGCCGACCTCTACAACCGCAAGAAGCTGCTGATCGGCTGGCTGCTGGTCTTCGTCGTCGCCAGCTGCCTGGGCGGCCTGGCCGAGAACGGTCCCGTGCTCGTCGTCGCCCGCCTCCTCAAGGGAGTCAGCGCCGGCATCACCGCACCGGCCGCCATGGCCATCCTGCTCAACGCCTTCCGCGACGAGCAGGCCCGCAACCGCGCGCTCGGCACCTTCCTGGCCGTCGCCTCCGCCGGCTACTCCCTCGGCCTGCTGCTGGGCGGCCTGATGGCGGGCGTCGACTGGCGCCTGATCCTCTTCCTGCCCGCGGCCGTCGGCCTGCTGGTCGCCCTGCTCGCCGGGTCCGTCGTGCCCGGACAGCAGGAGGGCGGCCGCCGCGGCAAGCTCGACCTCCTGGGCGCGGTCACCGTCACCGCGGGCGCCGTCGCCCTCGTCTACGGTCTGAGCCGGGCCGCCAGCCACGGCTGGAGCGATGCCGTGACCATCGGCGCGCTCGTCGCGGCCGCCGTCCTGTTCCCGCTGTTCGTCGTCGTGGAGCGCAACCACCCCGAGCCGCTGGTGCCGCTGGCCATCTTCACCCGCCCGCAGCTCTCCCGCGCCAACCTGTGCATGCTCTTCTTCGGCGCCTACGTCTCCTTCCAGTTCGTCCTGACCCTCTACTACCAGGACAAGCTGGGCTGGTCGCCCCTCGAGGCCGGCCTCGCCTTCCTCCTCGGCGGCGTGCTGACCGCCGGCGCCGCCCGCTACGGCGCGGCCCTGGTCACCAAGTACGGTGCCTGGCCGGTGGCCACCACCGGCCTGGTCATGCTGAGCATCGGCTACCTGGGCTGGGCGCTGCTGATCGGCAGCGTCGACCCACTGGTCACGCTCATCGCCCAGCAGCTGCTCGGCGGCCTCGGCTTCGCCGCCGTCTACCCGGCGCTGAACATCGCCGCGGTCGGCAACGCCGGACCGGACGAGCAGGGCCTTGCCTCCGGCCTGTTCAACGCCGGCGCGCAGATCGGCAACGGCGTGGTCATCGCCATCACCGCCACCGTCTTCTCCCTGGTCTCCAGCACCGGACTCGCCCCCTACCGGGCCGGCCTGTGGGTGATCACCGCGATCACCCTGGCGGTCACGCTCGTCGCCCTCCTGGGGGCCGTGCGCTACCGGCAGAAGGCCACCGCGTAGAACCGGCCGGGGCCCCGTGCCCCGGCCCCCGGACGGCTGTGCAGTGCACGGCGGCGAACTTATTGCTCCCCCGCATCCGCCGTCCGTGTACTGTACAGCCTTTAACGCTGCGCATAATACAGGTCCGCTGTGGGACTGTCTGGAATTTTCTCCATTTAGGCTTGAGAGTTGATCAATTCCATGCTGGACGTTTCATTGACAGACTGAAATCTGGCGAAGTAGGATCCAGACTGATCGGTCCAGAAATGAGATTGGCCGGATAGTCTATATCGTCCGGCCTCTCAAGGGGGAAGCCGACAGGCGTTTGCGCACGACGCCCTCTTGAATGCGCCAAAAGCCAGCATGACGACACGTACCTTTCCATTCGCGGGGGAGAAGATCTGTGTTGCTGTTTTCGGTCCTGGGTTGCGTCGAAATCAAGAAAAACCGTTCCGCCGTACGGCTGGGCGGCGCCATGCAGCAGACCCTGCTCGCCACACTCCTCGTCTCCGGCGGAGACCTGGTGACCGTCGATTCCCTCATCGCCGAACTCTGGGGCACCACCCCGCCGGCCAAGGTGGAGAACGCACTCCAGGCACAGGTCAGCAGGATCCGGCGCACCCTGGCCGCCCTCGAACCCGAACGCGACACCTCCCGCGTCGTGACCAGCACCTCCGGCTACCTGTTCACGGTCGGGCGCTGGGAACTGGACGCGACGTTATTCCTGGACGCCGTCGAAGCCATCCATACCAGGGCGGGCCACGGCGTCCACGCGTACACGGAAAAGGACATCACCGGACTGCGCGAGGCCCTTTCCCATTGGCGCGGCCCGATGTTCGGCGGCCTGGCCGGCGGCCTCATCTGTCAGACCGCCGCCGCGAGATACCTCGAAGCACGCACTTCCGCACTGACTCTGCTGTACGACCTCGAACTACGCGCCGGCGGACATGAGAGAATCCTCCCCGAACTGGCCGAACTTTACTTCCGCAACCCCGTACACGAACAGTTCTGTATGCTCCTCATGCGAGCCCTGTACAGGTGCGGCCGCCAGCTCGACGCCCTCGGCGTCTACCGCCAGTGCCGCCGCAACCTCATCGAATCCCAGGGCGTCGAGCCCTCCCCGGCTCTCAGCCAGTACGAGCAGGCCATCCTCACCCACGACACGCGCCTCCTGCAGGACGAGCCCTACTGGCCGGTCCCGGACCTGGTCGCACACTAGAAGGCGTCTTGCCGATCTCGACGCCGTGAACCGCCTGATGCCCGGTACCCTCCGAAAGGGTGCCGGGCATCAGGCGGTTCACGGGGCGCGGCGCGTCAGGACGCCCATACGTGGTCGGTGAAGGCATCGCCCGCCATCCCGGCGCACAGGGTGGTGCCGTCGACCTGGTCGATGAGCAGGAAGGACCCGGTGGACCGGGACTCGGCGTAGTCGTCCAGCGCGAGCGGCTCGGCGGTGCGGATGTGCACCCGGCCGATGTCGTTGGTCTCCAGCCGGGCGGGGGCCGGGCGCTGCGAGAGGTCGTCCAGGGCCAGCGTGGAGGGGACCGAGGCCACGAACGCCCTGACCGTGCGGGTGGTGTGCTTGAGCAGCACCCGCTGGCCGGTGCGCAGCGGCCGGTCCGCGAGATGACAGACCGTCGCCGCCACATCGCGGGTGACCACGGGCGGGTGTGCCACCGGGGCGATGAGGTCGCCGCGCGAGACGTCGAGGTCGTCGGCGAGCCGCAGGGAGACCGACTGCGGACTCCAGGCCGTCTCCACCGCCTGCCCCAGCAGGCCGATACCGGCGACGACGCTCTCCCGCCCGGACGGCAGGACGACCACGGGATCGCCCACTCGGAAGGCGCCGGCGGTGATCTGGCCCGCGTACCCGCGATGGCCGGGGTGCCCGGAGCCCTGCGGGCGGAGCACGTACTGGACCGGGAAACGGGCCTCCGCGCTGTCCCGGTCGAAACCCACGGGGACGCTCTCCAGATGCTCCATCACCGTCGGGCCGCCGTACCAGCCCATGTGGGCGGAAGCCGCCACCACGTTGTCGCCGGTCAGCGCCGAGACCGGGATCGCGGTGATCTCGGGGACGCCCAGCTCGCCCGCGTAGTGCGTGAACTGGCGGGCGATGCGCGTGAAGACGCTCTCGTCGTAGCCGACGAGGTCCATCTTGTTGACGGCCAGCACCACGTGCGGGACGCGCAGCAGGGCGGCGACCGCGGCGTGCCTGCGGGTCTGCTCGACCACCCCGTTGCGGGCGTCGACGAGGACGACGGCCAGTTC
>NZ_SSBI01000083.1 GCF_004795015.1 Streptomyces sp. A1277 | reverse complement strand
GCCGCCCGCCCCCCGCTACTCGATCTTGTAGTCCTGGCCGAGGAGGACGGACACGTCCGCGTTTCCGGCGGGCTTGCCCTTCGTCACCGTGCTGGTCGGCAGTCCGAGGGTCTTGGCGACCTGGGTCGCCTTCTCCTTGTCCGCCGCCTGCGCGTAGACGACCTGCGAGGACGACGCCGCGTCGGCCTTCCCGCTGTTGACGAAGGCGAAACCACCGTTGATCAGCTTGCCCCGGGCGGACTCCGTACCGCCGGTGTCACCGGTGGCGTTCTTGATGCCGACCCGGACCACGCCGTCCGCGGACGGGGCCTTGACCGTGCCGCCCAGGATGTCCTTGACGACGCTCTCGGTGGCCGCGTCGGTGAGGGTGCCGTCGTCCTGGACCGGCAGCAGCGCCGTCTTGTAGTCGCCGATCTTGGCGTGCTCGGCGAGCTTCGCCAGCGAGGCCCCGAGGTCCTTCTCGGGCAGCGACGGGTCCAGGATCTGGGCCAGCGTCTGCACGGTGACCGTCGCGGCCTTCGGATCGGCGGACATCTTGCGCAGCACCCCGCGCATGACCTGCCCGAACCGCATCAGCTGCTTGGCCTCGGCCTCGCCGGGACCGCGGTACGTGGCGTACGCGACGGCCATCGGGCCGCTGAGGGTCTGTCCCTCGCCCTTCTTCACCAGGTCGCCCGCGCCCTTCTTGGCACCCGGGACATCGGTGTCGGTGTCGACCTCGATGTTGCCGACCAGGTCGACGAGGTTCTCCAGGTACGGGGTGTCGAGCCGCCAGGTCCCGCTGATCTCGGTGCCGAGCAGGGTGTCGAGGGCTTCCCGGGTGCCGGACGTGCCGTCGTCGTCCACCGACTTGCCGAGCGTGGTGGTGACCCCGTCCTCGTCGGAGACGGCGAGGGAGTTGGGGAGCAGGATGGTGGTGCCCTGCTTGGTGGTGACGTTGTCCACGAGCAGGGCGGTGGACGTGTCGCCGCCCTTGGTGTTGTGGAGGTGGACCACGATGACGTCCCGCCGCTGCGGGCCGGTCGTCGCGGTGTTCTCCTTCTCGCCGCCGGACATGCCGGGGAGCTTGCCCGCGGACCACAGGTAGCCGACACCGCCGACGACGGCCAGGACCGCGACGACGATCAGCGCGATGATCCGGTTGCGGCCCCGGCGGCGCGCCTCCTCGCGGCGCTCGCTGCGGCTCTCGGTGAACTTGAGCCAGTCGATGACGTCTTCGGAGTCCTCGTCGGGCTCCTCGATGAAGGAGAATTGCTCGGTGCGGTAGTCCTGCTCGCCGCGCCGCTGCCCGGGCACGGCCGCCTCGGGCGCCGGCTGCGGCTCGGGCTCATCGGGGGGCGCCGGAGCCGCGGGTGCGGGGGCGGGCGCCTGCTGCGGGATGCTCCACTGCTGGGTCGTGTCGACCGCGGCGGGCTGCTGCCCTGTGTCGTAGCCGTACGCGTCGTAGCCGTAGCCCTGCTGCGGGGCCTGGTGCTGCTGGGGCGCGTACGGGTCGTACTGCTGCGGCGGGGCGGGGGGCTGCTGCTGGGCGTACGGGTCGTAGCCGTACCCCTGCCCGCCGCCCTGCGGTGCCTGCTGCGGGGGCTGTTGGTGCTGCTGGTCCTGGTGCTGCGGCTGGTTCTGCTGCTGCGCGTACGGGTCGTACTGCTGCTGACCCGGCTGCTGGTACACCGGCTGCCCGTACTCGTCGTAGCCGATGATCTGCGGCTGCTGGTAGTACGGGTCGTACGGGTTCTGTCGGTCGTTCACCGGTGCCCCTTTCCGTGGCTCACTCGCCGCGGTACAGCTGGCGCTTGTCGATGTAGCGGACCACACCGTCCGGCACGAGGTACCAGACCGGCTCCCCCTGGGCGACCCTCGCGCGGCAGTCCGTCGAGGAGATCGCCAGCGCGGGCACCTCCACCAGGGAGACGCCTCCCTTCGGCAGCCCGTCGTCCGTGAGCACATGGCCCGGCCGCGTCACACCGATGAAGTGGGACAGCGAGAACAGTTCGTCGGCGTCGCGCCAGGTGAGGATCTGGGCGAGCGCGTCCGCGCCGGTGATGAAGAAGAGGTCCGCCTCGTCGTGGACCGCGCGCAGGTCCCGCAGGGTGTCGATCGTGTACGTGGGGCCCTTGCGGTCGATGTCGCTCCGGCTGACCGAGAACTGGGGGTTGGACGCCGTCGCGATGACCGTCATCAGATAGCGGTCCTCCGCCGGGGAGACGTGCTTGTGGCTCTTCTGCCACGGCTGCCCGGTCGGTACGAAGATCACCTCGTCGAGGTGGAACTGGGCGGCCACTTCACTGGCCGCCACCAGGTGTCCATGATGGATCGGGTCAAACGTCCCGCCCATCACGCCGAGTCGGCGCTTTCCGCGGCCGGTAGGCACTTCCTGCTCTCCCATGCGTGCAGAGCCTACTGGCACAGCTGTACGCCTCGGCCTCAGCGGTCGCGGTTGAAGCGCGTGGTGATCCACAGAAGGAGGAGAAGCACGACAAGGGCACCGCCACCGGTGAGGTAGGGGCTGAGGCTTTCGTGGTTGCCACCGTGCTCGCCCTCGGCGGCGACGGTGACCAGCTGGTGTGCGGTGCTCGTGAGGCTCATCTTCGGCAGGACCTATCGATCGGGAGTCGGGGGAAGACGTCGCGGACATCGTATGCGGGTGCCCCGGGCACGCTCACGCCGACTCAGTCGTTGTTGTCGTCGTTGCGGTATCCGCGCAGCAGGAACCAGGCCAGCAGGGCGGCTCCCAGGAGGGAGACGATCAGCACGATGCGGATCGTGTTGCCCGGTCCCTGCTCCTCGGAAGCGGCGGCGAGCAGAGCAACGGTGTGCGGCATGTCGGGCGTCTCCTCAGTTATCCACAGCCCCCCGCACACCGTAGCCCCAGCACCTAGGCTGGGCGGCGTCAGGGGGCGAGCGACGTCTCGTACGAACACAGGGGGCCCATCCATGACCGACAGCAGCCACGAGAACCACGACCGCGTGCCGAGCAGGCAGCGCAAGCGTTTCCCGGGGATCTCCTCCCGGGCCTACGAGCACCCCGCGGACCGCTCGGCCCTGGTCGCCCTGCGCAGGCTGAGCGGCTTCGACACCGTCTTCAAGGCTCTGAGCGGACTGCTGCCGGAGCGCAGCCTGCGACTTCTCTTCCTGTCGGACTCCGTCCGGGTGAGCGACGCCCAGTTCGCGCATCTCAACGACATGCTGCGCGACGCCTGTTACATCCTGGACCTGGAGAAGGTCCCGCCGATGTACGTCAACCAGGACCCGCGGCCCAACGCCATGTGCATCGGGCTCGACGAGCCGATCATCGTGGTGACCACGGGCCTGGTGGAGCTGCTCGACGAGGAGGAGATGCGGGCGGTCGTCGGCCACGAGGTCGGACACGCCCTCTCCGGCCACGCCGTGTACCGCACGATCCTGCTCTTCCTCACCAGCCTGGCGCTCAAGGTCGCGTGGATCCCCCTGGGGAACGTCGCGATCATGGCGATCGTGACGGCGCTGCGCGAGTGGTTCCGCAAGTCGGAGCTGTCGGCGGACCGGGCCGGGCTGCTGGTCGGCCAGGACGCGCAGGCGTCGATGCGCGGCCTGATGAAGATCGCCGGCGGCAACCACCTCCACGAGATGAACGTGGACGCCTTCCTCGCCCAGGCCGACGAGTACGAGAAGTCCGGCGATCTGCGCGACTCCGTCCTCAAGATCCTCAACGTGCTGCCGCGCTCGCACCCGTTCACCACGGTCCGCGCGGCCGAGCTGAAGAAGTGGTCCGAGACCCGCGACTACCAGCGGATCATGGACGGCCACTACCCCCGGCGCGACGAGGACAAGGACACCTCGGTGACGGACTCGTTCAAGGAGTCCGCCTCGCATTACGCCGATTCGGTGCGCAACAGCAAGGACCCGCTGATGAAGCTGGTCGGCGACATAGCCGGAGGCGCCGGGGACCTGGGCGGCAAGCTGCGGGACAAGTTCACCGGCGGAGGCGGGGGCGGCGGCGCCAAGGGCGGTCCTACGGGGACGGAGGGCCCGGAGGATCCGCAGGGGTCCGGGACGGCGGGGAGCTGACCTCCAGCGTCCCGCAGAGCGCGGCGACGGGCCGGCCCGTGGCGTACGGGTCGGTGCCGGCCGGGCCCCGGGACACCGCCCGCTCGCCCGCCAGCAGGGGGCGCAGCGCGGCCGAGGTGTCGGCCGGGCAGGATTGCGGTCCCGCCTGGAGGTAGCTGGTCAGCACCTCCAGGCGGTGCAGCCGCAGGTCCTCCCGGTCGAACCGGAAGCGCATCTCCCGCCGCACGGTGAACAGCGAGGCGCCGTTTTCCCGCCGGGGTCCGGAGGCGGCGGGGCGCAGCGCGTAGGTGAAGGTGTGGTCCGACACCACTTCCAGGGCGTCGGACCCCGTCTGGACGTACCGCAGGGTGCCCCGGACCCGGATCTCGGGGTCCGGGGTGACCCGGGCCGGGTCGAAGCGGACGAGCCAGCCGGTCGCGGCGTGCTGCCCGTCGTCGTGGGGCTCGGAAACGCTGCGGTCGAACTGCTCCGTCTGGTCGGGGTCGAGCAGTGACTCCACGGGACGCACCGAGTTCCCGCTGAGCACGTCGGGGTCGAGCGAGGAGGCGACCAGGTAGTCCTTGACGGTGGCCAGGGCGGTGGACACCTGGCTCTCGGAGAAGTCGGTGGTGCCCCGGGCGGCCGGGGGGTTGATGCCGTCCTTGCCCTTGGGGTATCCGGCGGCGGGGCTGCTCGCGAAGAGGGCGGCCGGGGTGCCCGCGGGGACGGCGCCTAGCGGGGCGAGGGGGACGACGGTCATCCGCAGCGGTTCGGCCCGCCGGCCGGACACGCTCTCGTAGGGGTGGCGCAGGCCCATGAAGACGGCCGTCCCGAAGGCCATGGCGATCAGGACCATCAGGGCGAGCGCGACCCGGGAGCCGTGGCGGAAGGCCCGCCCGTGCAGGCTGCGGACGGCGCGGGCGTGCTCGCCCATGCGTTCCTGGGCGGAGAATTCCTGCAGGCGGGCGGCGCGCACGAAGGACTCGTCGAACACGAGCGAGCCGTATTCGTCGTCCTGACCGCTCGCGCCGTTCTCCGCCGGGCCATCGGGTGGGTCTCCGCGGTGTGCCATGACTTCTCCCGACTCCGTGAGAAGTCCCCTCTTCGAGCACATGAGGGGTCATACATTCAGGGTGGGTCGATCACGACGACCGTAAACGCGGTGACGGCCGGGAACCACCGGAGAGTTTCGCCGGGGCGGCGGGGATCAGGGGGTGCGCGGGACGGCGGAGACCATCGGGCGCGGGTAGCCGTGCGCCTCGGACGGGGCGGAGGTGGGGCCGGGGGCGCTGTCCACGCCGGTGGTGGCCGGCGGCGGGGCGGGGTCCTGCCGGCCGCCCGAGGTGTTGCGGTAGACGGCGCTGAAGGCCAGGGCGACCATGCCGACGCCCATCAGGACGGCGAGCAGCCAGGCGACCGGCCGGTGCCAGCGGGCCGCACCCCGGTAGGGGCGCAGAGCCCCGCCGTGACGCCCGTAGGGCCCGTTGTCGTAGGCGCCGTCCTCGTCCCCGTCGAACCGGTCGTCGTAGCCGTGCGGGCCGCCGTAGCCGCCGGGCCCGTAGCCGTCGTCGTACAGCTCGTCGTCCAGGGGGCCGCCGCGGGCGCCCGCGCGCCGGGCATCGGCCTCGGCGCGCGCCTCGGCCGCCGCCAACAACCGCTCGACGGCGGTCGGTTCGTGGAACGCGGCGGCCCGTACGAAGTCCTCGTCGAACACCACGGAGGCGAAGTCCTCGTCCGCGCCCCCGCGGTCGTCGTCGGGCTCCCGGCCGTTCGCAAACGGCCTGCCCCCCACGTCGTCCGGCACGGTTTCAGACTAGCCCCGGCGGCCCGCTTTGGGCAGGGAGACGGCGGATTCGCGCCTCCCGAATCACCTCACGTGGCCGTCGCCGGTCACGATGTACTTCGTGGAGGTCAGCTCCGGCAGCCCCATCGGGCCCCTGGCGTGCAGTTTCTGGGTGGAGATGCCGATCTCGGCGCCGAAACCGAACTGGCCTCCGTCGGTGAACCGCGTCGAGGCGTTGACGGCCACCGTGGTCGAATCCACCAACTGGGTGAAGCGGCGGGCCGCGGCCTGCGAGGTGGTCACGATCGCCTCGGTGTGCCCGGAGGACCAGAGCCGGATGTGCGCCACGGCCGCGTCCAGCGACTCCACGACGGCCGCCGCGATGTCGTACGAGAGGTATTCGGTCTCCCAGTCCTCCGCCGTCGCCGCCACCACGGTGGCCTTGGAGCCCTCGGCGTACTCCAGCACCCGCTCGTCGCCGTGCACGGTCACGCCGGCCTCGGCCAGGGCGTCCAGGGCGCGCGGCAGGAAGGCGTCGGCGATGTCCTTGTGGACGAGGAGGGTCTCGGCGGCGTTGCAGACGCTGGGGCGCTGGGCCTTGGAGTTGACCAGGATCTCGACGGCCATGTCGAGGTCGGTCCGCGCGTCCACGTACACGTGGCAGTTGCCGGTGCCGGTCTCGATGACGGGGACGGTGGACTCCTCGACCACCGTGCGGATCAGCGAGGCACCGCCGCGCGGGATGAGGACGTCGACCAGGCCCCGCGCGCGCATGAGCTCGCGCACCGAGTCGCGGTTCTCGCCCGGCACCAGCTGCACCGCGTCGGCCGGAAGCCCGGAGCCGCCCACCGCGTCGCGCAGCACCCGCACCAGCGCGGTGTTCGAGGCGAAGGCGGAGGACGAGCCGCGCAGCAGGACGGCGTTGCCCGACTTCAGGCAGAGGGCCGCGGCGTCCACCGTCACGTTGGGCCGGGCCTCGTAGATGATCCCGACCACGCCGAGCGGCACCCGGACCTGGCGCAGGTCGATGCCGTTGGGCAGGGTCGAGCCGCGCACGACCTCGCCGACCGGGTCGGGCAGCGCGGCGACGTCCCGTACGTCGGCGGCGATGGCGCGGATGCGCTCGGGGGTGAGGGTCAGCCGGTCGACGACCGACTCGCTGGTCCCCGCCTCGCGGGCGCGCGCCACGTCCTCGGCGTTGGCCTGGAGGATGTCGCTCGTCCGCACTTCGAGCGCGTCCGCGATCGCCAGCAGCGCGTCGTCCTTCGCCGCGCGCGGAAGTGGCGCGATGTCGGCGGCTGCGGAGCGGGCCCGGTAGGCGGCCTGGGCCACCGGAGACATGTTGTCGTACGGCGAAAGCGTGGTCATGCCCGCAGAGTAGTGCGCACGCTGCGGGCATTCCTCACGTATCCCGTGATGCGAGACGGCCGTCCCGTAACGGCCGCCGGCTCAGTACGGGTGGACGCCGACCGGGGCGGCCGGAGGCGGTCCGTAGCCCTCGGCGACGCGCTGGTGGTAGGTCTCGCGGTCGATGACTTCGAGGCCGACGATCACCCAGGGCGGCAGGCCGGCGCTTGAGCGGTGCTCGCCCCACAGCCGCAGGGCCACCGCCGCCGCGTCGTGCAGGTCGCGGGCCTCCTCCCAGTAGCGGATCTCCGCGTGGTCGTTGGCATAGCGGCTGGTCAGCAGGAACGGGTGGTCGTGCGCGAGCTGTTCGAGGCCGCGTCTGACCTCCTTCAGCGGGAACTCGGTCCCGGAGACGCAGAGCGTGACGTGCCACAGCTTCGACTGGGTGTGGTCCTGGCCGGCCGGTGTCGGCTCCGGCCGGGCGGTGCGCTCGTCCCTCCGGTCCGCGGGCCCGCTCCCGTCGAAACCGGCACCCGCTCCCACGCTGGTCAGGGTGCGGCCACCCGATCCTCGGGGCGGCGCCCCCGGGCGCGCTCGTCTCACCGGCGGCCTCCTGTGATGTGTTGCTTTGCTGTACCCCGCAGTTTCCCTGCTACAAAGTGGACCAGTCCGCGGCCCGGCGTGGGGCGGTTTTCGTGAAGGTCTCTGTCCGATGGCTGGACTTTCAGCCGTTTCAGGGGTCCGTCAGCCGTGCAGGACGACGAGATCGTCCCTGTGTACGACCTCGCGCTCGTAGGCGGGGCCGAGGTCCCGGGCGAGGTCGCGGGTGGAGCGGCCGAGGAGCTGCGGGATCTCCTTGGCGTCGAAGTTGACGAGTCCGCGGGCCACCGCCCGGCCCCGCAGGTCCCGCAGCTCCACCGGCTCACCCGCGGTGAACTCCCCCTCGACCGCCGCGATCCCGGCCGGCAGCAGCGAGCTGTGGCGCTCCACGACCGCCGCCACGGCGCCGTCGTCCAGGGTGAGCGAGCCCTGCGGGGTGGAGGCGTGGGCGAGCCACAGCAGCCGGCCGGCCGAGCGGCGGCCGGTGCGGTGGAAGTAGGTGCCGGTGTCGCGGCCGGCCAGGGCGTCGGCGGCGTGGCTCGCGGAGGTGAGGACGACCGGGATGCCGGCGGCCGTGGCGATCCGGGCGGCCTCCACCTTGGTGACCATGCCGCCGGTGCCGACGCCCGCCTTGCCGGCGCTGCCGATGCTGACGCCGGCCAGGTCGGCGGGGCCGGTGACCTGGGCGATGCGGGTGGTGCCGGGGATGCTGGGGTCGCCGTCGTAGAGGCCGTCCACGTCGGAGAGCAGGACCAGCAGGTCGGCGCGGACGAGGTGGGCGACGAGCGCGGCGAGCCGGTCGTTGTCGCCGAAGCGGATCTCGTCGGTGGCGACGGTGTCGTTCTCGTTGACGACGGGCAGCGCGCCCATGTCCAGGAGCTGGTCCAGGGTGCGGTAGGCATTGCGGTAGTGGGCGCGGCGGCTGGTGTCGTTGCTGGTGAGCAGGACCTGGCCGACGCGGACGCCGTAGCGGGCGAAGGAGGCGGTGTAGCGGGCGACGAGCAGTCCCTGGCCGACGCTGGCGGCGGCCTGCTGGCGGGCCAGGTCCTTGGGCCTGCGGTGCAGGCCGAGCGGGGCGAGCCCGGCGGCGATGGCGCCGCTGGAGACGAGGACGACCTCCCGCTCGCCGCCGTCGCGGACCTTGGCGAGTACGTCGACGAGCGCGTCGACCCGGTCGGCGTCGAGGCCGCCGGCTGCGGTGGTGAGGGAGGAGGAACCGACCTTGACCACGATCCTGCGGGCTTCCGTGACGCCCTGCCTTGCCCCTGACACCCGCATCCCCCAAGGTTCGCTCGCTGGATTCCGCAATCTACGCGAGAGCGGAAAACGGCGCCTTCGCATTCCGCACCGTGGACCCCGTTTCGCCCCTCTTCGCCCCGTTCCGTGTCTGTTCGCCCCTGCGGCTCGTTGCAGATGAGGTACCGGTGCCGTCTGGTGGTCCGGCGGATTGGGAAGAGGATGTGATCGCATGCGCCGGCTCTCCGTTCCCGGGGCCTGGGTGCACGAGCCCCGGGTCATCCCGGACGGCCGAGGCAGCTTCCACGAGTGGTTCAGGGCGGCGGACCTCGGCGCGGCGGCCGGGCACACGCTGGGGCTCGCGCAGGCCAACTTCTCCCGTTCCCGCCGGGGCACGCTGCGCGGGGTCCACTTCGCGGACGTGCCGCCGGGCCAGGCGAAGTACGTGAAGTGCGTGCGGGGCGCGGTGCTCGACGTGATCGTGGACGTGCGGACCGGCTCGCCCACGTACAAGCGGTGGGAGGGCGTGCGGCTCGACGACACCGATCACCGGGCGGTCTACCTCGCCGAGGGCCTTGGCCACGCCTTCCTGGCGCTGACCGACGACGCGTGCGTCCTCTACCTCTGCTCCGAGGGCTACGCGCCCGAGCGCGAGCACGGCATCGACCCGCTCGACCCGGACCTGGGCATCGAGTGGCCCGGGGACATCGCGCCGCTGCTGTCCCCGAAGGACGCCTCGGCCCCGTCACTCGCCGAGGCCGAGGAGCGGGGCCTGCTGCCCTCGTACGCCGCCTGCGAGGCGTACTACGCGCGGCTGCGGACGGGCGGTGCGGCGGTGCCGGGGGGCAGGGCCGGTGAGCCGTCGCTCAGTCCGTCGGTGCGCTGAGCGGGGCGTTCGGCGGCGAGCAGCGCGGGGAACGCCTCGCCGAGGGCCGTGCGCCAGTCGCGGAGCGGGGCGATCCCGGCGGCCGTGAACCGGTCGTGCGCGAGGACGCTGAAGGCCGGCCGGGGAGCCGGGCGGGCGAAGGCGGCGCTGCTGGTGGGGCGGACGCGGTCCGGGTCGGCGCCCAGCAGCCGGAAGACCTCCCTGGCCAGGCCGTACCAGGTCGTCCCGCCGCCGCTGGTGCCGTGGTAGACGCCCGCCGGTGCGGTGCCGCCGAGCGCGGCCCGGCCGAGGCGGACCAGCTGGGCGGCGAGGTCGACGGTCCAGGTGGGCTGGCCGCGCTGGTCGTCCACCACGTCGAGGGTGTCCTTGACGCCCTCCAGTTTGATCATCGTACGGACGAAGTTGGCGCCCCCGGCGCCGTACAGCCAGGCGGTGCGCACGACGTGGCCGGTGTCGGGCAGGGTCTCCAGGACGGCGCGTTCGCCGGCCAGTTTGGTGCGTCCGTAGGCGCTGCGCGGGGCGGTCGGGGCGTCCTCCGCGTACGGCAGGACGGCGTCCCCGGCGAACACGTAGTCGGTGGAGACGTGCAGCAGGACGCTGCCGTGCTCGCGGCATGCCTCGGCGAGGACGGCGGGTCCGGTGCCGTTGACCCGCAGCGCGGCCTCCTCCCGGCTCTCGGCGTCGTCGACGGCGGTCCAGGCGGCGCAGTTGACGACGACGGCGGGCCGGTGGGCGCCGAACGCCGCGCGGACGCGGGCCGGGTCGGCGATGTCCAGGGCCGCCCGGTCGGCGGCGACGACGGCGGCGTCCTCGCGGGCGAGCGCGGCCGTCAGGTCCCGGCCGAGCATGCCGCCGGCCCCGGTGACCAGCCAGCGGGGGCTCACAGGGCGGCCCTCTCCTTGAGCGGCTCCCACCAGGACCGGTTCTCGCGGTACCAGCGGACGGTCTCGGCGAGGCCGGTGCGGAAGTCCTTGCGGGGCGCGTAGCCCAGCTCCTCGCGGATCTTGGAGCAGTCCACGGAGTAGCGCCGGTCATGGCCCTTGCGGTCCTCGACGTGGGTCACGTCGGTGTCCCAGTCGGCGTCGCACGCCTCCAGGAGCAGCCGGGTGAGCTCCTTGTTGGAGAGTTCGGTGCCGCCGCCGATGTTGTAGACCTCGCCGGGGCGGCCCTTGGTGCGGACGAGTTCGATGCCCTGGACGTGGTCGTCGATGTGCAGCCAGTCGCGTACATGGGCGCCGTCGCCGTAGAGCGGGACGGGGCGGCCCTCCAGGAGGTTGGTGACGAAGAGCGGGATGACCTTTTCGGGGAAGTGGTGGTGGCCGTAGTTGTTGGAGCAGCGGGTCACCCGCACGTCGAGGCCGTGGGTGCGGTGGTAGGCCAGGGCGATGAGGTCGCTGGAGGCTTTGGACGCGGAGTACGGGGAGTTGGGCGCGAGGGGTTCGTCCTCGGCCCAGGAGCCCTCGTCGATGGAGCCGTAGACCTCGTCGGTGGAGACGTGGACGAAGGTGCCGATCCCCGCGTCGTGTGCGGCGTGGACCAGGGTGTGGGTGCCGACGACGTTCGTACGGACGAAGGCCGCGCCGCCGTCGATGGAGCGGTCCACGTGGGACTCGGCGGCGAAGTGCACCACCTGGTCGTGGCGGGCCGTCAGGCGCGCGGCCAGGTCCGCGTCGCAGATGTCGCCGTGCACGAAGGCGAAGCCGGGGTGGCCGCGGACCTCGTCCAGGTTGGCCGGGTTGCCGGCGTAGGTGAGCTTGTCGAGGACGGTGACGGTGACGTCGCCGGGGCCGTCCGGGCCCAGCAGCGTACGGACGTAGTGCGAGCCGATGAAGCCGGCGCCGCCGGTGACGAGGATGCGCGTGTGGTCGCTCATGAGGAGATCTGCACCTTGCTGTGGTCGCCGAGGACGAGGCGGTGGGCGGACGGGCTGCGGGGCGCGGGCGTCACCTCGACGTCATGGCCGATCAGCGATGCCTCCACGCGCCGCACCCCGTCGATCGAGGCGCCCCGCAGCACGATGGAGTACTCGATCTCGCTGTCCTCGATCCGGCAGTTCTGCGAGATGGAGGTGAACGGGCCGACGTAGGCGTCGCTGATGACCGAGCCGGTCCCGATGACGGCGGGCCCGACGATCCGGCTGCGGGTGACCCGGGCGCCCGGTTCGATCAGCACCCGGCCGATGATCTCGCTCTCGCCGTCGACGTGGGCGCCCTCGGTGCACGGCTCGACGCTCTCCAGCACGGTCCGGTTGACCTCCAGCATGTCGGTGACGTTGCCGGTGTCCTTCCAGTAGCCCCGGATCGTGGTGGACCGCACGTCGCGCTGGTGGTCGATGAGCCACTGGATGGCGTGGGTGATCTCCAGCTCGCCGCGCCAGGACGGCCGGATGGAGCGGACGGCCTCGTGGACGGCCGGGGTGAAGAGGTAGACGCCGACGAGCGCGAGGTCGCTCTTGGGGTACTCGGGCTTCTCCTCCAGGGCCACCACCCTGCCGTCCCCGTCCAGCTCCGCGACGCCGAAGGAGGTCGGGTCCGGCACCCGGGTCAGCAGGATCTGGGCGTCGGGCCGGTCCGCGCGGAACTCCTCGACCAGGCCGGCGATCCCGCCGACGATGAAGTTGTCGCCCAGGTACATGACGAAGTCGTCGTCGCCCAGGAAGCGGTGGGCGACCAGGACCGCGTGGGCGAGGCCGAGGGGTTCGGACTGCCGGATGTAGGTGACGTCGATGCCGAAGCGCGAACCGTCGCCGACCGCCGCGCGGATCTCCTCCTCGGTGTCGCCCACGATGATGCCGACCTCGGTGATACCGGCTTCCGCGATGGCCTCCAGGCCGTAGAACAGCACCGGTTTGTTCGCCACCGGGACCAGCTGTTTGGCCGAGGTGTGGGTGATGGGACGGAGCCGGGTGCCTGCCCCACCGGAAAGTACGAGAGCCTTCACAGTTTCTGCCCCCACGATGAGATGTGGCCGATGAGACGGCGGTCCTGTCGCAGCTGCGACCTATCGGCCGACCTTACTGAGATTCGCCGCCCCATCCGTGACAAAACGGCATCCGCCCACCTATTGCCGACACATCCGGAGGAAACGTTGCGGTCTGCCGTAACCGATCGGCCATTTTCGCACCCCCTCGCACTCCTCTCGCGCCCCCGGCCACGACCGCACGCGTGCATGGACATGGCAGATGGTTGTGCCCGGGCGCCTGTTTCTCACCAAGCTTTCAGGCTCGTCTCATCAGCGGATCGGCTGATTTCCCTACGGTGACTTCCGAACCCCCGCTCGTCCGGGCGCTCCGGCCGGAAGCCGCCGCCCCCACGGCGCACACGAGAGCCTGAGCTCTTTTGGAGTCCCACCCGCGCCACCACTTCCCCCTCCCCTGCGGTCCGCCGCGAAGACCCTCCCCCTCGGCCTCCTGGCGGTCGCCCTCACCGTCCAGGCAGCGGCGGCCGTCGTCCCCCGACTCCCCCTGCTGATCGTGGCGACCGCGGCCGTCCTGTGCGCCGAAGCCGCCCTGCACCGATGGCTGCCGGGCCAGGTCGCGCTGCTCGCCAAGGTCCGCGCGGACACCATGACCCGCCGGCTGACCTGCGACTTCCTGCCGGCGAGAAGCCGTACGCCGTGGCGAACACCAGCGGCCTGTCCGACGCGGTGTTCCGGGAGACCTTCCCGACGGTCTCGGCGGCGACCGTCCTCACCCCGGACGCGGCGGGCGCCCCCGCCCTCCTCGCGTCGGTGCGCGACCCCGGCGGCGACGGGCTCGCCCCGGCCCGGGCGGCCCTCAAGCTCCGGCTCCTCGGCCCGTCCGGCCCGCCGTCCGTGATCCGGTTCGGCGACGCGGTACGGGGCCTGTGCCGGGCCGCGGACGCGCACCGGCTGCGGACGGCGGATCGCTGCTCCCCGGCATCCCGGCCCAGCGCCGCGCGGAGGCGGCGAAACCGGCGCGCGAGCCCTGAGGGACCGGGAGGGACGCGCAGGGGCC
>NZ_SSBI01000082.1 GCF_004795015.1 Streptomyces sp. A1277 | reverse complement strand
GCCCGTCGTGGCCCCGCAGCCCGTCGCCGAGCCCGAGGCGGCCGCCCCGGCCGAGGCGCCCGCCCAGGAACCCGAGCCCGTCGCCGAGCCCGAGGCGGCCGCCCCGGCCGAGGCGCCCGCCCAGGAACCCGAGCCCGTCGCCGAGCCCGAGCCCGCCCCCGCGCTGATCACCATCGACATGGACCCGGAACCGGAACCGGAACCGGCGCCCCTCCAGGCCGCCGCCCCGGCCGCCCCCGCCGGCAAGCCCGCCCTCTCCCTCGCCAAGGTCAAGGCGCGGGCGCCCGAGCTCGTCGGGGCGTACAAGGCGGCGCAGGCCGGGTTGAAGGCGCACGGGCTGACCGGGCTGCGCGCCACCGTCTACCTGGTCCTGGACCGCTCCGGTTCGATGCGGCCGTTCTACAAGGACGGCAGCGCCCAGCACCTGGGCGACCGCACACTCGCGCTCGCCGCGCACCTGGACGAGAGCGCCACCGTGCGGGTCGTGTTCTTCTCGACCGAGATCGACGGCACCGGCACGGTGGAGCTGGAGGGCCACGAGGGCCGCATCGACGAGCTGAACGCGGGCCTCGGCCGGCTCGGCCGGACGAACTACCACCGCGCGGTCGAGGAGGTCGTCGCGCACTACGAGGGGTCCGGGGCGACCGGCCCCGCGCTGGTGGTCTTCCAGACGGACGGGCCGCCGGACGTCCGCCAGGCCGCCCGCCAGGCGCTGGACGCGGCGGCACGGCTGCCGATCTTCTTCCAGTTCGTCGCGTTCGGCGACAAGGACGCGAAGGGCTTCGACTTCCTGCGGAAGCTGGACGCCCCGAACGCCGGCTTCTTCCACGCCGGACCCGCCCCCCGCGAGGTCGCGGACAGTGCGTTCTACCGCGAGCTGCTCGCCGCGCTCCCCGCGTGGGTCGCCGGGCGCGAGACGGCCACCGGCGCCTGATCCGCCGGCAGGCGTACGGTCACGGCGAGCCCGCCCTCCGGGCCCGGCACCGCCGTGACCGTACCGTCGTGGGCCATCGCGATGGACCGCACGATCGACAGGCCGAGGCCCGAGCCCGGCCCCATCCGGTCCCTGCCCTCACCCCGGCGGAACGGCTCGAACAGGCCGGGGATGTCCGCCGCGTCCACCAGCGGACCGGTGTTGCGGACCTTCAGCAGCACCCCGCCCCCGGCCGGTACCACCGCCACCTCCACGCTCCCGCCGGGCACGTTGTAGGTCACCGCATTGGCCAGCAGGTTCGCCACCAGCTGGGCCAGCAGCAGCCGGTTGCCGAGCACCGGGCAGGGCCGGGCGTCGAGCCGTACGCCCGGGTGCCGGGACACCTCCTCCGCGACCACCTGGGCCAGGTCCACCGGCTCCCGCTCGCTCTTCTCCAGGCCGCGCTCGCTGCGCGCCAGCACGAGCAGGCCCTCGATGAGCCGTTCGCTGCGCCGGTTGTTGTCCAGGAGGGTCTGCCTGGTCCGTACGAGGTCGTCGGGGGTCGGGTCGTCCAGGCCGACCTGGATCGCGGCGCGCTGGGTGGCCAGCGGGGTCCGCAGCTCGTGCGAGGCGTTGGCGATGAACCGCCGCTGACTGTCGAAGGCCCTCTCCAGCCGGGCGAGCAGCGCGTCGAGCGTGTCGCCGAGCTCCCTGAGTTCGTCGTCGGGGCCGCTGGCGGCGATCCGCTCGTGGAGGGTGTGCGCGGAGAGCCGGCGCGCCTTGGCGGTCATGGCGTGGACGGGCCGCAGGACCCGCCCGGCCGTCCACCAGCCGACGCCCACCGCGCACGCCGTCATCACGAGCAGCGCGGCCGCCGACCAGATGAGCAGCTGGTGGCCGGCCGCGTCGCTGACGTGGTCGGTGAGGTCGTAGACGGTCGGCGGGCCGAGCCGGTGGCGGCTGACGAGCGGCCCGTTGACCGCGTAGCCGGGCTGGACCACGACGGCCGTCTCGGCGATGGCGCGGGCCTGCGAGTCCGTACCGGCGCGGGAGGCCAGGTTGACGGTGGCGAGGAGGGCGGTGCCGAGGACCAGGAAGACGCCGCCGTAGACGAGGGCGATGCGGGTCCTGATCGTGGAGTGCGGCAGCAGGGCCGGACGCTTCACAGGGCGTACCCCACGCCCTGCACGGTGCGGATCAGGGCCGGTTCGCCGAGCTTGCCGCGCAGCTTGCTCATGCAGACGCGGACGGCGCCGGTGAAGGGATCTGCGTTGGCGTCCCAGGCCCGCTCCAGCAGCTCCTCGGCGCTGACCGTCCCGCCGTCCGCCTCCAGCAGCAGCTGGAGGACGGTGAACTCCTTCGGCGACAGGTCCAGGTCCCGGCCGTCCCGGGTCGCGGCCCGCCGCACGGTGTCGAGCCGGATGCCGTACCGCTCCAGCTGCGGCGGTACGGGGCGGGCGCTGCGCCGCCGCAGGGCGCGTACCCGCGACACCAGCTCGGGGAATTCGAAGGGCTTGCCCAGGTAGTCGTCGGCGCCCAGGTCGAGCCCGGCGACCCGGTCCTCCATGGTCCCGGCGGCCGTCAGCATCAGGATCCTGGTGCGGGAGCCGGAGGCGACGAGTCCGCGTGCCACGTCGTCGCCGTGCACCCGGGGCAGGTCGCGGTCCAGGACGACGACGTCGTAGTCGTGCAGGCCCAGGTAAGCCTGGGCGGCATCACCGCTGTACACCGTGTCGACGGCGAAGCCGGCCCGCCGCAGCCCGGTGGCGACCAGCTCCGCGAGGATTTCCTCGTCCTCGGCGACCAGTACCCGCATCGTGATGTCCCCTGCCTCGTGCATGCGTGTCCACTCCCTCCCAGGATGCGTCCTTGATACGGGAAGGGACGTTTCGCAAAGCTCTCCGCCCGGGGCCGGGCGCGCGTCCGCCGGCGGCTCAGCGGCCCAGCGACTGCGCGTCCCCCATCACGATGACGGGTTCGAGGGCCGGGTCGAGCACGCCGAGGAGCTGCTTCATCCGGTCCTCGGTGACCGAGACGCAGCCCTGCGTGGGGCCACCGTGGTCGACGTGGATCCAGATGCCGCCGCCGCGTTCCTCGCCGAGGGGGCGGGTGCGGTCGAGCGGGGAGGTGCCGGGGACACGGTTGTAGTCGATGGCGACGACGTAGTCGAAGGAGCCCTCCAGCGGCTCCCCCTGGAACCCCTCACCCGTCACGGCGAAGTCGGGGCTCAGGTCGTACGGGAACGCCGTCTCCGGGGGCGCGAGGCGGCCGCCCGCCGCGGTCAGGGTGAAGACGCCGACGGGTGAGCGCAGATCGCCCTCCCGGTGCTCGTCCGTCCAGCCGCCCAGCGCGTTGTGCGCGGGCCAGGGCGGCAGCGCGGCACGCCAGCCGGGGCCGGTGGGACCGTCCCGGGTGTAGAGGACGGCCGTCGACTTGTCGGAGTCCGGGGACTCGCCGGTGACCACGAACGCCTGCCGGGCCCCGGCCGGGATCGCCGCCCGCGTCTGCGGCCCGAGGCCCGGGATCTCCGCCGGCGCCGGCGACGGCTGCGGTGCGGCGGGGGACGCCGTCGTGCCGGGCGGCCCCGGTACGCCGTTGACGTGTGCGTGCTCCGTGGCGGCGCCGCCCAGGTCCGTCCCGGCGATGGAGCCCGCCCCGCACCCGGCGAGCAGCACGAGGAGGGCGAGAGCGCAGGCCACGTGGGGCAGGCGCAGGGGTGCGTGCGAAGGGGGCGGGGGCACGGAGGGCTCCTCAGCGGTCGGTGCGCCGGTGTCGGCCCAGCCAGTCATTGCCGCCCGCGCGGCCGCCCAATCCGCTACGGAGCCCATCCGGCCGTAGCCGTTCAGGTGATTCGTGTACTTGCAGGGAACCGGACGTGTCCCCGTGCCATGAGACAGCCCCCGGCCGATGAGGGCCGGGGGCTGTTTCACGTGAAACCGCGGTGCGGGACGTGCGGTGCGAAGGCTACTTCTGCGCGTCCTTCGCCGGTGCGGCCGGCTTGCGGAGCTGGATGTTCAGCTCGCGCAGCCGCGTCTCGTCCAGCACGGTCGGCGCGCCCATCATCAGGTCCTGGGCGTTGCCGTTCAGCGGGAAGGCGATCGTCTCGCGGATGTTCGGCTCGTCGGCCAGCAGCATCACGATGCGGTCGACGCCCGGGGCGATGCCACCGTGCGGCGGGGCGCCGAGACGGAAGGCGCGGAGCATGCCCGCGAACTCCTGCTCCACGGTCTCGCGGTCGTAGCCGGCGATCTCGAATGCCTTGATCATGAGCTCGGGCTCGTGGTTCCGGATGGCGCCGGAGGACAGCTCGATGCCGTTGCAGACGATGTCGTACTGCCAGGCGAGGATGTCCAGCGGGTCCTTCTCCTCCAGGTCCTTCAGGCCGCCCTGGGGCATCGAGAAGGGGTTGTGCGAGAAGTCGATCTTCCCGGTGTCCTCGTCCTTCTCGTACATCGGGAAGTCGACGACCCAGCAGAACCGGAAGACGCCCTCCTCGAAGTGGCCGGCCCGCTTGGCGGCCTCGACGCGGACGGCGGACATGATCTTGGAGACCTCGTCGAACTCGCCCGCGCCGAAGAAGACGGCGTGGCCCGGGACGAGGGAGAGCCGCTCGGTGAGCGTCTTGACGTCGGTCTCCGTGAGGAACTTGGCGATCGGGCCGGCCAGCGTGCCGTCCTCGCCGACGCGGACCCAGGCCAGGCCCTTGGCGCCGTGCTCCACGGCGTACTCGCCGAGGCCGTCGAAGAACTTGCGGGACTGGCCCGCGGTGTCCGGCACCGGGAGGGCGCGGACGTGCTTGCCGGCGAACGCCTTGAACCCCGAGTCCGCGAAGACGTCGGAGATGTCGACCAGCTCCAGCTTGGCGCGCAGGTCCGGCTTGTCGTTGCCGTACTTCAGCATCGACTCGCGGAACGGGATGCGCGGGAACGGCGAGGTGACGTGGCGGCCGTTGCCGAACTCCTCGAAGAGCTCGGTCACCAGCTTCTCGATCGGCTGGAAGACGTCTTCCTGCTCCACGAAGGACATCTCGACGTCGAGCTGGTAGAACTCGCCCGGCGAGCGGTCGGCGCGGGCGTCCTCGTCGCGGAAGCAGGGCGCGATCTGGAAGTAGCGGTCGAAGCCGGAGATCATCAGCAGCTGCTTGAACTGCTGCGGGGCCTGGGGCAGCGCGTAGAACTTGCCGGGGTTCAGCCGGGACGGGACGACGAAGTCACGGGCGCCCTCGGGGGAGGTCGCGGTGAGGATCGGCGTCGCCATCTCGTTGAAGCCGAGGGCCACCATCTTGGACCGGATCGAGGCGATCACGGCGGAGCGCAGCATGATGTTGCGGTGCATGCGCTCGCGGCGCAGGTCCAGGAAGCGGTACTCCAGGCGCCGCTCCTCGTTGACCCCGTCCTCGGCGTTGATCGTGAAGGGCAGCGGGCCGGCCTCGCCCAGCACCTCGACCTCGGAGACCTCGATCTCGATCTCGCCGGTCGGCAGGTCCGGGTTCACGTTGTCGGCGCCGCGGGCGGAGACCTTGCCGTCGATCCGGACGACGGTCTCCTTGGTGAGCTTCGCCAGGGCGTCGTTGCCGGGGGTGCCGGGGCGGGCGACGAGCTGCACCAGACCGTAGTGGTCGCGCAGATCGATGAAGAGGATGCCGCCCAGGTCTCGGCGATTGTGCAGCCAGCCGCTCAGCCGGACGTCGGTGCCGACGTCAGAGGCGCGGAGCTCGCCGCAGGTGTGGGACCTGTACCGATGCATCGTCGTTCATCCAGTCTTCGCGGTTGGGGGAGGAATCAGCCTCCCCAGGCTACCGCCCGCGACCGGAGCGTTTCATTGTCATTGCCCGCACCGAGATCGTCCGCATGTCCGCAGCGCTGCCCTCCGCGCACATGCCGGTTTAAAGTGGGGCAATGCGCACCGAGGATGTGCTGGCCGCGACCGCGACCGGGCTGTGGCGCTGGGACAACGGAGCCGGGACGGTCACCCTCGACGCGGAGGCCGCCCGCCTGCTGGAGCTGCCCTCCGCGCCCGGTGTCTTCCGCGAGTCCGAGGTTCGCTCCCGCTTCCACCCCGTCGACTGGAACGAGATCCTCGGGGTGATCTCTCTCGCCGTCGCCGAGGGCACCCTCGCCGAGGCGCGGCTGCGGATCATGGACGAGCGCGGCCGGGTGCTGCGTACCGTGCGCAGCCGTTCCAAGCCGGTCCCGGGCGGCGAGGACCGCAAGGACTACGTGCTCATCGGCACCCTCCAGGAGGTCGCCGAACCCCAGCCGGGCACCACCGGGGCGCACACCCCCATCACCGGCGACTGGCGGCGTTCCCGCGAGGCGTTCCTGCTGGACGCGGGCCGGGCCCTGGCCGAGGCCGGGTCGACCACGGAGGTGCTGCGGGTCGCCTACTCGCTCTCCATGCCCGGGTTCTCGCCGGACGGCCTCGCGGTCTTCGGCGTCGAGGGCGAGCGGCTGACCATCGTCGGCCAGCACGGGCACTCCCTGGGTGACGAGAGCCCGTTCTCCGACATGCCGCTGGAGACGGACTACCCGGCCACCGAGGTCATCCGCACGGGCCGGGCGATCTATCTGCCCACCCCGGACGACTACCGCACCCGCTACCCCGCCACCTGGCCGCTGGTCCGGCGGTTCGGGCGCCGCTCCTGGGCCTTCCTGCCGCTGATCGTGTCCGGGCGCACGATGGGCACCTGGATGGCCGGCTTCCGGCACCCGGTGTCGTTCTCGCCGGACGAGCGGTCCGTGCTGACGACCGTGGCCCGGATGCTCGCCCAGGCACTGGCCCGGGCCGGCGCCGCCGACACGGAGCGGGAGCTGTCGCTCGGGCTCCAGCGCTCGATGATGCCCTCGCTCGGCCCCGACATCCCGGGGATGACCGTGGCCGCGCGCTATGTGCCGACCGGGGGCGGCCTCCAGGTCGGCGGCGACTGGTACGACCTGATCCCGCTCCCCAGCGGCCGCATCGCCCTCGTCATCGGCGACGTCCAGGGGCACGACGTGCGGGCGGCGGGGCTCATGGGCCAGCTGCGGATCGCCCTGCGCGCGTACGCCTCCGAAGGGCACCGCCCCGACGCGGTGCTCTCCCGCGCCTCCCGCTTCCTCTCCGGGCTCACCGACCCGCTGGAGGACGACGGCGCGGCCGCGCGGTTCGCGACCTGCCTGTACGCGGAGGCCGACCCGGAGACCGGCGTCCTGGAGATCGCGCGGGCCGGGCACCCCGACCCCGTGGTGGCGACCGCCGACGGGACGGCCGTCGTCCGGCAGACCGAGGGCGGGCTGCCGCTCGGCATCGAGGCGGACGCGGACTACCCGACGACCCGGGTCGTCCTGGAGGCCGGGCAGACGATCATGCTCTGCACGGACGGGCTGATCGAGACCGGCGGCCACGACCTCGCCACCGGCTGGGTCCGGCTGCGGCCCATTCTGGAGCGGCACACCGGTGACCTGGAGAAACTCGCGGACGCGCTGGTGCAGGCCGTGCACGGGCCCACCTCGCACTACACGACCGGCCCGCTCGCCGACCGGCGCGAGGACGATGTCGCGGTGCTGCTGCTGCGCCGCGAGGCCCCCGTCACGCATCCGCCCGCACCCCGACGGACCGCGCTGACCATCGCCCAGGCCGAGCCGGAGCGGATCTCGGTGGCCCGCCGGCAGCTGCGGGAGCTGCTGCACGACTGGGCGGACCCGGACCAGGTGGACGCGGCCGTGCTGCTGCTCTCCGAGATGGCCACGAACGTCCTGGTGCACACGGACGGTGACGCGCTGATGGTCGCGCAGGCCATCGGGGTGCCCGGGGAACGGTGTCTGCGCGTGGACATGTCCGACGGCAGCGACGAGCTGCCGCACAAGCGGCGCCCGGGGGAGATGGCCTCCAGCGGCCGGGGCCTGGTGCTGATGGAGATGCTCGCCCACCGCTGGGGGGTCGATCCGCGCGGGGCGGGCAAGTCGATCTGGTTCGAGCTGAACGAGGCCGAGGAACCGTCGCTGCCGGACCTGGACTAAAACGGGACTAAACGGGCCCCTCAGGGGCGTCCGGGCGGCGGCCGCCGTTGCGCAGCTCCCCCAGGATGCCGAAGACCGCCGCGCACAGCGGGACCGCGAGCAGCATGCCGAGGATGCCCGCCACGCTCGCGCCCGCCGTCAGTGCGATCAGGATCATCGCGGGGTGCATCTGGACCGTGCGGCTCTGGATCATCGGTTGCAGGATGTGGCCCTCCAGCACCTGTACGGCGAGGACGACACCGAGCGCCCACAGCGCGATCACGAACCCCCGGTCCGCGAGCGCCACCAGGACCGCCACCGCACCGGAGATGAACGCGCCGAGATACGGGATGTAGGCGCCGACGAGCACCAGCGCGCCCAGCCCCACCGCGCCGGGCACCCGCAGGATCAGCAGCCCGACCGTGATGCAGACGGCGTCGATCAGGGCGATGAGCGTCGTCCCGCGCATGAAGCCCTCGACGGCCTCGAAGGCGCGCCGGCCCATCGCCTCGACCATGTCGCCGGTGCCGCGCGGGGCGACGGTGTGGGCGAGGCGCGCGGCCCGGTCGGAGTCGCGCAGGAAGAAGAAGGTCAGCAGCAGGGCGAGGACGCTGGTGGCGACGAGGGAGCCGACCAGGCTGATGCCGGTGAGGAGCCCGCCCGCGGCGCTCGCGCCGAACTTCGAGATCAGCTTGCGGGCGTTGGCCGCCAGGTCGTCCACGTTGGTGCCGTCCGCGGCACCGAAGTGGTCGATGACCCACTGCCCGGCGTCCTTCAGCGACCTGACGATCTGGTCACCGGTCTCCACGAGCGAGGAGACGACGATGTAGCCCGCACCGCCGACGACGGCGACGAGCAGCGCGCAGGTGACGAAGGCGGCCACCGAGCGGTTCACGCCGTGGGTGGTCATCCGGCGGTGGACCGGGCCGAGCAGCGCCGTACCGAGCAGCGCGAGGAGCACCGGCGTGACCGCGGTCTTGAGGGCGATGCACAGCCAGACGGCGACGGCGGCGACACCGGCGACCAGCAGCAGGACACCGCACCAGGCGGCCGTCCGCCGGGCGCCGTCGGGTAGGAGGGGCTTCTGGGTCTGCACCCTCTCAGCCGATCACGCCCCGGGAGCGGTGTCCCGCCCGCGCCGCCGTACGAGTGACGGGGCGTCACACGACGGCGGCGGGGACGGGCTGTCGGTCACATGCCGTGGACGGCGGGCACGGTGCCGAGGCGGCCGGCCTGGAAGTCCTCGAATGCCTGCTTCAGTTCGGCCTGGCTGTTCATCACGAACGGCCCGTAGTGCGCCATCGGTTCGCGGATGGGGCGCCCGCCGAGCAGGACGACCTCCAGGTCGGGGGTGTTCCCGTCCTGCTTCTCGTCCGCGCGCACGGTCAGCGAGGAGCCGGCGCCGAAGACGGCGGTCTGGCCCAGGTGGACGGGCCGGCGCTCGGCCCCGGCGGTGCCGCGCCCGGCGAGGACGTACGCGAGGCCGTTGAAGTCCTCGCGCCACGGGAGCGTCACCTCGGCGCCGGGGCGCACGGTGGCGTGGATCATCGTGATCGGGGTGTGGGTGATGCCGGGGCCCTCGTGGCCGTCGAGCTCACCGGCGATCACCCGCAGCAGCGCGCCGCCGTCCGGGGAGGCGAGCAGCTGGACCTGGCCGCCGCGGATGTCCTGGTAGCGCGGGGCCATCATCTTGTCGGCCCTGGGCAGGTTCACCCAGAGCTGGAGGCCGTGGAAGAGGCCGCCCGACATGACCAGGGACTCCGGCGGCGCCTCGATGTGCAGCAGGCCGGAACCGGCGGTCATCCACTGGGTGTCGCCGTTGCCGATGGTGCCGCCGCCCCCGTTGGAGTCCTGGTGGACGAAGGTGCCGTCGATCAGGTACGTCACGGTCTCGAAGCCGCGGTGCGGGTGCCAGGGGGTGCCCTTCGGCTCCCCTGCCTCGTACTCCACCTCACCCATCTGGTCCATCATGATGAACGGGTCGAGGTACTTGTAGTCGATCCCCGCGAAGGCCCGGCGGACCGGGAAGCCCTCGCCCTCGAACCCGCTCGGCGCCGTGGTCACGGCGAGCACGGGACGGGCCGCGGCGTCGCCGGAAGCGGCCACCTTGGGCAGGGTCAGCGGGTTCTCGACGGTCACTGCGGGCATGGAAGCCACCTCCGGGGGACTGTTCTGGAACCAATTTAGTTGAATGGTGAACATCCTGCAAGGCTCCGACTGTTCCCGGGCTCCAAGGCCCAGCCGTTCCGGGGCCGCCCCGGACAGCCGGAAGGGGCCCGTACCGAGAGCGGTACTGGCCCCTTCCGGAAGGCCCCGGTCCGGCGGATCAGCCGTACATGCGGCGCATCGCGAAGTCGACCATCTGCTCGACGGCCTTGGCGTCGAAGACCATCCGGTGCTCGCCCTCCATGTCCAGGACGAAGCCGTAGCCGGTGGGCAGCAGGTCGATCACCTCGGCGCCGGTGATCACGAAGTACTTGGACTCCTTGCCCGCGTACAGCCGCAGCTCCTTGAGCGTGGTGAACATCGGGATCACGGGCTGCTGGGTGTTGTGCAGCGCGAGGAACCCCGGGTTGTCGCCGCGCGGGCAGTAGACCTTCGACGTCGCGAAGATCTGCTGGAAGTCCTCGGCGGACAGCGAGCCGGTCGTGAACGCCCGTACCGCGTCGCCCAGCGAGGGCGGCGAGGGTTCGGGGTACAGCGGCTGCTCGCCGTAGCCGCCCCCCATAGGCTGCTGCGCGCCCTGGTTCTGGTCGTAGCCGTACATGGGGCAAAGAGTAATCGGCCACATCTGCGGCTCGGGGGGTTGCGCCTTATTACTGACGGGTAGCATCATCGTAAGGGTCAGCTGATACGTCCGGGCCACCCCTCCACGGGGCGCTGCGCGCCACTGCTATTGATTACGGAGCCTTCCCATGGGGCACTACAAGTCGAATCTCCGCGACATCGAGTTCAACCTCTTCGAGGTCCTCGGGCGCGACAAGCTGTACGGCACCGGACCGTTCGCGGAGATGGACGTCGAGACCGCGAAGAGCATCCTCGACGAGGTCGCCCGCCTCGCGGAGAACGAGCTCGCCGACTCCTACGCCGACGCCGACCGCAACCCGCCGGTCTTCGACCCGGAGACCGGCACCGCACCGGTCCCCGACACGTTCAAGAAGTCGTACCAGGCGTTCATGGACTCCGAGTACTGGCGCCTGGGCCTGCCCGAGGAGATCGGCGGCACCACCTCGCCGCGCTCCCTGATCTGGGGTTACGCGGAGCTGCTGCTCGGCTCCAACCCGGCCGTCTGGATGTACTCCTCGGGCCCGGCGTTCGCCGGCATCCTCTTCGAGGAAGGCAACGAGGCCCAGAAGAAGGTCGCCGAGATCGCCGTCGAGAAGCAGTGGGGCTCGACGATGGTGCTGACCGAGCCGGACGCCGGCTCCGACGTCGGCGCGGGCCGCACGAAGGCCGTCGAGCAGGAGGACGGCTCCTGGCACATCGAGGGCGTCAAGCGCTTCATCACCTCGGGCGAGCACGACATGTCCGAGAACATCCTCCACTACGTGCTGGCGCGCCCCGAGGGCGCCGGCCCGGGCACCAAGGGCCTCTCCCTCTTCCTGGTCCCGAAGTACCACTTCGACTGGACCACCGGCGAGCTGGGCGAGCGCAACGGCGTCTACGCGACGAACGTCGAGCACAAGATGGGCCTCAAGGCGTCCAACACCTGCGAGATGACGTTCGGCGACCGCCACCCCGCCAAGGGCTGGCTCATCGGCGACAAGCACGACGGCATCCGCCAGATGTTCCGCATCATCGAGTTCGCCCGCATGATGGTCGGCACGAAGGCCATCGCCACGCTCTCCACGGGCTACCTCAACGCGCTGGAGTACGCCAAGGAGCGCGTCCAGGGCACCGACCTGTCGCAGTTCATGAACAAGACGGCGCCCAAGGTCACCATCACGCACCACCCCGACGTGCGCCGCTCGCTCATGACGCAGAAGGCGTACGCCGAGGGCATGCGCGCCCTCGTCCTCTACACCGCCTCCGTCCAGGACGCGATCCAGGAGAAGGAGGCCGCGGGCGAGGACGCGAAGGCGCTGCACGGCCTCAACGACCTGCTCCTCCCGATCGTGAAGGGCTACGGCTCCGAGAAGTCGTACGAGCAGCTGGCGCAGTCGCTCCAGACGTTCGGCGGCTCCGGGTACCTCCAGGAGTACCCGGTCGAGCAGTACATCCGTGACGCCAAGATCGACACGCTGTACGAGGGCACGACGGCCATCCAGGGCCAGGACTTCTTCTTCCGGAAGATCGTGCGCGACCAGGGCGCCTCGCTCAACGCGCTCTCCGAGGAGATCAAGAAGTTCCTCGCGGGCGCCCAGGACAACGAGGAGCTGGCCGGTGCGCTGGACAGCCTCGCGAAGGCCGCGGTGGACCTGGAGGCGATCGTCGGCACGATGATCACCGACCTCACCGCCACCGGCGAGGACGTCAAGAACATCTACAAGGTGGGCCTGAACACCACCCGCCTGCTGCTGGCCTCCGGCGACGTCGTCGTCGGCTACCTGCTGCTCAAGGGCGCGGCCGTGGCCGCCGAGAAGCTGCCGGCCGCCTCCGCGAAGGACGCCGCCTTCTACCGGGGCAAGATCGCCGCCGCGAAGTTCTTCGCCGCGAACATCCTCCCGGGCGTCGGCGCCGAGCGCGCCCTCGCCGAGTCCGTCGACAACTCCCTGATGGACCTGGACGAGGCCGCGTTCTAGGACGCCGCAGCACGCTCGCCAACAGCGCCGCCACCGGACACGCTTTCGGGTGGCGGCGCTGTCGTACGGGCTGGGTACGCTGAGTAAAGGTCCGAGAATCCCGTCCATGGGAGGAACCATGACTGCCGAGGCACTGCCCGACTCGCCGCACCGCCAGCCGGACGGTTCCAGGTGGCCGGTCCCGCCGCAGGACGGCTACACCGTGGACGAACTCTTCACGCTCGACCTCCCGCCGCACACTGAGCTGATCGACGGGAGCCTGGTTTTCGTGAGTCCGCAGCGGAAATTCCACACGCTGGCCATGTACCTGCTGGAGCAGGGCCTGCGGAGCCACGTTCCGGACGACCTGCGGGTGCGCCGCGAGATGGCGGTGCTGCTCGGCAAGCGCAACGCGCCGGAACCCGACCTGGTCGTGGTGACGGCCGAGGCCGACGGGGACCAGCGCCAGACCCGCTACCGGGCCGCCGACGTCCTGCTCGCCGTCGAAGTCGTCTCGCCCGACTCCGAGGAACGCGACCGCGACACCAAGCCGCTCAAGTACGCGGCGGCGGGCATCCCGCACTTCTGGCGGGTCGAGATGAGCCGCGAGCACGACCGGCCCGTGGTGTGGACCTACGAGTACGACGCGGTGACCAAGGCGTACGTCTCCACCGGCGTCCACCACGACCGGCTCAAGCTCTCCGTGCCGTACGACATCGACATCGATCTGACGGCCATCGACCGGCTGTGAGTGGCGAAAAACCGACCGCGTCGATGAGCTGACCGACACCGTCGGCCCGGGAATTCCAGGCTCACCGGACAATGGCCGCAGGAGCCCGGGGGCGACGGTGAATCCTTTCGGCCAAGCCTGGCTACAGTGAAGAACATGAGTTCCTCCCCCCGCTTCGACCGCGGCCACACCGACGATCTGATGGCCTTCCTGATGGCCGCCCCCTCCCCGTACCACGCCGTGGCAGCCGCGGCCGCGCGGCTGGAGAAGGCCGGGTTCCGGCAGGTGGAGGAGACCGCGGCCTGGGACGGGACCGCGGGCGGCAAGTACGTCCTGCGCGGCGGCGCGATCGTCGCCTGGTACGTGCCTGAGGGCGCCGGGGCGCACACCCCGTTCCGGATCGTCGGCGCGCACACCGACTCGCCCAACCTCCGCGTCAAGCCGCTGCCCGACACCGGCGCGTACGGCTGGCGGCAGATCGCCGTGGAGGTCTACGGCGGCACCCTGCTCAACACCTGGCTGGATCGCGACCTCGGCCTCGCCGGCCGGATCTCCCTGCGTGACGGCACCGACCGGCTGGTCTCCGTGGACCGCCCGCTGCTGCGCGTCCCGCAGCTCGCCGTGCACCTGGACCGGTCGGCCAACTCCGACGGGCTCAAGCTGGACCGGCAGAAGCACATGCAGCCCATCTGGGGGCTCGGGGACGTCGAGGAGGGCGACCTCATCCGGTTCGTCGCCGAGGAGGCGGGCGTCGACGCCGAGGACATCACCGGCTGGGACCTGATGCCGCACCCCGTCGAGCCGCCGTCCTACCTGGGCCGCGACCGCGAGCTCGTGGCCGGACCCCGCATGGACAACCTGCTCTCGGTGCACGCGGCGACCGCCGCGCTCGCCGCCGTCGCCGGGCAGCCCGACGCCGAGCTGCCGTACATCCCGGTCATGGCCGCCTTCGACCACGAGGAGAACGGCTCGCAGTCCGACACCGGCGCGGACGGGCCGATGCTCGGCACGGTCCTGGAGCGCTCGGTCTTCGCCCGCGGCGGCGGTTACGAGGACCGCGCCCGCGCCTTCGCCGGCACGGTCTGCCTCTCCTCCGACACCGGCCACGCGATCCACCCCAACTACGCCGAGCGCCACGACCCCACGCACCACCCGGTCGTCAACGGCGGACCGATCCTCAAGGTCAACGTCAACATGCGGTACGCCACCGACGGCAGCGGCCGCTCCGTGTTCGCCGCGGCCTGCGAGAAGGCGGGCGTGCCCTGGCAGACGTTCGTCTCCAACAACGCGATGCCCTGCGGTACGACGATCGGCCCGATCACCGCGGCCCGGCACGGCATCCGGACCGTGGACATCGGCGTCGCCATCCTGTCCATGCACAGTGCGCGTGAGCTGTGCGGCGCCGACGACCCGTACCTCCTGGCGAACGCCCTGGTGGCCTTCCTGGCCGGCTGACGCCTCGGAGGCGCCTCCTCCCAACCCCCGGCCCGCGCATGCTCGTTGCCGGGCCGGGTACGCGCTTCGTACACGGCACCGGAGCTTCCGGGCCGTCGAGGAGGCGGAACTCATGGGACTCGGAGGATGCATCATCCTCATCGGCGCAGGGGCGATCCTCGCCTTCGCGACCGACTGGGAAATGGACAGCGTCAACGTCGACCTGGTCGGCTGGATCATGATGATCGTCGGCATCATCGGCGTCTTCGTCTACGCGAGCGTCATACGGCGCCGCCGCATGATCGTACCGCCCACCACCACGGTCGTGTCCGACGACGAACGGCACCTGTGACCGGGCACGATCCGGCCACACCCCTGAAACACCACTGCGGAGTCCCCGATATTCTGGGCCCTTGTCCGTGACCCGGCACCGGGCGCGTCAGACCCGGAAGGGGAGCCGCTCGTGGAGTTCCGGCTGCTCGGCACCGTCTGCGTCGACACGCTGACCGGGCCGCTGCCCCTCGGCCCCGCCAAACGCCGCAGCCTGCTCGCGGCCCTCCTGCTGCACGCCAACACACCGGTGTCCATGGCGCGCCTGACGGACTGTCTGTGGGACGACACCCCGCCACTGCACGCCCGCACCGTCATCCAGGGCCATGTCTCCCGGCTGCGCGCCCTGCTGATGGGCGCGGACGCGCAGGCGTACGGGGTCGAGCTGGCCACACTCGGGGACGCGTACGTGCTGCGGGCACCGGAAACGCTGCTGGACTCCCAGCGCTTCGAGGAACTGCTGATGCTGGCCCGGGAGCAGCGCAGCCCCGCCGACACGGTGCTGATGCTCAAGGAGGCCCTGTCCCTGTGGCAGGGTCCCGCCCTCTCCGGCACCTACGCGAGCGCCCCGCTCCAGGCGGCCGCGCACGCGCTGGAGGAGTCCCGGCTCTCCACGGTCGAGCAACTGGCCCGCGCCTACGGCGTCCTCGGCGAGCACCACCGGGCGGCGGCGGTGCTGCGGACCGAGGCCGTCGCCCATCCGATGCGGGAATCCGTCGCGGCGGGCCTGATGACGGCGCTGTACCGCTCGGGGCGCCAGTCCGAGGCGCTGGACTGGTTCCACCGCACCCGCCGGCTGCTCGCCGACGAGCTGGGCATCGACCCGGGCCGCGAACTGGCCGACGCGTACGCGCAGATCCTGCGCGGGGAGCCGGCGGACGCGTCGGGCACGCGCGGGGGCCTCGGCGGGCTCGCCCACGCCCCGAACGTGCCGGGCGGAGGCGCCCCGGGGGCGCCGGGGGGCCTCGGCCGGC
>NZ_SSBI01000081.1 GCF_004795015.1 Streptomyces sp. A1277 | reverse complement strand
GGTACTCCAGGACCTCGGGGAAGTTGTGCCCGGTGTCCACGTGCAGCAGGGCGAACGGCACCGGCGCCGGCGCGAACGCCTTGAGCGCCAGGTGCAGCATCAGGATCGAGTCCTTGCCGCCGGAGAAGAGGATCACCGGCCGCTCGAACTCGCCCGCCACCTCACGGAAGATGTGCACCGCTTCCGACTCCAGCAGGTCGAGATGGGACAGCGCGCGCGGGTCCGCGGTGTCCCGGACCGTGGCGAAGACCGTCATGCCAGACCCTTTTCGGTGAGCGGCGCGTCCGGCGCCGCGACGGATTCCGGCAGGCTCTGCCGGCGGAGGCCGATGCGCTGGACGCGAGGGTGCCGGCCGGTGCGGGGGAAGTAAGGGCCCGCCGACAGGAACGCGCAGTCCCGTCCCCAGGGATCCGGCCCCCATGGATGCCTCCCACGCCACCTATGGCCGAACAGCCGGAAAACAACGGGAGCAGGGGAAGCGAATTGCTGCGGCGCCCGTCCGAAAGAATACGGAAGGTGCGCCGATACGGCGCTGACGGGTGGCTGATGAGCAGGCGAAACGATGCGATTACCGGCCCCGAGCTGCGCATTCCGGCTCTTCGGTCACCTCGTCAATCGCCGTCAGGACTCGGTAAGAGATACGTCAGCGGAGAGTCAGTGGCGTGATGCGATAGTGCGGCGGGGATATTTAACCCACCACCAGGACGGTCAATTCCCTACCCTTCCCTTCCCTTTTCCTTCCTTTTCGAGGGGCTTGAGCAGAGATGATCCTTCAAGGAATTTGGCGGAGCAGACCGGTCCGGCGCATGATGCCGTTCCTGCTGACGGTGGGACTGGCCACCACTCTGCTGAACGGCACCGGCGCCGCCGCGGACAGCCCCGTCAAGACCACATCGGCGATCCGGGGCAGCGACGGCGTCACCTACACGGCCACCAACCACCTGGCGAAGGCGGCAAAGGGCAAGGGCCGCGAATGGCTGATCGCCTGGGCCGGCCCGGCCCAGCAGCCCGCCCCCGACTTCCTGACCGTCATCGACGCCACCCCCGGCTCGGCGACGTACGGGAAGGTCGCCAACACCGTCACCGTCGGCCCGAACAAGGGCAACGAACCGCACCACGTGCAGTACGCCTGGCACAAGGGCGACCGCATCTACGTCGGCGGCATCATGGCCGACACCACCTTCGTCTTCGACGCCACCGCCCTGCCCGCGCTGAAGATCGTCGGCGTCAACACGGCCACCGACACTCCCTGCGGCACCCTGCCCGACGCCTACCAGGTGCTCAGCGACGGCACCGCGTACGCCACCTACATGGGCGGCCCGGACGTCACCGGGCCCTGCACCTACACGAACGGCGAGGTACGCGTCGGCAACGGCGCCGGTGGCTCGCCGGGCGAGATCGTCCACATCGGCAAGGACGGCCGGACCCTCGCCGAGATCCCGGCCGCCACCGAGAACGGCGAGAACCCCCAGCAGTGCGGCAACGTTCCCGCGCTCCCGGCCGCCAGCTGCGCCAACCCGCACGGCATCGCCATACGCGAGGACCTGAACGTCATGGTGGCCAGCGACTTCGCCGAGGCCCGCAACTTCATGACCCCCGACTCCCCGCTGCAGGAGGACCTGGCCCGCCAGACCGTCCGCGTCTTCGACATCTCCGACCGCAACAAGCCGCACCTGACCTCGGTCAGCAAAGTCGCCGACGGCCCGCGCGGAGCACTGGAAACGCGCCCCTTCTTCCGCGAGTCCCGCGTGGTGATGGAGACCGCCCTGACGAACCTGCCCGGCCACAAGGGCGCCTTCGTCTCCTCCATGGCCGGCGGCGCGGTCTTCTACACGCCCGACATCACCGCCCGCGCCCCCCGGTGGCGGGAGGTCTTCGACGACACCGCCGCCTACCGGGCACTGAACCCCGCCTCCCGGGTCGACGGCGGCGGCGACAACTCCAGCTGGCTGGCCGTCAGCCCCGACGACCGGTTCCTGTTCCACACCGTCATGGGCCAGTCCACGCCCTACGGCCAGCCGCTCGACAAGGCCACCACGGGCATGATGTACGTCCTCGACATCCAGAAGCTGCTGGCCGCCGGACCGGGCACGAAGTGCTCCGTCGACCGGCTCGCCGAGGCATACCAGGGCGCGTTCGAGCGCGACTGCCCGAGCCTGGTGGACACCGTACCGATCCGGGACACCACCGACGGCGGCCCGCACTGGGGTGCCATGGACAACTTCAAGCGCGCCGCGGACGGCACCTACCGCGAGACCCGCAGCGTCCGCCGCATCGCCGTCGCCAACTACTTCGTCGCCGGCTCCTTCGGCGGCGGCGGCGACCACCGGGTGTGCATGTTCGCGCTGGACCCCCGCGGCCGCGTGACCCTGGACCGCGCCTTCCGCGACGAGCGCACCCACAAGCCGTGCGTCAGCTTCAACCGCACCTCCTGGCCGCACGGCGACTACGGCGACAGCCAGCCGCACGGCGTGCTGTTCGTCGTCAGTGACGACGTCCTACGGTGATGCACGCGATCCTCCCGGCGGCGGCCGTCCTGGCCGCCGCCCTCGCGCTCGGCACCCTCCTGCTGTGGCGCCGCCTGCTGCGCGGCCGGACCGCCATGGCGGCGTACTTCGCCGCGACGGTGGCCGGCACCGTCCTGGCCGCGACCGCCGCGGCCACCCCGCCGCAACAGGCCGGCCCGGACCTCCCGCCCGGCACACCGGTGCTGACCTCGCTGAGCGTCGGACAGAAGCAGGTGCCCGTCCTCGTGGTCCCGGGCCGCCCCGGCACCAACCTCGTCGCGATGAGCGCCGAGGACGGCGCCGCCGGTCCGGCCGCCGACCGGCTCACCCCCGGTCGCCAACGCCCCGGATCCACCCTGACCTGGGCCCTGGTCGACCTGCCGGCCGGCCGCAGCACCCTGTGGGTCTCTGCCGGCGGAGCCACCGCCGGCCTGCCGGTCGACACCGGCAAGGCGACAGCCGGAGGCGCCGAAGCAGGCCCGCCGGCCGCCGTGAGCGGCCCCGACGGCCCCGAATGCGCCCACTACGCACTCGGCCGCGCCCTGGCCACCGACACCCGGACCGGTACGGAAAGCGGCACCGGCCACTCCGGCGAACACCCCGCCCCCGCCACCAGCACTTTTGCGGCCCTGCCCACTGAACCCCTCACCAGCTGCCCCTCCGACACCCTCACCCCCGCCGACGCGGCCGCCCTGCGCGCCACCGTCGACTACCTCGCCGGCCGCGGCCACCACACCCTGGCCCTGACCGCCGACTCCTCCCCACGCGGCCGGGCCGCCGCCGCGGAGGTCCGCGCCACCGCCGCCCGCGCCGGACTGACCGTGACCACACCGAACACCAGGAACCTGCCGCTCATCGTCGTCGCCGGCTGGAAAGAAGCCGACTCAGCGATACGCGCCGTCGCCTCCGGCCGCACCCACGCCGAAGGCACGTACCTCGCCCCCTGGCTGCTCACCGCCCCACTGCTCCAACCCAGCGCCGGCCAGATCATCCCGCTGCGCTACGCCCCCCGCGCCCCCGAGGCCGAGGACTACCTCTCCCGCCTCGGCGCCTGGCTGCCCGGCGAAACCCCCACCGGCGCGAGCTACACGGCCTGGCGCACGGCCCGCGGCACCGCCGCCGCTCCCCTCCGCCTGTACGCGGCCGCCACCGTGTACGTCCCCGGCACCGGCGGCGCCACAGGAGCCCACCACGGAGCCACCGGTCCCGACTGGCTGCCCAGCGGAATGATCGTCCCCGCGACCGGCCCCCTCGGCTCCCCCCGCTGACCCCTTTCACCGCACAAGCCCCGCAAGAGGCCACGCACGACGAGGACCACCGCGACGCCGCGGTGGTCCTCGTCGTCCGTGGCGCACCCGCCCGCAAGCCGGCGGACTTCGATCCCCGCGCACGCACAAGCCTCCCGCCCCGGCACGCCGGGACGGGAGACCACTCGCAAAGGCGCCCGGGGTACGGGTGGCGGCGGCCCGGCCCGCCCCCTGGCGCCGCGTCACCACGGCCCGGGCCGGACCGGAGCGGGCGTCAGGCGGCGGACGCGGCCGCGCGCTCGGCGGCCACCTCGGACAGCGCCGCGCGGATCACCGCCACGCTGCGGTCCACGTCCTCCTCGCCGGTACGCCAGTTGACCACCGACACCCGCATCGCGGCACGGCCCTGCCACAGCGTCCCGCCGAACCAGCAGACCCCGCTCGCCTGGATCCGGGCGATCACCGCGCGCGTCACCTCGTCGTCGTCACCGAAGCGCACCAGCAGCTGATTGAGGACCACCTCGTTGAGCAGCTCGACCCCGCCGAGGCCGGCCAGTTGCCCGGCGAAGCGGCGGGTCAGTGCGCAGCAGCGTTCCACCATCTCGGCGACGCCCGAGCGCCCGAGCGTCCGCAGCGCAGCCCAGACCGGCAGGCTGCGGGCGCGCCGGGAGAAGTCCGGCACCCACTCGATCGCGTCCCGCTCGCCCTCGGTGCCCGCCGGCAGGTAGCCCGCCCGCTCGTTGAGCATGGCGGCGCGGTGCGCCTCGGGGTGGGCGATCACGACGATGCCGCAGTCGTACGGCACGTTGAGCCACTTGTGGGCGTCCAGCGCCCACGAATCGGCCCGCTCCACGCCCGTCACCAGGGGCCGCAGCGCAGGGCTGGCCGCCGCCCACAGCCCGAAGGCGCCGTCCACGTGCACCCACGCGCCGTGGCGGTGCGCGATGTCGCAGATATCGCCGACCGGGTCGATCGCACCGGAGTTGACGTCACCGATCTGCGCGCAGACGATGACCGGCCCCTCCAGCGGCGCGAGGACGCGCTCCAGTTCGTCCGGCATCATCCGGCCCTTGTCGTCCACCGGCACGTTGCGGATCCGCCCGGAGCCGAACCCGAGGTAGCGGGCGGCCAGGTCGATCGTCATGTGGTGCTGCGCGCCGGCGACGATGTGCACCTGCGGTGCCCCGGGCAGGCCGTCGCGCTCCACGTCCCAGCCGACGTCCGCCAGCAGCTTGTGACGGGCGGCGGCCAGCGAGGTCAGGTGGGCCATCGTGCAACCCGTGGGGAAACCGACCGAGGCGCCCTGTGGCAGGCCCAGCAGGTCCAGCACCCAGGTCGCCGCCACGTGCTCGGCCACCATGACGGCGGGGGAGAGGTTGTAGAGGCTGGCCGTCTGGTCCCAGGCCGAGACCAGCCAGTCGGCGGCGATGGCCACCGGCAGGGTGCCGCCGGTGACGTACCCGAAGTAGCGGGGGCCCGAGGCCGTGGGGATTCCGCCCTCGGTCGCGGCCCGCCCCAGGAGTTCGACGGTCTCGGTCGCGGAAACGGGTCCCGGGGGCAGCGGCCCGCCGAAAGTCTTCAGCAGGTGTTCGGTGCCGGCCGTGGCTCCCACCGGACGTTCTGCGAGGCCCGTCAGATATTCGATGGCCTGTCGGTAGGCCAGGTCGAGAGGTGCCTTGTCCGCATCGGTCATGGTCCAACGGTAGGGAGCCGCCGCTGACTCACTACTGACGTGCCGCCGTGTTCGCTTGGACGCGCACACCGTCCTACCGATATGACTTTCCCCAGCGATTCGTTCACGCCGTACCAGATGCGAAGAGAAGAGGAAAAATGACGTCTGACGAGCAGACCCGCAAAGTTGTCGAACAGTTCAACGAGGCATTCCAGAAGCACGACCCCGCCCTTCTGAAGGACCTGATCGCACCGGACTGCCGACTGGAGAACTCCGGCCCGGCCCCCGACGGCTCCAAGCACAACGGTTACGACGAGTGTCTGGCCTTCTGGTCCTCGATCGCCTCCAACGAGGGCGCCGACTTCACCGTTGAGGAGGCGTGGGTGGCCGGCGAGCGTTCCGTCGTGCGCTGGACCCTGCGCTGGGGCTCCGGACCGGACGACTTCATCCGCGGCGTCAACGTGCACCGGCTCTCCAACAGCCGGATCGTCGAGAGCTTCGGATACGTCAAGGGCTGAGACACGGCGTGCCGAAGGGGCGCGGGCCGACGGGCCCGCGCCCCTTCGCGTGCGTACCGCCGCGTCGGGGAAAGGCCGCCGCGGCCCGCCGCCCCGAAGCCCGCTACTCCAGCTGGGAGACGAGCATGACGCAGTCCGCCAGGGCCTTCGTGGCGTGGCCCTTGCCCACGGTGTCCTCCACCAGCTGGGAGTTGCCCGGCGAGAAGGTGCGCCAGCTGCCGTCGCTCACCCCGCACTCCAGCGAGCCGCTGAGCAGCGTCATGATCTGACGGCGCGGCGCCGGGTGGAAGTCGCCCACCCACCCCTTCGGTATGAACAGGTAGACGGCCTGCTTGGCCGGCACCCCCTCGGAGACGTACAGCGACGGAGCCGGCGGCGCGAAGTTCATCGCCGTCACCTCCAGCATCTCGTCGACGAAGTGCGATTCCCCGTTCTCGTCGTTGTAGAGCCTCGAAACGGGAATTTTCACGGACTCGGCGGTCACCGGAATTCTCCTTGCTCAGGACACTGGGAAACCGGCCGCGCCTCACATTCCCGAGCACGCCGGCCGCGTACGCCACTATCCCCGCCGCCTTCTGACACGCTCCTGACGCTGCCCGTGCTCAGACACCGATCAGGACCGTGTCAGCACGCCTGTGCCAAGCTGAAGTCACCGAAAGGCCGGGAGAGGTTCCCAAAGCGGCCGAATGGGGTCCGGCACACTTGCTGCCGGACGGGTTAACGCCCACGCAGGTTCGAATCCTGCCCTCTCCGCCGACGCTCGTCCCAAGGCACGCGCATCCGAATCGCCCGACCCGGATGCGCGTGTCTTTGGCATGACGGCCGATCCGTAAAAGGGGACCCACCCCTCCGCACGCCCCAGAGCGGCGGCCCACGCGGACACGACCGCAGCCCGGCCCTCGCGCGCGGACTCCCGCCACACGAGCCGCCCCCACCCACCAACCGCACACGACGAGCATCGACGCCGATTCCCGACAGACATTGGAGAAGCAGTGCTCAGCAATGACAGTGCCGCCACGGCCACAGCCACAGCCGCTCCGACCGACCCCATGGCGATCGTCGACGAGATCACGTCCTGGCTGACGGCACCCGCAGACGACTTCGACCGCACTCTGGGGGGCGACCGCGAACGCATCATCGCCGAAGTCTCAGCCGTCAACGCCGCCGCCGCGGACACCCCCGGCCCCGAAGCCGACCGGGCCCGCTACGCGCAGCAACTGCTGCTCTCCCGCATCTACCAGACGGTGATGCGGATACCCGACCACCCCACCGCCGAGGGCTCCGCCCTGCTCCACGAGGTCACCCGCCTGCTGGAACACGCCACGATCGCGGCCGAGGACGACCACCTGGAATCCGGCATCCTCGACCAGGCCCCGACGGAGCCCAAGGAATTCCTGTCCTGGCTCAAGGGCATCGTCCGCGGCCACCGCGCGTACAAGCACCCGTACTACACCGAGTTCATCAACCAGGACGCCCAGCGCGAGGACCTGCGCACCTACGTCATCCAGGAATCGCTGATCGACGGCCGGTTCGACGACTTCCTGGCGATGATGCAGGTCGGCACCGCCGGCGCCAGCAAGATGGAGATCGCCAACAACTACTGGGACGAGATGGGCAACGGCGACCCCGAGGCCGTCCACACCCACCTCTTCAACAAGATCTACGAGGTCTTCGACGTCCGGCCCGAGGAGCTCGAGGCCGCGATGACCACCACCGACCTCCACTCCGGCAACCTCGCGGTGCTGCTGTGCCGCTACCGCCACCTCTACCCCGAGGCGGTCGGCTTCCTCGGCATGACCGAATGGCTCGCCCCGGACCGCTTCCACAACGTCGTGAGCGCCTGGGAGCGCCTCGGCCTGCCCGAGGTCGGCATCACCTACCACCGGCTGCACATCACCATCGACTCCCAGCACGCCGCGGGCTGGTTCCACAACGTGGTCATCCCCAGCGCCGACTCGGACTACATGCGGCGCGGCATCGCCCGCGGCGCCCTGTGGCGCGTCAACTCCTCCGCCCGCCACCTCGACGAGCGGCTGGAACTGGCGCTGACCACCGAGCGCCGTACGCCCGTCGCCGCGGGCTGAGCCGTGACCCGGCGGCAGCGCGGCTTCACACTCCTCACCCTGCCGCCGGTGCCCGAGGCGGTCACAGCAGGCTTCGGCGCGCTGCCGCACACCACCGCGCCCGCCCCGAGGCCGCCGGCGGGGGAGAGGCCACCGGCGGGGGAGAGGCCACCGGCGGGGGAGAGGCCACCGGCGGGGGAGAGGCCACCGGCCCTTCCCCCGCAGCAGCCCACCGGCACCCGCCACTCGCCCGGCCTGCGCCTGCGCATGTCCTGGACCGCCGACGACGACTGGCTCTTCCGCCCGCTGCCGCAGCCCGCGGACAACGCGGGGCGACGGCTTACCACCGCCCTGTCCGGGCTGCTGCGCCAGGCCCTGTCCGACCCGTGGCTGGGCATCCACGAGGACTGGCTGATCAGCCTGCACCACGTCCGAACGGTGGTCCCGGCAGGCCGCACGCTCCGGGTGCACCTGCCCGGACCCCGCCCGGACTCCTGCCCGTACAAGCTCGTCGCGGTCGTCGGCGGCAGCGGCACCGGCCGCACCCAGCTCTACGGACCCGGGCGCACCGCCCCGCTGGCCGAGGTGCGGCTCGGGCCCGGCCAGGGCCTGCTGATGGACCGCCACGCCGTCACCCTGGACGCCCACGAGCTGACCGCCGACGCGACCGGCCCGGCCGTACAGGACCTGATCACCGCGTCGGTCTTCCCCTGGGCCCGCACTCCGGACCCGGTGGCGGCGGCCGGCTGACCGGCCCGCCGGCGCAGATGCACGCACAACAGCCGCGGCCCCCGCCCCGATTCGGGTGAGGGCCGCGGCCCCGTCCTGCCACACCGAGCCCTGAGACACCCTCCCCCGAGGAAGGCATTCGCCGGCCGGGCCCCCTACGACACCTCGGCCAGCAGCGCGTCCAGCACGGCCAGACCCGCGTCCGCCCGCTCCGCGGCCGCCTGGTCGTCCGGAGCGGCCGCACACGCCTGGAACAGTTCCACGACCCGCTGCCCCTGCGCCTCGATCTCCGCAGACTCCACCATCGCGCTCACCTCCCTCCCACCCTCGTCACCCGCACCCGCCCCGCGGCCGGCTCACACCGCGTTGCACGCCCTGAAGACGTGCACCAGCGCCGGGAGACTCGCCGGGCCCTGGAACGCGACGTACTCCGGCAGCACCACCTGCGGCGCCCACTTCAGCTTGTAGTCCAACTGCGTGCGCGCCGGGTAGATGTGCGCCCCGTGCTCCCACAGGTACTCCATGAACCAGTGGAACGCCCTGCTGTGTCCGGGGAACTGCGGCGCCGTCAGCGACGTGAACGGCGTGAACCCGAAGTGCAGCCAGCGCTCCTTCTCCTCCCGGAACACATCGATCGCCGCCTTGTTCACCGCCTCCATCACCCCGGGCGGAGCGTCCGGCACCCGCCGGCTCAGGTCGTGCATCCACCCGGCCCGCGACCCGTACACCGGCGCATACGACACGTACCCGACCAGTTCCTCGTCCCGCCGCGCCACGAACAGCCGGCGCAGCGCCTGATGCCGCCCGCCGGTCTGGCCGACCAGGAACTCCAGCGGCTTCACACCCTCGCCCTTGGTGGTCAGCCACGCGGTGTCCAGCTTCTCGACCCGCTCCGCCCACTCGGCGTACGGCACTTCCTCGACCACCAGGCCGGCGCGCAACGCCCGCTTGATCTTGTTGCGCAGCTGCATGAACCGGGTCCCGGCCAAGGTGAAATCCGCCAGGTCCACCGCGTACGAGGCACCCATCTGGTTCACCGTGAACCCGTGGTCCACGAACAGCTGAGCGTCGCCGGACTGCACCTGGACGGAGACGATCCGCCGGCCCTGGCTCTCGGCGTACGCCACGAATCCGCGCAGCAGCCGCTCCCGCGCCCCGGCCGGCCCCGAAGGCGCGAACGGCGCGAACGGACCGCCGAACTGCACCAGATAACCGCCCACCGGCCGGTACACGATCAGCCCCGGCACATCCGGCAGCCGGAAATAACTGTTTCCGTCATTGAAAGCGAAATAGGCGCTCGGATTGTCGGCCTCTGCATACCGGCGGACGGCATCCAGTGCCATATCCGTCTCCAGGATTGCCCCGGTCATGTGAGATCCATTCTCCAGCCGACAGTTCCACCACTTATCCCACGCGCCCGAAGCAGCCCGCAAGAGCCCGCCCCGCCCCGTCAGTCACCGGTCAGGCACCGGTCAGGGACAGCACCGCAAGCGGCCCCCGCGACTCGAAAAAACCCATGGTCAGAGTCATGTCAGGACAGGGTCAGACATCGGATGCCACACTTTTGGACGAATATTCCACACGTCATTCCTCGCCTTTCGAGGAGAACTCCCAGTTTGTTCGAGGAGAACACGGCATGCGCTCCCTGGCGACGGCGCGGGATGTCTGCGAAAAATTCCACAACGGACTTCTCGAAGCGATCGAGGAAATTCCCCTGATGGAACGGGAGGGCGCCGACAGTCCGGTGCTGGAGCTCTACCGCACCCACAACGGCCCCTCCCTGCTCGTCCCCACCCCATACGGAGGCCAGGCGGCCGGCCCCCTGGAAGCCGTACGCGTACAGCGCGCGATCGCCGCCGCCTCCCCGTCCCTCGGCGTGGCCACCGTGATGCACCACTTCACCACCGCGATGCTCTTCCGCCTCGCCGGCATCACCGCCCGCCTCACCCCGGCCCAGCTGGAACTGCTCTCCGCGATCGCCCCCAAGAGCCTCCTGCTCGCCTCCGGATGGGCCGAGGGGCGCACCGAGCAGAACATCCTGGCCCCCTCCGTCACCGCCGAACGCACGCCCACCGGCTACCGAGTCAACGGCTCGAAGAAGCCCTGCAGCCTCTCGCACTCCATGGACGTGCTCACCGCCAGCGTCATGCTCACCCAGCCGGACGGCACCTCCCGCCTGTCACTCATGCTGATCCCCGCCACCTCACCCGGCATCAGCACCACCCCCTTCTGGTCCACCCCCGTGCTCGCCGCCACCCAGAGCGACGAAGTCCGCCTGACCGACGTCGAGATACCCGAAGACCTCGTCATCGTCAGCACCCCCGAGGACCACGGCCGCCTCGACGACCTGCAGACCGGCGGGTTCACCTGGTTCGAACTGCTCACCACCGCCGCGTACACCGGCGCCGCGTCCGCCCTCGTGGACCGGGTCATCACCGCCGGCCGCGGCACCCCCGCCGACCGCGCCGCCCTCGGCACCCGCCTCGACGCCGCCGTCGGCCTCGTCGAAGGCGCCGCCCGCGCCCTGCAGGACGGCGTGGACGGAGACGAAGCCGTCGCCACCGTCCTCACCGCCCGTTACGCCTCCCAGGACCTACTGGCCGCCACCGTCGACCAGGCCGTGGAAATACTCGGCGGGATGTCCTACATCGGCTCGGCCGAGGTCTCCTACCTGGCCTCCGCCGTACGCGCACTGGCCTTCCACCCGCCCTCCCGCGCCAGCGTGGCGGCCGAGATGGCCGACTACTTCGCCGGCAGCCCTCTGCGACTGTCCTGACCCGACCCGCCCGACGGAAGGCCACCCATGGACATCAAGAACCCGGTCGAGTCCCGCGTCACCTTCACCCTCCACCGCGCCGAGTATCTGGTCGCCTTCGCCGTGACGATCGCCCTGATCCTCCTGCACTTCACCGAGATCCGCTGGGGCTACGCCATCGCCCTGTTCCTCTACATCGACCTCATCGGCTACATCCCCGGCGCCATTGCCTTCCGCCGCAGCAAGACCGGCCGCATCCCCAAGGCGTACTACATCCTGTACAACACGATGCACAGCCTGATCACCGTCGGCGCCGTGGCGGCTTTGTGGATGTGGCTGGTCGGTTCCGAGTGGGCGCTGTTGGCGCTCGCGTTCCATGTATTCGGCGACCGCGGGGTCTTCGGTAACTTCTACAAGCCTTTCGGGCTGCCCTTCGAACCTGTCGCGACCCCTCAGGTCGATGAGGTCACCGCCTTCCTGAAGCGCCGCGCCGCTACCGACGGCCCCGTCCCGCTGCCTCTGCCGGAGGACCACGACAGCACCGTTGTCGGAGCTCACGGATGACCCGCCACTCCACCGGACTGACCGACCGCACCCCGCCCCGCCCCCCGGCAGCGGCAGCCGCCGGTCCCGGCCCGGCCGGCACCGCGGACTTCACCCACCCCGACCAGGCCCGCCAGGCCCTGCGCCGCCTTGCCTCCGGCGTCACCGTCCTGACCGTCAACCGCGACGGCCTCCGGCACGGCACCACCGCCAGCGCCGTGGTCGCCCTCTCCCGCGACCCCCTCGTCCTCGGTGTAGGGCTGAGCCCCACCTCGACGTTCGCCACCCTGGTCCGCCGGGCCGGCTCCTTCTCCGTCAACGTTCTGTCCGCTGCTCAGAGCGACACCGCCCATAGCTTCGCGGACCCTCATCGCCCGTTGGGCGATGCCCAGTTCGCCTCCTACGAGTGGATCACCGACCCTCTGAGCGGTGCGCCCTTGCTGGAGGGCTGCCTTTCCCACATGTCCTGCCGGGTACTGGGGTGGCACCAGGTCGGTGACCACGACCTGCTCCTCGCGGAAGTCACCGGCGGCGCCCACCGCCCGGACATCCCCCTGCTCAGCTTCGCCGGCCGCGTGCACACCGCCGCCCTGACTCCCGCACCCGTCCCGCAGGCCACCATGCCCGCCCCTTCCCACAGCGAGGTGTCATGACCACCCACACACAGCCCGCTTCCGGCCCGGTCCCCACCGAAGCCGACTGGGACCTGGCCCCCAACCTCCTGGACGGGGCGAAGGAACTCACCCTCACCGCCGAACAGTGCGACCTCGGCTACTGGCTCTCCGCGGTCGCCCAGGGCACCCTGCGCGGTGGCCGCGCCGAACGCGGCCACACCGCGGCCACCCCCGACCACATGCGCGCCGACGGCCCCCTGCGCGAGGCCCTGGTCCTGGAACTCGGCAACCGCTCCCTCGCCGAATCCCGCGCGGTCAGCGTCCTGTCGAACTACGTCATCGGCGCCCCCGGCGTCACCGAACAGGAATTCTTCGTCACCCAGGTCGTCGACGAGGCCCGCCACGCGATGATCTTCCGCAAGCACCTGGTCGACCTCGGCATCCCCGAGCAGGACCTCCTCGGCTTCATCGCCCGCCAGGGCGAGGACTACACCCGCCGCGTCCTCAACCCGATCGCGGAATTCGCCACCACCGTCGTCCGCGACGAAGGTGACTTCATCGGCGCGGTCGCCGTCTTCACCATCGTCATCGAAGGCGTCCTCGCACCCGCCGCCGAACTCAGCGAACGCAAGTGGACCCTCCTCGACCCCGCCGCCTCCGCGATCGCCCGCGGCGCCTCCATCGACGAGATCCGCCACCTGACCGTCGGCAGCTCCATCGTCCGCGACCACCTCAAGCGCAACCCCGCCTACCGCCCCCGCCTGATCGAACTGATCCGCCGCGGCCGCGCCCTGTGGGACGAACTCCCCTCGGAGGAATTCGTCCTCGAACGCGAGGAACTCTTCCAGGAAGGCATGTTCCAGCACACCGAACTCCTCGACGGCTACGAAGTCTTCCCCGGCTGCAAACTGCTGGAGACCACCCCCAAGCAGCGCTACGACCTCGCCGAACGCTGGACCGACGACATGGCCGAGGCCCGCCTGCCCTACATGGGAATCCCCGAGGCGGTCGACCTCATCCGCACCCACCCGAGGTGACCTGGGCACGCCTGGGATCTGTCCCGCGAAGATCCCGCCGGACAGACCCCAGGCCCTGTCGTCACATTCCCGTCTGCTGTGCGACGCCATGCACGCACTCTCGCCGCACCGGCCGAAAGCCCGAGTACATCCAGTACGAGGGCTTCCGGCCGGCACGCCGAGGAGTGGGGTCTCCCCTGTTCGAGCGCAGCCGAGAACTCGGGGAAGCACCTGACGCCGCGCGGCCCGCCCTCCGGGCGAACGACGGGAATGTGACGACATGCCCTAGTCCGATGCGTGGCGGCCGTTGACGACGGCGCGTACGGCCCGGTCGCCGCGAGGGTCGGCCATCAGGCGGGCGATGTCCCACCACCGCAGCAGCAGCGCCGGATAGTGCGGCGGGACCGCGTCCATGAAGTCCCGGTCGAACCGGGTACGGACGCTCTCGTGGCGCAGGGCGATGCGGATGTCGTCCATGGACGGCGGGAGGTGGCGGATGCCGGGCGGCAACGTGGCCGTGTACTTCGGCGCCAGCTTGCGGCCGGGCCGAACCATGATGTTCCCGCCCAGCGCGGCGGCAACGTCGTGCTCCAGTTCCTCCTGGGCCTGCACGGCACGCTGCCACCAGTGGTCCCGGAAAGCGGCGACGGCCTCGGGGTCGGCCAGGTCGACGGCGTCGCGCTGTTCGTCGAACTCCTCACATTCATCGCCGGGCAGAGCTTCCCGGATCGCGCCGAGAGTCTTCGCGGGGTGGCGCAGCGGGGCCTGGCCGAGGTAGCGCACCCAGTGATCCCCGCGCTCCTCGTCAAGGGGTCCCCACACCAGGGCGCCGCCCATCATGCCGGGTTTCTCCGGGCCGGCCGCCGCCAAGGGCGCTTCCAGGCTGACCGCCATGAGTTCGAGGTAGGCGGGCAGCGACTCGTACTCTCTCTCGCGCTCCCTGAACCTGGTCCACCGGCACACTTCCCCGGTCCGGCCGTTCAGGTAGAGGCCGTGGACGGTTTCGTCGGGGCTGGAGGAGCAGAACGGTATCCAAGACGGCTTCCACAGCACCAAGGCGTCCTCGTCCTCGGTGTTGTCCTCGCAGTCCACCTCTTGGAACCGCATCTGCCTCTGGTGGACATCGACCACGGCGCTGAGCGGCATCAGGGCCCAGCCGCCCATCATGAGTCCCGAACCGTTCACGCCGTTCTCACCCGCGGACAGCCGCCACAGCGCTTTCAACTCCTCCGGAACGCTCACGCCGAGGGTTTCTTCCAGAGCCGCGATCTCGTTGTCGGAGGCGCCGGGCTTGAGGGCCGCGTACGACGGCGGGGCGTACTCGGCCAGCCATTCCGCGATCCGGTTCCATGCCTGGGTGACGCGTGCATCTGTTGGTGTGTCGGGGGCCATAATCACCACGCTCGCATTACGCCCCGGCCTCTCACACAGCGGGGCCCGAGAGTCTTACGGGCTCACCGACCCCACACGCCCCCCAACAGCCCTGACCGGGGCTGTCGCAACCCGCGTCCGCGTGGGGGATCGTGGCGCAGAGGGGCGTGCGGAAGGTTCTCAATCGGTCGGCCCCCCTGTTCATCTGCTCGCCAGGCGGTGGCTGCGCCGGAGGCAGCGCCTCCCCGTCCCGTCGTGATGCGCCAGATGCGGCGGCTCCTCGTCCCGTCGTGAACGGACTGCCGCGCATTGTGGCGCCGGAGCCGGCCCAGGGGTGGCGTGCGGAGCGGGCTGCCAGCAGCGGCGGCTCCAGCGTCGATGCCATTCCGGCCGGCCTCCCCGGACACGGGCGGCGTCTGTCGGTACAGCAGGCTTCGAACCTGCGGGCCTCCGCTCCCAACGCGGATGCGCTGACCAAGCTGCGCCATATCCACTGAACAGGCAGCCGTTGACGCCTAGTTGAGCACGCCGTATCCTGTGCCATTATTTCGTCTGAGAGAAGCCACTGTGTCGCGTCGTCGGCAACGGTAGGGCAGCAGCCCCGCCGTCAACTTGGAAGCGCTCACCTCGGTGAGGCGTGCCCGCTTCCAAGCCCTTGACGGAACGACACACTGGAGGCTCCACCCGTGACGACCACCTCACCCCAGCCCGCTGCACGTAAGGGCCTGGAGGTCACCGCTGTGTTCTTCGCGGCCACGACCGCCGCTCTCGCTGCGGGCATTGTCGTTGCACTCTGCCACGCTCAGGCGTTGGCCGTCGTGGGCGCCGGAGGCGTGACCTTCAGCGCCGCATTCGGCATCGGTATGAAGGTCATCGAGTACCTCAGCCGCAGCAACTAGTGTCAGCGGGGTGGGGGCGGCGTTTGCTGCCCCCACCCCGTGCAGATCCGCTGCTGCACCCGAAGACCAGCGGCTTCCTCGTCGATCTGTGGAGCCTGGTCAAGCTCTCATGCGTGAGGAGAAGAAGCGGACCTTGACCGCGTGAAGGCGGCCATCAAGTACCTCCGCTCTACCGAGCTGCAAAGGACATGCGCGCAGCTGCCAGGTGCCAAGCAGAAGCCGTCCACGGCGGTGGCTGGCCTGCACGCCGGACGTGCAGACCAGCCTGGCGATCTCAAAGCCGGCTTCACGGTGAAACGGGGTCACGGTAACGATCAAGCACTGCGTCCCGCTCCCGTTCCCAGGATGCTCCTATGGTTGTCAAGCCGCAGCAGCGAGGGCGGTTTGAGTGATTCGTTCCGTGGGCTTGGTGGTCAGCGCGCGGTAGACCTCGCGGGCGACGAATCGCTTGAGACAGCGCATGATGTCCTTCTTCGAGAGCCCTTCCTTCGTGCGGCGTTCAACGTAGGCGCGGGTGCGTTCGTCGAAGCGCATGCGGGTCAGCACG
>NZ_SSBI01000080.1 GCF_004795015.1 Streptomyces sp. A1277 | reverse complement strand
CGTCGCACCCGGCGGCGGGGGCGGCGCCGCCGCCCGCCGCGGGCGGGGTGCACCACGCGGCGACGATGCTCGCCGGTCCTGGGCCGGTGGGTCCGGGCGCGCCGCAGCCGCCCGGTCCGCCGATGGGCGCCCCGGCCGGGCACACCCCGCCGCCGGCCGCGTACGGCTATCCGCAGGCGCCGCCGACCGGTCAGCCGACCGTCGGCCCGGGCTACCAGGCCGTGCTGCGCTTCCGGGCGCCGGACGGCAGCGAGCAGCAGCTGATCCGCCGCTCCGCGCCGGGTACGCCGCACCCGGAGTGGCAGATGCTGCACGAGCTGCGGGCGATGAACGTGCCGCCGCAGCAGGTCATCGAGCTGCACACGGAGCTGGAGTCGTGTGAGCTGCCGGGTGGTTACTGCGCGCGGATGATCCGGGAGACCTGGCCGCAGGTGCGGATCACGTCCGTCGCCCCGTACGGCACCGATCACGCGAGCCGGCAGCAGGGCATGCAGCATCTGCTGACGCATCAGGGCGAGTTGCACCAGGTGGCGGACGGCCCGGCGCGGCCGGCCCCGGTGCGCGCGCCGCTGCCGCAGATGCAGCCCGCGCCGCCGGTGCCGCCGGAGGCGATCGCGGAGGAGATGCTGCACACGTTCGGCCCGCAGGGTGTGCTGCGCTTCGACCAGCGCGCGGTCTCCCGCCAGGGCGTGCCGGAGATCGTGGCGCGGACGCTGGTGTGGGCGGGGCTGCCCGCCGACTTCGGGCCGTTCTTCTGGGCGCAGCCGGGTCAGCCGGTGGTGCCGACCCTGGCGGAGCTGGCCGTGCAGCGGCAGGTGCAGCCGGCGTCGGACGCGGGCTCTTACCTGGTGATGGGTTCGGACTTCGGCCGGGCGATCTGTGTGCAGTACGGGACGGCGCACATCGTGGCGGTGCCGGTGGAGGCGGGTCCGGGCGGCGCGCCGGTGCCGCCGCAGTTCGTGAACACCGGGCTGCCGGAGTTCACCCGTTGCATGGCGTTGCTGGGCCGGATGTGGCGGCTGCGCTACGGCCTGAATCCGGAGCAGGCGGGCCGCTGGACGGTGGACTTCCAGGCGCAGCTGGTCGCGCTGGACGCGGCGGCGCTGGCGTCGCCGGAGAGCTGGTGGTCGGTGCTCCTGGAGCAGATGTGGGACGGGCTGATCTGACCGTTCCGTACCGCGGGCGTGGTGCCCGGTCCCCTTGCCGGGGGCCGGGCACCACGCCTTCGCCGTCTGTGATGCCGGTCGCTTCCGTCCGGAAAGCACCTCATCGATTCAGACTTCCGGACCAATTGCCGCATCCTTGACGTATTGCTCGATGGTCCGTTCCCGGGGTCGGGAAGATCGGAAAGAGGCGTCAAGGATGAGTTCTGCACCGGTGTCCGCGCACGGCTTCACCGGCGTACGGGGTCGTGGGTACCGCCCGGAGCAGGTGGACCGTGCGGTGGCCGCGCTGTCGGCGGAGCGGGACGAGGCCGTGGCGGGGATGGCGCGGCTGACGGAGCTGGCGGAGCGGCTGGCGGCGGAGTCGGCCCGGCTGGACGAGGTCGTCGCCCGGCTGGCCCCGCAGGACTACGCGTCGCTGGGGGAGCGGGCGCAGCGGATTCTGGCGCTGGCGGAGGAGGAGGCCCAGTCGGTGCGGGGCGCCGCCCAGGAGGAGGCGCAGGCGCTGCGGGACGAGGCGGACGCGGCGGCGCGGGCCCTGCGGGACGAGGCGCGTGCGGACGCGCAGGCGGTGCGGGCGGACGCGGTGGGCCGGGCCGACGAGGTGGTGGCCGCTGCGGAGGGAGCGGCCGGGGAGGCGCTGGAGGCGGCCCGTGCCGAGGCGGCCGGGCTGCGCGAGGAGGCGGAGGCCGCGATGGCGGCGACCCGCAGTCGTACGGCGAGTGTGCTGGCGCACCAGGAGCAGGAGCACACCGAGCGGCGGGCGGCGGCGGAGGGCGAGCTAGCGGACGCGCTGGCGGCGCAGGAGGCGGCCCACGCCGAGCTCCTGGAGCGGGCTCAGGCCGGGCTCGACGAGGCGCGGCGGGCCCGTGCGGAGGCGGAGGAGGCCGCGCGGCACGGCCAGGAGGACGCCGAGGCGCGGGCGGCGGAGCTGATCGCCGGGGCGCGGATGCGTGAGGAGCGGGTGGTGCGGGAGACCGAGCGGATTCTGCGGGAGCACGAGGAGGGCCGCGAGGAGGTCCAGGCGCACATGGCGCACGTACGCAGTTCGCTCGCGGCGCTCACCGGGCGGGTCTCCCCGGGGCAGGACTGACCGCCTCCGTCCCCCGGGGCCGGGCGCGGGTCAAGGGCGGGGCCAGGGGCGCTTGGAGAGTTCCTCGATGCTGGTGTTGAAGCGCTTGAGGTAGCCGGCGAAGGCGGCGATGTCGTCGTCCGGCCAGTCGTGCATGACCTGGTCCAGGGAGCGCACGACGCGTTCGCGTTCCGCGTCGAGGAGCTGCGCGCCCTCGTCGGTGATGCGGAACTTGCGGGCCATGCCGCCGGCGGGGTCGGGGATGCGTTCGGCGAGGCCGGCCCGGGTCACGGCGGCGGTCTGGCGGTTGAGGGTGGAGGCGTCGAGACCGAAGGCGTCGCTCAGTTCGCCGTTGGACATGGGGCCCTGTACGCGCAGGCGGCTCAGCAGGATGTACGCGCTCCGGTCCATGAGGGCGTACTTGTGGCGGCCGCCCCGGTGGTCGGCGAGGCTGTGGCGGCCGAGCAGCATCTGCTCGTACTCCACCTGTTCTGTGGGCCTGGGCATGTCTGCGGCCTCCTGCTTCTGCGCCGGGATCGGTGGAACGTCGGGTTCCGGACGGCGGTTCATTCTCGCATGGAGTGTGTATGGGACACATGATGTGTATGACGCACTCAGCATGTACGATGCACGTCGCTGTCCCGGTAGGCGGGACCTCGACCTCCCAAGGAGTCCCACCTCATGGATGCCCCCCAGCCGCCGGCGCGGACCGGCGGTGTCGTCGCCACGCTGGCCTTCGCCGGCACCGTGGCAGCGATCATGCAGACCCTGGTCACGCCGCTCATCGCGGAACTGCCCAAGCTCCTGGACACCACGTCCTCCAACGCGGCCTGGGTGATCACCGTCACCCTGCTGGTCTCCGCGGTGTGCGTGCCGGTCTCCGGCCGGCTGGGCGACCTGCTGGGCAAGCGCCGGATGCTGCTCGCCTGCTCGGTCCCGCTGATCATCGGCTCGGTGGTCTGCGCGCTCTCCTCCACCGTGGTCCCCATGATCGTCGGGCGCGGCCTCCAGGGCATGGGGATGGGCATGGTGCCGCTCGGCATCGCCCTGCTGCGTGACGTGGTGCCGCCGGAGAAGATGAGCTCGTCCATCGCCCTGGTCAGCGCCTCCCTGGGCATCGGCGGCGCCCTCGGCCTGCCGATCGCCTCGGCGGTCGCCCAGTACGCGAACTGGCGGGTGCTGTTCTGGGGCTCGGCCGTGCTGGCCCTCGTCATCTTCTCGCTGGTCTGGTTCCTGATCCCGGACGTCCCGGCCGCCGCCAAGGGCCAGCGCTTCGACGTGCCCGGCGCCCTCGGCCTGGCCGTCGGCCTGGTCTGCCTGCTCCTCGCCGTCTCCAAGGGCGCGGACTGGGGCTGGGCCTCCACGACGACCATCGGCCTGTTCGCCGCCGCCGTCGTGGTGCTCGTCGCCTGGGGCTTCTGGGAGCTGCGCACCACCGACCCGCTGGTCGACCTGCGCACCACCGCCCGCCCCCGGGTGCTCATCACCAACCTCGCGTCGCTCTTCGTGGGCTTCGGCATGTACGCCGGGATGCTGATCGCGCCCCAGCTGCTCCAGTTCCCCGAGGCGACCGGCTACGGGCTCGGCCAGTCGATGCTCCAGGCCGGTCTGTGGATGGCCCCCGGCGGCATCATGATGATGATCGTCTCCCCGCTCGGCGGGAAGCTCACCGACGCCCGCGGTCCGAAGTTCACGCTGATCAGCGGCGTCCTGGTCATCGCCGCCGCCTACGGCCTCGGCATCCTGCTGATGGGCTCCGCCTGGGGCCTGATGCTCTTCCTCATGGTCAGCAGCAGCGGCGTCGGCCTCGCCTACGGTGCGATGCCCGCCCTCATCATGAGCGCGGTCCCGGCCTCCGAGACCGCCGCCGCCAACGGCTTCAACACCCTCATGCGCGCCCTCGGCACCTCGATCGGCGCCGCCGTGATCGGCGCGGTCCTCGCCCAGATGACCACCGAGGCGGGCGGCTTCACCTTCACCTCCGAGGCCGGATTCCGCATGGGCCTGATCTTCGGCTGCGGTGTCGCCCTGGTCGCGGTCGCGATCTCGGCGTTCATCCCGGCGGTACGCGGCTCCGTCACCGGCGAGAAGGCCGAAGCGGCCCCCTCGCCCGAGGTGGCCACGGCCAGGAGCTGACCCGGTCCCTACCCGGCCGCTGCCCGGCGCCGGCCTCCGCGGAGGCCGGCGCCGGGCAGTTCGCGTTCCGGTCCGGTGAAGGCGCCTGCCTGGCTACCGGACGCACTGATCGGCCGTGGAAGCAGTGGTCCGCGTGCCGGGGCGCTACCGAACCGGTGAACGCGGTTCCGGGCGGCGGGCGGCAGGGGCGTCTGCGTCAGGCGCGCGGGTCCGTGGGGTGCGAGCCGCTGGTGGGGCCGGCGGCCGGGCCGGTGCCGCGGGTGCGCGGGACGTTGTTCTCCTTCTTCTTGCGCGGGATCAGGCCGGCCAGACCCAGGAGGCCGACGAGGCCCCACAGGCCCCAGCCGCCGCTGCTGTCGTCCTTGTCGTCGGTCATCTTGGGCTCGTTGGTCGGGGTGGGCGCGGCAACGACGGAGACGTGCGCCTGCGCGGTGCCGGTCTGGGCGAGGGCGGGAGCGGCGGGGGCCAGGAGGAGCGCGGCGGTGAGGCTGAGAGTGGCTGCGGTGTGTCGCATGTCTTCTGTTCCTTTTCTTCTCTGTGGTCTGCCGGATTCCGGGTGACGTGCCGGTGGCACGGGCCCCTGCGTGTCGCCGCGGTCGTCGGGGCCCGGTCGGCGTCGTGTCCGGCGCGCAGGTGCCTGCGCCTCTTCATCTCCCTGCATCCGGTCCGCACCCGCAACCGCACATCGCCCGTCCGGCCCCCCGGGCAGCGATGAGAGGCGGTAATCTCGCCGCGGCCGGGACCGGCCATGCAGGTGAAGGCCGGGGGGCCTGACCCCGCCGCTCCCTCCCCGACGCGGCCCGGGCAGGGGCGCCCCCCCACCCCGTATCCGCGGTCTCCTCACCGCATCGAGGCCGCGCCGGGCCGTCCGGTCAGGCCGTACGGGCGCGCCGGGCCGTCCGGTCAGGTCCTACGGGCGCGCCAGGCCGTGGCGGTGCGCCCACTCGCTGATGGCCGATGCCAGCTCCTCGGGGCGGTCCTCCGGGGTGTGGTGGCCGGCCGGGCCGTGCCGGGAGACCTCCAGGCCCGCGATGTTCACCTCGCACCAGGCCACCGCTCCCCGGTCTGTCATCGCGCCGGGCCCCGGCTCGAACGCGGCCAGGAGCTTGGGGACCTCCGGGCCGGCTGCCAGCCAGGCGTCGTACCGCTCGATACGGGCCACCACGTCGGCGGGCTCGCCGTCCAGCGGCATCATGCGCGTCCACGCCAGGACGGGCCGGCGGCTGTCCGGGGTGGGGAAGGGGCGCCGGTAGGCGTCGAGGTCGGCGGGGGCGAGCGGGGTGGCCAGGGTGTCCTGGAGCCCCTCGATGAACAGCGAATCCTCCAGGACCATCTTCTCGCCCACCCCCGGGGTGCGTAGCAGCGTGAACAACTCCCGTCCGGCAGGCGGGAATTCGTCGCCGTACAGCGGCTTCACGATCGTCTCGGTGAAGGCGATCGCGCGCACGCTGCCCGGGAGGCGCGCGGCGCGGTCGAAGGCGAGCGCGCCGCCCCAGTCGTGGCCGACGAGGACGGCCTCGGTCAGGCCGAGCGCGTCGAACCAGGCGTCGAGGTAGCGGGCGTGGTCGTCGAAGGTGTGGGCGAGGTCGGGCCGGCCGGAGTCGCCCATGCCGATGAGATCGGGGGCCAGCAGGCGCCGGCCGGGCGCGGCCACGCCGGGCAGGACGTTGCGCCACAGGTAGGAGGAGGTCGGATTGCCGTGGAGGAAGACGAACGGCAGACCGTCGCTGTCGCCGGACTCGCGGTAGTGCACGGTGGAGCCGAGGACGGGAACGGTGGGCATGGCGGGGTCACGTCGCTTTCCGGAGGAGAAGGGGTGAGGGGGTGGTGCGGGCTCAGACGTTGAGGCTCAGGACCCGGTCGACGGCGATCTCGATGACCGCCAGGTCCGGCGGGGCGGGCGGGGCCGCCCCGTAGCGGGCGGTGTAGCGGCGCACCGCCTCCTTCAGGCGTACGGGATCGCCTTCCACCGAGGCCCGGCCTTCGAGGGTGATCCAGCGGAAGCCGTCCGCCTGGCAGAGCGCGACCCGGGCCGCCGGGCCGCCCGCCGACACGTTGCGCGCCTTGCGGGCACCGGCCCTCGTGGCCACCCGGGCCAGGCCCGTGGACGCGTCGAAGGTGAAGCGGACGGGAGCCACGTGCGGGGTGCCGTCCGGACGCAGTGTGGTGAGGGTGGCCGTACGGGGCAGAGCGAGGAAGCCGCGGGCTGCGGCTGTCAGTTGAGGGTGGTCCGGGCTCACTTCTTCTTCACGCCCTTCCGGATGAGCTTGGCGGTGTTCGGCTGCACGGCGGTGGTGGAACGCCCTTGACTGTGCGCAGTACGCGACGCAGGCTCAACGCCGATGAATAACGCCCAGGCCGCTTCCGCCCGGCCCCGGGGCCGTCCCCGGGGCAATCCGCCGATCCGGGAATCGGTCGTCGTGGCGGCGCGTGCGCTGTTCCTGGAGCGCGGCTACCGGGCCACGACGCTGCGCGCCGTGGCCGGTGCGGCGGGCGTGGACGCCGCCCTGATCTCGTATCACTTCGGTTCGAAGAAGGGCCTGTTCGCCGAGGTGATGCAGTTCCAGTGCGCCGGCGCACTGACGGTGGACGAAGTGCTGAGCGGTGATCCGGCCACCCTGCCCGCGCGGCTGATCGACGCGGTCACGGGCCTGTGGGAGGACGCCGACTTCCGCCGGCTCACCGCCCGGGGCGATACGGCCGCCGAGGTGATCCGCGAGTACCTGGAACAGGAGCTGCTGGGGCGGCTCGCTGAATTTCTCGGCGGCCGGGACGCGACCGCCCGCGCCACCGCCGTGGTGACCGTCCTCGGCGGGATCATCTACACCCGCTACCTCAACCCGCTCCCCACCCCCTCCGCCCTCACCCCGGCCGAAACCCGCGCCGCCCTCACCCCGGCCCTGCGCGCGGCGTTGGCCCCCAGGGCGGGGCGCCGGTAGCGGGGACCCGCACCGCTGGCGCCCCAGCCCAGGGGTGTGGGCCCCTGGGTGCAGTCCCTGAGACACCCGCCCGCCCAGGGGTCCAGCCCCCTAGGGGTAGCTCCTCACTCCGGGCCAGGGGTCGTTCGTCCCGCCGGAGGACGTGCCCGCACGACTCCGTTCCGTAGCGTGTTTGTCGTACCGCAGACGTACCGCAGACGTACCGCAGACGTACCGCAGACGGGCTGACCGCAGGGGGCGGGGTGGGGAAAACCCCACCGCAAGACTGCGCTGGGCACCAGCGCGGCGGACCCCCTCCAGCCAGCAGACTCGCAGCAGACGGCGACGAACCGTCGCCGACCGACATAGGAGATAAACCGTGACAACGGCTGTAACCATTCCCAGGCACGGGGGCACTGGAGGGCGTACGGCCGTGGCTGCGCGGGCGCGGCAGGTCGTCAAGGCGTACGGGACGGGCGAGACCCGGGTCGTCGCGCTGGACCACGTCGACGTGGACATCGCCCGTGGGCGGTTCACGGCGATCATGGGCCCGTCCGGCTCCGGCAAGTCGACGCTGATGCACTGCCTGGCCGGTCTGGACACCGTGACGTCCGGTCAGATCCACCTGGCCGAGACCGAGATCACCGGCCTCAAGGACAAGAAGCTCACCCAACTGCGGCGCGACCGCATCGGGTTCATCTTCCAGGCGTTCAACCTCCTGCCGACGCTCAACGCGCTGGAGAACATCACGCTGCCGATGGACATCGCGGGCCGCAAGCCCGACGCCGGGTGGCTGAACCAGGTCGTGGAGACCGTGGGCCTGGCCGGCCGGCTCAAGCACCGCCCGACCCAGCTGTCCGGCGGGCAGCAGCAGCGCGTCGCGGTGGCACGGGCCCTGGCCGCCCAGCCGGAGATCATCTTCGGGGACGAGCCGACCGGGAACCTGGACTCGCGGGCCGGCGCCGAGGTGCTGACGTTCCTGCGCAAGTCCGTGGACGAGCTGGGCCAGACCATCGTCATGGTCACCCACGACCCGGTCGCCGCCTCCTATGCGGACCGGGTGCTCTACCTCGCGGACGGGCGCATCGTGGACGAGATGCACAACCCCACCGCCGACCAGGTGCTGGACCGCATGAAGGACTTCGACGCGCGCGGGCGGACGTCATGACCGTGTGGAAGACCTCGATGCGCAACTTCTTCGCGCACAAGGGACGCATGGCGCTCTCCGCCGTCGCCGTCCTGCTGTCGGTGGCGTTCGTCTGCGGAACCCTCGTCTTCACCGACACGATGAACACCACGTTCGACAAGCTCTTCGCCGCGACCTCGGCCGACGTCACCGTCAGCCCGAAGAAGGCCAAGGTCGACGACATCCCCGAGAACGGCAAGCCGGAGTCGCTGCCCGCCTCCGTCATCGCCCGGATCGAGAAGGCCGACGGGGTGAAGAAGGCCGAGGGCGGTGTCTCCAGCTCGGCCGTCACCGTCGTGGACAGCCACAACGAGAACATGGGCTCCGAGACCGGCGCCCCGACCATCGCCGGCAACTGGACGCAGAACGACCTGCGGTCCATGGAGATCACCTCCGGCCACGCCCCGCGCGGCCCGACCGAGGTCATGGTCGACGCCGACACCGCCGACAAGCACCACCTCGAGATCGGTGACGAGCTGCGCACCATCGCGGCCACCGGCGACATCAAGGGGAAGATCACCGGCATCGTCGCCTTCAAGGTGACCAACCCGGGCGCGGCCATCGTCTACCTCGACACGGCCACCGCCCAGCGGCAGCTGCTCGGCAGCCCCGACGTCTTCTCGCACGTCTCCGTCACCGCCGGCCCCGGCGTCAGCGACCTCCAGCTGAAGCAGAACGTGGCCAAGGCGCTCGACGGCTCCGCCGCGTACAAGCTGCAGACCCAGAAGGAGGCGGCCGACGCCGACAAGGACTCCATGGGGTCGTTCCTCGACGTCATGAAGTACGCGATGCTCGGCTTCGCCGGGATCGCCTTCCTCGTCGGCATCTTCCTGATCGTCAACACCTTCTCCATGCTGGTCGCCCAGCGCACCCGTGAGATCGGCCTGATGCGGGCCATCGGCTCCAGCCGCGAGCAGGTCAACCGGTCGGTGCTGCTGGAGGCGGTGCTCCTGGGCATCGTCGGATCGATCCTCGGCGTCGGCGCCGGGGTCGGGCTCGCCGTCGGCCTGATGAAGGTCATGGGCGCCATCGGCATGGAGCTGTCCACCGGGGACCTCACCCTCTCCTGGACGACCCCCGTGGTCGGCCTCGCGCTCGGCATCATCGTCACCGTCCTCGCCGCCTACATCCCCGCCCGCCGGGCCGGCAAGGTCTCGCCCATGGCCGCCCTGCGCGACGCCGGGACCCCGGCCGACGCCAAGTCCGGCTGGATCAGGGCCGGGATCGGACTGGTCGTCACCGGCGCCGGCTTCGCGGCCCTGTGGTGGACGACGCAGGTCGACAAGGCGAGCGACGGCTCCGCCTTCCTCGGGCTCGGCGTGGTTCTCAGCCTCATCGGCTTCATCATCATCGGCCCGCTGCTCGCCGGGGTCGTCGTACGGGCGCTGAGCGCCGTACTCCTGCGGTTCTTCGGCCCGGTCGGCCGCCTCGCCGAGCGCAACGCGCTGCGCAACCCGCGCCGCACCGGCGCGACCGGCGCGGCCCTGATGATCGGCCTGGCCCTGGTGGCCTGCCTGTCCGTGGTCGGCTCCTCCATGGTCGCCTCGGCCACCGACGAGCTGGACAAGTCGGTCGGCGCGGACTTCATCGTGCAGTCGGCCAACGGCCAGCTCATCGTCCCGCAGGCCGCCGAGGCCCTGGCCGCCGCTCCCGGCATCGACCACCTCACGCACTACAAGGTCCTCTCCGCCTCGCTCACCGGCCCCGACGGCAAGAAGAAGGACGAGCACGTCACGGCGGCCGACCCGACGTACCAGCAGGACGTACGGCGCGAGGTCCTCTCCGGTGACCTGGCCAAGGCGTACGGCGAGGACGCCATGTCGGTCGGCAGCGACTACGCCGAAGCGCACCACATCGAGGTCGGGGACACGATCACCGTCGCGTTCAAGTCGGGCGGCCGGGCGAAGCTGAAGGTCGCCGCGATCACCTCGGACGACACGAGCCTCGACCAGGGCGCGATGTACATGAGCATCGCGACCGCCCAGCGGCACGTCTCGGCCGACGAGATGCCCCAGAACATGATGATGTTCGCCAAGGCGAAGGACGGCGAGGAGAAGGCGGCCTACGCCGCGCTCAAGAGCGCGATCGTGAAGTACCCGCAGTACAAGGTGCAGAACCAGGCCGACTTCAAGCAGGACCTGAAGGACCAGATCGGCCAGCTCCTGAACGTCGTGTACGGCCTGCTCGCCCTGGCGATCATCGTCGCGGTCCTCGGAGTGGTGAACACCCTGGCCCTCTCGGTCGTCGAGCGGACCCGCGAGATCGGCCTGATGCGCGCCATCGGCCTCTCCCGCCGCCAGCTGCGCCGGATGATCCGGCTGGAGTCCGTGGTCATCGCCCTGTTCGGCGCCCTGCTCGGCCTCGGCCTGGGCATGGGCTGGGGCACCTCGGCCCAGAAGCTGCTGGCCCTGGAGGGCCTGGGGGTCCTGGAGATCCCGTGGCCGACCATCATCACGGTGTTCGTCGCCTCCGCCTTCGTCGGCCTGTTCGCCGCTCTGGTCCCGGCCTTCCGGGCCGGCCGGATGAACGTGCTGAACGCGATCGCCACGGACGGGTGAGGCGGGCGCCCGCAGACTGACGAATCCGGCCCCGGGACGTTCCTCCGAACGCCCCGGGGCCGGATCGCGTGTGCGCGGCCGGGGCGTGCGGGGCCCCTGTCGCGCAAGCGGCTGTCGGTCCGGAGTCGTACGCTTGGAACCCCGGCTCGTGCTACGCGTCGGGCCCTTCGCGTTGCCCCCGGGGCAGCGCGCCCTGGCGGCAGCCGGCTGTCAGAGCCCACTCTCCTCACCCGGACGGAAGCCCTTCATGAGCCTGCACGGTCTGCTGGATGTCGTCGTACGTGATCCGGCGCTCGACGAAGCGGTGAAGGCCGCCGGTGACGGCCACCGGATGCACATCGACCTGGTGGGCCCACCGGCCGCGCGGCCCTTCGCCGTGGCGGCGCTGGCCCGGGACACCGGCCGGACCGTGCTCGCCGTCACCGCGACCGGCCGGGAGGCGGAGGACCTGGCGGCCGCCCTGCGCACCATGCTGCCGCCGGACACGATCGCGGAGTTCCCGTCCTGGGAGACCCTGCCGCACGAGCGGCTGTCGCCCCGCTCCGACACCGTGGGCCGCCGGCTGGCCGTGCTGCGGCGCCTGGCGCACCCGCGTACGGACGACCCGGAGACCGGGCCGGTCTCGGTCGTCGTCGCGCCGATCCGTTCCGTGCTCCAGCCGCAGGTCAAGGGGCTCGCCGACCTGGAGCCGGTGGCGCTGCGGACCGGACAGAGCGCCGATCTCGGCGAGATCGTCCAGGCGCTGGCGGCAGCTGCCTACGCCCGCGTGGAACTGGTCGAGAAGCGCGGCGAGTTCGCGGTGCGCGGCGGCATCCTGGACGTTTTCCCGCCGACCGAGGAGCACCCGCTGCGGGTGGAGTTCTGGGGCGACGACGTCGAGGAGATCCGCTACTTCAAGATCGCCGACCAGCGGTCCCTGGAGGTCGCCGAGCACGGTCTGTGGGCGCCGCCCTGCCGCGAGCTGCTGCTGACCGACCAGGTGCGCGAGCGGGCCGCCGCGCTCGCCGAGGCCCACCCCGAGCTGGGGGAACTCCTCGACAAGATCGCCCAGGGCATCGCGGTCGAGGGCATGGAGTCCCTGGCCCCGGTCCTCGTGGACGACATGGAGCTGCTGCTCGACGTGCTGCCCAAGGGCGCGATGGCGGTGGTGTGCGACCCGGAGCGGGTCCGGACCCGGGCCGCGGACCTGGTCGCCACCAGTCAGGAGTTCCTGCAGGCGTCCTGGGCGGCGTCGGCGGGCGGCGGGGAGGCCCCGATCGACGTCGGCGCGGCCTCGCTGCGGGGCATCGCGGACGTCCGCGAGCGGGCCCGTGAGCTGGACATGATGTGGTGGTCGATCTCCCCGTTCGCCGCCGACGCGGAGCTGGACGCGGACACGCTGTCGCTCGGTATGCAGGCCCCGGAGGCGTACCGGGGCGACACCGCGCGCGCCTTCGCCGACACCAAGGGCCGGCTGGCCGACGGCTGGCGCACGGTGTACGTCACCGAGGGCCAGGGGCTCGCCTCCCGTACCGTCGAGATGCTGGGCGGCGAGGGGATCGCGGCCCGCCTCGACCCGGACCTGGGGGAGATCTCCCCGTCCGTCGTGCACGTCTCCTGCGGGGCCATCGACCACGGCTTCGTCCACCCCGGCCTGAAGCTCTCCGTCCTCACCGAGACGGACCTCACCGGGCAGCGCACCGCCACCAAGGACCTGGGCCGGATGCCGGTCCGGCGCCGCAAGACCATCGACCCGCTGACGCTGGAGGCGGGCGACTACATCGTCCACGAGCAGCACGGCGTGGGCCGCTACATCGAGATGGTGCAGCGCACGGTCCAGGGCGCCACCCGCGAGTACCTGCTCGTCGAGTACGCCCCCGCCAAGCGCGGCCAGCCCGGCGACCGGCTGTACATCCCGACCGACCAGCTGGAGCAGGTCACCAAGTACGTCGGCGGCGAGGCCCCGACCCTGCACCGGCTCGGCGGCGCGGACTGGACCAAGACGAAGGCGCGCGCCAAGAAGGCCGTCAAGGAGATCGCCGCCGACCTGATCAAGCTGTACTCGGCCCGGATGGCGGCCCCCGGCCACACCTTCGGCCCGGACACCCCCTGGCAGCGCGAACTGGAGGACGCCTTCCCGTACGCGGAGACGCCCGACCAGCTCACGACGATCGCCGAGGTCAAGGAGGACATGGAGAAGTCGGTCCCCATGGACCGGCTGATCTGCGGCGACGTCGGCTACGGCAAGACGGAGATCGCGGTCCGGGCGGCGTTCAAGGCGGTCCAGGACGGCAAGCAGGTCGCCGTCCTCGTCCCCACCACGCTCCTGGTCCAGCAGCACTACGGCACGTTCACCGAGCGCTATTCCCAGTTCCCCGTCAACGTACGCGCGCTGAGCCGCTTCCAGTCGGAGTCCGAGTCCAAGGCGACCCTCGAAGGGCTCCGGGAGGGCTCGGTCGACCTGGTCATCGGCACCCACCGCCTCTTCTCGTCCGAGACGAAGTTCAAGGACCTGGGCCTGGTCATCGTGGACGAGGAGCAGCGCTTCGGCGTCGAGCACAAGGAGCAGCTGAAGAAGCTCCGCGCCAACGTGGACGTCCTGACCATGTCCGCGACGCCCATCCCCCGTACGCTCGAAATGGCGGTGACCGGCATCCGCGAGATGTCGACCATCACCACCCCGCCGGAGGAGCGCCACCCGGTCCTCACGTTCGTCGGCCCGTACGAGGAGAAGCAGATCGGCGCCGCCATCCGGCGCGAGCTGCTGCGCGAGGGCCAGGCGTTCTACATCCACAACCGGGTCGAGTCGATCGACCGGGCCGCCGCCCGCCTCCGCGAGATCGTCCCGGAGGCCCGTATCGCCACGGCACACGGCCAGATGTCCGAACAGGCCCTGGAGCAGGTGGTGGTGGACTTCTGGGAGAAGAAGTTCGACGTACTGGTCTCCACGACGATCGTGGAATCCGGCATCGACATCTCCAACGCCAACACCCTGATCGTGGAGCGCGGCGACAACTTCGGCCTCTCCCAGCTCCACCAGCTGCGCGGCCGCGTGGGCCGTGGCCGCGACCGTGGCTACGCCTACTTCCTCTACCCCCCGGAGAAGCCCCTGACGGAGACCGCCCACGAGCGCCTGGCCACGATCGCCCAGCACACCGAGATGGGCGCGGGCATGTACGTGGCCATGAAGGACCTGGAGATCCGCGGCGCGGGCAACCTCCTGGGCGGCGAGCAGTCCGGCCACATCGCGGGCGTCGGCTTCGACCTGTACGTACGCATGGTGGGCGAGGCGGTCGCCGACTACCGGGCGTCCCTGGAGGGCGGCGTGGAGGAGGAGCCGCCGCTGGAGGTCAAGATCGAGCTCCCGGTCGATGCGCACGTCCCGCACGACTACGCCCCCGGCGAGCGCCTGCGCCTCCAGGCGTACCGGGCCATCGCCTCGGCGACCTCGGAGGACGACATCAAGGCGGTCCGCGAGGAGCTGACCGACCGCTACGGCAAGCTCCCGGAGCCGGTCGAGAACCTGCTCCTGGTGGCCGGCCTGCGCATGCTGGCCCGCGCCTGCGGGGTCGGCGACATCGTGCTCCAGGGGCCGAACATCCGGTTCGCGCCGGTGGAGCTGCGCGAGTCGCAGGAGCTGCGGCTGAAGCGGCTGTACCCGAAGACGGTGATCAAGCCCGCCCTGCACCAGATCCTGGTCCCGCGTCCGACGACGGGGAAGATCGGCGGCAAGCCGGTGGTGGGGCGCGAACTGCTGGCGTGGACGGGGGAGTTCCTGACGACGATTCTGGGGTCGTGAGGGCCCTACGGCGATCAGTCCCGGCCGCTGGCCCGAAGGCGCGGCCGGGACGGGTGCGGCAGTTCGCCGCAGCAAGCGCCGGAGGTGCGGCCGGGGCGTGTCGAGGGTGTCGCGCATACGCCCTCCGGGGCCACGTCGGGGCCACCCATGGCGTCACCGGTCACGGAAGTGCTGCCGTGGTGGGCGCGGTCTTGAAGATCAGCCACACGGTCTTGCCGACGACGTGGTCATCGACTCCGGAGTCGTCGGCGAGTTCCCGGACGAGGTGCAAGCCGCGTCCTGAACAGGCGTCTGCGGTGGCCTGCTGGACGTATGGGTGACCCGGCCCGCTGTCGCGGACCTCCATCCGCACCTGGTCCTCGGCCCGGTGGAGGACGACGCTGAACTCCCGTCCGGGCGGCACGCCGTGCAGCAATGCGTTGGTGGCGAGTTCCGACACGCACAGCCTTATGTCCTCGATCAAGGTGTGGAGCCGCCACTCGGTGAGGACGCCGGTGACGAATTCGCGTGAGGCGCCGACAGAGGTGCGCCTGCGGGTGAAGCGTCGTTGCTGCACCAGGGACACGGTGGTTCACCGCCTTGCTTGCGGGTTGTAACGTGGCGATGACCTTACTGCTATTCATGAAAAGCGGCAAGGTGCTCCTGGGCGGGGATGCAACTGGGCCTCCCGCCCGGGCATGAGGCACGCTGGGTGTCGTGTCGGTGGGAGCTGCGAAGGAGAGAGACATGGGCGGTAATGAATGGGTCAGCACGTCGACGCCCTACCTCGCCGCGTCCTTCGGCGCTCCGGGCGACACCTGGGCGGCCGAGGCTGCTGCCGAGGGGCGGCGGGGGAGTCAGCGCATCGTCCAGGCGGGCGAGGTGGAGGCCCCGGAAGCGGTCGCGGAGCTGCTCGGGGTGGCGGCTGGCGGGAGCGTCGTCGCCCGGCGCAGGATCATGTACCTCGACGGCAAGCCCTGCGAGTTGACGGACACGTACTACCCGCTGGGCATCGCGGGCGGCACCGGCCTCGCCGGTACGGCCAAGATCCCTGGCGGGGCGGTCAGGCTTCTGGCGGAGCTGGGCCACGTCGGCGTGCGCGTACGGGAAGAGGTGACCGCGCGGCGGGCGACCGGGCCCGAGGCCGAGCAGCTGGGGGTGGCGGAGGGGGAGCCCGTCCTGCAGCTGACGAGGCTCACGCTGGACGCGGCAAGCCGGCCCATACAGGTCGACGTCATGGCCATGCCCCCGCGACGCCAGAAGCTGCGCTACGAGATCAGGATCGGATGACCGTGCCCAAACCCGAAGCCGACGCCGCCGACCGCCGTTCGCTGCACGAGCGGATCGCGGCGGATCTCAGGGATCAGATCATGGGCGGAGACCTTGCGCCCGGTACGAACCTGCCCTCCACCGCTCACCTCAAGGAACGGTTCGACGCCTCGAACGCAACGATCCAGAAGGCGGTGCAGCTACTCAAGGGCGAGGAGCTGGTGATCGGCAAGGCTGGGGCCTCGGTGACCGTCCGCGAGCATCGCCAGCGCACCGTCCGCCCGGCGTCGTCCATGGCCCCTGCGGGTGCGGGGGAACCGTACCGCTGGCTGACCGAAACCGCTAAGCCTTGATCCGCCGAATCGATGCCTGTGGATAACTTTTCTTGGAACGAGAAAGTGCCTTGTGGCCTGCGATGATGGGAGTTCTTCAGGCTTCCAGCACGCACGATCAGCAAGGCACTTCCGAGATG
>NZ_SSBI01000007.1 GCF_004795015.1 Streptomyces sp. A1277 | reverse complement strand
TGCCGTCGCTGTTCTTCACCAGGTCCCGCGAATACCCGTCCGGCGTAGTGAACGACCCGTCGCTCTTCTTCTTGAACGACACCGTCGCACCGGTGGAGTCGTACCACTCGACCTCGTCGGTGAAGAAGGTGTCCAGGCGCCGCTCGTAGGTGAACCAGGCCCGCTGGGACATCGTCCCGGCCGGTGCGTCCAGCGAGTTGTACGTCCGCGCCAGCTGCAGCTTCTGCCCCACCCCGGCAATATCGAAGTCCGTCCCGGCCAGCATCAGATTGCCCGTCGAGTAGTCCACCCGAACCACCAGCGCATCGGTCAGCCGTGTGTCCGCTATCCGGTGCCAGGGCACATCACCCTGCCCCCGCGGCACCCACACCAACGGCACCACCCCGCCCGACTCGGCCGCCGAGACCGACGGCGCCGCCTTCGGAGCAGCCTCGTTCTGCTTGCGGGCCAGCGCGGCAGCACCGGCCGCGTCCCTCGCCCGGTCCGTACGCTCCCACTCGGCATCCAGCCACGCCGCGCGCTCCCCCGAAGGCTTCACTGACGGCGCGGTAGCGGGCGCCCGGTTCACACCGGACTTCACCTGCGGCCGCTCCAGCTTCTGCTCCTTCTTCCCCCAGACGGAAACCGGGGTGTCCGGCTGATCAGCTGCGGCCGCCGGCAGAGCCGCAACGCCCAGGGCGAGGACCAAAGCCGTCGCGGTCAACGTATGGCGCACGGTCGTGCGGGCACGCCGAGAGGGCATGCCAAAGGCACGTGAAGACATCAACGGGGCCTCCCCCTGAGTGGTGGACACGCTGATACTGGATCTGCTTGATCCGGAGGAAGCGAGAACACCGCCGATGGCGATGAAGGACTACTCGGACGAGTTCAAGGCCGATGCCGTGGCCCTGTACGAGTCCACGCCCGGGGCGACGTACAAGAGCATCGCCGCTGACCTGGGCATCAACAGGGCGACGCTGCGTGAGTGGGTGCTGCGGGACCGGGAACGTCGAGGCGTGGCCCCCGCGGCCCCTCGGTCGGGTGGGGCGGCGCAGGCCCGGGCAGGACAGCCGGCACCGTCCCCCGACCCGGACGAGCGGATCCGGCAGCTGGAGGCCCGGGTGGCCGAGCTTGAGGCCAGCGAGCGGAAGCTGGCCACCGAGCGGGACATCCTGCGCAAGGCGGCCAAGTATTTCGCCGGCGAGACGAACTGGTGAACCGCTTCCAGTTCGTCCACGACCACCGGGACGCCTTCGGCGTGAAGCGGTTGTGCCAGGTGCTGGGCGTGAACCGGTCCAGCTACTACAAGTGGAGGGACGGGGCCGACGCGCGGACCGCGCGGCAGGCCGCCGACCATGCCCTGGCCGAACAGATCCGCGCCGTCCACACCGACTCGGACGGCGCCTACGGCTCTCCGCGGATCACCGCCGAGCTCCGCGCCGACGGCCGCAAGATCAACAAGAAACGGGTGGCCCGCGTGATGCGCAACTTCTCCATCCAGGGCATACGCCTGCACAGACGGGCCCGCACCACAATCCCCGAGCCGTCGGCGACACCTGTCCCGGACCTGTTCCAGCGGGACTTCACCGCCCCCGCGCCAGGAGTCAAGTACATGGGCGACATCACCTATCTCCCCACCGGGGATGGCCAGTTCCTCTACCTGGCCACTGTCCTGGACTGCTTCAGCCGCCGGGTGGTCGGCTGGTCCATCGCCGCCCACATGCGCACCGAACTCGTCGCCCAGGCCCTGCGGATGGCAGCCGCCACCCGCAGCGGCCTGAACGGCGCGATCTTCCACTCCGATCACGGCGCCCAGTACACATCGCGTGAATTCGCCGACCTATGCGTCGAGTTGGGCGTCACCCAGTCCATGGGAGCGGTCGGTACCTCCGCCGACAACGCCGCCTGCGAGAGTTTCCACGCCTCCCTCAAGCGGGGGACCCTGCGTGGCGCCCACCACTACCCGGGCGCGGAACTCTGCCGACTCACCGTCTTCCGGTGGCTCACCCGCTACAACACCCGCCGCAGCCACTCCGCCAACGGACACCTCAGCCCCATGGCCTACGAAAACCAGCACCAGCAGGAGTCCGATAAGCTCACGCTGGTCGCATAACCACCCGAACGCGTGTCCACTTTCGCGGGGGAAGGCCCAACTTCCCCCCACAGGAAGGCGATCCCAGCAGCCCCAGCGGCCACCAGGCGCACACAGACTCACACAGCTCCCACACAAAGCCCGGGGGGTATGCCCCCGGAATTCCCTTGCACACGCCCCCGAAACCGGCCTCACCCCGCATACCAGCAACCAGCACAAAGCGGCTGGATAAATGCCGCATAAGAGAGAAAGATCAACGAAGGGATCCTTCACAGATGGCCGGATCCGACCAGTGATCTGAGTCAGAGATTCGTCGGCAGTAGGCGGCGACCCTCGTTCGGCACGCTGTACGGCGGATACGAAGCGGCCGAGCTTGCTCGCGAGCCGTTCGCGGGCCAGGAACCCTGCGATCCGCCGTCCCCCTCCCCCGCAGCACCCCTCAGACCTCCTGTCCTGCCCCCGTGGGGGTCAGGACCTTCCCGGGTCGTACACCGCCCGGCGGCGACGTCCCCGACCCTCGAGGAAATCGGAGACCTCGGAGCCGGTGCTCACGGCCGCCGGCAAGGAGCAGCTGTTCGGCACCCCCCGGGCATATGGACAACGCCCGTCGGCAGCTGCGCAGGTAGGAGCGCCGGGTGGCCTGGCGTTTGCGCGGGGCCTGTGGTCGGATCCCGAACGACCGCCCGAGGTCCGCATCGGCGGGACCGTCCTGGTCGACGTCGGAAGCCGGCGTCCAGTGGACCTGCTGCCCGACCGGGACGCGTCCGGCCTGGCCGCTTGGCTCGCGAAACGGCCCGGTGTGAAGGTGGTCTGCCGTGATCGGGCACCGTTCTTCGCCGAAAGGTGCCACTGCCGGGGCACCGCAGGCGGTGCAATCATCTGCCTGCGCAAGCTCCGAACCTCATTCTGAAACGATCAGTAAGAGGGATGCGCGGTACTCAGCACACGGGGAAACCCTCGATGCCGTGAGGTGAATCCCCTGCGTGTGCAGGAAAGTCGCTTCAAGATGGAGGGGTGACTTCATCAACCAGCCACCGGAGTGTTCCGGCTATCAGTCTGTCGAAGGTAATTGAGCACGCGCCTGATCTCGTGCCCCTGTACAAGGCGGCAGGCAGCAGTGTCCGCGCACATGGGCTGGAAGGCGTGCGGGCCGCGGTGTACCTGGTGCTGGACCGCTCGGGGTCGATGCGGCCCTACTACCGGAACGGCACCATGCAGCACCTGGCCGAGCAGGTGTTGTCGCTGTCGGCGCACCTTGATGACGACGGCATCGTGCCGGTGGTGTTCTTCTCCACGGACGTCGACGGATCCACGGATCTCGTGCTGGGCCGGCACCACGGTCACATCGACAAGCTGCACGAGAACCTGGGCCACATGGGCCGTACGAACTACCACTGGGCGATGGACGAAGTCATCGACCACTACATGGCCTCCGGCAGCAGTGCCCCTGCCCTGGTGGTCTTCCAGACCGATGGCGGGCCGTCCAGCAAGCTCGCCGCGGAACGGTACCTCTGTAAGGCGGCTCGCCTTCCGCTGTTCTGGCAGTTCATCGGGTTCGGTGATCCGGATGCCAACGAGTTCGCGTTCCTGCGGAAACTCGACACCCTCGCTGTTCCAGCCCGTCGCATAGTCGACAACGCAGGCTTCTTCCATGCCGGCCGCACCCCCGGGGCCGTCCACGACGACCAGCTCTTTGATCAGCTTCTGCAGGAATTCCCTCAATGGATAGCCGCTGCCCGAACCGCAGGCGTCCTGGCGTAGAGCTGTCGGTATCAGGCCGGGCCGACCGGCCCGGCCTGTAGCCCACGCTGGCCGAAGAAGGAAGCAGCGCACCCGAGATCCAGTGCCCGCAATGAGCGCCGTCCAGTGCGGCAACACCGACCTGTCAAGCCCTTGCGGGTTGCCGTCACCGGCACGCTCTCAGCACGGGCGGCTGCGCCCAAGAGGCGCGCTGGTCGGTCGCGAAGGCGGGGGCCGGGCGTTCACCGACGAGCAGGCATGTCCAGCCGGCCCAGCCGTTCCGGCAGGACGTCGGCAACGCCGGGGAGCGACGTCCACGCCCAGCTCCACCGGAGATGGTGCGCTACCGGGACGCACCGACGGACTACCAGTGAAGTGCCACATGGCTCGTCCCCGCCATGCGGCACCTTCTCGTCCTTGAGGATCGCCCCGTTCCTTCCAGATGCAGGAAGACCGACGGTGGGGACGCGGGTCAGTCCTTCAGCCGCTCGTCACGCACGGGGATCGCCAGTGCCGCCCTGCTGACCATGAGCGGTACGGCCCACGCCGCGTCCGCCGGCGGCGTCCAGGTGAGTGCCGCGGCCCCCACGTGCGTCAAGGTCAACGTCGACAAGGGAACCATCTCGAAGACGGCCTACGTGACGAACAAGTGCTCCACGACGAAGCGGGTCAAGGTCGTGTGGTCCTTCGCTCCCGATTCCGACTGCAACACCCTCAAGCCCGGCCAGAAGTTCAAGACGAAGCGCGGTCTCGCCCCGCAGTTCGACGGGTTGGCCCTGTGCTGAGCGTTTCTCGCTCGATGCCGGCGCGGTAGCGACGTCAGCCGGGGGAGGGTGACTGCCGCCGGCTGCTCTTCCCCGGGCCGGCGCGTGTCCGGGCGCGTGCGATGCGCACGACTCGGGGCCTGTGCCAACTGGCCCGCGGTCTCATCACGGTGCGTGTGGCCGATGAAAGCCGGACTCCTGGCAATGTTCGCGTCGCAGTAGCCGATCAGGTCCGCGGCGGGATCGGGGCCACGTCAGCGCAGCGCAGTGCCCTCGGGCTGCCAAGTTACGTACCACGGGCCCCCGTGCCTTCGGCTCGGCTCACCGGAGCAGCTGCCGGGCGGTGTGGCGCCCGATGATGAACCACGCCTTCGCGGCCGAGTGCTTCCGCGCCGGTTGCCGGTACGAGTGATCAAGCACGACGAGCTGTTCGGACCCCGAGGCCAGGGATCCGGCTATGCGTCCAGGCCCGCTGCCACGGAGACGGCCGCCGCCGGGTCGAGGATGGCGGGCCAGCGAGGCTCGGTCAGGGGGGTGCGACGGTGACGGATCGCGGCGTCGCGCAGGCCGGCCAGTGCCTCGTCACGATAGGGGCCGGCGGCCAGCGCGGATTCGGCGACGGCCCGGAGGTCCTCGTCGCGGCGGTGTGCCGCGGCCAGGTCGAGGGCCTTTTGGAGCACGGCGAGCGGGCCGTTCGCGAGGCCGGCCAGCAGCGTGTGCCACTGGGCCGGATCGGCGTCGGTGGCGAGCCGGGTGAGCGGTTTCTGCCACTTCCAGCCGAGGCGTGTGACGTGGTGCGGGACGCCGCGGCCGGCCGAGGCCCGGACCACACGCTCGGCGACCATGACGGTGACCGAGACTGCCGCCGCCGGGTCGACCGCACAGAGCCGTTCGGCGAGGAACCCGGCCCCGCAGGCGTGGATGTCGGCGGTCGTGCGCGCTCCCCGTACTTCCGCGCGCGCGGCGGCCAGGGCCGCGGTGACCGCGTCGGGGCCGGTCAGTGGGGCGAAGCGGCAGTGCAGGAAGGCCCGCAGCGGGGCGATGGCCTGCTGCCGCCCCGGGAAGGCGTCGGCGGCCGCCGCCAGGGCAGCGTCCAGCCCTGCCCAGTCCGGGTCGCCGGCCCGGTCGGCGGTGGCGGTCGCCGCGAGGCCGTTCCAGTGCCGGAACACCACGGCGGCGCGCTGCCACCACCCGTCGCCGAGGATCTCGGCCAGCTTCGTCTGCCGTCGCAGCGTGGGGCGTTCGGCCGCGCCCAGCCGCACCAGGTCGCCCCAGAGCCGCAGCGCCGCGGCCTTGGCGTTGTCGTCGGGACACGGGAGGGTCCGGTCCCACAGATCCGAGCACCAGGCGGCAAGGTCGGGACCGTACCGGGTGAGGACCGCCTTGGCGCCGGCGGCGGAGTCGGTGTCCGGCCGGTCGGCGGCGGCCTTGGCGAGCTGGGCCAGCCAAGGTAGGTCCGCGGGCGGGATCCGGCGGCGCAACGCCGCCGCGACCAGGGTGTGGTTGGCCGGGGCGTGATCGGCGAGCGCCGGGTGGAGGACCTTGTGCATGCCGGTGCGCGGGGCGCCGTGCCAGGGCCGGCCGCCGTGGTCGCGCGGCCAGTCGTCGCGGCCGCGCACGAGCTGGTCGTGGTGGGCCTGTTCGAGGGCCCGCCACCGTTCGAGCGCGGCGAGGGCCTGGTGATCGCCGGCCGCTGCGAGCGGTACGAGTAGGCGCACGGCGCCGCCCGGCGCCAGCCAGACGGCGTCGCACCGGGCCTCGCCCCACGGGCGGCCGCCCGGGTGGCCCGAGGGGCGCGCCGCCGGTGACCACGGCACGAGGCGGGCCGCGTGGGCGGGCGCGAGCCGTGCCAGTCCCGCGACGGCGAATCGGGCCGCGGGATGCTGGTAGCCGCTGTCGACGAACAAGGTGAGCTGGTGGGCGCACCAGCGCTCGGCGGCGCGGGTCCCCTCACCCTGCTCCGTGCGGTCCGGGCAGGTAGCACGGTCGGTCGGGAGCCACGCGTCGCGGTCGGGCCCGGTGTCCGCGAGGAGGGGCGGCAGCAGGGCTCGGGCGACCTGTTCGGTGCGGTCGGTACCCGCGCACAGCGCCACCGCCTCGTCCAGCAGGCGGTGCACCTCGCTCGGCGTCCGCACGGTACGCAGACGCTCTCCGAGCCGGGTGAGGACGCCCCGCAGCCGGGGCGGCGGAACGTCGAAGGGCCGGCCCCCCTCCCCCGCCAGGCTTCGCAGGACGGCCAGGGGCTCCCGGCCGTCGGCCGCCGCCTCGTACCAGTAGGCGTCCAGGATCTCCTGGCCGCCCGCGGTGTCCGCCCCGCCGGTGTCGGCCGAGTCGCCGGGCCTGCCCGGCCGCCCGGATCCGAGCCGGGCCGCCGTCTCGGCCGCGTGGTCCATGAGCTTCGCCCATTCGGCCTTCCACCGCCTGCGGTGAATGGCCGGCAGGCATTGCAGCACCTGGCCCCGCAGGGCGTCGCGTTGGGCGAGCGCGAGCAGTTCGCGCATGCGGGCGAGGCCCCAGACACCGTGGTGTTCGGCCAGTACGTCGACCAGCCGCGCGGCGAAATTGCCGTGGCTGGTGGCGCTGTTGCCGTCCAGCCGGACCAGCCACGACCAGAGGCAGAGTTCGCCGCCGCATCCCGTGGGTGGCGGATCCCCCTCGTTCACGGGCCGGTTCAGGCATCCTCGGTGGTCGGCGCACAGCTGGTGCAGCAGCGACCAGACCGCCCCGGCGGCCTTGGCTTCCACTCCGCCGAACCGGCACAGCATCTCCAGCACCCGCTGGCGCAGTGCGGGGTGGCGGCGCAGGATGTCGGCCAGGTCGGCGGTGACGACCTCCGGGGCGGGATGGCAGCGGGTGGGCAGGATCGCCAGGAGTTCCTCGGCCACTGCCCGCGGCACCGCCTCGCGCAGATACCGCTGGATCTGTTCGCGCTCGTGGACGTACAGGTGCGGGAGGAAGGCGTAGCAGCGCACGGCGATGACCTGGAGGTCCGCCTCCGTGCTGGCCAGCAGGCGCAGCAGCAGGCCGGTGGCCTCCTCGCGCGCCGCGCCGGTCAGCCGTACCCCCTGCACGATCGCCTGCTCGGCGACCGAGGCGCGCAGGAAGTCGTCCGGATGGCTCGTCAGGTGCGCTTCCAGCGCCTGGTAGTACGACAGTCCGGCCTCGTCGGCGAGCTGGGACACGCACCGCCCGGCCGCGTACTCGTACAGGGTCTGGTGGAAGAACTGCACCGCGCCGGCCGGCCCTTCGCTGCCGGCGCTCGCCACGGGCGGGGCGGCGCCCGCGTAGGAGACAGGCAACGAAGTGGAGGCCGTGTCCGCCAGGGACACTGTCTCGGCGGGGGATGCGGTGCGCCTGCCGGCCGCGGGGTTCGTACGGGTGAGCACGCCGCGTCCCTCCAGGACCGCGACCTGCTCGGCCGGGTCGCCGCCCGCCGGTCCGGCGTCGGCGGCCGGCAGGCGCTTCGCCAGTTCGACGGCGGGCAGCGCCACCGTGCCGTCGTGCAGCATCAGCCGCGCGGTGGCCTGGGCCGGCCACGACAGGTCCCTGTCGTCCGCCACGACCTCCGCGCCATGACGCCGGTCCCTGGCCACCCGGCGTTCCCAGTAGGTGTCGTAGACCAGTCCGGCGTCGATCTCGGCGGTGTCCATGCCCTGGTCGTAGACCTGGACCAGCATTCGCAGGGTCAGGGGCCGCGCGACGACCTCCCGCACGGGCAGACCACGCACGGCGCCCGCGAGCAGGTTGTCGGCCGTGCTGCGCCGGATGTCCTCCGGCAGGTAGTGGCGGCAGTACGTGGTGACGGCGCGTTCCACCTCGCCGTCGAAACGGAAGTCGTCCACGTGCGTCGACACGGCGAGCGGCGCACCGTCGAGGACATCCTCCAGCTGTGCCCGGTCACGGGTACGGCAGGTCATCGTGAGCGGCGTGCCCCGGCCCTGGCACAGCTCGACCACCCGCCGCAGCCGGGTCCGGCCGTCCTCGGCGCGCAGGAGAAGATCGGCGCTGTCGAGCAGCACGATCCGGCCGCGCCGGGCCTGTGCCTTGCCGGAGGCGTCGAGCGCTTCCAGCAGTCGCGGACCACCGTGCGGGTCCAGGAGGTCTTCGCCGCGCACCAGGCGCGGGGAGAGGACCGCCCCGCGGCGGCGCTCCGCCGAGGGGGGCCCGGTGCGCCGGCCGACGGGTGCCGCAGCGGCCCTGCGTCCGCGCAGCGTCGTCGCCAGGTACCACAGCATGCTGGTCTTGCCGGTGCCCGGCTCACCGAGAACGACCTGGACAGGCCGGCCCGGCTCCCCCGCCGCCGCCTCCTCCTCCAGTCGTCGCGCCAGTGCCTCTTCCTGGCCGCGGACCACGTACACGTCGGCCAGAGCCACTGCGTCGGGGCCGCTGAGGCCGCCGGCCTGGGTGAGCGCCCTGTCACTGGCGTTCTCCAGGTACGTGTGGTGACTTCTGCCGCCGTCGCCGGCCCGGCGGGCCGGTGGCGGATCGGCGGCCAGGAGTTCGCCGGCCCGTTGCGTCCAGGGGCCGGGCAGCCTGCCGCCCACCCGGCCGATGGCCAGCACGGCCTCGAAGACCCGCAGCCGGTCCAGGCTGAGCGGACAGTCGGCGTCCAGGTCCCGGCGCAGGGTGCGGAAGGTCTGTTCGGTCAGTACCGGGATCCGGTCGGGGGCCGCGATCCGCCCCTGCTCCCGGTCGAGCTCCATCCGCGCGACGATCTCGCGGCGCAGCCGCTCCCACACGTTCCGGTCGGTGCGCCGGGCGAGCAGAGGGTCCTGCCGGTCGGTGGCGGAAGAGCGGTGCAGTTCGTCGTACAGGCGGGCCAGCGATCGCCGCAATAACTCGGTCGTGCCGCCGCCCCGGCGCGGCCCCCGGCCGGCCCCTGTCCTCGGGCCCTGTCGTTCCGTCACCACGCGTCCCCCGGTACGAAGCGGATGTCCCAGCGTAGGGCAGGCACCGGGGGCGGCGGGGGCTGATGAACGAGACATCGCGCAAGTTTCCCGCCCGCGCTCCTCACCTGCGCGCATCTGCGGTCCGATGCCCGTTTCCGTCCGCGACCTCGGACGAGTTACGACCCCGCGCGGCCCGGCCGCACCTTGGTGTCTCACGCCGGCACAGCCCGGGGTGCGGGCCCGCACCTCACCTCCGATCCGTTGGTGAGGTCCGCATGAAGCAGTTCCTTCTGTCCCAGCTCCGCCTTGTCCCGTCCCGACTCCAGTACCTTCCCACCGTCCTCCACGCCGAGCGTGCGCGGGAGATCCTGCGCCTGGCAGCCCGGTGGTGCTCGTGGCACCCCTCTCCGGAAGTGGCTCTGACCGCCCGGCTGGTCACCGACCTCGCGGGCAACGAGGGCGTACGACTCTGGTTCTGCCTGACGGCCCGGGTCCTGTGGACGCGGTTGTCGGCGTCACTCGAGCGAAGGTCGCGAGGGTAGCGGCGTCGCCAGGACAGGGTCCCGCCGGCTCGCCCGGCCCGCCGGAGGCGGTGTCGTACGGGCCGGCATCGGCGCGCCGACTCCGGCGTCCGGGTCGTGGAGGCGGAGGAGGGCCGTGCGGGACAGCGCGCCATCAACGACGGCTCGAAAGAAGGCGCTTGCCCACCGCCATCCGGCGCCTCATTGGATCGCGCCTCCTGCCGGCAAACCGGAACCTGTCTCCTTGGTGAGCCGGTCTGTTGATCGGCACCCCCGGATGACCTACGGCATCGCGGATGGAAGCCTGGCCGTATGGATACTTTCGCGGACCGACTCGATGGCGGGTGGAAATGGTGGGAGGCCGCCATTGAGGAGGCGCAGGAGGGCCGCTGGGTCCGTGATGCGGTTGAGCGGCAAGTGATCAAGGACATTCGCGTCGCGGCCAACCCTCTCCACGGCGGGCGGGCGGCCCCGTACACGGAGGACTCGTGGCACGTGCGCATCGGGAGGATCGCGAACTGGGCCGGGGTGCTGCGGCTCGCGGCTCGGGCAGGTGGCTGGGTGCTCGCACCGGTCGCCGGACGCAAACCACCAGCCTCTGCCGGCATGGCCGAGCTGCTGTCCGGCATCTACGCGGTCGGCGAGCAGGGCGAAATCTGGATGAAGCAGCTCCTGAGGGGCGAACTGCCGCCAGAAGACGAGATCGCGAAGGCCGAGGGTTTCCTCACCGGGCCCGGATCCATGGAGGACCTGGAGCTCTTCTTCGACGACTGAGCAGATGTTCTCCTCATCTCTCTTCATCGTCATCTCTCTTCATCGTCACCGCCGTGTCCGGATGAGGGCGGCGGTGAGGTGAAAAGCTGCCTGGTACGCGATGGCGAGTCTCGAAGAGTGCGGCGGTGGTCCGCGGCGGTCCGCTCAGCTTCGCCCACGGGCCGGGTCGGCCGGCGTCAACGGCTCGATCCGGTCCCACATCGTGTCAGTGATCAGCAGGGGGCGAGACACATCCGGTCAACGGACTCACCCATCTGGAGGGTCACTCTCCAGCCGGAAACCCGGGCAAGCCGCCCTCGCGGCGGGCTTACCGGGCCCGCGTTCAGGCGTGTCCGGCCGCCGGCTCCCACGGCGGGCGGGCAGCCCGGCCCCGTCGCAGCGGAGGCATCGGCCGCGCCGGCACCGTCCATGCGCCCGGTGTCCGGCCACGGCAGGGGTACCCGCGGGAACGGTTCATACGGCGGGGCGCTCGACTGCGAGTCCGACACCAAACGCCGCGAGGATCGCGCCTCCCACCCGCAGGATTGCGCGAATCACCCGCGCCTCACGGAGCATCTTCGCGGCGGCGCTGAAGACCAGGGCGTACGTGACCAGCGACAGGAAGCCGATCACTGCGAATACGGCACCGAGGACCAGGGTGTCGACAGGCCGCGCACCGTGGTCGATGAACTGGGGGATGACGCTGGTGAAGACGATCACGGTCTTCGGGTTGGAGAGATCGCTGATGAGCCCCTCCCGGAACGCGCGCCACCGGCTGCGCGGCTTGCCGACGCTTGCGGGCGCCGTGCCCTGCTCCGGTGCCGGGAGGGCGGCGCGGGCCAGCAGGAGCTTGACGCCGAGGTAGACCAGGTATGCGGCGCCGAGGTATCGAACCACGTCGAATGCGATCTGCGAGGACACGAGCAGGGCGGTCAGGCCGGCAACCGAGGCCGCGGCCCACACCAGATCGGCGGTCAGAACTCCCAGCGCGGTGAGGAGCGCGGGGCCGCGGCCGCGAGCGATCGCGCTCTTGAGGACCAGCATGACCGCAGGTCCCGGAATGATCACCAGGACCACGGACAGAGCGGAGAAGGCGAGTATCGAGGACATACGCGCATTATCACAGCGACGTCGGCACGGACCCTGGAGCTTCTGAAGGCACCCTGCCTCGTTGCAGTTGTCGCCCTGCCGCACCTGGGAGCACACGACTTACCGAGCATGCCCATCGTCTGCCGGTGAGCCGCTCGCCACTTCAACGCACGGGCGAAAACGAGGTCTTGGGATGGAGGCGTCCGCCACCGGCATGTCGTCCGCGAGCGCTCCGGCCGGCACTGGCCGCTCCGGCACCGGGCGGACGCGGTGCGGTGCAGCACCACCTCAGCGAAGCGATCAAGGCGGTCCCGCCATGAGCTGCCGGAAGATCACACCAAGGTCTACCGGACGTCACCTGGGCCCAGCACAATCACCCGTATGACGACCCCCACGGGCGCGCCACTGCCCACGCACCGTACGCCCGTCGTGCTCGCACGGGGGTTGCTGACCGGTGGCGTGGTCGGCACATCGCTCACCGCGCTCGTCGTGGGTGGGATCGTGGGGAACGTACCGTTGTTCGTCGCGGGGTTGGTCCTGCCCGCAGTCTATGGACTTCTGTTCTTCCTCGCCGGTATACCGAGGCGTGCCCGGGAGGCGGCGGTCGTGCCCCGCACGGCGCTCGCGATGATCGAGAGCCTTGAGGCCGTCGGGGGCGAGACGAGCGACATACCGGTGCGGTTCGAGCTCACCGTCGCACCGGACGACGGGCCGGCGTACCGGGTGGAGATCACGCAGGACATCAACCTCGTGGACCTGTCCGACTACCGGCCGCGCGACGTGGTGGTGGTCCAGTACCCGCCGGACAGGCCGTGGCGGGTGCGCATCGTCAAGCGGCCGACGCCGGAATGGGAGGACCGGGCGGCCTCGGCCCGCCTCGACTCGGCGCCCGGGACCGCCAGGGCGGCCGCGCCCCCGGAGGGTTGTGCCTTCGGCTTCGTCATGCTCCTCGGCCTGCTGCTCGGCGCGGCCGTCGTGGTCCTGCTGTTCCGCGCGGACCTCTTCGATCGGGACGACACAGCGCAACCGCCTTCGCCCGCGCGGCCGTCCGTCTCCTCCACGTCGTCGACCACGGTGTTGTCGTCGGCGTCCGGAACCGTCTCCCTGGGTCCGGGCCAGTCGTTCCTCGGCAAGGGTGAGCTGGACCGGGCCATCGGCTCGCTCACCAAGGGTGGGGCCACGCACCAGGCACTCACTGTCGTCGTGCGGGAGCACCTGCTGTCGGTCGTGTTCTCGCCGACCGGCACGCAGACCATGGGGCTCGACCCCCGCGCGCTGCCGTATGGCCGTTTCCCCGCCCTGGTCGACGAGGCCACGACCACTCTCGGCGTCCACTCCCCCGGGACCTGGCAGATCACCGCCGAACGTCTCACTGGCTCCCTCGTCATCAGGGTCGTCGTGACCGGGCCCGAAGGCACGGCGTCACTGGAGGCGAACGGGCAGGGCAAGGTGGTGCGGCGCACGCCCGCAGGGTGAGGCGCCCTGGACGCGGTGTTCCGGACGGCAGGGTGCGCTCGGTGGCCGTCCCCGAAGTGGCAGGAGGAAAGCCGGATGGGCTGGCACGGATATCTGGTGGTGTGGTGTGGCGTGTTCGGCACGGTCGCGCTGGTCGGCTACGGGATGTCGCTGGCCGGGATGACCCGGGCGCAGCGGGCGGTCCGGGTGGAGGGACGGATCGAGCAGGTGGGGGAACCCCGGCACGGAAGCTCCCCGAAGGACGGGATCGCGGTGGTCGTCTCTTTCCAGGACCCGTCCACCGGGCAGGAGTTCACCGTCGCGAACGACGGTGAACGGGGCGATAGGATCAGCGTGGCCTGGACGGGCCGGGAGATCGGCGTCCACTACCCGCGCGGCAGACCCCACGCCTTCCGGTTCACCAGCGACCCCTCCGAAGGCGGGCGCGGACTCGGCCTGCCGACCTTCGCGGTCTTCCTCGTCTACGCCGGTCTGGTCGTCGTCGCCGCGATCGACCGGGGCTGGCCGTGGGCCCTGGTCGGTTTCTGCGGGCCGTGGGCCCTCTCCGGCGTGTACCATCTGCCCGGAAACGTACGCGACAGGAATCGCCGTCTCGACGCACTGGCGGCCATGGCCGCCGTGCCCGGCCGGGTCGTCGCCGTGCTCAAGAGCGTCAGCACCGACGAGGACGGACACACCTCCACGCGCGTGGTGCCGGTCGTCACCTTCACCACCCTCGACGGTACGGCCGTTACGGCCTACTGCGAGTCAGGGCTGCGGGACCCCGCCGGGTCACGGGGCCGGGACGTCACGGTCCACTACTCCCCCGATGACCCAGCGGTCTTCACCCTGGACGTGGGGGCCGAACGCCGGTCCCGGAAGCAGGACATGGCCGTCAACATCGTGGGTCTTGTGGTCGTGGTGGCGGCAGCCGTGGTGGGGATGGTGACACTGTGACGCGGGAGCCGGGTCGCCTTCTCGCCATGGGTCCCCTGCCGTTCGACCAGGAGGACGTGCATCTGCGCGTGGAGCAGGGGGTGTTCTCGCTGTTCAGCGAGCCGTCCCGAGAGCACTTTCCAGGCGGCGCTGCGCTGGCTCGGGGCGCTGGTGCATTGCGGGGGCCCGAGCCGGCGAGACGAGCGGAAGGCCACTCAGCCTGCTCTGGTTACGGTCGTGGACTCGGTCCGAAGAGCGAGCGCAGTCCGGACACGCCCCACGAACTCGGGAGGCAGCCGGATCGGGCCCGGGGCCGGGTTCATGAGAACGGGAGGCGCCAGGTGGTCCGGTCTCCTTGGGGTCGCCGCGATCCGCCCATGCCTCCAGTCACGGTCCTTCCTTCGACCGTTGGACCGCCCTCCAGCGCGGGGCGTCGTCATCGGGGACGTCCGGAGACGCGAAGTGGAAAGGCACGTGAAGATGGTCGGCCAGCGCCCGGCCGGCCTCGGCGGCGCCAACACCGGGACGAGGGCCGCCGGAGCGGTGGTAGACGGTCGCCAGGTGCCCCTCCCCCTCTGCGGTGTCCAGGACCGCGACCAGGAGTACGAACCAGTCGTGCACCGTGTCGCCGTCCCAGAACGCCTCCACCGCCGCCACGCGGCCTGGGAGAGCTGCGGCGCGGGCTGCGAGCGAGGGGAGGTCCAGCGGATCGGGCGGGGTGCGCTGCACGCGGTCGCCCAGAGCCTCGTATCGCGCCTGGACCACTCGCTCGGCTTCGTGCAGGCCCACCCCCAGGGGACGTAGCGCCTCCCAGGCGGACCTGACCGCCGGCAGCCTGCGGTCGCGCAGCACGTCGGCATCGACTTCTCGGCGGGTCCGTTCCTCGAAGTAGGCCCACCAGCCGCTCACTGGGTCCCCGTCCAATGCCTCAAGGTGCGTGTCATGGTGCGAACGTACGCCGGCGGCTCGACGCCCGTCCCGGCGTCCCACCCGTACACCGCGCGCACGGGCAATGTCAGCTTCGGCAGTTCGAGCGGGCCGGTCCCTCCGGCCGGTCCCTCCCCGGGTTGTGCGAGCCCGAGCTTCAGAACGGGGGACCCTCGCTCCACGCGGTGGTTGAGGGCTGTGGAGGACGGGGCCTGTCCTGGTGCAGGAAAGCAACGGCTTCTTCGACGCGGCCGAGGTCTATGAGGTAACCGGCCAGGGCGTGGCTGTTCGCGGGGGCGTGAAGCTGCAGGAGCTCAACGGCTTCCTCGGTACGTCCGGAGTCGGCCAGCAATTCGGCGATGGGCAGCGCCGCGTACGGTGTGGACGCCTCGGGATGGGCCTGGGCCTGCTCCACGGCTTCGTCGACCCGGCCACAGGCGGCCATCAGTGGAAGCCTCATCCGGTACAGGTCCCAGTCCTCCTCGCCGCGGCGCGTCTTGCGGGCGTCGAGGTAGACCAGGCCGTCCTCGGGACGGCCCCGGTCGATGCAGAGGGTGCAGAGGACATGCCAGATCCAGTCATCGGTCCCGCCGGGGCCGTCGACCAGGGCCCTCATCACGTCGATCGCCTCGTCCCCGCGGTCGTGCCGCGCCAGCAGGTGCGCCAGCTGGACCGCCGTGTTGCCCCGGCGAACGGACGCCTCGCCGGCCTGCCGGTACACGGCGATCGCACCCTCCACGTCACCGCGTTCCTCCAGCAGCTCCGCGAGGCTCTGCGCGGCATACCCCAGCTTCTCGGCGGCCGCGTAGGCGCGCAGTTCCCCGGTCCGGCCGTGCCGGGCCAGCAGATCGGCCAGCTGATCCCGGCCGTTGACCGGGGCGGTGCCACGGGTGCGAAGCAGAGCGATCGCTGCCTCGACGCGGCCCTGGCGTTCGCGGATCGTGGCGAGCAAGCCGATCGCCGTGTCGGGGTCGAGGCCGCGGCAACACCACGGGCCGTCGCAACGGTGCTCTTCCGGAATCCGGGCAGTGAGCTGCTCGGCCGCCTCCTCGCCGCGGCCTGCGCTCTCCGCGACGTCAACGAGCGCCGCAGCGAGGAACCAGTCGTCGATGTGCGGAAGCAGCAGGTTGAACGCCTCATCGCTCCGGTCGTGCCGGGCGAGCAATCGCGCGTAGAACTCCAGCGCCAGTGGATGCCCGAGCTCCATACGGGATCGCGTCAGCACGATGGCCTCGTCGGCCCGTCCCCAATCCTCCAACAGCTCCGCCGTGGTCCTGGTGGCCGTCCACCAGCCCGTGGCAAGGTACGGGGCGAGCGTCTCCAGCGCATCACCGTGTCGCCCCTGGTCACCGAGCAGTCGCGCCCACTCCCGCGCGCAGAACCACTCCCCGCGACCGGCCCAGAGCTCCACCTTTTCGAGATGGCCGAGTTCGAGAAGCCGGGAGACCAGATGCGGCGGGATGCAGCCGGACTGCGTCCGAGCCCGATAGTCAAGATCAGTAGCGTCCACAGCGACGTACCGTAGCCCCTGTACTCGACCATGACGACGCCAGTACCGCCACCGTAGAGATCGCGTCTCGACGGCAAGGAGCCACTGACGTCATCGGTCGGGCCGGTCTCCGAGCGTGCGGAACCTTGCCTGTTTGCCGTTGGGTTACCCGTGCCGGTTCTCACCGCCCCGCACCCGCAATCGCGGGTGCGGGTGCGGGGGGTATGGCGACCGAACGTCCTGTTCGACCGCTACCGCTTGGCGGCCACGAATCCCCACTGGTCGACCGGTGTTCCGCCGGCAGCGTCCGGGCGCCACAGACTGATCGAGCCGAAGCCCGGCTCCACCATTTCGAGTCCGTCCGCAAAGGTTGCCATGATCTCCTTGGGACGCGAGATGTACGGCATGGCGCCGCCGCTGGCGTACTCGTCGGACCCGGCCTGCGTTTCCGGGGTCTCGATGGTGTCGCACAGCATCAGGTAGCTACCCGCGGGCAACGCGTCCAAGTAGCTGCGGAGCAGCGCCGCCGCCTCGCCCGAGTCCGCTACGTGTCCCAGCGTCGAGAGCACCATCACCGCCACCGGCCGGTCGAGGTCCAGCGTGCGGCCGGCCTCGCGCAGCACCGTCTTCGCGTCCCTCAGGTCCGCGTGCACGTAGTCCGTCGCCCCTTCGGGCCGGCTCGTGAGCAGGGCACGGGCGTGGGCGAGGACGATCGGGTCGTTGTCCACGTACACGATGCGTGCCGTCGGCTCGACGTCTTGGGCCACCTCGTGCGTCGCGTTCGCCGTCGGCAGTCCGGTGCCGAGGTCCAGGAACTGCCGCACCCCTGCCTCACCGGCCAGATAGCGCACCGCTCGCGCCTGGAACGCCCTGGAGGCGCGCGCTATCTCGATGATCTGCGGGTACAGCTCCTCCATCGTGGCCCCGAGTCGGCGGTCCACCTCATAGTTGTCCTTGCCGCCCAGCCAGTAGTTCCACACCCGCGCCGAATGCGGCGTACCCGTGTCGATCCCGTCCACCGCCATCTGGATGCCCTGCCTGTCAGTCATCGGCCCTCTTCGCCTCGCGCATCGGCAGCACGGACAAACCCCGTACCGCGCCGTGCCCATGTTTCCTCACCTGCAACATCCGCACCAGCCCCAGAAGGGCAACTTACCTTCGGGGCGTGGAGGAAGGGCCGGACGCATCAGCTCGTACGGCCCACCAGCATGCTTTGAGAGCCGGGCTCCCCTCCGCAGTTGGGGCAGCGAGGAGTCCAAGGGGGCGGCGATGCCGGGGGATGCGGCGCGGCGCAATGCGACGGGGCCGGCGAGGTCAAGGTCGCGCATTGCGCGGGCTCAACGAAGCGGTGCGGTGCGGTGCGGTGCGGTGCGGTGATGATGTGCGGGTGTTCTACGAAGGTCTCAGCGAGTACGACTACCAGGACGAGGACGCGTGCGCGGACAGGGAGTCGGGCTTCTATGCGCTCTGGTACCGCCCGGCGTACACCCGCCTGAACATCGGGTGGCTGGAAGCCGGAAAACCGTACGCGACGCGGACGGTCCCCACGATCTTCGTGGAGAAGCTGAAGGCTGTGCAGGAGGTCCAGTGGATGGACGTCTGCCTCGGGGTGCACGAGTGCGACCTCTGTTCTGAGGAGGAGGCTCCGACAGGGAACGGAGAGGTACGGATCCCGGGCGGGCCCGGCTTCGCTTATGCCGCTCCGTTCCTGATCACGCACTACATCACCGCCCACGGCTACCGGCCACCGCATGCCTTCATGGATGCCGTTCTCGCTGTCGATCTCGACGCATGGGCGTCCGCACGGTGGCCCGACGTCCCTTTTCCCTGGGTTCCGGATGACGCGGAACGCATGCTGGAGTAGAGGCGAGCAAGGCTCACATGCCGCAGCCGGAGCCGGGGTGAGGCGACGGTGACCGTTCCCGTGAAGGACGTAGCCCGCTCAACGGGCCCCTGCTGTGAGTTTGACGGAATGGTAACGCTGATCGCGTCGGTGGGCCGCCGCGCCGCATGATCGGCATGTAACCGCGTGTGCCGCGAGCCGAGGAGAAGCCCATGCATCCCGAACCGACCGCCGAGTTCCGCCACCGCACCGTCGAGGCCCCGGCCGGGCGCCTGCACCTGGTCGAGCAGGGCACCGGCCCGCTGGTCCTGCTCGTGCACGGCTTCCCCGAGTTCTGGTACTCCTGGCGCCGTCAGCTCCCGGCCCTCGCCGCCGCCGGCTTCCGGGCGGTGGCGATCGACGTACGAGGTTACGGCCGCTCCTCCAAGCCCGCCACGGCCGGTGCCTACCGGATGCTCGACCTGGTGGAGGACAACGTCGCCGTGGTGCGCGCTCAGACTGCGCCGGACGCTACCCGCGGGGGCCGAAGCCCGTCCGCTGCCCGTGGTGAGCCGGTGGCGCACTACGTGTCGCGGGTCCGGGTACCGGTGCCGGATACAACCCAGCTCAGCGTGATCACGCAAGCGCTGAAGCAGGGGCTGATCGCTGGAGGCGCAGGAAGTGTCCCGGTTAACCTGGATGAGAGGCTCGAAAGGCCGGGACCGTCACGGAGCGAACCGGCTGCCATGTGCTGGCGCGGCTGCTGGAACGCCGGGGTCGCGCCGCCGTCGGCCCCGGCCGCCACGCGGGCGGCCCCGGCCCGTGCAAGGACGCCTGCGGCCGCTGAGCTGAAGGGCCCGAGGAGGAGGTGGGCGGATGGACGGCGACAGGACCGGGGCGGGAACGGACCGCCCGGTGCGGCTGCTTCTCGTCTCGGATACTCATGTGCCTCGGCGAGCCAAGCGGCTCCCCGACGGACTGTTGCGCGAGGTGGACCGTGCCGACGTCGTCCTCCACGCCGGGGACTGGGTCGATACCGCCACCCTGGACCTGCTGGAGGAACGCGCGCGCCGTCTGGTTGCCGTGTACGGCAACAACGACGGCCCGGAACTGCGGGCCCGGCTGCCAGAGGTTGCCCGCGTCGAACTGGGAGGTCTGCGGTTCGGTGTCGTGCACGAGACCGGGGCGGCTCGCGGACGGGAGGCCCGCTGCGCCGCGCTCCACCCGGAACTGGACGTCCTGGTCTTCGGCCACAGCCACATCCCGTGGGACTCCGAGGCGCCGGGCGGGTTGCGCCTGCTGAACCCCGGCTCCCCCACGGACCGCAGACGGCAGCCATACTGCACATACATGACGTGCGCCGTGACAAACGGAGCGCTCGGCGAGGTCGTCCTTCACCGCCTGCCCAGACGCTGATCTCACCCGGTCGGGCGGCGGCCGAGGCGCAGCGAGGACGGTGTACCCCGTCAGACTGTTTCCTGCCAGAGCGTGCCCGTCAGCCAGATGGTGAGTTGATCGCGACAAGCTCGACCTCGAAGCCGTCGACGTTCTCCAGGTAGGCCGCGTACTGCTGATTGCCTCCGGCGTGCGGGTGAAGCTCGGGGAACATCAGGCTCCAGCCATGCTGGGCCGCGTCGACGACCAACTTCTCGACGGTAGCGGCATCTTCGACGTGGAAGGCCAGGTGGTTCAGCCCGGGCCGGCAGCGGTCGTACCGGTCGGCGGTGAGGGCCGGGGACTGCTCAAGTACGAGATAGGTCGGCCCGAGCAGCCAGCTGCGGCCGGCGCCCCAGCTCTGCGAGACGGCATAACCCAGCGTCTGGAGCAGCCAGCCGAGTGAGTCGATGGCGCGACCCAGATCGGGGACCCAGATCTCGACGTGGTGCAGTGCCCCGTGCGTCGGCCGGTTCACTCGGCCACCTCCTCGTCCTGCTCGACCGAGGCGTTGCTCCGGGTCGAGGGAGGGATGGGGGCGGCTGGAATGGTGCATACATATTGAGTGAGGGTGCGGCCGGGAATCGACCCGGAGGGGGCACGGCCGACCGGGATCGCTCCCATGGCCTCGTAGAAGCGCTCAGCGTTCGGGTCGGCATCGATGGTGAGCTGGCTGAACCCCGAGGTCCGAGCAGTTTGGACGGCATGGGCGAACAACAGCCGGCCGATGCCCTGCCCGATCGCTTCGGGGTCGACGAACATCATGCCCAACACACCGTGCGGCGGCTCGCCTTCCACCGTCGTAAAGCCCACGACGGCGCCCTCTCGCTCCGCAACAGCCGTCCGGCGGTCGGCGAGCTCTGAATCGCTGAGCCTGAGCTCTTCCCGGCACGACGCGATGAAGTCGGCGTCGTAGCCCCAATGGGCTTTCGAGCGCAGCGCCAGTTCGGACAGGAGGCCCGCTTCCTCGGGCCGAGCAGGTCGGATCGAGACCGCCACTTGAGCACCTCCGCATAGTCGTCATCCATGGTCCATGATCCACCTATTCAGGTGCTGATGAGGGGTGGGAGCAGCGCACGGTCCACACATGTCAGACGGTCGGTCAGGGCAAGGGGCACATACCCCATCGGTGCCGCCGTCCGATACCGGAGCCGGCCGCCATCGCGGGCGGCCGCCCGTACCGAACGCGCGGAGTGGCCCGCCAGCGGCCCACTGCTCCCCACGGTGGCGGAAGTACGCTTCGACGCCCTCCCGCGTGCCGGGGGTATCGGCGCGTACGTCATGTCCCGGGAGGGCTGCGTACGCCAAGCTGCAGTTCCTGCTCAGCCACGACGCCTTCACGCCGACCGGAGAGGAACGACACCGCCATGTCTGACACCACACCCCAGCTCACGGATCGAAGCGGCCGCCGCTACGCACTCGACCAGCCCCGTTGGCGCGGTGACGACGGCGGCCCGCTGATGCTGGAGCCTCTGCCCGGCATCACCCGTCGGCAGATCGACACCGGCGCCAACTCCCAGTGGCGCTACCGCGCCGCGCTCCCCCTGCCCCAGGGTGAACCCGTGACTCTGGGCGAAGGACGCACCCCCTTGCTGCAGCGCACCCTGGCCGGACTCGAGGTCGCGATCAAGCCCGAGCCCATGAACCCCACCGGTAGTTTCAAGGACCGCGGCAGCTCCGTCATGATCAGTGCGCTGCGCCACCAAGGCGTCAAGCAACTCCTGGAGGACTCCAGCGGCAACGGTGGCTCCTCCGTCGCCGCGTACTGCGCCGCCGCCGGCATCGACGCCCAGATCATCGCTCCCGCCTCCACCTCTCCCTCGAAGATCGTGCGAAGCCGCCTGCACGGAGCCAGTGTGGAGCTCGTCCCCGGCACCCGCCAGGACGTCGCCGACGAAGCCGTCCGACGTGCCGGCACCCGCTTCTACGCAAGTCACAACTGGCACCCTCAGTTCCTTCAGGGCGTCAAGCTGATCGCCTACGAGATCTGGGAGGACCTGGGCTTCACCGCCCCCTCGGCCGTGCTCGTCCCCGCGGGCGCCGGCAGCCTCGTTCTGGGCTGCGCCATGGGCTTCGCCGAACTCAAACGGTGCGGCGAGATCGACCAGGTGCCCCGCATCCTGGTCAGCCAGCCCGAGCGGTGCTGTCCCCTCGTCCGCGCCTTCAACGGTGGAGCGGCCGCCGTTGACGCTCGTGCCTGGCCCGCGACGCTCGCCGAGGGGACGGCCATCGCCCAGCCGGTACGCGATCGGGAAGTGCTCCAGGCGATCCGGGACAGCAGCGGCGGCGCCACCGCGGTGGCCGAGGAAGAACTCCTGCCCGCCGTCCGGGAGCTCGCCGCCACCGGCGTGTTCGTCGAGCCCACCAGCGCACAAGTCCTGCCTGCCCTACGGCAGTTCCACGCCACGGGACACGTCGGCCCCGACGACACCGTCGTCCTGGTCCTGACCGGCTCCGGCCTCAAGGCCGGTCAGGCCCTGAGCCGGCTCAGCGCCGACTAGCGCGTCGTCGCCGGCCAGTGCTGTCTTCCCCGAGCCCGAAAACCTCGCAAGCCGCCACGCGGACCGGCAGGGCATCTGCGTACTCCTGGGGCATGCCGTCTTGTCTGTCGCCGGATGTCAGCTCAGTTGCTCGGCCAGTCCGACGATGATGCCCGCCGGGCCGCGGAGGTAGCAGAGCAGGTAGCTGTCCTCGAACCTGGCCATCTCCCCGACGAGTTCGGCGCCGTGAGGGCGCAGGCGGGCAACGGTGTCCTCGATGTCGTCGACGGCGAACATGACGCGGTGAGTGCCCAGCACGTTGTGCGGCTGGTTGCGCGGCTCGACGCTGATCACTGCGGGGCTGTGGTACTTCGACAGCTCGAGGCGGCTGTGACCGTCCGGGGTTCGGACCATCGCGATCTCGCAGCGCACGCCGTCGAGTCCGGTGCACTGGTCGGCGAAGGGGCCCTCCACCTCCGCTCTGCCTTCCAGCTCCATTCCGAGTTCCACGAAGAACGCGATGGCGGCGTCCATGTCCTCTACGACGATGCCGACGTTGTCCATCCGCTGAATCGCCATGCTGGTCACTCCTTCTTCCTCGTACGGCCGGTGGTGGCCGTTGATGCCCCCGGACGGCGCCGGTGACACACTCCGCGCGTCCGCAGACGGTCGGGCTCCGAAGCTCTGGACCGCCCCCAGCGCCGCTGCGGCAGCAGACCCAAGGCAGGCGACACCCCAGTGAGTCGGCATGGCGCAAGCAGCCGGTCCCATGGAGGCGATCAGCCGGCAGCGTGCCGTCCCCGCATTGCCATGCTTCCGCCACGGATCACAGCGTGCGTGCTTGAGCATGGCGCCGCCTCGATTGCTTCACGCTACCGGGTCGCCCTTGGCGGATGGAGCTCCCCGCGCCGCGGTGTTGGTATCCGCGCAGGCCCGCTGGCGGATCGTCAACGGCCCACAGGGTGATCCTCGACCTGCCGAGCAGCCGTGCAACCTCCGTGACGAGCGGGAAGATGAGCGTCCCGATGCCTCGGCCTTGATAGGCATCAGCCGGAGTCGGACCGAAGCGACAGTCAGACCTCTCAGCAAGACGGACGCCCGCTTCCTGATAGCGCGCGATGTCCCCGGAAGTCAGAGCGAGGCTGAACTCCACCAGGCCGATGATCCTGGCGGACACTACGTCCGCGAGCACCAGTCTGAGCTTGTCGTAACGCGCGATCGCGTCGCACATCTTCCGGGCAGTTGCGAGATCGTACCCGTCGAACGTGCTGAGCCGACGCGATTCGGAGGAGAGAGCGTCCAGGAAATCGGCCAAGCACCCGGTATCAGCTTGTGTGAGGGGGCGAAAGACGATGTCCGAACCGTCATGCGCCTCCAGGCGCCTCGTCAGGCGAAGAGGGTCGGCAGCGATGTCCGTCAACGTGAGCATCCCGGCAGTCTCCTTTCGCGCAGCGTCGAATCTCACGCAACATCGAAGAGACAAACCTATCGGATGTCGATTTCTCGACAGAACGATTTGTCGCGCCCTCCTCAAATGGATCGACTGAACAGTCGCAGGACAGCCCAGCAGGTCAGCCCAGCAGGACGTCAGTCAGACCCTGAGCCACGACCACCGGAACCCGCTACGAGTATCAATGTCAGACCTGTCTGGGATGCTCCGCGCATGGAGATGACACTGCAACTGACCATCGACTGCTCCGATCCGCAGAGGATGGTGACCTTCTGGGCCGGTGCCTTGGGCTACGTGCCTGAGCCTCCGCCGGATGGGCACGCCACATGGCGGGCCTACTGGGCGGCGATGGGAGTGCCCGAGGCAGAGTTGCCGGCCGGTGCCGGGGACATTCCCGAATCGATCATCGATCCCGCGGGTCGTGGACCGAGGGTGTGGTTCCAGCAGGTTCCGGAGCCGAAGGCCGCCAAGAACCGGTGGCACTTCGACTTGAAGGTCGGTGGGGGCCATGACGTTCCACTGGACGTTCGCACGCTGCGGGTCAAGGCCACGGTGGAAGGGCTGGTCGAAGCCGGTGCCACCGTGCTGCGGATCAGGGATGAGCCGGACACGGGGCTCTACGCCGCCGCCATGCAGGACCCCGAGGGCAACGAATTCGACATCGTCTGAGGACCGTTGCGTCGATGCTGATCACAGCCACCCGTTCACGGCTGCGACCAGTACCGTCGTCTCGTAGCGCACGGAGAGCTTGGCGTTCCGTGTAGCCACTGACATGCGCCCTGCGAGGCACGCGGAGCTTCTCCGGCACCGGTCCGGGCTGCGGCGAGCCCCCGCGCTGTCCAACGTGGAGTCGACGCCCGGGCTCCGTACGATCGCTCACGTCTCGATCGTGACGTCGGCCACCTGGTTCTGCGCATCGAAGCGTACGGCGGGCCAGTAGCCGTCCATGATGTGTTCGCCGCAGGAATCGTTGAGGTGCAGGACGACTTCCCGCTCGTCATCGACCACGACGGTGTCGAGCAGAAGGTCGGCGTGGGACTGCGTCAGCTCCTCTTCGGTCGGAGGGGCAGTACTGAAGCGGTGAACGACCGCCTCCACCGCTCGCTGTTGCAGGACCGCGCTGTCTTCGACGGCGCGGCGGAGCCGCGGAAGCAGTCGCCGAGCCTGAACCCTGTCCCCGGTGCCCAGGAGCAGCACGACGGTGCGGTCGCCAAGTCGCCTGTTCCGGCTGAAGAACGGGTCGTTCGAACGGCCGCCTCCGGGCAACGGCTGTGAACCCCGGACGAACCGGCCGAGGACCTCGTCACCTACCGTCGCCAGATGCTGCCCGGCCAGGGCGGTTGCTGGGGGCTGCTGGAGGCTGCGGTCAAGAAGGGCACCCTAGCCAGTGGCGCATCGAAGTCTCTTCGTCGCCCCGGCGGGCGCACAGGGTGGTGTTCAGGTGCGCTGCGCGTGTTCGAAAGCCTCTTCCCCGCACCTCGACGAGTACGGGCTCGGCCAGCCGAGGGCACCGAGCGCATACACGCCGTGCGGGGCTCCGCTTGCCCGCTCCACGGTCGTCCAGCAGTTCTCGCGGGGAAAGGCCCGCCAGCGCTTCCGGAGTCAATCAACCGCCCGGACCGCAGGCGTGGTTCGTCACGGACCGAGCGGCTTCGGCGGCCCGCCGCCGTGGTCATCTCGAACGCCTTCCGCCCGTGGACCGGATCTATGCTGTGGCCTGCGGCCACCGTCTGTTCGTCAGTCCACACAGCTCACGATGTTCATCGGTGGTCGCACACGTTTGCGCACCGTCTGGGGCCGGACGCCGACCAGAGAGCAGAAAGTGATCACCACACTCCTTGCCGTCATCGGGACACTCCTCGGCGCGATCGTCACCGGCACGTTCCAGCACCTGGCGGCAGGGCGCACCGAACGCGCGGCCGCCGCCGCTCAGTTGCGGCGCGACCGGTTCGACGCGGTGACCACGCTCGCCTCAGCCGGCTCCGACCACCGTCGGGCTCTGTGGATGCGCGGGGAAGCTCAGCTACGCGGCGCGGGCGACGATGAGCTGGAAGAACTGCGTGCCAAGTCCCACGTCACCCGTTCCGCCATCACCCGCCCCCTGGTTGCCCTGCGGCTCCTCGTGCCCGACCGGACTGTCCACACCACTGCCCAGGCGATGGTCGTCGCCACCTACGACATGGTCGATGCCGCCATGAGCATCGAAGCGCTCACCGCAGCGCAGGACACCACCCGCGCCGCACACGATCGCTTCATCGACGCTGCCGCCGCCTGCTTCAGGGCCCACGCCTGATCGTGCATTGGCCCCGCCACCTCGGGTGACCTGCGCACGAATCGTGTGCGCCCACAGTTGCCTCGTTGCGGACCGTGAGCCTTTCGTATCAGCGAGCGACTGCGCGGTCCGTGTGGGATGCGGACGCGTACGCCTTGTAGGCCGGCACCGAAATCGCGGGCATGGTGGCGAGACGGCCGGGGAGGCCGATGCCGCCGAAAGCGAGGCCGGCTGCGACTCACCCTGCGGATGCAGCGGCTGCTCGGAGTCCGGCGATTCCCTGGTCCAGGGCGGCGCGAAGGTGGTCGGAGCTGCCGGTTGCCAGCAGGATCGACACCCCGCCCTGGATCCCCGCCAGCAGCGCCGCCGCTGTCCGGTCGGCGTCGAGTCCGGCCGGAAGGCGGCCCGCCGACTGCATCGTCCGCACCCCGGCGGCCAACTGCTCCTGCCATTCCCTCAGCAGTTCGACCACGATCGCCCGAGCTCCTGGGGTGTCCCGGCCGACCTGCAGGAACAGCGAGCCGAGCGGGCAGTGGTCGCCCTGTCGCTCATAGCGTTCGAGGACCGAGTCGCGCCAGCGTGACCAGGCCGCCCAGGAATCCAGGCAGCCCAGGTGCGGCTGCTGGTCGGCCAGGACACGGTCGGCCTCCAGCTGGGCCACCGCGAGCAGCAGCGCGTCCTTGCCGTCCGGGAAGTAGTGGAACAGCTGGCTCTTGCTCGTGCGGGTGTGGGCCAGCACGTCGTCCAGCGTGGCCGCCGCGACGCCCTTCTCCCGCAGCACCTCCGCAGCCCCCTGGATGATCCGGGCGCGGGTGGCCTCGCCCTTGGCCGTCAATGTTCCACGCATAGCGCTCCTCCTGTGGACCGTGCGGTCCACTTTAGTCGGGCCGCCTCTCCCCCTCGGATTGGACTTGCGGGTCCATTTTTTGCGGACCACCATCGGGCTCGTCAGTTCGTCCGCACCACCCCACCGAACGGGAGCCGTCCGCATCATGAGTAACCGCCTGAGCAGCAGAAACGCCCTGGTCACCGGCGCTACCAGCAACATCGGACGGGCCATCGCGGTGGCCCTGGCCTCCGAGGGCGCGCATGTCGCCGTGTCCGGCCGCAACCGGGAGCGCGGTGAGGAGGTCGTCGCCGAGATCCGCAGCGCGGGCGGCAGGGCGGACTTCGTGGCCGCCGACCTCGACGGCACTTCGGCCGCCTCTCGCGCCCTCGCCGAGGACGCGCTGCGCACCCTCGGCGGCCGCATCGACATCCTGGTCAACAACGCCGGCGTCTACCCCAGCCCCACCACGCCCGACACCGACGAAGAGACCTTCGACCGGATCTACGCGGTCAACGTCAAGGCGCCGTTCTTCCTCACCGCCGCCCTGGCACCCGCGATGATCGAGGCCGGGGGCGGCGCGGTGGTCAACCTCGGCTCCTGGATCGCCAGGCTGGCCGTCCCCGTCGGCTCCGTCTACAGCTCGTCCAAGGCGGCGATGGAGTCCCTCACGCGCAGCTGGGCCGCCGAGTTCGGTGCGCAGGGTGTCCGTGTCAACGCCGTTTCGCCCGGTGTGGTCCACACGCCCACCCCGGCCGGCGACCCGGCCCATCCCGGCGACGTCATGATGCGGGGCACCCCGGCCGGTGGCCATGGCCTGCCCGAGGCGATCGGCCAGGCCGTGGTCTACCTGGCCTCGGACGAGGCGGCCTTTGTGCACGGCACCGTGCTGGATGTGGACGGCGGCCGCACAGCCGTGGCCGTCATCGCGGGCTGAGACGGGTGGCAGCGTTGCCAAAGTCCTCCGCGACTACCAGCGGTGCCGCAAGCCCCCGGGTCTCGGGTCGCAGCCGTCGTACCAGGGCATGATCCGCTCATGGAACGCTCAGCGACCCGTGGTCGGTGCGGAGGGACTTGTCGGCGCCTCACTCCAGTCGTTTGAAACGATGGCCGGCCCACATCAAGGCCCCTATGCCGGCGATCAGGAGCAGGGCCGCTTCCAGAGGAAGAGGGAGCTGTCGGCCGGCCCACTCGAGGCCACCGACGGCCGTCCCGTTCGGTACCTGCAGGGCAATGCTGCCACGGAGCAGGTCGACGCCGTAGGCGAGCGGGTTCGCGGCGGCCAGGACATGGGTCCAGCCGGGGAGGGACTGGAGGGGGAAGAAGCCGCCGGAGAGGAACAGGAGGGGCATCATCACCACGCCGAGCAACGTGTGGAACGCCTCGGGCCTGCGCAGGCTCACCGCCAGGGTCAACGCGAGGGCGGTGATGGTGAAGGAGATCAGGATCATCCCGGCGAGAAGCAGCGCCAGGAGGAGCGGGTCGTAGGGCAGACCGACTACGCCGGCCAGGCTGAGCAGTACGGCGCCCTGGGCCGTGGCGACGAGCGTGCCACCGGCGCAGCTGCCCAGGAGCAGAGTCGAGCGGCTGACCGGGGCCATCAGGAGTTCGCGCAGGTAGCCGCTCTGCCGGTCGGTGATCAGACGGATGCCGACCAGAATGGCCGGGGTCTGCACCGTCATCATCAGCATGCCGGGGAAGAGGTAGGTCTGGTAGCCCACCCCCAGTGATGAGCTGGGGATCAGAGCGGCCAGTCCGCCTCCCAGGATCACGAGGTACAGCACGGGATGGAGCAGCATCAGCGTGGTGTGGGCGCGCTGGCAGGCCAGGCGCAGCAGATCGCGGTAGATCAGGGCGTGGATCGCGCGGAGTTCCCGTTGCAGGCGTGTCGGCCGGTCACCGGCCATGGCGCCGGGGGTACCGGGCGCGTCGAGAGGCAGTGTGGTGGTCATCGGCCGCCGCCCGCTGCCGGCGTGGCGTCGCACGAGGTGGAGGGCGAAGTGGTCGGCGGCTGGTCGGGGCGCGCGCCGTGGATGCTGCGGCCGGTGTGGTGGAAGAAGACGTCGTCGAGCGTGGGCGGGGTCGCCGAAGCCGCGCGAACGGCGATGCCGTGGCCTTCCAGTGCCGCGCACAGGCGGGGGATCCAGGAGCTGCCGTCCGGCACGCGCAGGCAGACCCCGTCGATGCCCACGGTGACGGAGTGATCCGGGGACGCGAGACGGCGGACGACCTGGTGTGCTGTCACGTCGTCGCTGGTGTGCAGCACGACCCGGTCGTCTCCGATCGCGGCCTTCAGGGCGAGGGGTGTGCCTTGTGCCACCAGCCGGCCGCGGTCGATGATGGCGACGCGATCGCAGTTTCCCGCCTCTTCCAACTGGTGGGTGGTGACGAAGAGTGTGGTGCCGTGCCGCTCGCGCAGGGCGTACAGGTGCGCCCAGATCTGTGCGCGGGCGTGGGGGTCCAGGCCGGTGGTCGGCTCGTCCAGGAACAACAGGCTGGGCGCGTGCAGCAGTTGACGGGCGATCTCGAGGCGACGCCGCATTCCGCCCGACAAGGTGCGTACGGGAGAACGCCGCCGGTCGGTGAGTCCGGCCACCTCCAGGACCTCGGCAGCGCGCTGCCGGGCGTAGCCGCGGCGCAGCCCGTAGAGACGTGCGTGGATGCGCAGGTTCTGTTCGGTGGTCAGGTCCGGGTCGAGCGCGCTGTGCTGGAACAGCATGCCGACCTGTTGCCGTACCCGGTGGGGCTGTGCGAGCACGTCCGCGCCCGCCACCGTGGCGTGTCCGGCGGTGGGGCGGGCCAGGGCGCACAACATGGCGATGGTGGTGGACTTCCCGGCGCCGTTGGGGCCGAGGAAGGCGAAGGTCTCCCCCTGTCGTACCTCCAGGTCAAGCCCTCTGACGGCATGAGTGGTCGTGCCGTCCGGTCCGGGGTAGGTCTTGGTGAGGCCGCGGGTGCGAATGGCGCACTCGGAGTCCGGAGGGGGTTGGCCGGCGTTCGTGCTGGTGAGGGCGGCCGTTGCGAGGGCCGTATGGGTGAGGTCGTCGTCACCGGTGTGGAGCTGCATGGGGTCCGGTCCTCGTCTGGTGGTCGCCATTCGGTTCCGCTCGGCCTGTGACACGAGGCTTTGCGCTGTCCGGCCCGCGTGTCGCGCTTCGTGGGAACAGTCATGCCGGAGGTCGAGTCGGCGGTCCGGCCGACGGCTGCCCCGGGACAGCCGTCGGCCGGATGTTGTGCCGGTCCTAGGCGCAGCTGATGCCGATGCAGACCGTGTTGAGTACGGTCAGCAGGCCGACGCACTCGCAGGTCGCCGAGAACTGGGCTCCGTCAGCGCCGACGGGGTCGGTCTCCGGGAGGGCGTGCAGGTGGGCCAGCAGTTCGAGGTCCTGGGTCTCCATTGGATTCTCCTTCTCTTGGGGTCGGCGGCAGACTTTCTGCCGCTCAGCCCGGCAGCTGGACGAGCCAGTGCCGGGGGTCGGCGTGACGGAGCCGCAGGAGGAAGGCCAGGATCCCGGAGGACCCGTCGCTCCAGCTGGTCGATACGTCTCCGTACTCATTGGGGAAGACCACGTGTCCGTGGCGGCGAGCTCCTTCGGTGGCGAGAAGGCGGCCCGTCTCGGTGGCCATCGCGCGGTAGGCCAGGTCCCCTGTGGCGGCGCTCATGTCGAGCAGGAAGTCGCCGTTGCCCGCCAGTCCATGGCACTGGGACAGGGGGGCGCGGGACGCACGTTCCATGACGGCCCGCGTGCTGCGGCGGGCGAGGTCGCCGAATCTGTTGTCACCGGTGACCTGCCAGAGCCGCACGAGGAAGGTGCCGATGCCCGCCGCGCCGTGGCACCAGTACGGGGCGGTGGGCTCGTCAGCGGCCTGGGCGGGCCACTGGACCGTCTCACCGATGGATACGGCGCTGTGCAGCAGGTGCTCACCGACCTCCACCGCCAGGTCCAGGTGCTCCTGGCGCTGCGAGACCACCGCGGTGGAGAGGATGAAGCAGCCGATGCCGGCGGATCCGTGGGCGAAGCCCAGGTACCGTTTGCCGGACTCGCCGGTAAGCGCTTCTGCCGGGACCGCCCAGCTCACCGCGGACGGCCCGCGCTGTGCGGCGGACGCCAGTCGGTCGGCCGCGTCGGCGGCCAGTTCGGCGAAGCGCGGGTCACCGGTGCGGTGCCAGAGGTGGAGGGCGGCCATTCCGCTGCCCGCGGTGCCATGGGTGATGTCGTGGTGGAGCGCGGGTTCCTGTGGAGCCAGCGCCAGAGCCAGCGCGTGTTCGACGAGGGCCGGGTCGTCGATGGCGCGCCCGGCGTCGTACAGCGCCCAGGCCGTTCCTCGGCCCCCGAAATGCAGGCCGGGCCGAGTGGAGCGGGTGTCGGTGCGCTCTGCGACCCAATGGCCCGCCGTCGAGATCAGGTCGGGCAGTCGGGGGTCCGCGGTCAGTTCGAAGTACCGCGTCAGCACGGCGAGGGGGCCGGCCGCTCCCTGCTGCACGGTGCAGGGGTCGGTCTGTCCGGCCGTGGTGGACACGGGCCACAGTCTTCGGTCGTCCGCCGGAGTCATCGAGTCGATGAGGTGGTTCACGAGCCCGGCGACCGCATCGTGCCGGTCCTCGCCTTCTGCTGGGGGGACTTGGGCGCCGGTTCTCGTCCTGGGGCGTGCCGGGTCCGTCCTGCGGAGGGCCTCGCGTGCCCGGGACGGGTCCCAGCGCTCGGCGGGATCGTCCCTCATCAGGCCCAGGATCATTTCCGCCACGCCGCCGGGGAGGTTCGCGGGTCCGGCGCAGGCGGCCAGCCAGGCGGCGAGCCTTTCCTCGTCGGGCCTGGTGGCCGGTTCCTCGGGGAGCAGGTTCGGCACCTTCCCGACCAGGACGAGGCACGCGGTCGCGCCGAGGCTGTAGTAGTCGGCCGTCACGGATACGGGTGCGTCGTCCAGGCGCTCGGGGGCGCTGAAGCCGGGGGTTCCCACCCGCGTCGGCAGGCAGGAGCCGGCCTCGGCGGTGGCGAGCTCCAGATCGATGAGGCGTAGTTCGCCGTCCGGGCGGACCATGACGTTGCCGGGTGTGAAGTCCCGCAGGACGCAGCCGTGGGCATGGGCTGCCGCGACCAGCTCCACCAGGCGCGCGACCTGGGCCAGCGCGTCGACCCGGTAGCGTTCGCCTCCGACGTCCCGGAAGTGCTCGGCGACCCAGGTCCGCAGGCTGACGCCCGGGACTTCGCTCTGGGCGAGGAACAGGTGGCGTCCGTGTTCGAAGAGTGCCAGCGCTTCCGGAGCGAGCCCCGTGCCCTTGAGCCGTTCCAAAGTCCGGGCCTCGGCGCGCAGCCAGTCGCGGACGTCGTGGCCGGAGGCGTCGCCCTCCACGTGCGGCCGCGTCTCCTTGATGACCACGGGGGCGCCGGTGTGGACGTCGGTGCCTCGGTAGACGCCGCCCTTGTTGGTGTGCCGGATCGCTTCCCGTACCTCGAAGCGGCCGCCGAGCAGCACCTGACCGCTCGCTGCGTCGGCCTTGTCCGGAGGGAGGGGCACCGCGGCGGGGAACGGGCAGACCGCCCAAGGCGGTGGGCAGTAGCGGCCGCTGCGCTGGTCCTCCACGGGATTGCCGTCGGGGTCCTCGATGTACCAGATCAGCAGGCCGTCGTCGGACAGCCGCTGCCGGCCCGTGAAGGCGCCGTAGCGGTAGTGCACCAGGCTGTACGGGGCGTAGGGCTGATCGGAAAGGATGCGGGGGCCGGCCAGTCCGGTCGTCGCCGCGTGCAGTTCCCTGGCGAGCCGGACCGCGTCGGCGTCCGAGCGGGGGTAGACGGTGAGGAACTTGCCGGAGCTCCCCCGGGGCGTGGCACGGGAGTTGAGGGCGTTCACCTGGTCGAGCGACCGCGCGAACTTGAAGGGGGATTCGTCCCGCAGCAGTACGTCCAGGGCCTTGGCGAGAACGGCCGGCGCGGAGGCGGCCGTTGCCGACAGGTGCAACTTCCAGCCCTGGTCGGGCCCGGTGCCGGCTCGTGATGCGACCCGGCACCACACCTCGTCGGTGACGGCCGTCCAGTGGGCGACCGTCCCGGTGGTCCGCAGGGCTTGGTGGAGAAGGCTTTCCAGCTCGACTTCAGTTGCGTGGCTCGTCATGTGTGTCCCTCTCAACGGTGAGGACCGCTGATCGGAAATTGCCCACGTCACATGAACGTGGAACGCGCACGAGCCGGAATCACCTGCTTCAGCGAGCGCACGGGTCTTGCTGCTGCCGTGCATGGCGCCGCCCGGCGCGCGGCGAGGCGCACGCGCGGCGAGCGTCGCACGGTGGCTTGCTGTGGATCACTGGACCCGCATCTCATACGTCCGGAGGCCCGGGCTGCGTCGGAGGAACTCGCAGAGGTAGCCCAGGCCGTCGACATCGGAACGATTACGTCGATGCATGAAATTGTTCGGCGCGCGGCGCAGCCCGCCGGTTTCCTTTACCAGCCCGCCTTCGCCGCGTCGTACGCGGCACGGCAGTCCGCGTTGGTGGCATCGGCGGTCAGCTTCTCCATGGAGCTCACCCAGATCCGCTTGGCCAGCTTCTCCAGCTCGCGCGTCTCGGCCGGGATGTTCGGCGCGTACTTCTTGATCGTCGCCAGGGACGACTTGGCGAACTTGTTGCACACGGGCCCGGCCGCGTTGCGGTAGCGGGTGTCCAGGTCCGTGGCGACGGCCTTGCCGTTGTCCGTCGCCCAGCTGTTCCAAGCCGCGCAGGCCTTCTCGGTGAAGACCATCTGATCGGCCTCGCTCAGGCCCAGGACCTCGCCCATCATGGTGTTCTTGGCCTTGTCCGGGACCGTGAAGTCGACAACGGGGAACTTGTCGAGGGTTTCCAGCAGCGCCTCCTGGCACGCGGGCGGGAAGGAGGCCGCCTGCGCCGGGGAGGGGACGGCCAGCGCGGTGACGGACAGGAGGGCCGCGGCGAGGACAGTGCTCCGGGCGGTACGCGAAAAGGTCATGGGTGTGGTGCTCCTTGTACGAGGCGGTGTCGTCGTGGGCACCGCGTCAGTGCCCGACGGCTACAGAACGATCACCGGCATTCGTAGGTCACGGGCGTCGCGGGCCGAAACGCCGCCGGTCCCTCGAAGGGGCGGCGCCCACCCGCCCGACAGCATCCGGGGACCGGGCGGGCGCCGGAATGCCCGGCGTCCGCCGGGGCGGCAGCGCGTTGCGGGTGCGCCTGCGGAAGACCAGCAGTCCCGCGCACGCGGCCCCGGTGAGCCAGAGGAGCTGGATCGCGAGGCCCTCCCCCGCCGGTGCGTCGGAGAAGGCCGCGGCCATGCTGGCCTGCACGGCGCCGTACGTCGGCAGGAAGCGCACGACGGGGCTGTCGGAGCCGGAGCTGGAGAGGGGGTTCTGCAGGGCGACGTCCAGGATGCTGATCATCAGGATGGCGAACATGCCCTCCACCTCGCGGCGGAGCACCGATCCGAAGACCACGCCGAGCGCCCCGTAGGTCAGGGCGGCGAGGAACAACCCGGCGGCCAGCACGAGGGGTTGTCTGGGGGACCAGGCGAAGCCTGCGGCGGCTGTGGCGTACGCGGCGACGGCCGTGCAGACCAGCGTGAGCGCGGTGAGCTTGGCCAGGACGAGGTGGTATCGCGGGTACCCCGCCATGGCCAGGCGACGGTCGAAGGAGCCCCCGGTGAAGGTGGCGGCGAACATCATGAAGCCTGCGATCAGGGTGACCGCGTTCAGCGCGCCCGTGATCTGGGTGAGGTGGTTGCCCGGCGGGGACAGGACCTCGCCCGTGGCGCGCAGCCGGAACGGTGCCGGCCGGTCGGGAATGGCCACGTAGGCCAGGCCGATCCACACGGGGATGTACACGACCACCAGCAGCATCGCGAACCGGTTGCGGGCGTGCCCGATCAGCGCGTATCGGGACGCCGTGGTGAACAGGGACCAGTGCCTCCTCACGCCGTCGCCTCCGTACGCGTCTCCTGGCGGTGCAGGCGTCCGTCCTCCAGGCGCCACAGCAGGTCGAGCCGGTCGATGTCGTACGCCAGGTGCGAGACGACCAGCACCGAGCGCCCGGCGTCGCGCAGGCTCGTCGCCAGCTCCCAGAAGCGCAGATACGTCTCCCAGTCGAACCCCTGGTAGGGCTCGTCCAGCAGCAGGATGTCCGGATCGTGCATGAGCGCCAGCGTCAGGTTCAGCTTCTGCCGGGAGCCTCCGCTGAGGAGGCCGGCACGCTGGTCGAGGTATTCGGTGAAGCCGAGGATCTCCATCACTTCACCGGCCCGTCGCAGGTCCGGCAGACCGAAGGCGCTCCGGAAGAAGTCGAGGTGCTGGCGGACGGTGAACGAGTCGTCCAGAACGACGGCCTGCGGGCAGTAGCCGAACCTTCCGCTGTGCCGCACCGTTCCCCGGTCCGGTCTGAGCTCTCCGGCGAGGATCTTGAGCAGGGTCGACTTGCCGGCGCCGTTCTCCCCGACGATCCCGGCGAGCGTGCCGGGCCGCAGCTGGAGGCCGACGCCCCGGAGAACGGCATGCTGCCGGTAGGAGTGGTGCACATCCGTGACGTCCATCGCGCTGCTCCGTCGTGACAGGTCTTCCCGGCGGCCCGGGCCGTACGTGTTCTCCGGCCCGACGGGTGTTCCGGCCGGCCGCTCGGCCGCGTGACCGGCCCGCCCGTGCCCAACGAGCGGGCCGCACGGGGGAAACGGTGGCTCGCACACCCACCGTCGCGCGGGCGTCAACCTGGTGCACGGCATGCCACGCGTGCGGCGGGTTTACCCAGATGAACCCGGTTCGGGACGGCGGGGGCGGCTAGCGTGACGAGATCCGGAGTGCACGCTCAAGGCGCTCCGCCGTAGGTACCAGGGCGGGGGCCCGGCCAGGAAGGGCAGGTCAGTCATGCGGAGAACGTGCGTAATCGGAGCCGGTCCGTCCGGCCTGGCCGCGAGCAAGGTCCTGGCCGCGCGGAAGGTGCCGTTCGACTGCTTCGAGGCCGGTTCACAGCTCGGCGGGCTCTGGCGCTACGGCAACGACAACGGCATGTCGGGGGTGTACGCGTCGTTGCACGCGAACATCTCGAAGGAGAGCATGTCCTTCTCCTCACTGGCGATGCCGGAGGACGGCCCGGTCTTCCCGCATCACAGCAAGGTCCTCGCCTACTTGGAGGACTACGCCACCACGTTCGACCTGCACCGGCACATCGCGTTCGGCGCCGAAGTCACCTCGGTGCGCCCCCTGGACGAAGGCGGCTGGGAGGTCGTCCACCGGCGCCGCGGGGACGCAAGCACGCAAGCGGTGCCCCGGTGCTACACCGACGTGGTGGTGGCCAACGGACACCACTGGGACCCGCGTCTCCCGGATCCCGCGATCCCGGGGACGGAGACCTTCGAAGGGTCCGCCGTCCACTCGCACGACTACCGCTCCCCCGAGCCGTACGCCGGCCGGCGGGTGCTGGTGATCGGCATGGGCAACTCCGGGTGCGAGATCGCGGCGGAGATCTCCCGAACGGCCGAGCGGACCTACCTCTCGGCACGGAGCCCGGCGCATGTGTTTCCCAAGATGCTGCTGGGCCGGCCGGCGGACCACCTGGTCCGAAGCCCGCCGGCCGCTCTTCCACGCTTCATCAAGGGGCCGGCGATGGCGCTGCTCCTGCGGCTCACCCGCGGCGCCCCGGCTCACTACGGGCTCGCCGAACCGGCCCACGGACCCCTCGCCGCGCACCCCTCCACCTCGGACGAACTCCTCGTCCAGCTGGCACGGGGCGCGGTCACGCCCAAGCCGGGCGTCAGCCTTTTCGGCCGGGACACGGCGACGTTCACGGACGGCAGCCGCGAATCCGTGGACGCCGTGGTGTACGCCACCGGATACAGCATCTCCTTCCCCTTCCTCAGCCCCTCCGTCTTCGCCGCCCCCAGCGGCCGTACGGAGCTGTACCTGCGCACGGTTCCCCCGCGGCTGGCCGGCCTCTACTTCATGGGGCTCGCCCAACCCTCCGGCGTGGCCTTCCCCTTGCTCGAACCCCAGGCGGAGTGGATCGCCGATCTGATCGAGGGCACGGTCGCCCTCCCGACGCCGGAGGAGATGGCACGGGCCATCGCCCGCGAGCGGCGCCACCATGCCAGGACGTATGTGCCCACCTACCGCCATGGCATCGAGATCGATGTCCGCGCCTACGGGAAGGCGCTGCGCCGGGAGCTCCGGGCGGGGCGGCGCCGCGCACGCGGTGCGCTGCCGGCGCCGCCCGCCGGACCGCCCCCGCCGCGGAATCCGGCCGACGCACAGAGCGCGGAGGCCCTGCACGGGGCCGGTTCGGAGCTGGGGAGCACGTAGCCGGCCGCGCGGCTCGGCGCCTGCCCGGCTCACACCGGCGCGGAGCTGTCCTCCAGTTCCGTCACGGCCTGCTCCCACAGCTCCGGCAGCAGTTCGCCCATCGGCAGTCCGCTGTCGGCGACGATCGACACCTCGGCCCACTGACCGAAGAACGAGAGCCCGACCGCGAAGAGGTGCCCGGGCACGAGCAGAGGAATCAGGGCGGTGCCCGTCACCTGGGTTTCGCCGAGGCTGCCCTTGTCGGCGACGGGCATGGAGGTGGCCATGACGTTGGTGACGCGCGGGGAGAGCACCCTGCGCATGTACCACTCGGTGGGGCGGGCGGGCATGAAACGCACCAGGTCCCCGATGGCCTGCCGCCACACCTCGCCCCGCAACTTCCGCGTCGCGGCCATGACGTGATCCAGGCGCCGCAGAGCCGCGTCACCGTCCGAGGGCCCGTCCGGGCCTGCCGGGGCGATCCGTACGGGCAGCTCCAGGGGCAGGGCGAAGCAGCGGTTTCCCCAGGTCTGTTCCTCGTCGGGTCGCCGCGCGTCGACGGGCAGCACGGCTGTCACCCGTGGGAGCGGGACACCCGCGCGGTCGGCCCAGGCCGCCAACGCGCCTGTGAGTGCGGCGAGGTGCGCATCGTGCGCCGAGCCACCGCGGGTCGCACCGATGCGGCGGAGGGTGTCCACCGGTACGCGGCCCCGCCACAGCTGCCGCTCCCCGGTGGGGACGTACGCGGCGACCGGGCGGTGCCCGCGTACGACGAAGGTGCCGGCCATGAACTTCGTGGCCAGCCCGACGGCCGAGGCCACGCGTCGGGGCACCGCCCGGCGGCTTCGGCTCGGCACCGGGCGGGCAGAGGGCTCCCCCTCGGCGAGCATGGCCCGGAAGGTCATGGCCGCGGCCGAACCGTCCTGGCAGGCGTGGCGGAAGCGGTAGCACACGGCGTAGGCGTCGGGGGCGTGGCCGTGGATCAGCCAGACCCCCCAGTAGGCGCCGTCCGCGAACGGGGCGTTGAGCGCGGTGTGCAGGGCGGGGTCCCACCCGGCCGGGCCGTCGGCGACGACCTCGTGCACATGGCGGTCCACGGCGAAGTCCGCGTCCGGCTGCCACCGGAGCCGCCGGCCGCCCTCGATCCGGCTCGTCAGCAGCGGCAACTCACCCAGGCGGTAGGCGACGTAGGTACGGAGGTCGGCGAGGGCTGGGGGCGGGCCGCTGAGGTACGCGACCCCGCCGGCGTCCCAGTACACGTCGGGGCGGCTGCGCTCCAGGTTGAGAAAGGCGCGGTCCACGGGGTGGGCGGGGTGGTGCGGAGGGGGAACGGACCGCTCTGCCCGGGCCGTGTCGCCGGAATGGTCCGACTCACCGGAATGGTCCGACTCACCGGACGACGCGGGCCGGGCGGACGGGATCGACGGGGTGGCGGGCGTTGACTCCGCCGATGAGGGTGACTGATCGGAAACGGACATGGGGCTTTCGGCTCCAATGCGAGGCATGTGCATGCGTGCTGACGGGGCGGGAGACGGGTGAGGCCGCCGACGCGCCGGTGGCAGGGTGAGCGGCGGACGGCGGCTGTCCGTCCATCCCCCGCCGCGCCCTTCAGGATGACCGCGTGCGACGGTGGGTCCGCACCGGCAACCGCTGCCGCCCCTCCCGCACGGCCCGGTTCCCGCTCAACGCCGTCGGGCTGCCGCAGCTGTCCTCGGGCCGCCGTAATGCCCCTTCCCCCGTGCCGTATCTGCTCTCCCGCCGCTCAGCGCCTTCCCCTGTCCGGCGCCGCTTTGCCGGGCATGCCTCTGTCGGAACGCGGTCGACAAGATCCCCCGAAGGAGGGACGGGCCGCATGCGCAACTCCGCACGGACGCCGCCGAATCACTCCCCGGCGGTACAGGCACACGGGACGGCTCCGGCCCTGGCTACGGGCGTGCGCCGGCCACGGCGCGAGGTACTCCGTTCGGGTGAGCAGTCCGCATCGGGGACGTTCGCTCGGCCCGCCGTCTGACATCGTGTGCCCTGCGCCGGAGATCAACGTGCCCGGAGAGGGCCGAAGAGCTGACGGCGAGGCCGGAGGTGTCAAAGAAGCGGTGATCGCTCGCAGCGGCGGACCGGCCTGCCGATTCGAGCCGCTTGTACCGTCCCCACGCCACGGGGACGGCCCGTCGCCTCCCGTCCTTCCCGGTCGCCCGCCGGCGACCCCGTCCCTGCCTCCGGGCACGGGCCCGTCCTTCCGAAGCCCTTGGAGCCATGGCCGTGCAAGTCGCCCTCACCGGCGCCACCGGATTTCTCGGACTGCGCCTGCTGCGCCGTCTGCTCGACACGCACCGGTCGCTGACTCTTCTGGCACACGCGGGATCGGGGAACGCTCTGCGCCGGGTCACCCGGTACTTCGAACTGACGGGCGCACCCGCGGCGTTGACCGCAACGCTTCCGGACCGGCTGCGGGTGGTGGAGACCGACCTCGCCCTGCCCAGGCTCGGATTGTCCGAGCGGGCGTTCCAGGAGCTGGCCGACGGCATCGGCACGATCTGGCACAGCGCGGGCAGCATCAACCTGGAAGGGGACCTCCCCGAGCTGCGCCGGACCAATGTCGAAGGGACCCGGCATGTCCTGGAGCTGGCCGCAGCGAGCCGTCTGCGGCCCCGAGTCCACCATGTGAGCACCGCCTTCGTGGCGGGAGCGCGGCGCGAGGGGGTGGCGTACGAGGACGAGCTCAAGGACACCTGCGGGTTCGAAAACGCCTACGAACGCTCCAAGTACGAGGCGGAGTTGCTGGTGCACGCGTGGTCCAGGGAGCACGGCCGCCCGGTCCTGGTCCTGCGGCCGAGCATCCTGGTCACCGATCTGCCACCGCACCCGGACCTGCCCGCGCATCCGCTGCTCGTCATCGAGCGGATCCTGCGGGACGCCCTGCGCGCCGCCGGCCCGCAATGCGACTCGGGCGCATCACCGTGCGTGCCGGGAAGTCACGCCGGGCGCCGCCCCCGCGTCCGGATGGTGGGGCATCCGCACGGCCGGCTGAACCTCCTCCAGGTGGAGCACGCGGCCGAGGTCATGGTGCGGCTGGCCGGCCGGACACCCTCGGGCGGGGTCGACACGTACCACGTCGTCCACGACCGCGACGTGCCCGTGCCCACGGTCGTGGCCCTGCTGGAACGGCTGGTCCCGCTCTCGGTCGAACTGGTCGCCGACAGACCGGGCACCCCGTCGGCCCTGGAGGCTCTGCTGGACTTCTACCCGGGTATGACGGCCTACCTCGCCCACCGGCGGCGGTTCGACGACACCCGGGTCAGAGCGCTGCTGGGCCCCTCGGCCGCATCCAGCCGGGTGGACCTCGACTACCTCTGGTCCGGCCTGTCCCCGCATGCCCGGCTTCTGCCCGGCCCACCGGGCCCGCCTGCGACCCCTTCCGCGTCCGCTCGCTGCGCCTGACCTCGGACCCTCTCCGCACCATTGTTCCCGTCGACCGACCCGTGTCCTGTCTCGTTGGAGCCCTTCCGTGACCGTCCTCGCAGTTTCCGGCTCCCCCGCCGCGTCCCCGGCGGACTTCTCGCCCGACGGGATCGCGGCCCGCGCCCGGCGTATCCGTGAGCCCGTCCACGTGGTCAGCGGGCCGGACAGCCGGGAGCTGGGGCTCGCACTCGGCCCCGTGCCACCGGGCCGAGCCCTCGGAACGCTGCCCCCGCTGTACCCCGAATGGCTCGGCGGCCGTACCTTCTGCGAGGCCCACGGTGTGCGGTTCCCTTACGTCGCGGGCGAGATGGCGAACGGAATCGCGACCACCGCGATGGTGTCGGCGATGGCCCGGGCGGACATGCTCGGCTTCTTCGGCGCGGGCGGACTGGCGTACGGCGACGTGGAACGGGCCGTGCACACGCTCGTCGACGAGCTGGGCGGGCGCCGGAACTGGGGTGTGAACCTCATCCACTCACCGGCCGAACCGGCACTGGAGTCACGCGTCGCGGAGCTCCTCGTGGGCTGCGGTGTGCCCCGGGTATCCGCGTCCGCGTACATGGAACTGACCCCGGCCGTCGTGTGGTGCTCGGCCAGGGGGCTGCGCCGGGGGGCGGACGGGCACATCGTCCGGCCCACCCGGATGCTCGCCAAGGTGTCCCGTCCCGAGGTGGCCGAACGGTTCCTCTCCCCCGCACCGGCCGCCCTCCTGGAACCCCTCGTGGCCGAGGGCCGGCTGACCCGGGAGGAGGCGGATCTCGCGGCCCGCGTGCCGGTCGCCGAGGACATCACCGTGGAGGCCGACAGCGGCGGACACACCGACAACCGGCCGTTGTCGGTCCTGCTGCCGAGGATCGCGGGGCTGCGCGACGCGCTCTGCCGGCGGTTCGGATACCCCCGGCCGGTCGGGGTCGGTGCGGCCGGGGGTCTCGGCACGCCCGACGCGGTGGCCGGCGCCTTCGCCCTCGGCGCGTCCTACGTGGTCGTCGGGTCGGTGAACCAGACCTCCGTCGAAGCGGGCCTGTGCGACGAGGCCAAGGCGATGCTGTGCGAGGCGGACATCGCCGATGTGGCCATGGCGCCGGCGGCCGACATGTTCGAGCTCGGTGTGAAGCTCCAGGTGCTGTCGCGCGGCACGATGTTCGCCCAGCGGGCCGGCAGGCTCCACGCGGCGTACCGGGCGCACGGCTCCCTGGAGGAGATCCCGCCCGCCCTGCGGACCTCGCTCGAACGCGATGTGCTGCGCGCCCCGTTCGAGGAGGTGTGGCAGCGTACGCGCGCGTTCTGGGAACAGCGCGATCCTGCCGAGATCACGCGCGCCGAGGCGGACCCGAAACACCGGATGGCCCTGGTCTTCCGCTGGTACCTGGGCAGTTCCAGCCGTTGGGCGATCACCGGGCACGCACCGCGGCGGGCCGACTACCAGATCTGGTGCGGACCGTCGATGGGCGCCTTCAACCGGTGGGTGGCGGGCTCCTGGCTGGCCGAACCGGGGCACCGGACCGTGGTGCAGATCGCCCTCAACCTCCTCGAAGGCGCGGCCGTACTCACCCGCGCCCATCAACTGCGTACCCATGGAGTCCCCATGCCTCCCGAGGCTTTCACCTACGTGCCGTGCGAGCTGGCGTGAGCGCGCCCGGCGCTCCGAAGGCGCTGCTCCCAGGAGAGACCGTGCAAGCATCCCCGCCCGGCCGGACGCCCGTCGCCGTGGTCGGTGTGGGCGCTCTGGTGCCCGGTGCGACGGACGCGGCCGGCTACTGGCGGATCGTGTGCGGCGGACGGGACCTGATCACCGAAGTGCCCGCCTCCCGCTGGCGGGTGGAGGACCACTACGATCCCGACCCGGCCGCCCCCGACAAGACGTACGCCCGCCGGGGCGCCTTCCTGCCGGAGGTGGACTTCGACCCGATGGCGTACGGGGTGCCCCCCGCCGGCCTGTCCTCGACGGACTCGTCGCAGCTCCTCGCCCTGATGGTCGCCGACCAGGTGCTGAAGGACGCCGGTGGCGCGGCCGGGGTGGACCGGGACCGGACCGGTGTCGTCCTCGGCGCGGCCTCCCTGGAACTCCTTCCGCACATGTTCGGGCGCACCCAACGCCCGGTGTGGCTCGCCGCCCTGCGGGAGAGCGGTATCGGGGAGGCGGAGGCGCAGGCCGTGTGCGACCGCATCTCGGCGCGGTTCACGCCGTGGCGGGAATCGACCTTTCCCGGTCTGCTCGGCAACGTCGTCGCGGGACGGATCGCCAACCGGTTCGATCTGCACGGCATCAACCACACCGCCGACGCGGCCTGTGCCAGTTCCCTGGCGGCCCTGTCCACCGCGGTAGGCGAGCTGGCGCTCGGCCGGGCCGACCTGGTGATCAGCGGGGGCGTGGACACGGGGAACGACGTCGGCATGTTCCTCTGCTTCTCCAAGACGCCTGCGCTGTCCCCCAGCGGTGACTGCCGGCCGTTCTCGGACGCGGCGGACGGCACCATGCTCGGCGAAGCCGTCGTGATGTACGCGCTGAAGCGGCTGTCCGACGCGGAGCGGGACGGCGACCGGATCTACGCGGTGATCCGGGGCATCGGCACCTCGTCCGACGGCAGGAGCACGGCGATCTACGCCCCGCTGCCCGAAGGCCAGGCGAGGGCTCTGCGACGCGCCTACGAGGACGCCGGGTACGGGCCGCAGACCGTGGAACTGGTCGAGGCGCACGGCACCGGCACCAAGGCCGGGGACACCGCCGAACTGGCCGCTCTCACCGAGGTGTTCGGCGCGTCGGGGCGTACGGACGGTCCGTGGTGTGCGATCGGTTCGGTCAAGTCGCAGATCGGCCACACCAAGTGTGCCGCGGGTGCGGCGGGACTGCTCAAGGCGGTCATGGCCCTGCACCACAAGGTGCTGCCGCCGACCGTGAAGGTCGAGCAGCCCAACCCGGCGGCCGCCGATCCGGGCGGCCCGTTCTACGTCAACACCGAGACGCGCCCCTGGGTCCGGCCCGCAGACCATCCGCGCCGGGCCTCGGTGTCGAGCTTCGGCTTCGGCGGCAGCAACTTCCACGTCACGCTGGAGGAGTACGTGCCCTCGGGCGCCCGGGGCCGTGCGGCCCTGCGCCATCGATGGGCGCCGAGCGAACTCGTCCTGTTCAGCGGTGCTTCTCCGGCGGACCTGGTACCGCCGCGGGTGGACGACAGCCGTCCGCTCGCCGCGCTCGCACGGGAGAGCCACGCCTCCTTCTCCCCCACCGATCGGGTGCGCCTAGCGGTCGTCGCCGGCGACGGTGCGGACCTGCGGAAGAAGTACGACCAGGCGCTCGCGCTGATCGGGCAGCGGCCGGGCACGGCGTTCTCCACACCGTTCGGAGTCCGGTACGCGTACGGGGAGCCCTCGCCCGGCCGCATCGGCTTCCTGTTTCCCGGCCAGGGTTCCCAGTACGTCGGGATGGGAGCCGGCGTCGCGATGCTGGCGCCCGCCGCCCAGGCCGTGTGGGACCGGCTGGGCGGCACCCGCTTCGAGGGGCGGCCCCTGCACCGGGTCGTCTTCCCACCGCCCGCCTTCAGCGATGGGGAGCGCGCGGCCCGGCAGGAGTTGCTGGACGCCACCGAGTGGGCGCAGCCCGCTCTCGCGGTGCACGCGCTGGCGCTGCTGGAGGTGGTGCGGGAGCTGGGACTGCGTCCGGACTGTGTGGCGGGACACAGCTTCGGCGAGCTGGTGGCGCTGCACTGCGCGGGTGTGCTGGACGCCGGGTCGCTGGTGGGTCTGGCCCGCCGGCGCGGTGAGCTGATGCGGGATGCGGCAGGCGCACCGGGCGCGATGCTCGCCGTGGCTGCGGACCACGTGCAGGTCGCGAAGGTGCTGGCCGGTGGCGGATTCGGCGACATCTGGCCGGCCAATCACAACTCCCCCCGTCAGACGGTGCTTTCGGGCTCCGAAGAGGCTGTCGTGCGCGCCGAGACGGCTTTCGCCGGCGAGGGGGTGGCCACCCGGCGGCTGGCCGCGTCGACCGCCTTCCACAGTCCGATGGTCGCCCCGGCCGCCGAACCGCTCGCCGCGTACCTTCACACCGTGCCGCTCATGGAGCCCGGGATCGCGGTCTACGGCAACGCCGACGCGGCACCGTATCCCTCGGACCCCGATGAGGTGCGCCGTCGCATCGCCGGTCATCTCGCCTCGCCGGTGCTGTTCCAGGACCAGATCGAGGCGATGTACGCGGACGGGGTGCGGACCTTCGTCGAGATCGGCGCGGGCAACGCGCTGTCCGCCCTGGTGGGGCAGATTCTCGGCGACCGCCGGCACGCGGCGGTTTCCCTGGACCGGCCGGGCCGCGACGGGGTCAGCGGCCTGCACGCCGCGCTCGGCGGACTCGCCGTGCTCGGTGTCCCCCTCGACCTCGGCACTCTCTGGGCCCCCTACGACTCGCCCGAAACCTCAGCGAAGGAGCGCGAGCCCCGAATGACCGTGAAGATCAGCGGAGCCAACTACCAGCAGCTGCCCCCGCCCCGCACCGCAGCCGCCGCGCCGGTCCCGGGACCGGCGCCGGAAGGCGCGCCGGCCCATCAGCCGAACCCCGCGTACGTGTCCGCGCCCGACACCCAGGCGGCCCCCATGCCCGCGTACGCATCCGATTTCGACACCCAGGCAGTGGCCATGCCCGCGTACGCCCCCACCTCCGCCCACGACCAGCAGCCCGAGCCCACGTCCGAGGCCGCCCTCTACGACGCCGGCCTGTACGCGGCGGTCGACCGGGTCCACCGGCAAACGGCGGAGACCCACGCCGCCTGTCAAGGCATGCTGGCGGACAGCCACATGGCCTTTCTCCGGATGACCGAGACGAGCCTCGCCGCGATGCTCGGGGTGCCGCCTGCCGGAGACGCACTCGCCGCACCGGCCCCCGCTGCACCGCTGACCCTCCCCCGCCCGTCGTCACCGCCGCACACACCGGTCACGAGCGCGACCGATGCCGCGGCAACCGTGCCTGCTCCGGCCGCGCCCGCCGTCCCCGTGCCCTCAGCACCCGCCGTCCCCGTACCGCTGGCACCCACCGCACCCGCTCCGGCTCCGGCTCCGGCTCCGGCTCCGGCTCCGGCTCCGGCTCCGGCCGATGGTGCTGTGTCCCTGTCGCCGTCGGAGCTGGAAGACCTCCTCCTGTCGGTGGTGGCCCGGCTCACCGGCTATCCGGCCGACATGCTCGACGTCGACATGGAGCTGGAGGCGGACTTGGGGGTCGATTCCATCAAGCGCGTCGAGATCCTGTCGGCCGTACGCCGTCAGCTGGGTGACGTGGCGGCAGGAGACTTCGGGCACCTGGGCCGGCTCCGCACCCTGCGGGAGATCGTCGATGCGCTCGCCACCGGCTCCGGACCGGTGGCGGCGCCCGCCGCCGAGGGCGCCGGCCCGGCCGTTCCGGAGCCCCGCCGGACTCCCGCTTCCGCCGCGCCTTCCGCGGACACCGGCGCTCCAGAGGGTGCCGGGTTTCCGAGCCCACACTCCGGGCCCGGCGAGCAGGCCGCACTGACGAGGCTGGTGCCGCGCATGATGGATTCCCCGGCGTCCGGCCTGGCGACGGCGGGTCTGCTGGACGGGCCGGTCGTGGTGACCGGTGAGGGCCCGGACGGATGCGGGCTGACCGGCCTCGTCGCCCGGAAACTCGCGGAGCACGGCGTGGACGCCGCCTCCGCGGCGAAGGTGCCCTCGGACGCACGGGCCGTCGTCCATCTCGGCGCGCTGACGGCGTCCGGCGGCACACCGGAAGCGGCCCGCGAGGTCCACCGGTCGGCGCTCCGTGCGGCACGTACGGTGGCGGCGCGAGCGGCCGAAGGTGATGTGCTGTTCGTGACCGTGCAGGACACCGGGGGCGACTTCGGGCTCCGTGGCCACGCGCCCGGCCGCGCCTGGCTGGGCGGGGTCGCCGGTCTGACCAGGACTGCGGCGAAGGAGTGGCCGGACGGCTCGGTCAAGGTCATCGACTGCGAGCGGGACGGCCGGGACGACGAGAGGGTCGCCGACGCGATCGTGCGGGAACTGCTCGAAGGCGGAACCGACACGGAGGTCGGCCTCCGGGCAGACGGCACTCGGTCCCTGTTGCGGATGGTGCCCTGCCCGGTGACGGCGTCGGACGACGGTGCCCGGCGGATCACCTCCGCGTCCGTGATCGTGGCCACCGGCGGGGCGCGCGGGGTGACCGCCGCGGCCCTGCTGGACCTGGCCAGGGCCCACCGTCCGCGGATCGTCCTGGTGGGCAGGACCGACCCCGCCGCCGAACCCGACGGGCTCGCTGCCGCGACCGACGAGCCGTCACTCACCCGACTCCTCGCGCGACGTGCCGACATGGGCGCTGCGGACTCCTCGCCCGCGAGGATCGCGGCGCGGGCCAGGGAGATCCTGGCGGCGCGCGAGGTGCGCGCGACGCTGGCGGCTCTGGAGGCGGCCGGCTCGCCGGTCCGGTACGTCCAGGTGGACGCCCGTGACGGTGAAGCCCTGGCCACCGCCCTTCGCGATGTACGCGACACATGGGGTCCGGTCACCGGCATCGTGCACGGCGCGGGGGTCCTGACCGACAAGCGGATCGCCGACAAGAGCGACGACCAGGCGGAGCTGGTGATGTCCACCAAGGCGGACGGTCTGCGGGCGCTGCTGGCGGCGACGGCGGACGATCCCCTGGACATGATCTGCCTGTTCTCCTCGGTGGCCGCCGTGTTCGGCAACCCGGGGCAGAGCGACTACGCCATGGCCAACGAGGTCCTGCACCAGGTCGCGTCGGCCGAGCAGGCGCGCCGCCCCGGCTGCCTGGTGCGGTGCGTGGCCTGGGGGCCCTGGCAGGGTGGCATGGTCACCCCCTCCCTGGTGGCGCACTTCGGCCGGTCCGGGGTCCCGCTCATTCCCCTGGAGCAGGGTGCGGCCGCCTTCACCGCCGAGTTGGGCGCCGCTGCCGACGAGGCCCGGGTCGTCCTCGTGGCCGGGGACGACCCGGCGGCCATGGCCCCGCCCTCCGGCCCTTCCCGGGCGCAGCTGCTGGTCCGCTCCGATTCGCTGCCGCAACTGGCCGATCACGCACCCGCCGATGTCCCCGTGCTGCCTGTGGCGATGGTCCTGAACTGGTTCGCCGGTGCGGCTGCGGCGTGGCTGGCGGCCCCCGGCCCGCTCGTGGTGCGGGATCTGCGTGTGTACCGGACATGTTCCCTGCCGGAACTGGCGGCTACGGGCCACCGGCTCACCGTGCTCGGCAGCAGGGGCGCGCCCGGTGCGCCGTCGGGGCTGGAGGCGGAGCTGCGGGGCGAGGACGGTCCGGCGTACTTCCGGGCCGTGCTGGACAGCGGGGCCGACCAGCCGGTTGCGGACGCGTGGGGCACCCCTGAGGGCCTGAAGCCGCTCGACGCGGCCGGTCCGTACGAGGGCACGGCCCTCTTCCACGGTCCCCGGTTCCACGCCCTGCGAACGGTGACCGGCGCCTCGGACGACGGGGCCGAGGCGACTGTGGTGGGCCTGCGCGACCTGGGCTGGACAGGGGATCACTGGCCGCTCGATGCCGCGGCTGTGGACGGCGCCCTGCAACTCGCCCTGCTCTGGGCCGAGGCGGTGCTCGGGGCGGACACGCTCCCGATGGCCGTCGCCGAGTGCCGGGTGCACCGGCGTGGCCCGGTGGACGGCGGCGTGCGGTGTGTGGTCCGGGGGCGGAAGGCGCACACCACGGGGGCGCGCTGCGACGCGGCACTGATCGACGACGACGGGTCCGTCCTGCTGGAACTGATCGGCGTCGAACTCGTCCGCCGCCCTTCCTGACAACGCCGACGAGCCCGAGCCCTCCCGGCCCACGCCCTGCCTTCAAGTCCCTTAAGTGAGCACCCTCATGGATTTCGAACCGATCGCCGTCGTCGGCCGGGGCTGTGTGCTGCCCGGTGCGCTCGACCCGGACACGTTCTGGGAGAACATCGCCGCCGGCCGCACCAGCCTGTCGGCCGCCCCGGCGGGGCGCTGGCGGGTCCCGCGCCGCTGGGTCATGGGCTCGGTGGACGACCATCTGGACCGCACCTGGACCGAGGTGGGCGGTTACGTCGAGGGGTTCGAGTCCGTCTTCGACCCGGGCGGATTCCGGATCGCCCCGGAGCGGATCTCCTCACTGGACCCGCTGTTCCACTGGGTGTTGTACGGCGCTCGGCAGGCGCTCGCCGAGGCGGGCCGTGTGGGTCCGCTGCCGCGCGGCGGGCTGGTGCTGGGCAATCTGTCGTACCCGACGCAGGCCGGGGCCGCCTTCGCCGAACACGTCTGGCTTTCCGCGCAGCACCCGCCGCTCCGCGACGCCCTGCTGGCGGATGGGCGCCGTACACGTCCCGACGCCCGCAACCGCTTCTCCTCCGGGCTGCCCGCCGCGCTCGCGGCCCGGGCGCTCGGACTCGGGGCGGGGGCCTGGTCCCTCGACGCCGCCTGTGCGTCCTCGTTGTACGCGGTCAAGCTGGCGTGCGACCGGCTGCACGACGGCACGGCCGATGTGATGGTGGCGGGCGCGGTGAGCCGGCCCGACCCCCTCTACCTGCACATGGGGTTCTGCGCGCTGTCCGCGACCAGCCGGACGGGACGCAGCCGCCCCTTCCACCAGGACGCGGACGGCCTGGTGCACGGCGAGGGCGCCGGGTTCGTCACCCTGATGCGACTGCCCGACGCCAGATCCGCCGGCCTCCCCGTGCTCGGCGTGATCCGGGGCGTGGGTCTCTCCAACGACGGCCGCGGATCGGGGCTCATCAGCCCGTCCGAGGAGGGTCAGGTCCGGGCCATGCGCTTGGCGTACGACACGGCGGGCCTCGCCCCCGATTCGGTTTCGCTGGTCGAGTGCCATGCGACGGGGACGCCGGTCGGTGACGCGGTGGAGGCGCGCGGCATGGCCCGGGTCTTCGGGGGCGGTGACGACGTGCCCATCGGGTCGGCGAAGTCCAACGTCGGGCACCTGCTGGCCTCGGCCGGCGTGGCCGGCCTGCTCAAGGTGCTCGGCGCGCTGCGGGCGGGGGTGCGTCCGGCGACGCTCGGTGCGCAGCGGCCGCTGGACGCGCTGGCGGGCACGCCGTTGCGGGTGCTCGCGGAGCCGGAGGAGTGGACGGGTCCGCGCAGGGCGGCGGTGAGTGCCTTCGGGTTCGGGGGCACCAACGCCCACCTGATCGTGGACCATCCCGACGACGGGTTCCCGCCCTCCGTGCCCCGGCCGGCGCGGGGCTCGGGGCGGGCCGGCCGCGCACCGGCACCCTCTCCGGGCTCGGCGTCGGCTGCGGCCGGGGTATCGGCGGCGCGGGAGCCGGGCGGCCGTGCCCCGGTGGCGATCGTCGCGGTCGGCGCCCGGGTGGGCGAGGGAAGGTCCGCGGAGGACTTGCGCCGGGCGGTGCTGGGCGGTGAACGGCGCGGCCCTGCGGCGGAGTTCGCCGTGGGGCTGACGGACCTGTGCTTCCCTCCGCTGGCCCTGGAGCGGACCGTACGTCATCAGCTCCAGGTGCTGGAGGCCGCGCGGGAGGCGGTGCGGACGGTGAGCCTGCCCCGTGAGCGGACCATGGTGGTCATCGGCATGGGCGTGGACCCCGAAGTGGCCCGGTCAGGTGCCCGCTGGCGGGTGGCGAACTGGCTGGAGGAGGCGGGATGCGGCAGCGCCGTGCCGGCGGACTCCGCCCGGGACGCGTTTGTTCCGCCGTTGACGGCCGAAGGGGTGGTGGGCAGCATGCCGAACCTCGCGGCGAACCGCATCAGCACCCAACTCGACCTCGCGGGGCCGGGGTTCACGGTGTCCGCCGAGGAGGCGTCCGGGACGGTCGCGCTGGAGCTCGCGGCCCGGGCCCTGCGTGCGGGCGAGGCCGACGCCGCGCTCGTCGGTGCCGCCGACCTGTCCTGCGAGGCGGTCCACCGGTCCGCCCTGCGGGAACTCGGGCACGAGGACGCCCCGGGGGAAGCGGCCGTCGTCCTGGTCCTGAAGCTCCTGGACGCCGCACGCAGGGACGGTGACACCATCGTCGCCCTGCTGGACGAGGAATGCGCCGACGCGCCCGACATGGTCATCGGCGACGGTCCGGATGCGGTGTTCGACCCGGCGGCGGCCTTCGGGCGCGCTCATGCGGCGTCCGGGCTGGTCTCCGTCGCGGTGGCGGCGCTCTCGCTCCAGCACCGCGCCGTGCCCCGGCCTGGCGAGCCCGCCGACACCGCGGCGGTCCCCCGCACCGCGCGGGTTGCGGTGACGCCGCTGGAGGGGCCGGCCGTGAGCGTACGCCTGCGCGCGGGGGACGCCCGGCCGTGGCTGCGCGGTCCCGCGCCGAGCCTGCACGTCTACTCGGGGGCGGACCGCAGGGAGGTGCTGGCCGCGCTGGATTCCGGTGTGGAGTCCAGCGCGGGCCCGGCCAGGCTGGCGCTCGTGGTCGACGCAGACACCGCGCCCGAGGACCGCAGGGAAGCCGCCCGCCGCTGGCTGGCCGAGGGCGGCGCCCGACCGGCCGACGTGCTGTACCGGGAACGTCCGGTCGACGGGCAGACCGCGTTCGTGTACACCAACGGCTCGGCCGCCTACCCGGGCATGGGCCACGAGTTGCTGCTCGCCCTGCCCTCGCTCGGCGAGACCGTCCGCGAGGCACACCACGCGATCGGTACGCGGTTGCGGTCCGGGCCGCAGCAGGGGGTGCTCAAGCAGATCTGGACAGCCGCCGAACTGGCCGTGTGCCACACGGTGTTCAGCCGCGATGTTCTCGGACTGCGGCCGGACGCCGCTCTCGGCTACTCCTCCGGCGAGTCGACCGCGCTGGTCGCGCTGGGAGCCTGGCCGGACGCCACGGGACTGTACGAAGCCACCCGGGAGAGCGGCCTGTTCACGACCGAGCTCACCGGCGAACTCCGGGCCGTGCGGCGTCATTGGGAGCATCGGGGCATTCAGGGCTCCCGGTGGTCGAGTTACCTGGTCGGTGCCCCTCTGGACGTCGTCCGTGCGCAACTCGCCGGGCAGGCCGCCGTCCATCTGATGGCGGTGAACGCCCCCGGGATCTGCGTCATCGGCGGCGAGTCCCGGGCGTGCGCGGCCGTTGTGGCCGCACTGGGCGCCGACCTCGCCATCGAGCTGGAGTACGACATGGCGGCCCATGCACCGGAGCTGGCGGAGGTCCGGGAAGCGTGGCGTGCGGCCCATCACCGTCCCACGGTGGAGGTGCCGGGCGTACGGTTCTACAGCGGGGCCACCGGGCAGGCGTACCTGCCGACAGCCGAGCGGGCCGCCGACGCGGTCACCGCTCAGGGGATGGGCACGATCGACTTCGCGGCCATGGTCGAGCAGGCATGGGCCGACGGGGTCCGCGTCTTCGTGGAGCACGGACCGCGGAGGCTGTGCACCGGCTGGATCAAGCGGGTGCTCGGCGACCGGGAACACGTGGCCGTGGCGCTGGACGCCCCGCAGGACACCGGACTGCGGCAGCTGTGTCTGTCGGTGGCCGAACTCGTCGTCGCCGGAGTGCCGGTGCGAGCCGATGAGCTGCTCGCCCGGCTCGGCCGCGCCGCGACGGATCTCCCGGACCCCGGCCCCGGCATCACCGTTCCCGCCGTCCCGTTCCCCCGTCTGCCCTGCCTGGAGTCCACTGTGACGACCCTGCCCCGGGCCCCGGAGCTGGCCCCGGTCCCGAACCACGCCCCCGGCCGCCCGCTCCCCTCGACCGTCCCGCAGGCCCGTGTGCCGGGAGGGTCCTCAGCCCCCACCGCGCCGCCGTGCGGAGGACCGGGCGCGGACACCGACCCGGCCCCACAGCACTCCCAGAGCCCCACCCTCCCCGCCCCCTCCCCCGCCGGCGGAGAATCCTGGGCACCGCAGGACGCGCGGGCCGTAGTCGCCCGGCTCGGACTGCGGGTCGCCGAGCTGCACCGGGAGGTGATGGCCCGGCACACCGAGACCCACCAGCGCTTCCTGCGGATGTCGACGCTGGCCGTGAGGGCGTTGACGGCTGCCGGAGCACCGATCCCCGCCCCCGACATCATGGGGCCGCCCGCACTCACCACGCCCCGCCCGGCCGTGCAGCCCCCGCCGCCGACCCCGGTGCAGCCGGCACCCGCCCCGCTGCCGCATACACCCGCGTCACCGTCCTCGCCGACGCCGAAACCGGGGCCGAAGTTCGACCGCGCCCAACTGGAGTACCTCGCCGAGCACAAGATCTCCGCTCTGTTCGGGCCCAGGTTCGCCGAACAGGACGGATACGCGGTGCAGACCCGGATGCCCGGACCGCCCATGCTGTTCGCCGACCGGGTCACCGGAATCGACGCGGTGCCCGCGGCACTCGCCATGCCGGGACCGGTGCGCACGGACGGCAGGATCTGGACGGAGACCGACATCCGGTCCGACGGCTGGTACCTGGACTCCACGGGGCGCATGCCGGCCGGCCTGCTGGTCGAGGCGGGCCAGGCCGACCTGCTTCTGCTCAGCTGGCTGGGCGCCGATCTGCTCAACCGGGGCGAGCGCGCCTACCGGCTGCTCGGGTGCGAGGTGACCTTCCACGGCGACCCGCCGGGGGCCGGTGACACCCTGTCCTTCGAGATCCACGTCGACGGCCACGCGGAGGCCGAGGGCGTGCGGCTGGCCTTCTTCCACTACGACTGCTACGTGGACGGCGAGCTCCGGCTCAGTGTCCGCGAGGGCCAGGCGGGCTTCTTCACCCCTCAGGAACTCGCCGGCAGCGGCGGTATCCGGTGGGACCCGGCCGAGCATCCGCCGGGTGACGCCCTGCCGCTCGACCCTCCGGCCGTGCACTGCGAGCTGACCCGGTTCGACGAGGACCGGCTCCGGGCCCTGACAGAAGGGCGGCCGGCGGACTGCTTCGGTCCCGGCTGGGAGGCAACGGCGGCCCACATCCGCTCGCCGCGGCTCGACGGGGGCAGGCTGCGCCTGTTGGACGAGGTGAGCGCGTTCGACTCGGCCGGCGGCCCGTGGGGCCGGGGCTATCTGCGCGCCGAGACGGCGTTGGCGCCGGACGACTGGTTCTTCGCCGGGCACTTCAAGAACGACCCCTGCATGCCCGGCACCCTGATGTTCCAAGGCGGTCTCCAGGCGATGGCCTTCTACCTGACGGCCATGGGCTACACCGTCGACCGGGACGGCTGGCGCTTCGAACCGGTCAGTGATCAGCCCTACCACGCCATGTGCCGGGGCCAGGCGACCCCTGAGGGCCGGCGCGTCGTCTACGAGGTGTTCGTACGCGGAGTCTCCGCGGGCCCGGTGCCGACGCTCTACGCCGACGTGCTGGGCTCGGTGGACGGGGCGAAAGCGTTTCTGGGCCGTGCCATGGCCCTGCGGCTGGTGCCCGACTGGCCGCTCTCGCAGTGGCGGCACGCGGGTCCGCGCGCCGTGCAGACCGGGGCGGCCCCCGTGCCGCTGCCGCAGTCGGGCGGGTTGGTCGGTCACCGCGAGGAGAGGCCGGTGGCCACGGCTGCCGACGGGTTCCCCTTCGACTACCCCTCACTCCTGGCGTGCGCCTGGGGCAGGCCGAGCGAGGCGTTCGGCAGGATGTACGAGCCCTTCGACGGCACCCGCCGGGTGGCGCGCCTCCCCGGCCCCCCGTACCACTTCATGAGCCGGATCGTCTCGGTGGACGGGCCCCAGGGCGGGATGCGGGAGGGCAGCTGTGTCGTCGCGGAGTACGACGTACCCGACCAAGCCTGGTTCTTCGAGCAGAGCGGTGGCCGCGCCATGCCGTTCGCCGTCCTCATGGAAACCGCGCTGCAACCCTGCGGCTGGCTCGCCTCGTACGTGGGCAGCGCCCTCACCACCGACGTGGACCTGCTGTTCCGCAACCTCGACGGGACGGGGACGGTCACCGGCGAGGTGACCCCGGCGACGCGAACGGTCCGCACCCGCGCCGAGCTGACGCGCGTCTCGCGCAGCGGTGACCTGATCATCGAGTCCTTCCGGGTGTCGTGCTCGGCCGACGACGTGCCCGTGCTCGCACTGGAGACGGTCTTCGGCTACTTCCCCCAGTCGGCCTTCGACGACCAGCAGGGCCTGGCCGCATCGGCGGACGACCGCAACCGCCTCGCCGAGCCCTGCGACCGCACCGTCGACCTGACCACCCGGCCCGACCGCTACTGCGCCGGGGAGCTGTGCCTGCCGGGGCCGATGCTGCTGATGCTGGACCGGATCACGGGCTACTGGCCGGACGGGGGCAGCGCCGGACTGGGCCGGTTGCGGTCCGAGAAGGACGTGCGCCAGGACGCCTGGTTCTTCCGGGCCCACTTCTTCCAGGACCCGGTACAGCCGGGCTCGCTGGGCATCGAGGCCATGTGCCAACTGCTCCAGTTCCACCTGCTCGAACGCGACGCGGCCGCCGGCACGCCCCATCCCCGTTTCGAGCCGGTGCTGCCCGACCGGGAGACCGCGTGGACGTACCGCGGCCAGATCACCCCGGCCCACCGTCTGATCCGGGTGGACATGGACATCGTGGAGAGCGGCACGGACGAGCGGGGCCCCTACGCGGTGGCGGACGCGTCGTTGTGGGGCGATGACACCTGCATCTACCGGGTGCGCGGGCTGGGCATGCGGGTGGTGTCGGAGCCGGACCGAGGAGCAGGACGCGGCGAGCCGTTCCTCGTACATGCGCCCACTCCTGAGGTCGAAGCAAGATCCTCGGGTCAACGTAACAGCGAGGTCTGACAAGGGGCCGGCGACCAAGACGGGCTGCCACGCGGCATTGTCAGTGGCGTCCCATAGGTTCGGTTCCATGAGTTCTGCCCTGAGCCTCTACCTGCTGGATGTATCGACCACGCGTGCCCTGGTCGGATGCCGCGACGACCAGTTGCTGGGGGTGATACGGGCCGAGTTCGCGGACGACCTGGCCCGCGACGACGACTATCACGGCCACGAGATCGGGCAGGGCGCCCCCACGGGGGAAGCGGCGCTGCGCGCGGTCATTCACGGCGGGCCGTTCAGCGAGGACCGGAATCACGCCTTCCAGTACGGCTACGCCTACAAGCGGCTGTGCTCATTCGTCGGCGCGGTCCTCCCCAACGACTGCTTCACACCGCACCGGGGCGACTGGCTGTCGATGGTCGATCAGGGGCTCGGCGAGCTGGGTATCACCGCCGTGTCCGTGGAGTCGTTCAGCCACGGCGGCCCGCCGGCCCCGTTGCCGTACAGCTTCACACCGGGCTGCGGCGAGTGGATACCCGACCGCATCGCCCAGGCTCTGGAGCAGTACGAGGCCACCACGCGCGAGCTCGCCGCGTCGGGCCGGACCCCGTCGCAGGAGCCGGAAGTCGCGGAAGCCGTCGCGCAGTGCCTCGGCTGGATGCGGCGCGCGAGGGCGATGCCGGGTTTCGGCGTCATCGGCTTCCGCTCCTGAACCCGAGGACGGGGCGAGCCCGCCGCCCGGGTCTCAGCCCGCGTCGGGCTGAGACCCGGGCCCGGCTCCGGCCGCTGCCTTCGCGTGCGGGTGAGCCCGCCGGTCGCGCAGGGCGGCGGACAGGAGCGCCACAACGATCCCGGCGAAGGCCCAGGCGCCGAGGATCCACAGCGCGCCGGTGGTGTTGTTGCCGTCGAAGTAGACGGTGTTGCGCACGACCGTGGTCCCGGCCCCGGGCGGCAGGGCTTGGCCGATCGCGGCCCAGAACGGTGGCAGCAGCGACGCCGGGTAGACCCCGCCCGAGCTGGGGTTGCCGAGAATGGTGAAGATGAGGATGGTGAGGCCCAGACCGATCGTGCCGGCCAGCGACTGCAGGGCCACCCCCACGGCACCGGAGGCGAACACGACCAGCGTGCCGATACCGACGAGCTCCCAGAACGCGCCCGGCAGACAGTGCAGCACGGGTCCCACGATGATCGCGCCCCCGATCCCGGAAACGAAGGCGTAGGGCACCATCGCCGCGAGCCGCACGAGGGAGCGCCGGAGCGTGGGACGCTTGGATCCGGCCGCCATGTTCAACGCCGATGCGGCGAGGTAGCCGCCGATCGTCCAGCTGAGCACCAGGTAGAAGGACGAGAGCCCTCGCGAGTCACCTGCGGCGGGCGAGCGGATGTCACGGACGACCAGGGCGCGGTTCTGCGTGCGTTCGACGGCCTGCACGACCTTCGCAGCGGCGTCCGCCGCCGATGGCCCACCCGCCGAGGCCACCAGCAAGGTGTCGGTGCGGCCGGTCGCCTCCACGATCAGGGCGGCGTCGCTCTTTCGTTCCAGGAGCCGTGCCCGGGCTCGTGCCCGGTCCGGGACAGAGGTCACGTGCAACGGGTCGCCGGGCAGTGCGTTGAGCCGGGCCACCAGGTCCGCCTCCACCGCCTGCGGCGCGACCACTGCGATCGGGATCCGGTGCGGCTTGGGAGAGTGGAACGCCCCCATGTACGACAAGGCGAAGCCCAGCTGGAGCAACAGCACTCCCACCATGATGAGCACGGCCCGGGTCGTGATCGCGTCGCGCATCTCCGTCCAGGCGTCGACCTTCGTTGAGGAGCCCCTTGCATCCGCCACGTGACGTTCCCGCTCTCAGCTGTGAGTGACCGGTGGCCCATACCGTTCACATCCTCGGCCTCGCCCAACGCCCCACCGAGGGAACACGCGTGCGTGGCGCCACGCCTGCCCCATTTGGCGCAACGGCGCCCTCGGGCCGGGGAACCGTGCCTCTTCCCCGCTCCGCGCGGCTCGTACCCGACCGCACGGAGCCGGCGCCAAGTCGCTGGCGGGCCCCGCAGCGGTGCGGGGAACGCTCTTGAAGAGCAGCGCCGGTGTGACCGCAGTGGCTGCCGCGAAGAGGCCGAACGCGGCTCGCATGCCGCCCAGTTCGGCCAGCAGGCCCAGCAGGGCGGCCCCCAGGGGCGTGGCGCCGAAGTTGAAGAGCCGGGCCGCCGCACCGTGGCGGCCCAGCATCTCGTCCGGCACCCTGCGCTGGGTCAGGGTGCGCGCGTTGACCGACCAGAGTATGCCGCCCATCCCGCCGAGGAAGGCGCCGGCGGCCACTGCCCAGAGACTGGCGGCCACTGCCCAGAGACTGGCGGTCAGCGCCGGCAGAGCCACCAACGCGATGGTGCCGATCAGATCGGCGAAGATCGCCCTGCGCACAGCGAGGAGCCGGTTCACCGGTCCCACGGTCTCGGCGCCCACCATCCACGCGTTGGTGTGTTCAAGCCGATCGGGCGGCACGGCGGACGGGACCAGGGCGGAGGCCGGCGAGGTTGGTCATGGCGGTGAAGCCGACCATGACCGCGGGGTTTCGGCGCCGGGCGTCCGGTCGCACGCCTTGCTGGTCTGTCGCGCGGCCCGGCTCGAACGCTGCGCGGAACACACCTGGGCGTGGGCGTTCCGGGATGTCTCCGCACTGCCCGCCTCATCGGCCGCCCCGGGCGGAAAGTGCACCCACGACCATGCTCGTGGCACGATGCCTGCCTGCGGCTTTCCGTACGGTGCCCGCCCGTGCGCGGCCCCACCGGCCGGGCACGTGATCGAGGGGGCGATACATGGACCGCGATGGTCTTGAGGACCGGCTGTCGGCGGCGGTCGGGCGCGGCGACGCGGATGCGGTGCGGGGCCTGCTGGAGAGCGGTGCCGATCCGAACACGTCGGATGTGGACGGGGTTTCGGTGCTGTGCGCGGCGGTCGCGGCGTACGACACGGCGGTCGTCAGCGCTCTGGTGGAGGGCGGCGCGGATCCCGATCTGGCCCAGCCGGACGGCAGTACGCCGCTGGAGCGCGCCGTCGACGGTGGTTCCCCGGACGTGGTCGTGGCGATGCTGGCCACCGATGCGGCTCCGCGGCTCTCGGGACCGACCCGTGACCGGCTGCTCTCTTCGGCCCGGACGTGGTACGCGAACGGAGCGGAGGAGGAGCTGCGGCGCAGGACGGGTGCCTCCGGTCCGGCTGTGTCCGTACGGGTGTCGGACGACGGGTACGACTACGTCGATCAGGTGTCGCTGGGGGGTATCACCGTGCGGGCCGGGCACGGCGCGGTCCTGACCGCGCTGGAGGGGGACTTCCGTGTGCCGACGCCGGTGGACGAGATCATCGACCGCGCGGTCCGGACCGACGAGGATCACGTGGACTGGTGGACGGCCTGCTGGACCCTCAGCCGGCGCCGTAGCCCGGAGACCTGGTCGGCCGTGGTGGCCCACCGGTCCCACGCCGCCCCGGAGCACCGCCGTTTCGTGGCGCTCTACCTCTGGCTCCTGGAATCGGCCATCGGCGACATTCCCTTTCGTTCGGCGGAATCCGGCGATCTCCTGGCCGTCTGGGCGCTGGAGGAGACCGATGGCGGAGTGCTCGCGAAAGTCCTCGACACGTACACCGAGCACGAGCACCCCCGTCTGGAGTCCGTCGGTCTCCGGCTCTGCACCCATCCCGACCCGCGCGTGCGCCGTGAGGTGCCGTACGCCCTGGTCGATGAGCTGGTCATCACCTCCCCCGCCTCCCGCGCCGCTCTGGCCACGCTCGTCCACGATCCGGACGCGGGGGTGCGGGCGGTGGCGTGCAGAGTGGGCGGCAGGGACAGCGAACTGCTGCCGGACATCACCCGGGCCCTGCTCGCACTGGCCACGGATTGCGACCCCCTTGCACGGCACGCGGCAGCCGAACAACTGGCAATCTCGTCGGACCGCTCAGCGGCCGTCGCGGACACCCTGGCGGGCCTGCTCGATGAGGAGGATCAGTTGACGCGGCTGGAAGCGGCCTACGGTCTCGCTCTGCGCGACGATCCCCGGACCGCGGAGGGGATCGAGCGGGTGGGCGACCTGGGTGAGGGTTTCCAACATGACCACCGGGCCGGCGCGCTGTGGACGTGGCAGTGGGAGCGGAACAGGACGGATTTCGCATGACGGCCGTCTCTGGCTGACGCGCGAGCCGGGAGGCCCCGTCCTGGACCTCTTAACCGACCGGAACGGAACACCCTTGCCACCACTCGGCCGTTACGCAGACAGTCGGTCACCGCGAGCCTGCCGTGAGGGCGAGGCCGAGGCCGCGCGTGGCCACCGGTATACGGCCCGCGGGTTGCGAACGAGGGGCCAGGACCGCCCAGCACCACGTTAGTCATGGGCAACTCGATGGGCGCGCACGCCCGAGACAGCGGGCACCCTGGGTGCTCGGCGGCAGCAGGGTGCCTCACAAGCCTGAGTACGATCGACGCGCTCGGTTGAGTAGGGCGGCTCATGAAGGGCCCGGCGGCTGCCGGAGACCATCGGGCCCATGAATACTCGGACCCATGCGAAGCCCTGCGTCCCGTGGGCGCCCATCCCGTCGGCCGCCGCGCCCCGCCCGGGACTCGTCCTGGTGACCGTCCTGCTCGGCGCTGCCACGGCGCTGTCCGTGGCGTGGCTGACCTTCCTGGTCGGCATGATCGCGGTGTGGAGCGCGGCGTCGGGGGAGGCGGTCGGCGGATTTCTCGCGGTGTACGCGGCGTGCGTGGCCGGCGGTGCCGCGCTGCTCGCCGCGCTCGCCTTTGTGCCGGCGGTGCGTCGCATGGCTCCCGCCAAGCGCGGGCTGTTGCTCAGCGTGGTGGCGTGTCCGGTTCCACTCACTCTGGCTGTCGCGACCTGGGTGAGCGTTGGCTGACCATGTCCGCCGGCCACCGAGGCGGTCCTCCCGGCTCCGCAGAAGCGCGCGCAGCGGAGGAAGCCGTGCCGGCGAGGATCAGGCGATCGACGCCTGAGCATCGCTGCCGCGACGAGCGGGGGCGAGCGCGAGGCGGCACCCCTCCAGCCCGAAGATCCCCCGCTCCAACGCACCGTCGATCCAGCGTGCGTATCCGCGCGAGTGGTCGCCTGCGTCCTCGATAAAGCCATCGGCCAGGCCGACGGTCCCGCAATGGGTGCACCTGAGGTTGTTCATCCCACGAGTGTAGGAAACGCTGAGGTCAGGACGGACCCGCGAGGTCTCCGGCGAAGAGCTCCGTCCCCCGCTGGACGTGGAAGGGTCGAGCACGCGAGATCGCCGACCGCCACGCGGGGCCGGCAGCGTTGGAGATCATGGAACTGGCCTACCGCATCGCTCGCATCGTCGAGGAGGAAGGCTGCCTGACCGGCCACGACTTCGAAGTGGGCCGGCCCACCCGAACTGGCGACCCCGTCAAAGCCGCCAACCGGCTGAGCAGAGTCTCCGGCTGGGCACAACATCACTTCAGCTAGCGGGTCATGGGCCCGACGGGACAAAGGTGCAAGCGATGCGGGTTATGGCCGAGGGTGGTCGCGGGTCTCGCAGAGGGCGCACACCTCGGGCGCCCGCTGCCGATCGGCGCCGCACCCTTCAGGACGGGCGCATGCCGAAGAACCCACCCGAATCGATGCGCAATGAGCTGCGCCGGCGTCTGAACCGCCACGCCCGCGCATGCTGGCCCCACGTGGACGCCATCACGGTCCGCTTCCGTTCCGGATTTGCCTACGTGGCCGCCGAGTTGCCCGGCGCGGAGAGCCTGCCGCTGTGCCGCCTGCGCTTTACCGGCGTACTGCACACCTGGGGCTTCGCCCTCCCCTTGGCCGACAACGACAGCTACCGGGACTCCGTCCTGCCCAGCGGACTGCCGGCCGGCCGCCCGGAGGAAGCCCTCGGCTACGCAGGCGACCTCTACCTCAGTCCTCTCGCGTCGGCCATCCACGTGCCGGCAGGACTCGTCGTCCTCGTAGGCCCGCCGGCCTCGGGCAAGACCAGCTTCGTTGAGGCACTGATCGCGCGCGGGCGGCTCGCTGCAGAGGCCGTGGTGTCCAGCGACGAGATCCGCACGGAACTCTTCGGCACCTCACCCATGGAAGCGGAATCCGACGCGGCGGACGCACGGATCTTCGAGGAACGTGACCTCAGGATCGTTACCCGACTCGCCGCGGGCCTCAGCACAGTCGCCGAGTCGACGAACGTCACGCCGCAGGCACGCGCACGACTCATCGCCATCGCCATCGCCAGGCGCTTCAACGCCCCGGTGACCGTGCTGCGGTTCACCCCGGGCGTCACCGATCTCCTCCAGCAGTACACCGAGCGAGACCGCGCCGACCTCACTGCCGCGGACGTCCGTGCCTACGCCGCCATGGCGTCTCGAGACGCGAGTCCCGACCAGCTCCGATCCGAGGGCGCCACCGGGTGTCCACGATGTGCCCGGGCGCCGCCAAGGGACCACGCCCGCCGAAGCCGCCGCGCGCTTCTCCTTCGCCCGACGCATCCGGAAGGCACGCACAACCAACGGCTAGGACCCCTGCGCCGCGCGTCATCACGTACGTGTTTCCGTCGTCGGGACCGCCATTGAAGAAGAACAGCTTCAAGTCGTCGTGCTGGTCCCGGTCCACGCAGAAGGACCGCACTCTCGTGGCTGTCAGGGCGGAGAAATACGAAGGCGGTCACGAGGCGCCGCTGGCAGGATGTCCGGGCTCAGTACTCGATGGTTCAACGCCCGGTGGGAAAGGACCCGACGACCATGGTTCGTGCCGTCACCCTGATTCGCTCCACCTCCCTCTCCGACGTGGCCGAGTACGCCTACGCGGCCACAGCGCCGGCCGAGGCCCGTCTGGTCTTCCTCGCCGGGGCGTGCCCGCTGAACGACGACGGTTCGACGGCCGCGGTCGGGGACTACGCCGGGCAGGCGCGGAAAGCCGTCGAGAACATGCAGACGGCTCTTGCTGCCGCCGGCGCGTCTCTCCGAGACGTCATCAGCACGAGGGTTCTCGTGGCGTCGACCCGGCGGGAGGACTTGGTGACGGCCTGGGAGGTGGTCCGGGACTCGTTTGGCGATCACGATGTCCCCAGTACTTTGCTGGGCGTCACCGTGCTGGGCTACAACGACCAGCTCGTCGAGATCGAGGCCGTCGCCGCCGTACTCGATACGTGATACGCGTCCGCCTCATCGCGTTGTTCCTCCCCCGGAGGCACCGGCCGCCCGTCCGCCCCGCCGGGCGCGAGTGCAAGCTGGCAGCGTGGCCGGCGCCCCGGGCCCGTCCGTTGTTCGGCGCCTCATGCCTCGTACCGTTGCACCGCGTGGATGCTCGGTTTCGCCGCAGGCGACTCGCGCACGACCGGTCGAGAGCCCGGCACCTGGGTGCCCCTCCCCCGCGCTCCGACTCCGGAGTTCGCACCATGCTTTTCGACATCACCCGCAGCGGCCTCGCCGGTATCTTCGGCGGGGACCGTGCAGGTGGCTGTCCACTTGCAGGGCCTGCTCGACGAGTTCACCTCCGGCGGCGGCGATGTCGAGGAAGCCGACTTCGAGCGGCTGGACGGCGAGGTCGAACGCGTCTGTCCCGCGGTGAGCAGCGTTGATCTATTTCCCTTCCGGGGCGACGAGGCCGTCTGGTCGGTGGTCGGCGATGAGATCGCCGCGGGGCAGCGCTTCAAGGGCGACAGTCCGGGGCTCGTGCGCTCTACGGGTGATCACCTCGCTTCGGAGGGCCGACCCGCCCTTGCTCAGGTCCCGGCGACGTTCTACCTTACCCTGAAGTAAGTTTACTTCGGAGTAAGGAGTTTGCCTTGGCTGCCTATCGGACCCTGCTGGTCGGCACGGACGGATCCGCATCGTCGTTCGCGGCGGTCGAGGCCGCTGCACGGCTCGCCGCGGTGTGCGGGGCTGAGCTTGTGGTCACCTGCGCCTACGCCCCTATGCGCGGCCCCGAACTCGCCCTCGCGAAAGACCAGTTAGGCGCTGACGCCTATCAGGTCGTGGGGTCGGCGCCCGCTGAGGAGACCTTGAGAACCGCCAAGGACCGGGCTCGTCTCCAGGGCGCGGTCGATGTGCGCTCGGTCGCTGTGGAGGGGGACCCGGTCCCGGCGCTCGTGCGGACTGCCCGCGAGTGCTCGGCCGATCTGCTGGTCGTCGGGAACCGCGGCCTGCGCTCGCTGGCCGGGCGGCTCCTCGGGTCCGTACCGGCGGATGTCGCCAGGAGGGCCGGCCTCGATGTGCTGATCGTGCACACCACGTGAGCGCCACGAGACCCGGGGAGCCGGAGGGCGGGGCGCTGCGGTCCGTCGAGGAAGTCCTGCTGGGCGGGGGGCGTGTGTGGACGCGGAGGGAGGTCGCCGAGCGGGCCGGGGTGGAGTTGGAGCATGCCGTGCACGTCTGGCGGGCGCTCGGTTTCCCGGCCGTCGATGAGGACGCGAGGGTGTTCACCGACGCCGATGTCGAGGCCCTGCGCGCCGGTGAACGCCTGGTCGCGGCCGGGCTGATCACCGAGGAGAGCGAGACGATGATGGCCCGCGCGCTCGGGCACCATCTCTCCCGGCTCGCGGACTGGCAGGTGCACACCCTGCGTGACTGGGTGGGTGGCGACGGGGAGCTGTCCCCCGGTCAGGGCACCCTGCTGGATCACATGGCGGCGCTGCTGCCGGAGATCGAGATGGTGCAGCGGTACGTGTGGCGGCGGCACCTCGTGGCGCATGCCGGACACGTGCTCGCCGAGGGCCCGGAGGACGGTTCCGCGCCGGGTGCGACGGGTGCGCCCGGTGGTGGCGCGCATGTACGTGACAGAGCGGTGGGCTTCACCGACATGGTGGGGTACACCCGGATGAGCCGTGGGCTGGACGGCGCCGAGCTCGTGCGGGTTCTCGACCGGTTCGAGAGCATGACCGGTGACGTGGTGGCCGAGGGGCTCGGGCAGGTGGTGAAGACGATCGGCGACGAGGTGCTGTTCGTGTGCGAGTCGGCGGCCGAGGCCGCCGATATCGCTCTCGAGCTCACCGCCCGCGCCGGCGCCGACCCGGGCTTGCCGCAGGTGCGTACGGGGCTGGCCCACGGCGCCGTCATCGGCCGCTTCGGTGATGTCTACGGGTCGGCGGTGAACATCGCGGCCCGTCTCACCGCGGTGGCCCGGCCCGCCTCCGTACTGGTCAACACCGCATTCGCGGGCGAGCTGGCGGGGATGGCGGGCTATGCGCTGCGGCCGCTCCGGCCGGTGTCCGTGCGCGGCTACAGCCGACTGCGGCCGGTGCTCCTCCGGGCGGCCAGGTCGGCTTCGTAGCCCGAGGAGGCGCCTGGTTGCGCGCCGAACGCATACGGCCTGGACGGCACGGTGTACGACGGCAAGAGCAAAGGCAGGGAGAACGCTCTCCCTGCCGTTCTTAACTTATAGCGCACCGGGGGGCTTGCGGCAAGGCCCGGGTCGCGGCGCACAATCGTCGGCCAAGGCCACAACCTGCGGAAACGAGGCACTACGTGCGAGCAATGGTGGGACCGGCAGTGCAGGGGCGGGAGCCGGCCGCTGTTCGGCCGGCAGGCGCACTGCGACGAGGCACGGACGGCTCGGGGGTCTCGCGATGAGTGCGCGGTATGTGTGGAACCTTCAGGAGGCCGGCGAGACGCAGATCGCGGTCGTCGGCGGCAAAGGTGCGCATCTGGGTGCGCTGTCGCGGATCGAGGGAGTCCGCGTGCCGGACGGCTTCTGCGTGACCACGGAGGCGTTTCGGCAGGTCGTGGCCGGGGCGCCGGCCGTCGGTGCGCAGCTTGATCGGCTGTCGGGTGTGGACGCGGACGACCGGGAGGCGATCCGTACGCTCAGCGCGGAGATCCGCCGGACCGTCGAGGGCATTGCGCTGCCGGGCGATCTCGCGGCGGCCGTCACGGGTGCGCTGAACCGGCACGGGGAGCGGGCCGCTTACGCCGTACGGTCCAGCGCGACGGCGGAGGATCTGCCGACGGCGTCCTTCGCCGGCCAGCAGGACACGTATCTGAACGTCATCGGGCCGGAGGCGGTCCTGCGGCACGTCAGCCGGTGCTGGGCCTCGCTGTTCACCGAGCGGGCCGTGGCGTACCGGCAGCGCAACGGCGTCGACCACCGCACGGTTCACATGGCCGTGGTCGTGCAGCACGTGGTGTTCCCCCAGGCGTCCGGGATTCTGTTCACGGCCGACCCCGTCACGGGCAACCGGAGGGTCGCCACCGTGGACGCCGGTTTCGGACTGGGCGAGGCCCTGGTGTCCGGTCTGGTGAACCCGGACGTCTTCAAGGTGCGCGGCGACGAGATCATCGACAAGTCGATCGCCGCCAAGCAGTGTGCCGTGCAGGCTCTGCCGGATGGCGGGACGCAGGAGGTGCCGATCGACGCGGGGCAGCGGGAGCAGCCCGCGCTGACGGATGAGCAGGTCGTGCGGCTCGTGCAGCTCGGGCGGCGGATCGAAGGGCACTTCGGCAGTCCGCAGGACATCGAATGGTGCCTGGTCGGCGACGGGTTCCGGATCGTGCAGAGCCGGCCGGTCACGACGTTGTTTCCCATCCCCGACGCCGATGACCGGGAGAACCACGTCTACGTGTCCGTCGGTCATCAGCAGATGATGACCGACGCCATGATGCCGCTGGGGCTGTCCATGTGGCAGCTGACCGCCATGGTGCCCATGCATGAGGCGGGCGAGAGGCTGTTCGTCGACGTCACGCGACGCCTGGCCTCGCCGGCGAGCCGCGCCGGCCTCCTCGATGCCATGGGGAAGGGCGATCCGTTGGTGAGGGATGCCCTGGAAACGGTCCTCGACCGCTTCGGCTTCGTACCGTCGCTCCCGGACGAGGGGCCCGGTGGGCCTCCGCCGGGCGGCGCGCCGGCGCCGATCGGGACCGATCCTGCCGTCGTCCGCGAGCTGATCCGGCGCAGCGAGGATTCCATTGCCGCGCTGGAACGGGACATCCGGGAGAAGTCCGGGTCCGCGCTGTTCGACTTCCTGCTGGATGCCTTCGCCGAGCACAAGCGGGTCCTCAGTGATCCGCTGAGCATGCAGGCGATCATGGCGGGAATGGAGGCCACGTGGTGGCTGAACGACAGGCTGCAGGAGTGGCTGGGCGAGAAGAACGTGGCCGACACGCTCACGCTGTCCGCGCCCGGCAATGTGACCTCCGAGATGGGTCTCGCGCTGCTCGACGTCGCGGATGCGGTGCGTCCGCATCCGGAGGTGGTGGCGTATCTGCGGAGCGTCGGGGAGGACGAGGGCTTCCTGGACGGGCTGGCGAAGGTCGCGGGCGGGGCGGAGGCGCGTGACGCCATCGATGCCTACCTGGACCGGTTCGGCATGCGGTGTGTCGGCGAGATCGACATCACGAGGCCGCGCTGGCGTGAGCGCCCCACCGCGCTGGTGCCCGTGATCCTCGACAATGTGCGGATCTTCGAGCCGGGTGCCGCCGGGCGGCGCTTCGAGGAGGGGCGGCAGCGGGCGCTGGCGAAGGAGCGGGACGTGCTGTCACGCTTGCGGGCTCTGCCGGACGGGGACCGGAAGGCCGAGGAGACCAAGCGGATGATCGACCGGGTCCGCACCTTCATCGGGTACCGCGAGTATCCGAAGTACGGCATCGTCGGCCGCTATTTCCTCTACAAGCAGGCCCTGATGCGGGAGGCCGAGCGGCTGGTCCGGGACGGCGTGCTGGCCGAGAAGGAGGATGTCTTCTCGCTCACCTTCGAGGAGTTCCGGGACGTCGTGCGCGCGAACGCGGTGGATGAGCGGCTCGTCCAGCGGCGCAGGGAGGCGTTCCGGGCGTACCGCGCGCTCACCCCGCCGCGGGTGCTGACGTCGGAGGGCGACGCCGTCAACGGGGCATACCGGCAGCGGGACGACGTGCCTGCCGGTGCGCTGACCGGCCTGCCCGTTTCCGCCGGGACCGCTGAGGGGAGGGCGCGCGTCATCCTCGATGTGGCGCAGGCGGAGCTCGAAGCGGGCGACATCCTGGTCACGACGTTCACGGACCCGAGCTGGTCGCCGCTGTTCGTCGGCATCACGGGGCTGGTGACGGAGGTGGGCGGCCTGATGACGCATGGTGCGGTGATCGCCCGGGAGTACGGTCTGCCGGCCGTGGTGGGTGTGGAGCGTGCCACCCGGCTGATCCGGGACGGGCAGCGCATTCGCGTGCACGGAACCGACGGGTACGTCGAGCTCCTGTCGTGACCTCGGGGTGGCGGGGCCCGTTCCGTACCCTGGAGCCATGCGCATGCGCCCCACTCTGAGCTGGACTCCCACCGACAGCCTGCCACCGGCCACCACGGATCCGGCCCCCGTGGTCGAAGCACTCCGGGGCGGCGGTGTGCTGGTGCTGAGCGGAGCGGGCATCTCGACGGAGTCCGGCATCCCCGACTACCGGGGCGAGGGCGGGAGCCTGAGCCGGCACACTCCGATGACGTACCAGGACTTCACCGGCGGTGCTCAGGCCCGGCGCCGATACTGGGCGCGCAGTCACCTCGGCTGGAGGACCTTCCGGCGCGCACGCCCGAACGCCGGTCACCGGGCGGTGGCCGCGTTCGGGCGCAGCGGTCTGCTCTCGGGGGTGATCACCCAGAACGTCGACGGTCTGCACCAGGCCGCCGGCAGCGAGGACGTCGTGGAGCTGCACGGGGGCCTGGACCGGGTGGTCTGCCTTTCCTGCGGCACGTTCGTCTCGCGCCGGGAGGTCGCGCGGCGGCTGGAGGAGGCCAATCCGGGGTTCGAGCCGGTGGCCGCCGCGGTCAATCCGGACGGCGACGCCGATCTCACCGACGAGCAGGTCGGTGACTTCCGGGTGGTGCCGTGCGCGGTCTGCGGCGGCGTCCTCAAGCCGGACGTGGTGTTCTTCGGCGAAGCCGTGCCCCCGGCGCGGGTCGAGCACTGCCGCGAGCTGATCCGTGGGGCGACGTCGCTCCTGGTCCTGGGCTCCTCGCTGACGGTGATGTCGGGGCTCCGGTTCGTCCGGCAGGCCGCGGGGACCGGAAAACCGGTGCTCATCGTCAACCGGGAGCCGACCCGGGGCGACCCGCAAGCCGTCACGCGGATCTCGCTGCCGCTCGGGCCGGCTCTCAGTACGGTCTGCGACCGGCTGGGCGTCGCCGTCGAGGATGCGGAGGCGGCCCGTCGGGACCGGGCGATGGGAGCCTGACGGCGGGCGGTGAGCCGCGGGCTCGGATGCCCTTGTCACGGCTTCGCGGCCGGTGCGCGTGCGCTCTTCGCGGCCGGTGCGCGTGCGCTCTTCGCGGCCGGTGCGCGTGCGCTGCTTCGCGGCCGGTGCGCGTGCGCTGTGCGGAGCCCGAGCCCGCCTCGTTCGGGTTGCGGTGCTTCAGTCGCGTCACGTGGAGTGGGCGAGCTGCTCGCGTACCCAGGCCGGGTCCGGGTTGGTGTGCGGTGTGCCCGCCACGAAGACGGTGGGGACCGTTTCGTTGCCGTCGTTGGCCGTCCGCACCAGCGCAGCTGCTTCCGGGTCGCTCCAGATATTGACCCAGTGCAGTTGGCGGGCGCGGGGGCGAAGCCGGATGCGCAGGCGCATGCAGTACGCGCAGCCCGGACGCCAGAAGACGATCGGGCGGCCGTCGAGCGCGCTGCGGTGCTGTGCCTCCAACGCGCCGATCGACTTCGGGAAGATCAGGGGCGAGTTCAGGTACGCGAGCAGGGTGAAGGCGAGCACGATGGTGACGCCTTCGGCGAGGTGTTCCCTGCGGAACAGCCCGGTCGCGGCGCCTGCACCGCAGACGAAGACCAGTATCGGCAGCAGCCAGGCACGCATCATGAAGACGCAGGCTACCGCCGTCCCGACACGCTCTTCGGGCCGGGCCTCAGCCGCCACCATCGGCGGCGCCGTCCGGTCGGCGCCGGGTCGCTCTCCTCGGGGTCCGGCAGCGGAGGGTCCACGTAGATCCGGGCCGTGCGCTCCGGGTCCAGGCCGACGCGGCCGGGGTGTACGCAGACCGGGGTCCGGGTGTCGACGGTGTACCGGAAGCCGTCCGCCGCGTCGAACGGCCAGTCCCTGCTGGGCCGGTCCGCGACGAGGAAGCCGGTGCGCGGAAGACGCAGTGCGGGGCAGAACCAGCAGCACGGGTAGTCCGAACCCGGGTCGATGAAGGGTGCGTCGGCCTCGTCGTCCATATCTTCGGGAAGGTAGCGCAGGGCGAGGGGCGGGGGTGCACGGCGGCCGGATCGGGTGGGTCCCGCTCCCATCCCCACGCCCTGTCGATCGAGCGGGGGGCTCTGGAATGGATCCGCACGTGCGGTATGAGCGCGACCGACGACGAGTACCGGCGGATCGCCGCTTCGCGGAGTGTCGATTTCTACGGACGGTTCGCTCCGGAGCGGACGACGACCGCCTCCCGGCCACGGCGCTGTGGGTGTACTGGGGATTCGCCTTCGATGACGCCCGATGCGACGACGGACCACTGAGCAGGCGGTCCGCCGAGTTCAACGCGGTGGCCGGGCGTGTGCGACGAGCTCTTGAGGCGCCGCGGACCGCGCCGACGGCGAGCGCTTCATCCCGCCGTTGCAGGACATCGCGGGCCGCTTCCGCTCCCTGGGCACCACGGTTCAGTTCCACCGTTTCGCCGCAGCCCACCGGGCGTGGCTGTCGGGGGGGGGTGCTGGCAGGTCGGGAATTACGCGCACGGGCACATGCCCTCCTTGGGCGAGGTACCTCGCCATGAGACTGCTGTCCTCCCCGCAGAGGCACGCAACATGAGGCGAGCCGCCCGAGCTCGCCGTTTCCTTCAAACACCTCGCGGTGCCGGAGGTCTTCGTCGCCACCCCGCGGGTTCTGATTCAGAGCCTGGCCCCGGGCCGTCCATCCGCCACGCCGACCGGGACGCCTTCTCCACGCACGAACGGCTGGGCATCGGGGAGGATCTGCTGGCGTTCGTGTTTCGCGGCTTCTTCGTCCACCGCTTCTTCCACGCCGATCTCCATCCCGGGAACGTCTTCGTCGCGCCCGGGGAGAAGGCCGCCCCGATCGACTGGGGCATGGTGGGGCGCACCGACCGGCGAACGGGCATGCTGCTCATGCTGATCCTCCTGTCGCTGGCCCAGAACGACGGTCACGGCCTGGCCAAGGCGTGGGTGGAGCTGGGGCATGCCACACCGTGGGCGAAGCTCGGTGCCTTCGCCTCCGACATGGCGGTCCTGGTGCCGCAGATCGCCGACGCCCCCCTCGAAGAACTCAACTTCGGCCTGACCCTCACCCGCGTTCTGACGTGCTCCACCAAGCGGGGGATCCGGACCAGTCCCACGGTCGCCGTCCTCGGCAAGGCATTCGCCAATGTCGAGGGGTCGGTGCGCTGTCTGGCACCGGGACTCTCCCTCATCGAGGTGTTCAAGGCGGAAATGCAGCACGTCATGCTGTCCCTGGCGGCCGAGACCGTCTCGAAGGAAAAGGTGGCCCGGACCGCCCTGGAAGTGATGCTCGGAATCGGCTCGGTGACCGACCAGATGAGCGGCCTCATGCGCGGCAGGCACTCCACACCCCCTGCGGAGGGGTGAGCCCGCAGCGCCTTGCAGTACGGCGGCGCCTCGCACAGGACCGGCTCCCGTACCAGGCACCAGCCCGGTTTCGAGTCGCACCAGTTAGCGGGCCGCGTCCTGTGCCGGGAGTGCGGTGCGCACGCTGCTGCCTGCGCCGCCTGCCAGGGCAGTGGCAGCGTGCGCTGCACCACCTGTCGGGCGACCGGGATCAGGGGCTGTCCGGACTGTGGCGGGGACGGCACCGTATGGCACGGGCGCTGCGCTGGCACCGGCAGGACCGTGACGTGGACCGAGGACGTCATCACCCGGAAGCCCAAGACGCTCAAGGTCCGGTTGCCCGAATACGGCGTCCCGTACCCGGCGCGGCAGCAGGTGCGCGAGCACGGGAGCTGGACCGGTCTCACCGGCAGGGACCTTCTGCGCGACTACCTCGTGGAGGAGTTCGGTGCGAGCCTGAAGGCGCTGCTTCAGCCGCGTGGCCTGGAGATCGCACGTCACACGGACGCCCGGTACACGCGGATGGCCCGGGTCACCGTGCCCGAGCACCCGCACAGGATCTACTTCGTGTTCCCCACGGCCGGGCAGCCGCACGTCATGACGCTCCCGACCCGGAAGCGGACCTGGCAGATCACGGGGGTCGTGGTCGGCGCGCTCCTGCTCCTGGCGCTGGTCGTACAGCTGATCGCCTGACAGCGGGGCGGGAGGAGCCGGCCGCGTCGTCCGGGCGGCGGGACGCGTGTACGTCGTCCTCACGGGGAGGAGGACGACCGCGCGGCGGGACGCCATGCGGCGGGCCAGGCCACGTCCCGGGCGACGGCCCCGGTGACACCGAGGCTCGCCCGTGCGCGCTCGATGTAGCGGTTCCGCGCGTTCCGAAACTCCAGGTATGCCTGGTCCCAGTCGTGTCGGGCCTCCATGGTGACGCCCCGGGCCAGGGACTCCAACCGCCACAAGCAGTGGTCCAGCGACTTGGACGCGGTGTTCGCCTCGGTGTCACCGAGCAGCCCGAGCGTCTCCGACAGGGCGGAGCGTCTGGACTCCAACTGGCTGACCTCCGACAGCACTTCGGGGGTCGGCTCCAGCGGGATGGGGCCCGAGGTCAGTCCCCGGGCGGCAGCGATCATCTGGTAGCGCGCCGCCAACTCCTTGACGGCGTGGGCGTACTCGGCATAGGCCGTGAGGCGGCGTTCGTCCCAGCGGACGGCTTGCTGTCTGCGCCACCTCGTACGTTCGGTCGCGCTGCTCACCAGGAACGACATGGCGGCTCCGAGGGCGACGCCCGCGAGCGGAAGTATCTGGTCGATCGGACTCACTGGGGACCCCCCGGTCGGCTAGCGCGGCACGCAGACAATTCCTTCCGCCGCATCATCTCTCCGGGACGGGCGGCCGGCGAACAATTCCGTGTTCGTGGGCCTCTGCTGCCGGGGCCGGGAGGTGTGGCACTGTGTGGCGCGCTTCGGTCACACGCAGCCTCGTTCCGCCTCGCCCGGCTCTGCATGACCGGGGGGCCTGCCGTGCGGGTCCCGTTTCGACTTCCGCAGAGCGGCCACCCCGGCCATACCCGACGTCTGCCCCGTACGAGCGGCGATATCGGGCCTGGCGGGGTGGCCGGAATACGGGGGAATGCTCTGCACGATGCGGGGAACTGGAAGATCATCGTGAGTGATCCCCCTGCCCCGCCTGTCGTGCCGGTTCGGGAGGGGTGGTCCATTTTGAGGAGGAGTTGGCTGTGCTGCTTCCCACGCCCGGAGACCTGCGTGCCGCGCTGTCCCGTTACGCCGACGCGGTGATCGAGGACGAGCGCCGTTCCACCCCGGACACCGTCCGGCAACGTGAGGACACGGCGTACACCCTGTGTGTCATGACGGGCGTGAGCGATGTGCGGGAGGCCCTGAGCACCGCCGACGCTCTTCTGCGTAACAGTGCGTTCACCACGGCAGCGGGCGTGGCGGACGAGGGCGGCAGCCCGGCGCGCGGCGCCCGGTCAGGTCCCGTCGCCGCCTGAGGTGCCCGGCGACGGTGTCGCCGTCTTGAGGCCGGCCAGGATGAGGTCGATGCCGGCGAGGAACTGCTCGCGGTCGTCGTGGTCGGCCAGTTGCGCCGCCACCCGGTGCACGAAGGGGTACCGCGCCGGGTCGAGCCGCCTCCACTGTTCGGCGACCGCACCCAGAAAGGCTGTGCGATCGGTGCCGTGGACGAGCGCGCGGCCGTTGGCGGCGTTCTGGCCGGCGACGCCGAGGATGTAGTTCACCAGCGCGGACGCCGAGTCGAACCAGGCGTCCTCGCTGACGCCCAGCGCCTGGAGCTGGCCGCCGATGCCCTCGAAGATCTGGGGCATCGCGGCCAGCCAAGGTGTGAGGGAGAGGTGGCGGCCCACCCAGGGGTGCGCGTCGCTCGCGTCGAAGATCCCCAGGGCGATGGCCCGGATCGCCGTCCGGGGGTCGGCTCCGCTCGGCACGTCCGTCACGACGCGGGCGATGACGTCGTCGGTGGCGGCGGCCAGCAGCTCGCCCTTGTTGGCGACGTGCCAGTAGATCGCCCCGCTGCCGGTGGCCAGGCGCGCCGCGAGGGCGCGGAACGTCAGCGCTCCCTCACCGTCGGTGTCGAGTATCTGGATCGCGGCCCGCACGATCCGTTCCTTCGAGAGCGCGTCCGTGCGCCGTTCTGCCCGCTTCGGTCTGGGTCGCCATGGGACAAGTCTGACAGGACTGGAACGCCGTTCCAACGAGGGACGAGCACTGGAACGTCGTTCCAGTGCTGCTCGCCCAGAGAAAGGAACCCCCATGACGGCACCGGTCACGATCATCGGCGCGGGCCCCGGCGGCCTCGCCCTCGCACGCGTTCTGCACGTCCACGGCGTCCCCTCGACCGTCTACGAGGCCGATCCCTCGGCCGTGTCCCGTACCCAGGGCGGCCAGCTCGACATCCACGAGGACGATGGACAGCGCGCGCTCGCCGCAGCCGGCCTCCTCGACGAGTTCCGCGCGGTCATCCACGAGGGCGCCGAGGCTTCGCGCGTACTGGACGAGCGGGGCGCGGTGCTGCTCGACCTCCCCGACGACGGCACGGCCGCCCGCCCCGAGGTGCTCCGGGCGGTCTGCGGCAGATCCTCCTCGACTCGCTGCCCGAGGGAACCGTTCAGTGGGGACGCAAGCTCACCGGTGTCCGGTCCCTCGGCGGCGGCCGGCACGAGCTGGCCTTCGCCGACGGCTCGACCGTGACGAGCGATGTCCTCGTGGGCGCCGACGGCGCCTGGTCGCGCATCCGGCCGCTGCTGTCCGACGCCACGCCCACGTACACGGGCACGACGTTCGTCGAGACCTACCTGTACGACGTGGACCGGCGTCACCCCGCGACGGCCGAGGCGGTCGGTGAGGGTGCCATGTACGCGCTCACCCCGGGGAAGGGGATCGTGGCCCACCGGGAGGCGGGCGACATCATCCACACCTATGTCGAGCTGAACCGCTCCGCCGAGTGGGCCGGCGCGATCGACTTCGGCGACGCCGACGCGGCTCGCGCCCGGGTCGCCGCGGAGTTCGAGGGGTGGGCGCCGCACCTCACCGCCCTGATCACCGACGGCGAGACCGCTCCCGTCGCCCGCATGATCCACACGCTTCCGGACGGTCACCGCTGGGAGCGGGTGCCCGGGGTGACTCTGCTCGGCGATGCCGCGCACCTGATGCGGCCGTCCGGTGACGGCGCCAACCTGGCGATGTTCGACGGCTCCGAGCTCGCCGGGGCGATCGCCGACCGCCCCGGCGACATCGAGGCGGCGTTCACCGCGTACGAAGAGGCACTGCTCGCGCGGACCGAGCCCTTCTACGCCGAGGCGCGCGAGCTCCTCGACCTCTGCCTCGGCGACCGCGCACCGTACAGCTTCACGGACTTCTTCAGCGGCGCGGCCGAACAGGGGTGACCGTGTCCTCAGGCGCCCGGGAGGAAGAGGCAGAACGGGTGGCCGTGGGGGTCGCGCAGCACGCGTACGTCCTTCTGCGGCTGGAGCTCCTCCAGCGTCGCGCCCAGGGCGCAGGCTCGCTGGGTCTCCGCTTCCAGGTCGTCCACCTGGAGGTCCAGGTGCGCCTGCATCTGCTGGCTTCCCGGAAGTTGGGGCCAGACCGGGGGCGTGTGGTCGGTCTCCAGCTGGAAGCTGAGGCCGGGGCGTTCCCGTTCCGGGGCCCTCAGCCTGACCCATTCGGGCTCCCGCTCGGCCTCCTCCCATCCCAGCAGGGCTCGGTAGAAGTCGGCCAGGGCGGGCGGGTCGGGCGTACCGAGAACGATGGCACCGAGGGTCGTCGTCATGTCTCCCACCTTGCCCCGGACCCCACCGCCATGCATCCGCCGCACGGTTTGCCGGGCACGTCGGGGCGTCGGCACAGACACCGACGTGCGGGTGCGTGTGTGCCGGGTGCCGGGGTACCGGGTGTTCCTCCCGCCGCATCCGCAGCCGCCGTGGCCGCCCCGTGCCCGTTCGTCTGCTCGCGGCCCGAACCGACGGAGGACTCGGTACCGCATGACGTTGGCGCACGGCATATACATGGCAGCAGGTATCGGCATCCTGATGGCCGCTGTCCTACCCCCGCTGGTTCGTCGGCGTCCCTTCTCCATGCCCATGGTGTTCCTCGTCGTGGGCGCGGCGATCACCCTGCTGCCGTGGGACGTGCCCGTGGTGGACCCGGTGCGGGACCGGGTGTGGGTCGAGCATGTGACGGAAGTCTGCGTGATCGTGTCGCTGATGGGCGCGGGGCTGGCGATCGACCGCCCGTTCGGATGGCGCACCTGGGCGGGGGCCTGGCGCTTCCTGGGGCTGGTGCTTCCGCTGACCATCGCCGGGGTGGGGCTGCTGGGCACGTGGCTCATGGGCTGGCCTCCGGCGGTGGCCCTGCTCCTGGCCGCCGCGCTCGCGCCGACCGATCCGGTGCTGGCGGCGGAGGTGCGGGTCGGGGAGCCGACCAGTGGTGAGGACGAGGAGGACGAGGAGGAGGTGCGCTTCACGCTGACCTCCGAGGCCGGTCTCAACGACGGTCTTGCGCTGCCGTTCGTCCTCGCCGCCGTCGCGCTGGCGACGACGGCGGGCGAGGGCTGGTCGGCGGACTGGATCGGCCACTGGCTGCTGGCCGACGTGCTCCTGCGGGCGACCGTCGGGCTGGTCGCCGGTGTGGTGGTGGGCCGGCTGCTCGGCTGGTTGTTCTTCCGCTCCCGCCATGTCCGGCTCTCGCAGCAGATGGAGGGTTTCACCGCCCTCGGCGCCACCTTCACCGCCTACGGGCTGACCGAGCTGGTCCACGGATACGGATTCCTCGCGGTGTTCGTCACCGCGTGCACCATCCGGGCCGCCGAACGCAACCACGGCTACCACCAAGTGCTGCACGGCTTCAGCGAACAGATCGAGCGTCTGCTGACCGCCGTCCTGCTGTTCCTCCTCGGCGGCTACCTGGTCGCGGACGGACTGGCTGTCCTCAGCCCGCAGGGGGCGCTGCTCGCGCTCGCCCTGATCCTCGTGATCCGTCCGGCCGCGGGTGTCGCCGCCCAGCTGGGGTCTCCGGCCGGGCCGCGCGAACGTGCGGTGACGGCCCTGTTCGGCATCCGGGGCATCGGCTCGCTCTTCTACCTCGCGTACGCGCTCGGAAAGGGGCCATTCGCCCGGTACGCCGACGAACTGTGGGCGGTCGCGGCCTTCACGGTCCTCGTCTCCGTGCTCCTGCACGGGGCGACGGCGACGCCCGTGATCCGGCGCCTGGACCGGTGGCGCTCCCGCCTTGCCTAACTTGATCTTTAACCTCGGGGTCCGAACGAGTCCTCGTACTTGATCACTCGGATTGGTAACCGCCTTACGTACGGGCGGCCTTCGGCTGAGCATGTGATCCGACCAAGGAACACACAACACCCAGCACGAAGGCCGTGGGGATGAGTCTGCTGCATCACGCTGTCCGGCAGGATCCGTTTGCGGAACTGTCACGCTTCCGGGGTGAGTTCTGCTCCTGTCTGACCACGTGCGGACGCGCTGTTCGAACTCGCGGACGCGGTGTTGTGTGCGGACGGCCCGGTCCGGTCGCTGGTGGCACTGTCGCTGGTGGGCGAACACCGCCGCGGGCACGGCGGGCTCTATGACGCTCTGGCCGCGGGCCGGGTCGAGGTGGCCCGGCTGCGGCGGGCCCTTGCCGTGGTGCCGCTGCCGCGGGCGGCGGACGGCCGGCTGGTCCTGGCCGCCGACCTGACCTGCTGGCTGCGGCCCAGCGCGCACACCTCACCGCAGCGGATCCTGTGCCACACCTACGGGCGGGGCAAGGACCAGCACATTCCCGTTCCCGGCTGGCCGTACTCGGTGATCTGCGCGCTGGAGAGGGGCCGCAGTTCCTGGACCGCGCCGCTGGACGCGCTGCGGCTGGCACCGGGAGACGACGCCGCTACCGTCACGGCCCGGCAGATGCGCGAGCTCATCGAGCGGCTGATGACGGCCGGGCAGTGGAAGAAGGGTGATCCGGAGATCCTGATCGTGGTTGACGCCGGCTACGACGTGCCACGGCTGGCCTTCCTGCTGAAGGATCTGCCGGTGCAGGTGCTCGGCCGGATGCGCTCGGACCGGGTCCTGCGACGTGCGGTCCCACCCCGCGAGCCCGGCGTCCGGGGCCGCCCGCCCAGCCACGGTGGGGAGTTCGTGTTCGGTGACCCGGCCACCTGGAACGTTCCCGACGCGCAGACCGTGACCGAGACCCGTCTCTACGGCACCGCCGTCGCACGGTCCTGGGACCGGCTCCATCCAAGACTGACGCACCGCTCGGCCTGGACCGCAGAGCTGGGCGCCCTGCCCGTGATCGAGGGGACCGTGATCCGTCTGCAGGTCGAACTTCTGCCCAGCGGCGCGACACCCAAGCCGGTGCGGCTGTGGTGGTCGGGCACCGACGCCACCACAGCCGACGTCGACCGTCTGTGGCAGGCGTGCCTGCGACGCTTCGACATCGAGCACACCTTCCGCCTGTTCAAGCAGACACTCGGCGAGACCAGCCCGGAGATCCGCACCCCCGAAGCCGCCGATCGCTGGACCTGGCTGATCCTCGCGGTCTTCACCCAACTCCGACTCGCCCGCCCGCTGGCGGCCGACCTCCGTAGACCGTGGGAGCAACCGACCCCGTCCGACAGGCTCACTCCCGCCCGCATCCTCGCCAAGCTCGGGCTGCGTGACCGGGTCCAGGCCGTCATCGTCGCCTACGAGACGGGTCTGATCAGCGTCGGGGAACGGGAGACGGATGAGGGCGGGGAGGAGACCGGCCCCTGATCGCGAGCCCGCGGACCAGCGGCGCGGTCGCGGAGGGGACGGCCGGTACGCCCGGACCAACGGTCGGATCGGCAGGCACCGTTGAGACATCAACAGCCCTGCTCTACTCTCTCGTTCATCGAACAGCCGTCCTTGGCTGCGAGTGCACCACAGGAGCCCAGCCGTCCCTGCGGGGCGGCCCGAGAAGGGAGATCCGCCATGGTCAAGCACTACATCAAGTATGCCTTCAGCACCCTCACCGCGGCCATGTTCGCCAGCATGGTCTGACAGGAACCCCCGGCCTGGACCGGGAGTTGTCCCCCGGTCCAGGCGTCAGGAGGCATCTTTGTTCGGTACCGCGCTCAGCCAGCTGCGCTACGGTGCGGCGATCCTGCGCAATCGCCCGATCCGCCCGTACGACCTTGAGCGCATCGCCCGGGATCTCGTCGCCACGATCGCGGAGTTCGGCGAACCGGGCGCGGACTCGGCCCTGCTGCCCGGCCGGGCCGGGGCCGTCGATCCTGCCGTACGGCGAACGGTCACCGAACGCAGTCTGCGGGCCACGGCACGCGCGGCCGCCCGGCACACCGCCTACTACCGGCGGACGTTCGACCGGCTGGGGCTCGATCCGGGCACGCTCACACCGGAGACATGGGACCGGGTGCCGGTCACGCCGAAGGCGGCGTTGCGCGGTCTGCCGGCGGCGTTCGTCTCGGCCGTCTCCGCACCGGCGCTGATGGCGCTCACCACGGGGACGAGCGGCAACCCCACCACCGTCTGGTACTCCCGGGCCGAGGTCGAGATCGCGGTCGCCATGAGCACCGTGTCCGCCGTGCTCGGACTGGGCCTGCGCCCCCACCACACCCTGGCGTACGCGGGCTGCTCGCGGGCCACCCTGCCGCTGCTCAACGTGGAGGAGTCGGTGACCCGCATCGGGGCCTCGTTCGTCCAGCTCGGGACCGTGGAGCCGGCGGTGGCGCTGGACCGGCTGGCCGCCCCGCTCGGGCTGCGCGGAAAGGCCCCGCAGATCACGCATCTGACGCTGTCGGCCTCCTACCTCGCGGCCCTGGTCGAAGAGGCGGAACGCGGCGACTGGCGGCCCTCGGACTTCGGGCTCGGGTACATCGGCGTGGGCGGCGAACCGCTCTCCGAACCGCTGAGGGAACGGGCGGCGGCGGCCCTGGGCGCGGACACCTCCACCTCGTACATGATGACGGAGACCGTGCCGTCGGGCGGCACACCGTGCACCGAGGGACATCTGCACCACACCACCGAGTTCGGGCACCTGGAAGTGCTCGACCCGGTGACTCACGCGCCGACTCCGCCGGGCGGTGTGGGGGTCATCGTGCAGACCCCGTACGTCCCCTACCGGGACTGCACCCTGCTGCTGCGGTACGCGACCGGGGACCTGGTACGCCTGCCCGGGGGCGAGGCCGGCTGCGAGATGGCCCATCTGCCCGCGACCTCGCAGATACTCGGCCGCTGGTCGGGCCCGCTCAGCGTCGCGGTCCCCACCCGTTCGGTGCTGAACGTGCTGGAGGCGGAGCCGGACATCCCGCTGCCCGCGCGCTACGCCCTCGTCGAGGCACCCTCCGGCCCGCGCCTGCACGTCCTGGTGCGCCGGCTGCCCGCCGCCGGTCTGCTGGGCAGGCTGGAGGAGCGGGCCACCTCATCGGGGCTCGCGCTGGACGCGATCGTGCTGCACGACGAGCCGTCCTCGATGCCGCCGACCGGCCCGGTCCGGGCCGACCTGCGCGAGCACACCTTCGAGTCGGCCCGCCCGGCCGCCGCCCGCATCGTGAGCCCGGCATGAGCACGGCGGCCCTGGTGGGCCTGAACTGCTGCGTCGCCGCGATCACGCTGGCGGGCCTCGCCTACTTCGGCCGCGTCCGGATGCCGCGACCGCCGGTGGGCCGCTACGAACGCGCGGATGTGGCCGTGGTGTTCGCCGTGGTCGTGGCCGCACCGCTGCTCTACCTGGAGCTGCCCCGGGCGGCGGTGGCGGTCGTCTTCGGACTGGTGCTCTGTGCGGCGCTCCAGTTCACGCTGGCGCCGGTGACCGGCGGGGGCCGGGCGTGGGCGGTCGCGCTCGCCTCGGTCGCGGCCACCGCCGGGTGCGCGTTCGCGGACCGGTCGCTCGCCGTGATGGTGTTCACCGACGTGCTGCTCGCCACGGCCGTCGTGGGCGTCGCGAACATGTGGGCGCAGAGCGGCATGCGGTCGGCGCACGCGGCCTGGTTCGCGGGGGCGCTGGCCTGCTACGACCTGGTGGCGACCGGGCTGACCTCGGTGATGGACCGGTTCGCCGTCCAGGTGATGGGGCTGCCGTTCGCCCCGCTGCTGGCCGTCACCCGGGGCGATCCGCCGGTGGCGCTGGGTCTGGGCGATCTCCTGCTGCTGGTGCTGTTCCCGCTGGTCGCCCTCAAGGCGTTCGGGCGGGTCGCGGGTCTCCTCGCGGCCGGCATCGGGGTGGCGGTGTCCGGCGCGGTCAGCCTCCTGTTCGCCCTGGGCGCGCTGACCGGGGCCTTTCCGCTGCTCACCGCGCTGGGACCGCTGATCGTGGTCCAGCACGTGCTGTGGGTACGGGCGCGCGGCGCCGAGCGTACGGTCGCCGAGTGGCGCACGGGGGCCCCGCGCGCGGCAGCGGCCCTCGCCCCGAGGGACCCGGACCCGGCACTGCTCAAGGCCCTCGATCCGGCCGATGCGCGGGGGCTGCGCACCGCCCTGCCCGAGGACAGCTGGCTCGCGGTCCTGGACGGCCTGGTGGTGGGCGGCGGGCCGTCCCCCGGCCTCGCCCGGCGGGACGCGGTGCGCCGGGGCGGTACGGCGGTGCCGGTGGTCGTCTCCAGGCGGCGCGTCTCGTCAGCCGATGAACACCCAGAGAATCAGCCTGATCAGGACCAGCGCGTCGAGCACCATGGCGGCCCGGAGCGAGCGGCTGGGCACGCCTCGGCGCAGAAGACGGCTTCCGAGCCACAGCCCGTACCCGGCCAGGCCGGCCGACACGAGCACGATGAGCAGCAGGAGGGGCCACTTCGCCCCTAGGTTCCCGGCGATGCTCAGTGCCAGGGCCGCCAAAATCATCTGGGGCAGCCCCAGCAGCCAGACCTTGCGCACTTCCGAGGCGGTCCCGGGGGCCCGGGGCGGGGGCGCGGTCGGCCGGGGAGGCAGCGGGGCGGAAGGGGCGCCCGCCCGCAGGGGCGCCTGCGGGGCGCCGGCCTGCACCCGTGGTTCCGGTTGCGGACGGAGGGCGTCGGCGACACGCGCCGTCAGCTCCGGGTCCGCACGCGTGTCGTCGGCGAGCACGGAGGCCACGATGGCCGCGGAGCCCTCATCGGGGCGCTCGTGCAACCGGGTGAGGGCGGACGCCCCGAGGTTGCTTCGCCCCAGCCGGCCCCACACCAGTTCCTGAAGGGACGCCTTCTGCCCGGCCGTGGCCGGATCGTCCCCCGTCAGCACCCGCAACGCCGCTGCGGCCGGCTCCGAAGGCTCCATGCCCCGTTCCCCTACATGTCCGTGATCCTGTGAGGATAGGGGGTCGGTGGGCCGCTGCCCGGACTCCGCGAGCGCTTCTCAAGCCGTATCCATCATCGCCGGCCCCCAGGGAGCCGGGCCCGAGCCTTCGGCCCAGGCGGTGAGCGAGGCTCCGTCCACGCACCGGATGCCGCAGGATTCCGCGTACTCCAGGGCCGGTGCGGTGAACTCACTGGTCGTCACCACGGCGGCGAGCTGGGCGCCGTGGATTGTCCAGCAGGTGCCGCCGAAGCGCTGGAGGTCCTGGGAGCCCACCTTGTTCGCGGGTCCGTACTGCTTGCACTGCACGACGACGCGCCGGCCGTCCGGTGCGGTGGCGAGGACGTCGGCGCCGAGGTCGCCGGCGCCGCCGACGACCTCGACCTCGTGGCAGCCGTCGCGTTCGCACAGGGCGGCCACGGCCGCCTCGAAGCCGTCGGGGTCGAGGGCGCCGAAGTCGAACGCGGTCAACTCGGCGTCGGGCTGCGGGAGTACGGCGGTGAGTCCGTCCCGCGCGTCGGGGAGCGGCGCGACGCCTGCCGCTCCGTCCGCGGTGGAGGCGGGCGGTTCGGGGGCGCCGTCGCTCCCGGGCGCCCCGGCGGCATCCTCAAGGGGCGGTGCCATGCCTTCGCGGGCGGCCCTGCGCAGCTCACGGGTGCGCGGCATCGCGCGGAACAGGATGTAGAGCACGGGGACGGCGGCCACGGCCAGCAGTACGGCGGTGACCGGGTGCGCGCCGGCCCAGTGGGCGAAGCGCAGGAAGAGCAGGGCCGCGGCGCAGATCAGGGCGCCGGCCAGGGCGAGGGTGAGCAGGGGGCTGCGCAGTGAGCCCGTCGTGCGGGGATGGCGTGTAGCGCTTCGCGGTCTCCGTATCGGCACGGCGTCTCCCTCGGCATGTCACGAACGTCGTCGTTCGCCGTGTGCCCCGAACCGCGCCTTCCATGATCAGCGGGGAGGGCCGTGCGTGTGCTCACCTCGCGGGGCGGGCCCCTCAGGCGCGCCGGAAGCAGTCATGGGTCTCGGGGCGCCGCAGGAAGCCTGCCGACCGGTAGGTGGCAACGGCGCCGGTGCGGGAGCTGGGGGTGCAGACGAGTGCGCTGGACGAGCCCATGTCCCGGAGTGCGGCCGCTGCGGCGAGGGTGATCGCCCGGCCGTAGCCCCGGTGGCGGTGTTCCTCGTGCACGCCCATCGGTTCGAGCAGCCCAGGTCGTCCCCGGCCGGCCGACCACACCGTCACCGTCGCTCCGGCACGGCATATCGATTCCGGCCCGGCACACCTGTTCCCAGTACGCCGCGGGCGCGCAGGACCCGCAGTCCGTTGGACGCGATGCTCAGGAACGAGCCGCCCCGGCCTGGCCGCCGGGACCGAGGCGGCGCTGAAGGAGGCGGCGCGCCGGCTGTTCGCGGAGCGCGGCTATCTCGATACGAAGATCACCGACATCACGCGGGAGGCGGGGCGCGCCACCGGCTCGTTCTACGCCCATTTCGCGGACAAGGACGCCCTGCTCCAGGCCCTGATGGGGATCTGAACGCGCAGCTCGAAGCGGAGATCGGTGCGCACGACGACGGGACCGGTCACGATCTGACGGGCCCGGGGCAGCTGCGCGCCCGTCTGGCCGTCACCTGGGGCGTGATCCGCGACCACCTGCCCGTGATCGTGGCGCTGATGCAGACCAGCTTCGCCGCTCCCCCGCGCGAGGGCCGCGTCTGGGCGAGCCTGGCGGGGGACACGGGGGCCTTCCGCGAGCACCTGGCGTGGCTGCGCGAGCGGGGTCACCCGCTCCCGGGTGGCCCCGCCGTGGTGGCCGCCGCCATGGGGCGATGGTCTCGGTGCTCGGGTTCGCGGTGACGACCGCGGGCCGGGGCGCCCCGGCATCTCCGGCGACGAGATCATCGACACGCTGACGCGCCTGTTGCTGCACGGGCTCGCCGGCCCGGCGTCGGACGGCTGAGCGGCCGGGACGGAGCCCGTCCCGGCGTCCCGAGCGACGCCGGGACGGGCTCTGTCCCGGCGTCGCTCAGGACGCCGTCTGGGAGAGCGGCTTCGCGATGTCCTCCAGGGAGCGCTGCTCGGCGTCGACCGCGAGGAAGGCCGCGACGATGCCGGCCGCGCACATCAGGGCCGCGCCGATGGAGAAGGCAAGGGCCGTGTCGCCGGGGACGCCCGATTCGGTGAGGTCGGCGAAGATCAGCGGGCCGCTGATGCCGCCGACCGCGGTACCGACCGCGTAGAAGAAGGCGATGGCCATGGCCCGGGTCTCCATGGGGAAGACCTCGGAGACCGTCAGATACGCGCTGCTCGCGCCCGCCGAGGCGAAGAACAGGACGACGCACCAGCACGCGGTGAGGGTGTTGGCTGTCAGCGAGCCCCGGTCGAAGAGCCAGGCCGTGAGGAACAGCAGGATGCCCGGCAGGATGTAGGTACCGGCGATCATGATGCGCCGCCCGATCGTGTCGAACAGCTTGCCGAGCACGAGCGGGCCGATGAAGTTGCCGGCCGCGATCACCGCGAAGTAGTAGCCGGTGTGGCCGCTCTGCACGTCGTAGAACTTCGTCAGGATCGCGCCGAAGCCGAAGGTGATCGCGTTGTAGAGGAACGCCTGCCCGACGAAGAGGGAGAGACCGAGCACGGCGCGCTTGGGGTAGCTGCGGAAGACGGTCTTGGCGATGAGCCCGAAGCCGATGCTCTTGCGCTCGTGGATCGTGATCTCGCCGGCCGGCTGCGGCAGCTTCTCGTGCTTCTCGTCCTCGATCTCCCGCTCGACGGACGCGACGAGCTTGTCCGCCTCGTCCCCGTGCCCGTGGATGAACTGCCACCGCGGGCTCTCCGGCACATGCCGCCGCACGAGCAGGATCACGAAACCGAGGATGACGCCGAGGGCGAAGGTGAGCCGCCAGCCGAGGTCCTTGGGGAAGTAGTCCGTGTTCAGCATGACGATCGACAGCAGCGCACCGCCGACCGCGCCCAGCCAGTAGCTGCCGTTGATGATGAGGTCCACCCGGCCGCGGTACTTCGAGGGGATCAGCTCGTCGATGGCCGAGTTGATGGCCGCGTACTCACCGCCGATACCGAAGCCGGTGAGGAAGCGGAAGAGGAAGAACCACCACGCGCTGAAGGACAGACCGGTCATGGCGGTCGCGGCGAGGTAGACCGCGAGCGTCACCATGAACAGCTTCTTGCGGCCGAACCGGTCGGTGAGCCACCCGAAGAACAGCGCCCCCGAACAGGCGCCCGCCACATACAGGGCGGCGGCGAGTCCGGTGACCTGCGCGGACGTGATGTCCAGGCCGGAGCCGTCCTCCGACAGCCGGCCCGCGATGTTGCCGACCGTCGTGACTTCGAGGCCGTCCAGAATCCACACCGTGCCGAGGCCGATGACGATCATCCAGTGCCAGCGCGACCACGGCAGCCGGTCCAGCCGGGCCGGGACGGCCGTCGTGATGGTGCCGAGCCCGGAATCACCCGGCGCCGCCACCTCGTCACGCGGATCGCGGCCCCCTCTCCTGCCACCCCCTCCCCCGTCCGGGCGTTCTTCCCTGCCTCCAGGTCCCTCCGATGCGGCGGGGGTCGTCACGGCAGCTACCTCCTCGTCCGAGCGGGCGCACACTGCGGAGCCGCAGAACATCCAATATCCGCCAGCTGCCCCGGCCGCGCCCCCGCACACGCGGCTACTCGCCCACATGAGGGGCGCACACGGGGGTGTGACGGCCTGTCGGGTGAATCCGGCCCGCATGCGGCAGGGCGGGGAATAGCGGGAGGCGGCCGCTGTTGATCACGGCATGACTTCTCAGACACATGAGGCATTCGGACGGGTCGGCATCTGGAGCGGCGCGCTGCACTCGTCGAAGGCGGACGCCGCAGGCAAGGAGGCGATCGCTGAAGCGGTCGCCGAGCTCGAAGCGCTGGGGTACGGGACGCTGTGGATCGGCGGCAGCCCCTCCCCCGACGACGCCGCCGCGATCGTCGGCGCCACCCGGACGGTCAACGTCGCCACCGGCATCCTGAGCATCTGGGACCACACCGCCGAGGAGGTGGCGGCGCGGATCGCCGCGATCGAGGCCGACGCCCGGGGGCGCTTCGTCCTCGGCCTGGGTGTCAGCCACGGCCCGGTGGTCCCCCGGTACGCGAAGCCGTACAGCGCCATGGTGGCCTACCTGGACGCGCTGGACGGCGCCGCGCCGCCCGTGGAGCCCGGGCACCGGGTGCTGGCGGCGCTCGGCCCGAAGATGCTGCGGCTCGCGGCCGACCGGGCACTGGGCGCCCACCCCTACCTCGTCACCACCGCGCACACGGCGGAGGCACGCGAGGCCCTCGGACCCGACGCCCTGCTCGCGCCCGAGCTGTCCGTCGTACTCGACACCGATCCGGACCGCGCCCGCGCCACGGCGCGCGCGATGCTGGCGATGTACCTCCAGCTGCCCAACTACACCGACAACCTGCTGCGCCTCGGCTTCTCGGAGAGCGACTTCGACGGCGGCGGCAGCGTGCGGCTCCTGGACGCCCTCTTCGCGCTGGGCGACGCCGAGCGGGTGAAGGCGCGGACGCGGGAGTACTTCGACGCGGGCGCCGACCATGTCGCGCTCCAGGTAGTCGCCGTCGGCGGGGAGAGGGACGGCCTGCCGCTCGCCGAGTGGCGTGAACTCGCCGACGCCTTCGGCGACGAGCTGTAGCGGGCAGGCGCCCGGTCCGCGCCGGCGCGGACCGGGCGCGCCGCCACTCTTGCGGGGGCGCGGCCACGTACGTACGTTATGAACATGTTCGGTGAACAGGTTCAGTCAACACGTGCGGCGCAGAAAGTGCGGACGGCCACCCGCATCGTGGAGGCCGCCGCCCAGCTCTTCGCGGAGCACGGCTTCCAGAGCACGACGGTGCGTCAGATCGCTGCGGAGGCGGGGGTTTCCGTGGGCACGGTCATGGCGGTCGGGGACAAGGAGTCCCTGCTGAGCCTGGTGTTCGACCAGGCCATCGCCGACCGCATCCCGCCTCCGCCCGCCCCGCCGGAGGCGGGGGCGCCCGCGCCGTCGGCCGTCGCGTACCTGTCGCACTACTTCGACCCGTTCCTCGGCCTGTTCGCCGAGAACGACGACCTCGCGCGCGCCTACTTCCGGACGCTGGCCCGGGGCAAGGACGAGAACGCCGCCCTGGGCGCGCTGCGCACCCTCACCGAGGACAACCTCACCGCCGCGATGGTGAACGCCGGTGCGGACGAGACGCATGCCCGGCTGGGCGCGCAGGTGCTGTTCGCCGGCTATCTCGGCGAGCTGATGCTGCTCGCCGCAGGGTCGACCGACCCCCGGCAGGCGGCGGCGAGGATCGGACGCACCGCCGCCTTCGTCGCCGCGCAGGAAGGGCTCTGACCGATGACTCTCTCCGAACTCCCCTCCCCCATATGGCCGGTGGTGGTCCTGCTGGCCATCCAGGCGGGCGACGCGGCGATGATGCTGCGCCCGCCGCGGTTCATCGCGGACTGCCTGGAAGGCGTACGGCTGCCGCGCGACTGGTGGTGGGCGCTGACCACCGCCAAGGCCGCTTCGGTCGTGGGGCTCGTCGTCGGCTTCTGGGTGCCCGGTGTGGCCATGACGACGACGGCCGCGATCGTCGTCTACTTCCTCGCGGCCACCGCCGCCCACATCCGGGTGCGGGCGCTGAGCAGTACGTTCTGGGTGAACTGCCTCGGCATGCTGCTGCTCTCGCTCGGCGTGCTCGTCGGGAGCTTCGTACGGCTGTGACACCGCGCCCGTCGCCGCCACCCGTTCCCGGCAGGGGCGACGGGACCGCGGGTCAGGTCGTGTAGTCCGCGTTGACGCGGATGTAGCCGGCGGACAAGTCGCAGCCGTAGACGGTGGCTTCGGCGGCGCCGAGACCGAGCGTGACGACGATGTCCACCTCGTCCCGGCGCATGATGTCCACGAGTCTCCCGAGGGTGTCCGCCTCGGGCTCCTCGGGGTACACCTCGATGTCACCGAACCGCACGGTGACGTCGCCCGGCACGATGTCGGTGTCGTCGGTGTTCTTGCCGATGGCCATCAGCACCCGCCCCCAGTTGGGGTCCGCGCCATGGACAGCGGTCTTGACCAGCGGGGAGTTCACCACGCTCTTGGCGATGCGTTTGGCCTGCGCATGGTCGCGGGCACTGGCGACGGTGACGCGCAGGAGCTTGGTGGCCCCTTCGCCGTCGCCGGCCAGTTGCAGCGTGAGGTCCAGGCACAGGTCGGCCAGCACCTCGGCGAACCGCGCCGGGTCGACCGCTCCGGCCGCCCCGTTGGCGATGACCGAGACGGTGTCGGAGGTGGAGGTGTCGGTGTCGACGCTGAGGCAGTTGAACGTACGGTTCACCGCCCCGCGCAGCGCGGTGTCCAGGTCGGCCGGTGACAGCTCGGCGTCGGTGAACACGTAGGCGAGCATCGTCGCCATGTCGGGCTCCAGCATGCCGACCCCCTTGGCGACGCCCACGATCCGGGCCCGCCCGGCGGTGCGGACCGCGACCTTCGGGCGGGTGTCGGTGGTCATCATCGCGCGGGCGACGTCCAGCGGCCCGGCGGTGAACGCCGCGACGCCGCGCTCGGCCGTCCGGTCGAAGCGCGGAAGGATGGTGTCCATCGGCAGGGGCCTGCCGATGACACCGGTGGAGCCGATGAGCACCTCGCTCTCGGGCACGCCAATAATCGCGGCGACACGGCGGACGACCTCGGCGGCGTTCTGTTCGCCGCGGCGCCCGGTGGCCACGTTGGCGTTCTGCGCCAGCGTCGTCACGGCACGCAGGTTCCGCCCGGCGGCGTGCCTGCGGCTGAGGACCACGGCCGGACCGGCGAAGAGGCTCCGCGTGAACATCGCGGCGCTGGTCGCCGGCCGGTCCGATGCGACGATCGAGATGTCGTCGCCGTGTTCGCGCAGCCCGCCGTGTCCGGTGTACGCGACGAATCCCGCGGGCCAGGTCACGGGGTCGGCCGCCGGCATCAATGCATGATCATGCGTCATGCGGCATATATTTGCATCGCACAGGCGGCACGTCCACCCTTTTCCGCATCGCACCCCGAGCACTTCGGCAGTCAAGGACTCCCCGACTTCAACTCATGAACGCCGCGCACCCCATTGACATGCCCATGGCTCTATCGCTTTTATGGCGCCGGGTCGCCGGCCATCGGCCCGGACCTCCGGGCAACGGGACATCGCCAGGGAGGGCCGGGGTGGCGAGCGTCCACGACACCCCCGTCCCCCACGTCACAGGCGGTACGGCGCACAGCACAGTGGGAGCGCTCCCATGATCGCCGTGAACCGCGCCTCCGAGAGAGGAACCAGCACCGTGCTTCACCCTCTCCGCACCCTCCGCAGAGCCGCCAGAACCGCCGCCGTGACCGCGGCGGCCCTGCTCCTCCCCCTGGCGGGCGCCCAGGTGGCCTCGGCCGCCGAGGCCGCGTCCGGGTCCGGCTACTGGCACACCAGCGGCCGGCAAATCCTGGACTCGGACAACCAGCCGGTCCGCGTCGCCGGCATCAACTGGTTCGGCTTCGAGACCGCCAACTACGTGCCCCACGGCCTGTGGTCCCGCGACTACAAGAGCATGATCGACCAGATGCGGTCGCTGGGTTACAACACCATCCGGCTGCCCTACAGCGACGACATCTTCGCGGGGACGCAGCCCGCTAGCATCAACTATTCCGGCGGGATGAACAGCGACCTCCAGGGCCTCGACTCGCTCCAGGTGATGGACCGGATCGTGGACCACGCGGGCAGCGTCGGCATGAAGGTCATCCTCGACCGGCACCGCCCGGACTCCGCCGGCCAGTCGGCGCTCTGGTACACCTCGGCCGTGCCCGAGTCCACCTGGCTGGCCAACCTCAAGTCGCTGGCCGGCCGGTACGCGGGCGATGACGCGGTGGTCGGCATCGACCTGCACAACGAGCCCCACGACCCCGCCTGCTGGGGCTGCGGCGACACCACGAAGGACTGGCGGCTGGCGGCCGAGCGCGGCGGCGACGCCGTCCTGTCGGCCAACCCGGACCTGCTGATCTTCGTGGAAGGTGTCCAGACGGTCGACGGGGTGTCGGGCTGGTGGGGCGGCAACCTGATGGGCGTCGGCCAGTATCCGGTCGAGCTCAGCGTGGCGCACCGGGTGGTCTACTCGGCGCACGACTACGCGACGAGCGTCGCCCAGCAGCCGTGGTTCGAAGACGCCTCCTTCCCCGGCAACATGCCCGGCGTCTGGGACAAGTACTGGGGCTACATCTTCAAGCAGGACATCGCCCCGGTGTGGGTGGGCGAGTTCGGCACGACGCTCCAGTCCGCCACCGACCAGAAGTGGCTGAAGGCGCTGGCCGACTACCTCCGCCCGACCGCTCAGTACGGCGGCGACAGCTTCTCGTGGACCTTCTGGTCCTGGAACCCCAACTCCGGCGATACAGGCGGCATCCTCAAGGACGACTGGACCTCGGTCGACACGGTGAAGGACGGCTACCTGGCGAGCATCAAGGCGCCCGACTTCACCAACGGCGGCGGCAGCAGCGGCGGTGACACGCAGGCACCCACCGCCCCGTCCGGCCTCACCGTCACCGCGACCACCGGCACGTCCGTCTCCCTCTCCTGGACGGCCGCGTCCGACGACACCGGGGTCACCGGCTACGACGTCTACCGCGGCTCCACCAAGGTCGGTACGGCCACCGGCACCACGTACACCGACACCGGTGTGGCCGCCGGAACGTCGTACACCTACGCCGTCCGGGCCCGCGACGCGGCGGGCAACACCTCGCCGCCCTCCGCCTCCGTCACCGCCCTCACCACCGGCTCCGCCGGCAACAGCGGATGCACGGCCGCCTACACGGTGAACGGCGACTGGGGCAGCGGCTTCGGGGTGGACGTGACCGTGACCAACACGGGCACCTCGGCCGCCACGTCGTGGAAGGTGACCTGGACCTGGGCCGGAAGCCAGAAGGTCACGAACATGTGGAACGCCTCCTACACCCAGAGCGGGGGCGCCGTCAGCGTCACGAACACCGACTACAACGGCAGCCTCGCGGCCGGCGCCCACACCAGCTTCGGTTTCCAGGGGACGCCCGGCGCCGGCGGCGCTCCGACCGTGAGCTGCACCCTGTCCTGACCGGTTGGTCCGCGCAGGACCCCGCTCCGGAAGGGAGCACCGTAGCCCGCCTCCCATGGCGGGCTACGTCTCATTCGGGACGTACACCTTCGGAAGCCGCCATCCCCTGACGTAGGGTCCACGCCAGGGGGTGGCCGGTGTCTCTTGTCAGCGACGTGCTACTGAACCCGGGAACAGGATTTCGCGTCCTTCCCACCGGCGATGACCAGCGAATCCGGCCCGTACCCCCTCGGCTAGCATGATCGCACCCCGGCGACCGCCCTCATCGCCCGCACAACCATGCCATCCGGCATGAAAAGCGACCCATTTGACCAAAACCTAAGACATCGGCCAGAGAATTGATACCTATAGCATCGCAGGTGTTTTCGCGAATAAACCGCCGAATACCCTTCGCCGCGTGGCGCCAACCGCGAGCGATACTGTGGACGGCGGCGGCGGTGGTGACCCTCGCGTTCCTCGTCGCGCTGGAGATCGCCGCACGCCACTACGGCTTGCCGGGGCCGGTCACCACTCAGGCCCAAGAAGTGATATTCGCCCCCAAATCGGGCTTTCTGCTGTACGCCAGCATGGGTTTGATGATGGTGGTCCTCACCTGGCGGCAGCGGTTCATCGCGGTCGGTGTCGCGGCCGGCGTCGACATCGTCATCGCGCTGGTGCGGTGGGTGGCCGACGCCCCCGTCACGGAAGGCCACTTCTTCGGCAACGGTGCGTTGTGGGTGATCGTGGGCGTCGCGGTCATCGCCGTCACCCGCCGCACGGGCCGGGAACGCATGCTGCTCCTGAAGGGCGTCGGACTCGGCCTGCTCCTCGTGGCCGGCCGGAAGACCGGTGACACATGGCTGCTCATCACGTCGAAGACCCGCCCCGATGTGCTCGACCAGTACATGGCCAACGCCGACCACGCGCTCGGCAACCCGTCCTGGGTGGTGGGGCGGCTCATCGATGCGACCGGCCCGGTCGGCGCCCGCTTCCTCGACTACGTCTATACACAGCTGGCGGTGGCCGCGGTCCTCGTCGCGCTGTACCAGCTGCGCAACGTGGCGACCGACCGCCGCTTCCCCGGCCACCACCTGGTGCGCACCTTCCTGGTGATCGGCCTTCTCGGCCCCGCCATCTACATGATCTTCCCGGTGGTCGGGCCGGTCTTCGCGTTCGGGACGGACGGCGGGCACTGGGCGGTGGCCAACCTGTGGCCGGACACACCGGTGCCGATCGGGGCCCCGCACCACATGCCGTTCGACGAGATCACCCCGCGCAATTGCATGCCCAGTCTGCACACCGCCTGGGCCACCGCGATCTTCATCCATTCCCGCAAGGGCCCGAAGTTCCTGCAGTACGCGGGCGCCTTCTGGCTGGTGGCCACGCTCGCCGCGACCCTCGGTTTCGGCTACCACTACGGCGCGGACCTGGTCGCCGGTGTGGTGTTCACGCTCACGATCGAGACGGGTATGCGCGCGCTGGAACGCGGCTGGGACCGGCCCGCCATTCAGCTGGTCGCCTACGGCACCGCGGTGTTCGCGCTGCTGCTGGTGTCCTATCGCTGTCTCTCGCTGGAGATGGCCCATCATCCGTGGGTGTTCGGGCCGCTTCTCCTCCTTGCCATGGGGTCGGTGATCTACGGGTACGTGCGGACCATCAGGCGGTGGGAGCCGAAGGCCGTGCCCGCCCCGAAGTTGGAGCCGCAGCCGGAAATGGCCTGAGGCCCCGCTCACACCACGCGCTCACCCGGGCAGGAGCCCCTCCTGCCCGGGTGAGCGCGTTGTTGTCCGCCGGCAGCTGATCTTCGTGATCAATGCCGCGTTCTTCGGGCCGCACATCGATACGGTGGCAGCCCGTGCCTCAGATCCCGGACAGGAGCCACCCGTCGTGACCGACCTGGACCCTTTCACCGAAGCGCTCGACTATCCGATGTACGTCGTGACCGCCGAGGCGGGCGGTGAGCGGGGCGGGTGTCTGGTCGGCTTCGGTTCGCAGTGTTCGATGCGGCCGGTCCGGTTCATCGTGTGGCTGTCGAAGGTGAACCGGACCTACCGGGTCGCCGCCCGTGCCGACCGGCTCGCCGTCCATCTGCTGCGCCGGGACCAGGACGGACTGGCCCGCCTCTTCGGCGGTGAGACCGGTGACCGTACCGACAAGTTCGCCCAGGTCCCCTGGCACCCCGGGCCGGGCGGGGTGCCGGTGCTGGACGAGGCGCCCGCGTGGTTCGTCGGCCGCGTCGAGGACCGGGTCGACGGAGGGGACCACGTGGGTTTCCTGCTCGCCCCGGAGGAGGTGCGGCACCCTGCGGACCAGGGCTTCCGGCTCCTGACCCTGTCCGACGGGCTCGACATCCCGGCGGGCCACCCGGTGGACTGACCGCGAGGGCGCCTGCCGTCAGGCGTCGTCCAGCCAGGTCAGCGCGGCGACCACCAGGGCCTCCACGCCCGTGCTCAGCGTGGGCTCGATGACCGGGGCGAACTGCGGGGAGTGGTTGCCCGGCAGCTCGTCCAGGCGTCCTTGCGCGAGCGCGGCCATCGTCTGCTCCGCCTCCAGTCCGCCCCAGAACCAGAACACGGTGGGCACGCCGAGGGCGGCCCCGAACACGCCGACGTCCTCGCTCGCGTTCACCTGGGGCATCGGCAGCATCCGCTGTGCGCCGAAGTGCGCGGAGAACGCCGCCACCGTCCTGCCGGTGGCCTCCGGGTCGCTGACGAGGGCCGGCGCGGAGCCGAACCAGGCGAGTTCCGGCGGCCGCACCGCGCCGGCGGCCTGCGCCTCGCCGGCGACGACGCGTTCGATCGCGCCGCGCACCAGGTCACGTACGGCCGGGGTGAAGGCGCGGATGTTGATGCCCAGCTCGGCGGTGTCGGGGATGATGTTGTCCTTCGTGCCGGCCTGCAGGCGCCCCACGGTCACCACGGCGGACTCGGCCGGCGGGACCTCGCGGGCGACGATGCCCTGGAGCCTGGTGACCACGTTCGCCGCCATCAGTACGGGGTCGACCGTCGCCTCCGGCCGGGAGCCGTGGCCGCCCTTGCCGTGGAGGGTGACGTTCAGGGAGTCGGCGGCCGCCATCAGCGGCCCGGAACCGTAGCCGATGAACCCCGCCGGCAGGGGCCCGACGTGCTGGCCGAGCACGATGCCGGGCTTCGGGAAGCGCTCGAAGAGCCCGTCCTCGACCATGTCGCGGGCGCCGGCGACCAGTTCCTCGGCGGGCTGGAAGACCACCAGCAGGGTGCCCTTCCACCGGTCGCGGGACCGGGCGAGCAGGGTGGCGGCGCCGGTCAGGCAGACGGCGTGCATGTCGTGCCCGCAGGCGTGCATCACGGGCACGTCGTGGCCCTCGCCGTCCGTGGCGCGGGCCGTGCTGGCGTACGGGAGGCCCGTCTTCTCCTCGACCGGGAGCGCGTCGAAGTCCGCGCGGAGCATGACCACCGGGCCGTCCCCGTTGCGCAGGACGCCCACCACGCCGGTGCCGCCGACCTGCTCGGCGACCTCGTCGAACCGCGCGTCCCTCAGCCGCCGGGCCAGCAGCGCCGCGGTGCGGGTCTCCTGGCGCGACAGCTCCGGATGCCGGTGCAGGTCCCGGTAGAGGTCGGCGAGGTCCTCCCGGAGGTCCACCAGTCCCGCAGTCACCGTCTTGGCCATGCCCATGCCCTTCTACGTGCCGATTCCCGCACCGTATCCTCCGCCGGTACGGGACGGGCGACGACACCGGGGGGCCGGACGGCGGCCGGTCACTTCGCGGCGGCGGCCCACTCGTCGACGGTGGGCAGCACCTTCTCCGCGACGCGCGTCAGCGCCGCGTCGTCCGGCATCCTGCCGTCCTCGCGCCACACCACCACATCGAAGGAGCCGCCGCTGTCGTCGGCGTCCAGGGCCACGGTGAGGGCGCGGGCCGGGACGCCCGGGCCGGTCTTGGAGTCGTGGCCGTCGAAGCGGAAGCTGATGCTGATGGTCTGGTCGGAGTAGAGGAACGCCGGGCGGCCGAGAACGGTCCGTTCCTGCGCGTCCCGCAGGTAGGTGCCGGATCCGGCCACCGGGTGGCCGTCGTAGGTGGCCGACAGGTTCACGGTGTACGTGTCGAACCGGACCTCGGCGGTGGGGTGGGGGATGTCCTTGCCGCCGAAGAGCCCGATGGAGCTGTCACTGCCGCTCGCGCTGTTGGGGATCTCGCCGGGTGTGCCGAGCAGGCCGGCGAGATCGGGGCGGTTGAGCGCCTCGCACAGTCCCGCACCGGAGACGCGCCGCGGACTCTTCGCGCCCCTGTCCGCCTTCCCCGGCGCCTTCGACGGATCATCGGCGGAGCAGGTGGCGGGCGAGGGCGTGCTCTCGGCGGCGGATGACCTCGCCATCAGCGCGAACCCGCCCCCGAGCAGCCCCACCAGCACGAGGGCCAGGGCTGCCTGACTCCACGCGCCCGGCGCCCTGCTGGACGCGCTCACATCTGCGGCCATGTCCCCCACCTGCGTTGATCTCCCGATACATGCCCGGGGACCATAACCTGTGGTGATCAAGCGGACAAGGCGGTTTCGACCGGCGTGTGAAGCCGGCCGCCGCTCTCGGAGCCGCCCCTCAGAAATCGCCCCGCGCGGTCCGCTCGGCCAGCTTCTGGAACTCGCCGAGGTCGTAGTTGGCCAGGACCGAGTCCAGGTGGGTGAGGGCGCCCAGGTACTCCACGAAGCCCTGGGGGTCGTACTCGATCTGGAGCGCCACCCGGCTCGACTCGTCGTCCAGCCGGTGGAAGGTGACGACCCCGGCGTGATGGACGCCCTCCGTGGTCTTCCAGGCGATCCGGTCCTCCGGGATCACCTCGGTGAGTTCGGCGACGAAGCTCTTGTCGGCGCCCGGCAGGGAGAGTTGCCACGCGAACCGGCGCGCGTCCAGGGGATCGACCCGCCGGACGTGGCTCAGGAAGGTGGGCCAGCGCGCGACATCGCTCCACAGGGCCCAGCTGACGGCGACCGGGGCCTTGATGTCGACGGTCTCGACGATCGAGGAAGACATGCGAACTCCTAGGTAGGGGTGTGGAGGGAGTGGTCCGCGGAGGGGAGGCGGGTGGCGCCGGGGGCCGTTACGCCGGTGTGGCGAGCGTGAAGGGGTGGCCGGCGGGGTCGGAGTAGAGGCGGGCGTCCCGGAGGCCGCCGTTGTTCTTCGTGTCCAGGGGACGCGCACCGAGACCGACCGCCTCGCGCTCCGCCTCGTCGATGTCCTCGCGGGCCACCAGGATGCGCAGATGGGCCTGTTGGGAGTCGTCGGGCCTCGGCCAGCTCGGCGGGGCGTACCCGTGGTCTCTGCGGATGGCGAGGTGCACCCCGGCAGCGCCCACCACTTCCACGATGTCGGGTTCGTGTCCGACGCGGACCTCCGCACCGAGCAACGCGGCGTAGAAGTCGGCGAGTTCCTGCGGTTCGGCGCAGTCCAGCACCACCAGGCCCGTTTTCGGCACCGCCATGACCATCCTCCTGTTCGCGGGGGTACGTTCCTCCGGACCTCGTTCCGCGTACCCGCGCCTCCCGGAGGCACACCCCGGCGGTACCTGTCAAAGGGACGCTCCCGACCGTGAGCCGGTGGTTGCGCGGGCATGCCTGACGGGCGGATTACGGGGCAGACGGCGGTTCACCGGGAGGACCGAACCCTCCCGCGCCGCCATGCCGCGGCGCCGATACACGGGGAGCGTCATGCCTGCCATCCAGCCGGAAAGACCCGTCCGATCGACGGCGGAGCTCCATGCCGTCCCCGAGCCCGGCCGCTCGCCCGCTCTGACGACCGGCTTCGGCACGGCCGCTGTGCGCCTCGGTGCGCTGGCCGTCGGCCAGACTGCGCTGATGGTGGGCTTCGGCCTCCTGGTCACCGGGCCCGCTCGCGGGATATGGCCCGTGAGTGCCGAGGACCGGGTCAATGAGGGGCTGGAGCGGGTACGGACGGGCCCGCTGACCGATGCGTCGTTCGTCGCGTCCGAGGCCGGCAACACCGCCACGGTGATCATCATCACCGTGCTGGCCTGCCTGGGCCTGGTCGTGCTCCCCCGGCTGCCGAGGTGGCGGCAGGCGTTCTTCCTTGCCGTCGCCGTCTCCCTCCAGTCCCTGGTGTTCCTCATCATCACCGTGTCCGTGGACCGGGGGCGGCCGGACGTGGACCGCCTCGACGCCTCTCCGCCGACGGCGAGTTACACATCCGGTCACACGGGCGCCGCGACGGCCCTCTATGCGGGTCTCGCCGTACTGGCGCTGCTTCCCGGCAGGCGCAGCCGCCTGCGCAAGGTGGTCGCCGCCCTGCTGCTGCTCCTGCCGCTGCTCGTGGCGGTGGCCCGGCTCTACCGGGGGATGCACCACCCCACCGACGTACTCGGCGGCCTGCTGAACGGGGCGCTGTCGCTGCTGGTGGTGGGCCGGGCGCTGCTGGCCGAGGGTACGAGCCCGGCGCCGGTGCCGAAGAACGCCATGGAGGTGGCGCTGGAGGCGGCGGCCGAGCGTGCGGAGCGGGTCGCGGGCCGCACGGTCGTCATCGTCAACCCGACCGTGACCGACGACGAGCAGCGCGAGACGCTACGGCTCGTCCTGGAGCAACACGGCCGTCACGCACCGCGGTTCATCGCCACGACCGCCGACGATCCGGGCGGCGGTCAGGCGGCGGCGGCGGTGCGCGAGGGTGCGTCGCTGGTGGTGGTGTGCGGCGGCGACGGAACGGTCCGGGCCGCCGCCGACCGGCTGGCCGGTACGGGCACTGCGCTGGCCGTGGTGCCCTGTGGCACCGGCAATCTGCTGGCCCGCAACCTGGGGCTGCCGGTAAAGCCTGCCGAGGCGCTGGCCGCCGCGCTGTCGGGCTCCGAGCGCCGGATCGACCTCGGCCGGATCGAGGGCGACTCGCTCCCGGCCACCCACTTCACCGCGATGTCCGGTGCCGGCCTGGACGCCGCGATGCTGGAGAACACCGGCAGTACGGCGAAGGCCGCGATCGGCTGGCCCGCGTACGTGGTGGCCGGGGTCAGCAGCCTGCGGGCGCCGCGCATGTCGGTGTCGATCCGGCTGGACGACGGGCCGGTGCTGCGCCGCACGGCCCGTATGGTGCTCCTCGCGAACATCGGCGACGTGCAGGGCGGTGCCACGCTCGTGCCGTCCGCGCGACCCGACGACGGGCTGCTCGACCTGGCAGTGTTCGACCCGCACGGGCCGGGCGGCTGGCTGCGTGCGGTCGGGGCGGTGCTGCGCGGACGCGGGAATCCGGCCCGGCCCGCCTCCTCGCGGGGTGAGGGCGCCGGGACGCCCGTGGAGTACTTCACCTTCCGCCGTGCCGAACTCCGCTTCGCCTCACGGCAGTCGCGGGAGATCGACGGCGACCCGGTGGGCACAGGCCGCCGGATCGTCGCGGAGGTGCGGCCCGGGGCCCTGAGCGTGCTTCTGCCGGCGGGGGGCGAGTGAATGGGGACCGCGACCCGGGTCCCGCAGACCCGTGACATGGCGGGCGACGAGCTCACCGCCGACGAGGCGCTGGCCGCGCTGCGCCGCTACGGACGCTGGCCGCTGCTGCGCGACTCGTTCGTGCGCTTCCGGTACGCCGACGGCTTCAGCCACTCGCGTGCCCTCGCCCTGCAGACGGTCCTCGCCGTCATCCCGCTGGTCATCGCGTTCGTCGGCCTCTCGGCCTCCCTGCACACCGAGAACGTGGGGCGGCTCGCGGAGCTGACGATCCGCCGCATCGCCGCCGGCCCGAGTGCGGAAGTGGTGGAGGACGCGCTCGACCGCAGCCGTCGGCGCGCCGGTGAGGGATCGCAGCTCACCCTCTGGTTCGGCCTGCTGTTCTCGCTGGTCAACGTCACGACGGCGATGTGCCAGATCGAGCGCGGGGCGAACCGCATCTACGGGGTCGAGCGCGACCGCCCGTTCCACCGGAAGTACTTCCGCGGCCTGGTGATGTCCCTGACCGCGGGCATCCCGCTGGGGCTCGGGTTCATCCTGATGGTGGTCGGCCGCGACCTCGTCACGGCGGCCGCGACGGTCTACGGTCTCGGCGACACGGCCAGGACGACCTGGGACCTCCTGCGCTGGCCGTGCGGGCTGCTGCTCGCGCTCCTCTCGGCGAGCGCGATCTTCCGCCGCTCCCCGCGCCGCAACCAGCCCGGCTACACGTGGCTGGCGTTCGGGGCGGCCCTCTACCTGGTGCTGTGGACGGCGCTGACCTGGCTGCTCAGCCTCTATCTCTCGCTCAGCGGCTCCTTCGACACGGTCTACGGGCCGTTGAGCGCGTTCATGTCGCTGCTGCTGTGGGCCTATCTGACCTCCATAGCCCTCTTCCTCGGGCTGTCCTTCGCGGCGCAGCTGGAGGCTGCCCGCGCCCGCCGGCCCGGTCCCGTCCACGACGACCCGGGAGCATGAATGGTTGTACGAGCCACCACACGGCTGCTGCGTGAGCGGCGGCGCCGGGCGGCGGACCGCGCGTTCGGCGTGCGCCTGCTGGGCGCCGCCGCCGTGGCCGCGCTGTCCGCGGTGCCCTTCGCGCTGGTGCTGGTCCTCGTCGAGGGGCACTGGCGGCCGCTGCGCGCGGTGGACTCGGGCGCGGCGGGGCGTCTGCACCGCACCGCGCTGGACCACCCGGCCTGGACGAGCGCGCTGCGTTTCCTGTCGGACTGGGTCTGGGACCCGCTGACGCTGCGCTGTGCGGTCGCGCTGCTGACGGGATGGCTGCTGTACCGGCGGGCCTGGCGGCTGGCGGCCTGGTGTGCGGTGACGGCGGTGGCCGGCGGCCTGACCGGGTTGCTGGTCAAGACGGTGGTCGAGCGGGCCAGGCCGTCGCTGGCGGACCCGGTGGCGCTGGCGCCCGGCTTCTCGTTCCCTTCGGGGCACGCGATGACCGCCACGACGTCGTTCGCCGTGCTGCTGCTCGTCCTGCTCCCGCTGGTGCCCCGCCGCGCCCGGGCGCTGTGCTGGGGGGTGGCGGCGCTCTCGGTGCTGGGCGTGGGCTTCACCCGGGTCGCGCTCGGCGTGCACTGGTTCAGCGATGTGGTCGGCGGCTGGCTGCTCGGGCTCGCCGTGGTGGCGTCCACCGCCTGGGCGTTCGAGGCATGGCGCGCCGACTCCGGGCGCCGTCCCAGCGACATGGCCGAGGGCCTGGAACCCGAGCTGACGCAAGCCTCCCCGGAACGCTGACGGGCGCGCCGGGGCTCAGAGCTCCGCTGCGGCGCGTTTGACGTAGGACGTGATCAGCGCGGATTCGAGGCGGTCGACGCCGTCGAGCAGGCCGATGCGTTCGGTGAGGTACGTGTCGAGCGCCGCGGTGTCCCGGCAGACGGCGATGGCCACCAGGTTGTGGGGGCCGGTCGTGGTGCCGACGAAGGCTGCTTCGGCGTCGTCGGCCAGGGCCCGGGCGACGCGGCCGAGGCGGGCCGGGGCGATGGTCAGCCAGAGCACGCACTGCACGGAGAAGCCGAACAGCGCCGAGTCGATTTCGACGTCGAGCTGGAGAACGCCCGAGCGGCGCAGTTCGTGCAGCCGGCGGCGGACGGCTGATTGCGACCAGCCGACCTGCCGGGCCAGGTCCGGGTAGGCGGCGCGGCCGTCCGCGGCGAGCGCGGGCAGCAGCCGGCGGTCGAGGTCGGTGAGTTCCACCGGCCGGGCGTCCCCGGTGGCGTCCGGTGTCAGTGCGGCGATCTGTTCGTCGGTGAGCGCCAGGGTGCGGCCGATCCACCGGCGGTCCATGACGGGGCGCAGCAGCCGGTGTGCGTCGATGTGGGTGATGTCCGGCAGGCGGCCGAGGGAGGCGAGGGGCGCGGGGCCCTCGTCCGGGACACGGAAGACGCAGACGACCTCGGTGCCGCTCGACAGGACGGCCACCCAGGCGGTATCGGGGCGGTGGGCCAGTGCGCGGGCGAGTGCGGCGCTGCGGGCGGGCGGGAGGCGCAGGCGTACGAGCCATTCTGCGTGGCCGAGGCGGTGACTGTCGGTCACGCCGGCCACCCGGGCGATTCCGGCGGCCCGGAGTTTACCGAAGCGCCGTGCCACGGTGCGGTCGGAGGCGCCGAGGACGTCGGCGATCCTGCTGAAGGGGGCCCGGCCGTCGAGTTGGAGGGCGTGCAGGAGCCGCAGGTCGAGTGCGTCCAGCGTGACCGATTCCATCCGGGCAGTGTAGGCCGGTGTCGAAAGCCGTCCCGACCGGGCGAGTCGGGGTCCGGGCCGGGCCGGCGGGGGAAGCATGGCGGTCGTGCCTGTGCCGCGCCGGGCGCCCGCGGGTGGACCCGCGCGGCGTGAACTCGCCGGTCGTGCCCGGCGCCCCGTGCTTCCCGCTCTCGGAGGACATCCATGTTCGAATCCCTCATGCTTCTCGCCGGCCCGACGCTGGTGTTCCGGCTCCTGGGCGCCCTGGGCATCCACTGGTTCGCGACTTGGCGGGCCGCTGTCGTCCACGGTCTGGCGGCCATGCTCGTGGCGAGCGGGTCGGCGCACTTCGTCCCGGACGGCGGGAGCGTGATGCCCAGCCACGACGACCTGACGGCCATGGTCCCGCCCTTCGTCCCGCTCCCCCACCTCGTGGTGTACGTGACCGGCGTGCTGGAACTCCTCGGTGCCGCCGGGCTGGTCCGGACGGCGACGCGCCCGGCTGCCGGGATCTGTCTGGCGGTGCTCTTCGTGCTGATGCTTCCCGCCAATGTGTACGCCGCCCTGGAGGACATCCCGTTGGGCGGTGACCCGGCGACCCCGCTGTGGTTCCGGATTCCCGAGCAGCTGGTCTACATCGCCGTCGCGCTGCTCGCGACCACGGGTCGGGGCGTCCGCGGGCCGGTCCGCCGGCCGCGCGCCGAGGTTTCATGAAGGTGAAATTTCTCGCCGGGCTGCGGCATCACCGCAGCTCGGCGGGTTCTCCACTGGTCCAGACCTCAGAGGCCGGACGGAAACCCTTTACGCCACAGCAGTGTTCATGCGTCACTCGTGACGTGCACCCGTCAATGCGAAGGCCGCTTCGCCGCACCGACTGATGCATGCCCCCGGACAGACCCCGCCGTTCCGCACCGCTCCCGCGCTACGCGAGTAGACCTGCTCGTGCGGCCCACACCAGGAGGCTCCCTTGTCACCCATCCGCAGCCGCAGACCCGCACTCCGCAAGCTGGTGGCCGCCGGGGCCGTCAGCCTCAGCATGGCGCTCGTCCCCGCCGTCTCGGCGACCCCCGCCTCGGCCCAGCCGGCCGCGCCGACGAGCGCCGCCATCCCCCTCGGCGACGGATACATGGGCGCCGGCTACCTCGGGGACGGCGAGACGTTCGTACCGGACACCCGCCGGCTCCAGCTGGGCGCCGGGAGCGCCGCCTCCGTCCAGGCGGCCCAGCTCCCGGGCATCGACGTCTCGCACTACCAGGGGTCGATCAACTGGTCCTCGGTGAAGTCGGCGGGCATCAAGTTCGCCTACATCAAGGCCACCGAGTCCACCACCTACAAGGACCCCACCTTCAACGCCAATTACCTGAACGCGTACAACGCGAAGGTGATCCGGGGCGCGTACCACTTCGCCCGTCCCAATCTGTCCAGCGGCGCGGCGCAGGCCACGTACTTCGCCGGCCACGGCGGGGCCTGGTCGCGGGACAACCTGACGCTTCCCGGCATGCTCGACCTCGAAGGCGGCTGCTACGGCAAGTCGGCCTCGGCGATGCAGTCGTGGATCCTGGACTTCTACAACACGTACAAGGCGAAGACGGGGCGCGACGTCGTCATCTACACCAGCGCGAGCTGGTGGAACTCCTGCACGGGCGGCTGGAGCGGCATGTCCGCACGCAGCCCGCTGTTCGCCGCGCACTGGACGAGCGCGGCGAGCCCGACCATCCCGAAGGGCTTCCCGTACTGGACCTTCTGGCAGTACACCGACTCCGGTTCGGTGAGCGGGGTTTCGGGAGCCGTGGACCGCGACCGGTTCAGCGGTGACGCCGGCCGCCTGCTGGCCCTGGCCAACAACACGCCGTGACGGACGACTGAACCGTCTCCCGGAACGGAGGGCGGCCACGCGGTGCCGGGGCTCGGGGCCCGCGCCGCGCGGCCGCCCTTCCGGTCTCAGCGGGGGCCGGCGGTGAGCCACTTTTCGTAGGAGGTGGCGGCGAGACGCGCGACGGGACCCGCGATGAGGGCGTCACCGTCGACGGCGGCGAACATGCCCGCCTCGTCGTCCGTGACCACGGTGCGCCGGTCCTGGCGGGCGGCGAGCGTGAGGCGCCCGAGCTCGTCCAGGCGGAAGACGTCGGGGCCGGCGACATCGACCGTGCCGTTCAGCGGCGGAGCGGTGGCTACGCCGGCGAGGGCGGCGACCACGTCGGCCGTCGCGATCGGCTGGATACGCGTGGCGGGGAGGCGCACGGTCTGCTCGTCGGAGGTCCACGACAGGACCGCGTCCATGAACTCGAAGAACTGCGTGGCGCGCACGATCGAGTACGCGGTGGGCCCGTTGCGCAGAAGGTCCTCCTGGAGGGTCTTGGCCCGGTAGTAGTCCAGCTGGGGCACTCGGTCGACGCCGACGATCGAGAGAATCACCTGGTGCTGCACACCGGTCCGCTCCCCCGCCGTCAGCAGGTGCCCCATGCTCGCGCGGAAGAAGTCGGGGGCCGCCGCGTCGAACGTGGGCGAGTTCGTCACGTTGACGACCGTCTCCGCGCCTTCGAGCACTTCGTCCAGCCCCGCCCCGGTGAGCAGGTCGACGCCGGTCGACAGGGACGCGGGAACCACCGTGCGGCCGGCCTCGCGCAGTTTGGACACGAGCTGGGAACCGATCAGTCCGGTACCGCCGATGACCGTGATCTTCATGGTCGAGCCCTTCCGTGAGCCGAGTACGGCCACCCCCGTCACCGCGAACTCGGATATCCGTTGTCCGTGATTTTACTCGGATAGTATGTGTCCGGGTCGAACGGGAGGGCGACATGAAACTGTCCGGCGGCGTGGAATGGGCACTGCACTGCTGTGTCGTGCTGACGGCGGCCAGCGAGCCGGTGCCCGCCGCCCGGCTGGCCCTGCTGCACGACGTCTCGCCCAGCTACCTGGCCAAGCAGATGCAGGCCCTCTCCCGCGCCGGCCTGGTGCACTCGGTGCAGGGCAGGACCGGCGGGTACGTCCTGACCGGGGACGCCGCCGAGATCACCGTCCTGGACGTGGTGCAGGCGGTCGACGGCGCCGATCCGGCCTTCGCGTGCACCGAGATCCGCCAGCGGGGCCCCTTCGGCACGCCGCCCGGGAAGTGCACGGAGCCGTGCCCCATCGCCCGCACCATGGCCGCCGCCGACGCCGCCTGGCGGGCCTCGCTGCGGGCCGTCTCGATAGCGGATCTCGTCGGCTCCGTGGAGGAGAGCAGCGGGCCGCGGGCGCTGCCGGGGATCGGCGCCTGGCTCGACTCGACGAGTGACGCGAGCGGCTGAGCGGGCGCCGCTGCGGCCGCGGACGGGTCAGCGCAGGATTCCGGCCTGCCGGGCGGCCCGCAGCCACGAGGGGAACTCCGACAGGAGGCGGTCGTACAACTCCGGGTCGGACAGCCTCTCGATGTCGTCCACAGCGAAGAAGCCCACGTTGTCGACCCGGCGCCCGGGCATCGTGTCGAACCGCTCCAGCACCCCGTACTGCGAGCGGCCGAGCCCGATGAACTGCCAGAAGACCGGCTCCTCCACCGCCTCCCGCAGCTCCCGCTCGATCTCGTCGTTGCGGTACACACCGCCGTCGGAGAAGAACAGGACCAGCGTCGGATCGGGCACCGGGTGGGCGCGCACGTAGGCGCGCACCTCGGCGATCACCTTCTGCTCCTCGTTCTGGATGCCCACCGCCCGCATGTCGACCTGGCCCGGGAGCAGGCCCCTCTGCGGCTTCTTGCGCCCGAAGAGGCCGACCTGGCCGACCCGCACATGCAGCCGCAGCCACTCGGGCAGGTCGCCGATGGCCAGGTCCGGCAGCCGGGCGGGGTTCGAGGCGAACGTCCATGCCTGCATTTCGCCGTCGTCGTCCAGTTGCGCGGCCACGGCCGCCATCCGCTCGGTCACCCCCGCCACGGTGCCGCGCGAGTAGAGGCCGCTCATCGAACCGGAGGCGTCGAGGACGAGGATGACGCGGGCGGTCAGCCGCGCCAGGCCGTGCTTGCTCAGGCTGACGGCGACCTGCTGCTTGCGCAGGGACAGCCGCTTGCGCATGTCGACCGGCAGCCGCTCCTCGCCCTTGCTGAGACGCGGCGACGCGGGTCCGGCGGAGGGCTGCGCGGCGGCCGGGGACGGTGGCGGCGCCTGGTTCAGTGGCGGTTGGGGCGGCGGGACCGGTGCCACCGGCACGGGACCGGGCTGGTCGACGGTGATGCCGAAGTCCGTCGCCAGACCGGCGAGCCCGCTCGCGTACCCCTGGCCGACGGCCCGGAACTTCCATCCGCCGGCCCGCCGGTAGAGCTCACCGCACACATAGGCGGTCTCCGGGCCCGCCGCCATGTCGAAACGGGCCAGCTCGGCGCCGGACGCGGCATCGAGCAGCCGCAGATGGAGCCCGGGCACCTGCCCGAACGTACCGCCGTCCGCCGAAGCGCACAGGGCGACCCGCTCCACGTCCCGTCCCAGCGCCCCGAGATCGACGTCGAGCGCGTCCGCGCCCGGCTGCTTGCCGAGGTGACGCACGGACCCCGAGGCGTGGCGCGGCTGGTTGTAGAAGACGCAGTCGCCGTCCGAGCGGACGCGTCCGCCGGCGGCCAGCACGAGCGCGGAGGCGTCCACCTCGGGCACGCCCGGCCCGGCCGACCAGCCCAGTACGGCTCTGACGGCGGATGCCGCCACCGGCATGTTGGCGCCCTTGCTCAGTGGTGTCACGGGCCCAGTCTGCCCGCCGGTGGTTCGTCGGGTCGAGCCGGCGAGTCGGTGTGCTCCGTGTCGCGGCGTTCTGCCGTATCAGGGGTCGTCCCCCGGAGGAACACTTGGCCGGCCCCCAGCGATCCGATCGCCCTGTCCTTGAGCCCGCCCCCCTCACAGCATCGTTTTGCAATACGCGCACAGCTAATTTCATGTACGACGCGGAGTCTTGCGCGCACATTCTCGCGTCGTTACGATCCCCGGCATCGAGTCCCCGCCTGCTGCCTGCCCATGCGGGCGCGTCACTGCGGGAGTTGGCCTAGCCGGAGGAGCATTCAGATGGGTTTAACGCGCCGCACGTTTCTGCAAGCCGCCCTCGCGGCCGGTTCGGTGGGCACGGTCGGGGGCGTACAGACCGCCCTCGCCGGGCCCGCGGCGGCGGCCGGCAGTCCGCCGGGCGACGTGGTGGGCAAGGTCACCGTCGGCTACCAGGGCTGGTTCGCCTGCGGCGGCGACGGCGCCCCGATCAACAGCTGGTGGCACTGGGCGCAGGACCGGAGCCGGTCGCCGTCCCCCTCGAACACCGGCATCAAGTGCTGGCCCGACATGCGGGAGTACACGCACGACTACCGCACGGCGTACGACAACCTCGGCAACGGCCGGCCGGCGACGCTCTTCTCCTCCTACGACCAGCAGACCGTCGACACCCACTTCCGGTGGATGCGGCAGTACGGCATCGACACCGCTGCGCTGCAGCGCTTCAACCCGACCGGCGGCGAGGGCCCTACCCGCGACGCGATGGCCGCGAAGGTGCGGTCCGCGGCGGAGTCGCAGGGCGTGAAGTTCTACGTGATGTACGACGTGACCGGCTGGACCGGTATGCGGTCGGAGATCAAGGCCGACTGGACGAACAAGATGAAGGCGCACACGTCCTCGCCCCAGTACGCCACCCAGAACGGCCGGCCGGTGGTGTGCGTCTGGGGGTTCGGCTTCAACGACGCCAACCATCCGTTCTCCGCCGAAGCGTGCCTGGATGTCATCAACTGGTTCACGGACCAGGGCTGTTACATCATCGGCGGAGTACCCCGTGAGTGGCGCACCGGCGGTGCGGGCAGCCGCGCCGGATACACGGACGTGTACCACGCCTTCGACATGATCTCGCCCTGGATGATCGGCGCCATCGGCAGCGCCCAGGACGCCGACAACGCCTACACCACCTACACGCTCGGCGATCAGGCGGACTGTGCCGCGCACGGCATCGACTACCAGCCGTGCGTGCTGCCCGGCGACGTGTCCGCCCGCCAGCGCGCGCACGGTGATTTCATGTGGCGGCAGTTCTACAACATGTGCCGGGCCGGGGTGCAGGGCATCTACATATCGATGTTCGACGAGTACAACGAGGGCAACCAGATCGCCAAGACCGCGGAGTCCCAGGCGTGGACACCCACCGGGTCGGGTTTCCTGGCCCTGGACGAGGACGGCACCGCCTGTTCGTCCGACTACTACCTCCGCCTGACCGGTGACGGCGGACGCATGCTCAAGGGTCTGATCGCCCTCACCCCCGTCCGCCCCACCACGCCGACGACGGGCTCCGGTGGTGACACCGTCCCGCCCACCGCACCGGCCGGCCTGCGCGTCACCGGACACACCAGCGGGTCGGTGACGCTGGCGTGGAACGCCGCGACGGACAACGTCGGCGTCACCGGATACCGGGTACTGCGGGTGGACGGACCCGCCGACACCCCGGTGGGCACCGCCGCCGGCACCTCGTTCACCGTCACCGGTCTCACACCGTCCACCGCCTACACCTTCCGCGTGGTCGCACTCGACGCGGCCGGCGGTGCGTCGCAGCCGTCCGATCAGGTGAGTGCCACCACGGACGCGGCGGGGGGCGACACCGACCTGGCCCTGCGGCGTCCGACCGCGGAGAGCAGCCACACCCAGGTGTACGGGTCCGGCAACGCGGTGGACGGCGATCCGAACAGCTACTGGGAGTCGGCGAACAACGCCTTCCCCCAGTGGATCCAGGTGGATCTGGGTGCCGCGACGGCCGTGCGGCGGATCGTTCTGACCCTGCCGCCTTCCAGCGCCTGGGGCGCCCGGACCCAGACCGTCTCGGTGCAGGGCAGCGCCGACGGTGGCGGCTTCGGCCAGCTGCTCGCCGCGGCGAACCGTACGTTCGACCCGGCCACCGGCAACTCCGTCACTCTCACCCTTCCGTCGACGGCCACCCCCCGGTTCGTGCGGCTGACCTTCACCGCCAACACTGGGTGGCCGGCTGCTCAGATCTCCGGATTCGAGGTCTACTCGGCTTGAGACGCCGGCGGGGAAGCCGAGCCCGCACTCGCTTCGTCAGGCCCTCATCGGCTGTTCAGCCGATGAGGGCCTCGGTGATCTGGCGGGCGCTCTGCACGGCGACCCGTGGGCTGACGGCCGCGTAGGAGGTATAGGCGTTCAGGCCGGTGGCCAGGGCCGGCCGCGGCCCCGGGTCCAGGTGGCGTCGTCCGCTGCGAGCGCGGTGCGTAAGGCCGCCCGGCTGCGGGCCGACATCAGAGTGAAGGCGATGGTCAGGTCGCAGGCCCGCTCGCCCACCCCGGCGGGCACCGGGACGGGCAGGGGGAGGTGCGGCGCGAGCCGGGGCAGCAGCCACTCGGACTCCTTCCCGGCCTGCCCGATCGCGCCGGCGTGGCGGGGCAGCCGGACGGAGAGCCCGTCCCCCAGCCGGTAGATCACATGGTCCGAACCGGCCGGGCTGAGCAGTCGCAGGGGCAGCCCGGCCCACTGCGGGAACTGCGTGTCCCCCAGGCGCCTGACCAGTGCGGCATCGATCGCCGGGCGGGGATTGGTGGGTTCCTCGGCCGCCAAGGGCGGTTTTTGCCTCCGGCCCGCTCCGTACGGCGGGCGGCCGAGGCCATCGGACTGCCTCGGCCACTCGGCTGTCGACCGGATTCCCCGGCCGGCGCGCCTCGAAGGGGCGCCGGCCGGGGCCGCACTACTTGCGGGTGGCCGCCTTGCCGGCCTGTCCGTTGATGACGAACTGTGAACCGGGTTCGATCACCACGTCGCCGTCGGCGGAGCCGGTGATGGTCACATCGGTCAGGGTCGCGCTGCCCCGTGCCCCTCCATGGGCGAGGATTCCGGATCCGTTGACGGAGTTGTCGATGCGGACGTTCGAGATCCGGGCCCCGGGCACGGCGCCGCCGCCCGACTTGAACTGGATCCCGTCGTAGGTCGAGTCGTGGATGTCGGTGTCGCGGATCGTGACGCCCGGGATGTCCTGGCCGGCAGCGAACAGGGTGATGGCCCCGAACTCCTGGGCCTCACCCCAGAACGCCCCGCCCGTGCGGTACAGCGCGTTGTTGGCGATCAGCGTCTGCCCGGAGAAGGGCAGCGGGTCGTGGTCGGTCGCCAGCATGATCCCCGGGTAGTTCATCGTGTCGGAGATGATGTTGTTCTCGATCGTGTTGCCGTAACCGCCGTAGACCGCGATCCCGTTGGCCCTCCAGGGCATCTGGATGGTGTTGTTGCGGAAGTGGTTGTCGTGCCCGACGTCCACCGAGGGGTTCTTCACGTACTTGCTCGACCACACGGCGAGGGAGTCGTCACCGGTGTACCTGAGCGAAGAGTTGAACACCGTCGAATTACGGGTGCCGTTGGCGAAGTTGATGCCGTCCGCGTACGTGTTGCGAATCCGCATGCCCGTGAACTCGACGCCGTCGCCGGGCCCCCAGAGGTCCGGGATGTTGTCGTAGTCGCGTCCGACCCACACGCCCACGTTCGCGTGCTCCAGCCACACGTTGGTGATCTTGGTGTTCTTGCCGAAGCGGCCGTTCAGACCCACTCCGCCCTCGGCGTTGCCGTCACCGCCACGGATGGTGCCGGAGCCGAAGATCGCGATGTCCGAGATCTTGGTGTTGTCGTCGATGTCGAAGCCGAAGTTCCCCTCGTGCGGGTGGTTGATGCCGCCCGCGTCCTGGGGCGGGGTGAGCGTGTAGAGCTGGGAGTGCCACATGCCGGCGCCACGGATCGTGACGTCCCTGATACCGACCTGGTTGTACTGTCCGCGGTTGAGCGGGTCATCGGTGAGGATCTTCTGCTCCTGGCGCCACTGCCCCGGCGGGATCCACACGCAGCCGATGTCGCCGTTCTGGTTGGCCGTCACCGCACGCTGGATGGCGTCCGTGTCGTCGATCCCGTCGTTCGGCACCGCTCCGTAGGCGGTGATCGAGGTGCATCCGGCCGGCTGCGCGGTGGGGGGTGCCACCTGCTCCAGGTCGATGAGGTCGATGACGTAGAAGGACGCCGAGTCGCCCGCGTCCCGCTGGAGGCGGAACTTCGTGCCGGCCGGGTAGCTCTGGCCGAGCAGTGCGTTGGACTCGTCGAACAGCCGGCGGGCGTCCGCCTGCGGCCGGTTGGTCAGGCCCTCCGGGCTGTCCGTGTCACCGTAGAGCCAGCTGTGCTTGGAGGAGAGGGTCAGCTTCCGGACGAAGGTGTCGTCGACGTACAGGCTGATCGTGGCCTCCGTGCCGCCGCCACCGGGGGCGTCGGGGATGGAATTGCGTACCACGATCGAGTTCGACGGGACGGTCGAGGTGACCTCGACGTACTGGCCGGTGGAGTCCAGCCGCACGGACTGGCGGCCCGAGGACTCGGTGGCGAAGTTGGTGTGCCCGAAGGTGCGCTTCTTGTCGGACTTCAGCAACGTGCCCTGGTAGTCGCCCGCTTCCGCCTCGTACTCGGTGTACGGGACCGCGGCCCCGCGGCCGACCACGATGGTGCGGGAGAAGACGTTGTTGTTCTCGTTCGTCTCGGTGACGACACCGGTCGCGTCCGCCGTGGCGGTCAGCGTGGCGCCGCCGCTCTTCGCGGTCCAACTGCCGCTGAGGGGCACGGAGACGGTGCCGCCGGCCGGAATCGCCCCGGTCGTGCCGTTCAGCGTGGTGCCTTCCACGAGGAGACGGGTGACCGTCGGGGTGCTGACGGCCGTGGTCCCGCGGTTGTGCACGGAGACCGTGAAGGTGACGGCGGCCCCCACCGCGGGGTTCGACGGGCTGGAGGTGATACCGAGCACCTCCAGGTCCGGGCCCGGACTCTGGGCGATCACGAGCTTCGACGCCGCGGTGCGGCTGTTGTTGCTGTTGTCCTGCTCGATGACCGTGTCGGCCGGGTCGACGACCGCGGAGAGGCTGTACGCGCCCATCGGCCGCTTGCCCACGTCGACCTGCACGGTCGCCGAGGCTCCGGCGGCGAGGCCGCTCACCGGTGCGCTGCCGGCGACCACGCCCTCCACGCTGACATCCAGCGTCGTCGCGGCGGAAGCCGCCGTACCCGCGTTGCGCACGGTGGCGTTCACCGTGACGTCGTCCGTCTCGGACGGCGAGGCGGGTGACCACGTCAGTCCGGTGACGGTCAGGTCCGGGTTGGGCGCGGCGGTTCCGACCACCTGTATCTCGGCGACCTGGGCGCCGGGAGCACCGGTGTTGGAGAAGAACGTGAGCCGTACGTCCGCGTACCGCCCGCTGACCGGGATCGTCACCGTGTTCGCGTTGCCCGAGGGGCTGAACGCGTAGTCGGCCCTGTCCTTCAGCGAGGTGAATCCGGTGGCGGACTGGGCGCGCCCGAGCACCTGGATGCTCTGTGTGCGGGCCGCCCATGCCTGGTCCGGGGAGAGCTTGACGACGACGGCCTCGACGTCGGCGTCCGCGCCGAGCTTCACCGTCAGGGTCGAGGGGTATCCGTTCGACTCCCAGTACGTGCCGACCTTGTCATCGTTGGCGTTGGCCGCCGCGAAACTCTGTACGGACGACGACGCCTCGATGGGCTTGTTCAGCGCCAGATTGGAGCCGACTGCCGGGGACGGGCCGGAATCGTCGCCGGTGTCCTCGCCGTGCACCTCCACCTGGGAGAGCTGCGCGGCGTTCCAGCCGGTGTTGGCGGTCACCTGCACGCGGACGTACCGTGCCTGCTTCGCGGCGAAGCCGATGGTGACGGTGTTGCCCGCCTCCGGGCTGAACGTCCGTGCGGCCGAAGCGGACAGGGTGGTGAAGCTGCTCCCGTCCGTACTGCCCTGAATGCTGAGGGTCTGGGCCCTGGCCTCCCAGGTGGCCGGCAGCTTCAGCACCACCTGGTCGACGTCGAACCGGCCGCCGAGGTCGATCCGGACCCACTGCGGGAGTGCGCCGGAGCTCTCCCAGTACGTCTGCTGGCTGCCATCGGTGACGTTGGACGCCGGGTAGGCGCCGTGGGCCCCGCTGGTCGTGACCTGTTTACCGAGGGCCAGGTCGGGATTTTGCACGGTTGCCGCCGAGGCGGTGACCGGCACGAGCCCGACGGTCATCAGCGCGGCGGTCACCGCACCGACGACGAGCCGCCATCCGTATTGCTTCCATCTCATGTTGTCCTCTTGTTCCGTGGGCCGCGGGACCGGGCGGCCGCGGGCAGGCGTCACCGTCCGCGCGACGCGTGACGCGCCCTGCGGAAGACGTGGGCCGGGCGCGGACCTCCGGTACACCGTGGGGACGATCGGGGACGCCGACAGGAGCGGGACAACCACGCCTGCCGGAAACTCACGCTCATTACCTGGATTTTTGAGTGATCCGGTCAATATTTTGCGGTGCTGCGGTGACAGGTTTCTAGCAGGTGACGTTTTTGTCAACGGTCCGCGCACGGACGGCTGTTGGCGTGCCGGTCTCGCGGCCCGGGACCGCGAGACCGCCGCGCACGCTCAGGCGCCCCGCGCCGCTTCTGCCAGAATCACCCCATGACTGAGAACGACCCGGAACACGGCTATCTGCTGGACAACCGGCAGACCGAGGCGGGGGTCCGCTTCGGCGCCCTGAGCGAGCTCTTCGATCCGGTGACGTTCCGGCATGTCGACGCGCTCGGGATCGGTGCCGGCATGCGGTGCTGGGAGGTCGGTGCCGGCGGCCCGTCCGTTCCCCTGGGACTGGCCGAGCGCGTCGGCCCGGCCGGGGCGGTGGTCGCCACCGACATCGACGTGTCCTGGACCAAGGACGTCGCCGACGGCGTCATCGAGGTACTGGCGCACGACGTTGCCGCCGACCCTCCGCCGGGCGGCGGTTTCGACCTCGTCCACGCACGGCTCGTCCTGGTCCATGTCGCGGACCGCGCCGAGGCGCTGCGCCGGATGGTCCGGGCGCTGCGACCGGGTGGCGTGCTGCTCCTGGAGGACGCCGACCCCGGGCTGCAGCCGCTGCTGTGCCCGGACGAGTCCGGCCCCGGGCAGCGGCTGGCCAACCGGCTGCGTGCGGGCTTCCGGTCCCTGATGGCCGAGCGGGGCGCGGACCTCGCGTACGGGCGGACCCTGCCCAGGCTGCTGCGCGAAGCGGGGCTGGAGGACGTCCGGGCCGACGCGTACTTCCCGATCACCTCTCCGGCGTGCACGGTCCTGGAGGCGGCGACGGTGCGGCAGATCCGCGGCCGTCTGGTGAAGGCGGGGCTGGCCACCGACGAGGAGATCGACCGCCACCTTGCGAACGTCGCGACGGGGCGCCTCGACCTGGCCACCGCACCGATGATCTCCGCGTGGGGGCGCCGCCCGCGGAACCCGTAACGCCTACGGGGAGTGCGGAGCGTTCATCCCTTCGGCTGGACCTTGACCGCAATCTCCGTCCGACGCGTCGCGCCTCGTGGTGAATGGACACATGCCGCAGATCCGGGCAGCTGCCCGCGTACCGGCGGCAAACCCCCCAGCCCAAGGAGCGTGAACCATCGTGAAGAACACAGACAGCGCGTCGCAGAGCGTACAGAGGGTGTATGCCGAGCGGTTGGCCGCCGATCTCGCCGCCAACCGCTCGGAGCAGGAAGAGCTCACCGCGCGGATCGCGGAACTGCAGGCGCGCCTGGAGCAACGGAAGAAGGACGAGAGCTGGCTGACGGGCATGCAGACCACGCTGTCCGGTGCGACCGCTCCCGGCCGGTCGCACGCCGCCCCGAAGGCCGGCGCGGCGGCGGTGGGCGAGGAGGCCCCCGCCGTCAAGGCCGTCCCGAAACCCCGCCCTGCCAGGCGCGCGAAGGTTCCGTCCGTTTCAGCCGTTTCAGCCGTTTCAGCCGGAAGGACCGGCAAGAAGGCGTCCGCCGCGGCGGACGCTCCCCTGCGCGAGCTCATCCGCGCACTGATGCCGGTGGGTGAGCCGCGGTTGGCACGCGAGGTGCACGCGGACCTGGAGAAGGCGCACCCGGAGCGCGGGACCTCGGTGCAGGTGGTGCGCAACACCCTGGAAACCATGGTCAAGCGGGGCGCCGTAGCCAAGGGGATCCAGAAGGGGGCGGCCATGTACACGGTGTCCGGACCGGCGACGACCGCGCAGACCGCCGACCGGCCGGCACGGGAGGAGGCGACGGCGGCCGGCTGAGCGGGCCGAGGCCGTTTCACGCGTCCGGCCCCCTCGGAGCCGTGCTCCGAGGGGGCCGGACGGTTGAGCCGTGGTGTCAGGCGGCCGTGATGTTCTCGGCCTGCGGACCCTTCTGGCCCTGGGTGATGTCGAAGGTCACCGCCTGGCCCTCCTGGAGCTCACGGAAGCCGGTGGCGTTGATGTTCGAGTAGTGCGCGAAGACGTCCGGCCCGCCGCCGTCCTGCTGGATGAAGCCGAAACCCTTTTCGGCGTTGAACCACTTGACGGTTCCGCTGGCCATGCCGGTGCCTCTCAGTCGATATCGGGATCCGCACCACGCGGTCCCAGTGGTGTCGTGGTCCACCCTGCACAGCAAGGCGCCCGCGCCGGAGCACGGGCGGGTTCGGCGAACCACGACTTCCGGCAGTGACGCTACATGGCGAAACCGCTCTCCACCAGAGAGCAACGAGTTCGCGTCGCGCCGGGTGTGGAGGAAGGCGCTGACGGGGCCGCGCCCGGCCCGGCCGCCGCCCGGTGAACCGCGCGGGCGGACCCAGGCATGCGCTACCGCGCCGAACACCGGTAGTGCATGAAGTTGCTTGCACAGCCAGGCTTTTGAGCATCTATTGACAGCATCGAGCCCATGCACTGCACTGAGCCAACACGCTTGTCATGCCCACTTTCAGAGTCAGGAGTTGTGGTTCATGTCGGAGAGAACACACCGGTCCCGCGGGCTGCGTACGGCCCTCGCGGCCGTGGCCGCCACCGTCGCACTCTCGGGGGCCCTGATCGCCCCCACCGCGCAGGCATCCCCCACGGCCACCAGCCCGAACGGCAACGCCCTGGCCCTCACACCACCCATGGGCTTCAACAACTGGGCGCGCTACGGATGCGGCACCAACACCCCGAACCGCGGGGACCAGGGGCCGACCCAGCAACTCATCCTTCAACAGGCACAAGCCCTGGTGGACACCGGCCTCGCGGCCAAGGGCTACGACACCGTCACCATCGACGACTGCTGGACCACCACCTCGCGCGACGCCGCCGGCAACCTCGTGGCCGATGCCGCGAAGTTCCCGGCAGGCATGGCGTACATCGGAACCCGGCTCCACGAGATGGGCCTGCGGTTCGGCATCTACAGCGACATCGGCACGGCGACCTGCGGCGGCTACCCGGGCAGCTGGGGTCACTTTCAGCAGGACGTCGACCTCTTCGCCTCCTGGGGCGTCGACTACATCAAGCTCGACGGCTGCAACATGCCGTCGTCCGCCTCCGACGCCGACGGGTACGTCAACGCCTACGGCGACTTCGCCGCCGCGATGAAGGCCAATGCCTCGGGGCGCGACATGGTGTTCTCCGAGTCGTCGCCCGCCTATTTCTCCATCGGCGCGTCCGACCTCTCCGACTGGTACGACGTGATCGACGGCGCCTCGAAGACCGGGCAGCTCTGGCGCGAGGGCTACGACGTCAAGATGCGCAACGGCGGCGGATCCGCGTGGGACAAGAACAGCAACGGCGCCGGAGTCATGACGCAGTACGGCTACAACTCGCTCCTGTCGCGCTACGCGGCCCCCGGCAGCTGGAACGACCCGGACTTCCTCATCACCGGTGACGGACTGACCGCCGAGGAGTCCCGGTCCCAGTTCGCCCTCTGGGCGATGATGGCCTCACCCCTGATCCTGAGCACGGACGTCGCCTCGCTCAGCACCGACTCGCTCGCCACCCTCGGCAACACCGACATCATCGCCATCGACCAGGACCCGCTCGGCAGGCAGGCCGGTGTCGTCTCCCGGGACGGCACCGTCGACGTACTCGCCCGTCCCCTGGCCAACGGCGACCGTGCCGTAGCGCTCCTCAACCGCGGCACGTCGGCCGTCCCCGCGAGCACCACCCTGTCCGCGGTCGGCTTCCTCGGCGGCGCGGCCTGCTCCGCATCGGTCAAGAACCTCTGGACCGGAGACACCGGGACCACGTCCACGATCGGCGCGACCCTGCCCCCGCACGGCACGGCCGTCTTCCGCGTCACCCCGGGCGCGGGCTGCACCGGCCAGCAGCCGACCGGTCAGATCACCGGCATCGGCGGCAAGTGCGCCGACGACAGCGGCGCGGGCACGGCGGCCGGCAACCCGGTCGTCCTCTACCACTGCAACGCGGGCGCCAACCAGCGCTGGACCCTGCCCAGCGACGGCACCGTCCGGACCCTGGGCCGGTGCCTGGACGCCGCGCGCGGCGGGGACGGCACGTACACCGGCTACCGGGCCGTCCTCAACCCCTGCGACGGCAGCGCCACCCAGAAGTGGTCCTACGAGCGCAACGGGTTCCTGAAGAACACCGGGCTGCCCGGGCGCTGTCTCGACGCGTACGCCTCCGTGACCACCGACGGCAACCTCCTGATCGTCGATACCTGCGCCAACTCCCGCCCCAACCAGCAGAACCAGATCTGGGCCCTGGCCGAGTAACCCGGGGCGAAGGCGGCAGGGCTGCTCGGCGGGTGGCCGTGAGCCGGGCGTAGACGACGTCACCGTCGTAGCCGGTCGCCCGGGAGTAGTCCCCGCCGCAGGTCAGCGCCCGTAGTTCGGGGGCGGTGGTGTGCGCGTGGACGCGGTCGGCCGGGAAGTCGGCGTCACCGGCGAGCGCCATCCGGGCGGATGCCGCGACGGCGGGGCATGGCTCGCGCGAATGGAGCGGTGTCGCCGGGGCATGAAGAAGGTGCGGTCGGCAGGGGGGCTGCCGACCGCACCGGGATCCGCCCCGCCTCGGTCCGGGAGATCGAGGTGAGTGACGGAAAGAGCCAGATCAGCGGACCGTCTCACGAAGTCCGGCCCCCGCAGGGGCGAAATACGGTCTGCTGGTCAAGCCCTTCCCGCCACCGTTCTGAACGGACACGGAATTCCCGCTGCAAGCACTGCCAGGAGAGGACAGCAGGAAGTCCGCACGTCAGGCGCGGGCCGACTGCTTCGAAGAGCCGCAGGCCAGTGCCTCACGCCGTCCAGCATGGAAGGTAAACAGACTGTTTTCTACGTCCAGTTTTTAGCGCTAAGCCACGTCGCGCCAATTAGGCTCACGCCCGCGCAACGTGGCTCTGACGCGGGGGATTTGATCGCATGACCAACACCGACAAGGCAGCACTGCGGACGCTTCTGAAAGTCCGTCGTGCACTGATCGACCCCACAGGGCACGGTTTTCACCGTTCGTCCGGCCAGGGGCGCCGCGCGCCCGGACTGTCGCAGCATCAGGTCGACCAGCTCCTGCACCGGACACCCGGCACGTACCGCCGCCTCGAGTCCGGAGCCTGGCCGAGGCCGGACACCGGCTTCCTCCGTGACGTCGCGATGCTCTTCGCCCTCAACGAGCAGGAGTGGGTGTCGCTGTGCCGGTACGCCGGGATAGGCGACCCGCCCGGGCCGCTCACCTCCCACTCGGGCAAGGAGGTACCCGGTGTGTGGCAGGAGGCCGTCGAGGGCATGACCCATCCGGCGTACATCACCGACGCCTCGTGGGAACTCATCGCGTACAACAGCGAGTTCGCCCGCCTGTTCCCCGGCGGACGGGTTCCGACGAACACGATGCGGTGGATGCTGCTCGAACCCCAGGGGCGCGCCATGCTCATCGACTGGGAGAGGGCATGGGCCCCCCTGGTCGTGCCGCAGCTCCGGGCGGCACTCTCCAGCCGGCCCGACGACGAGGTGCTCCGCCGGATCGAGAAGGACGTCCTGGCCGATCCGAAGTGCGCACCGATCTGGGACTCGGGCGGCGCGCACATCCATCCGGACGGCGACGAACGGCCCATTCGCCATGCCGTCGACGGTCCGGGCTGGGTGACGATGTGCGCGGCACAGCCCATGGCCGCCCCCGGCGCGCGACTGATCGTTCTCGTCTTCCATGCCGGGGCACGGCGCGCCCACTCCCGGACTCCGGCCCTGCGCGCCCTCTGAGGTCTTCCCTCCGGGCTCCCGCAGTGCTCTGATCAGGGCAACGCGGTCTCTGGTGGCTTAGGTTGTGCTCCGCCCCCACAACGCCGCCGCAACGTGCCTGCCGGAGGATGTCGTGCCCGCCTACATAGCCCGCCCCACCACTGTGTTCCCCGCCTACAAGATCACCACCGGGGAAATAGCCGACGACATCGGCGCGCACCACCCCGACCACCCCCGGCTCGCCGCGATCCTCCGCATCGTGAGCAACACCGGTGTCCGCAGCAGGTACTTCACCCGGCCGCTGGGCGCGCCGACGGTGTCGGGGAACGCGGGCATCGCGGCCCGGTCCACCGCGGCCTTCGGCGACGCGGTGGCCATGGCGGAGCAGGCTGCGCACGGCGTCCTCGGCGCGTACGGCCTCGGCCCCGGCGCCGTGGACGCCATCATCACGACGCACTCGACGGGGTGGGCCGTCCCGAGCATGGACGTCCATCTCCTGGACCGTCTCGGGCTGCGGCCCGGTGTCCGGCGGATCGCTCTGACATCGTTGGCATGCGCGGGTGGCGCCCAGGCACTGATCCGGGCGGTCGACATGGTGACCGCGAGACCCGGCTCGACCGTCCTCGTCGTCGCCGCGGAGGTGATCTCCGCCGTCTACAGCCATGAGGACGACGCCGTCGAGCACATGATCTACAAAGCGCTGTTCGGGGACAGCGCGGCCGCCACCCTCGTCACCGGCGCACCCCTGGGGCCCGGTTTCCGCGTCGATTCCCCGGCCGACACCTACGAGCACGTCCTGCCGCACAGCCTCACCCGCTACGCCGGCCGCGTCGACCACACCGGATTCCACTTCGACAGCACCAAGGAAGCGCTGAGCGCCGCCGACGACGTGCTGCCGGATCTGCTGGACTGGCTCGGTCGGACCCCCGTCGGCTTCGGCGTCGTCCACCCCGGCAGCGCCCGCATCATCAGCGACACCGCGAGGGCGCTCGGTCTCGACGCCCACGACACCCGTCACTCCACCGCCACGCTCTCGGACGAGGGCAACCTCGGCGCCGTCTCCGTACTCCGGATCCTCGAACGCACCCATGCCGAGCCCCCGCGGGACGGGGCCACCGGGGTCATGGTCGCGTACGGGCCGGGGTTCGCCACCGCTGCCCTGCGCGGCACATGGACCGCCTGAGCGGCCGGCCCGGAAGCGGTCGGCGGCGCGGGGACCTGCGGCCGTTGCCGGTCAGGCCACCGGGCGCGGCAGCCGCCGGTAGCTGGTGCCGTCCTTGGTCCGGCCCAGCAGTCCGCCGATGACCAGGTAGCGGCGCAGCGCGGCGCAGTCGTCGTGGACGGTGCGCAGCGCCTCGTTGACCTCGCGTTCCGTATAGCTGCGCTCGGGCTCGAACAGCGATTGGGTGAGGTGGACGAGGAGTTGCTCGCGGCGGGCCGCCTTGCGCGGGATCGCCGTGAGACGGCCGTCAGAGAAGAGGGCGTGGACGCTGTGGCCGGTGCCGGTCTGCTGGTCGGACATGGCACCGAGCCTGACAGGGCGGCCGTCTTCGCGGCAACGCGTTTCCGTCGGCTGTGGGACGGGGGCCGTCCAACGGGCCTCGGGCTCGCCTGACGGCCCGGCACGCACGGGCACGGGGGCCTGCCTTCCCGCTCGGCAGGCCCCCGGCCCGGTGCTGCTGCGGTCAGGCCGTGTGGAGCGTCAGCCCGTACCGGTTCAGGATCTCGTTGATCGGCTGGTGCCAGGTCTCACCGCCCGAGGCGCAGTTCCCCCATCCGCCGGAGGTGACGCCCTGGGCCTGGTCACCGCTGATGAACGAACCGCCCGAGTCGCCGGGTTCGGCGCAGACGCTGGTCTTCGTCATCTCGTAGACCGCGCCCTGGCTGTAGTTGACCGTCTCGTTGGTGGCCAGCACGTTTCCGCAGTGCCAGTGCGAGGTGGAGCCGGAGCGGCAGATCGACGCGCCGATGGGGGCCACGTTGGAGCCCCGCACGAGCTGGTCGGAGACCGTGCCCCAGCCGAGGACCACGGGGACGGTCCACCAGCCGTTGCCGACGCTGACCCACGCGTAGTCGTCGCCGGGGAACGAGGAGCCCTGGAAGTTGCCTATCGCGGAGCCGTCCCAGCCGCTGACCCCGGCGCCGGCCTGGCCGCAGTGGCCGGCCGTGACGAAGCCGCCGTAGACGGAGAAGCCGATGGAGCAGCGCACGTTGCCGGTGTAGTACGGGTCGCCGCCCACGGTCCCCGCCGAGAAGGTGCGGGGCGCCTCGGCGGTCTGCTCGACGGTGACGGGCCCGGTCTTCTCGGCCCGCTCGATGAACTTCTGGACATCGTTGTCAGACCGCTTGGACGCGGCGACGTCGATGACGACCTTGTTGGCGCGCGGGTCGACGTGCCAGCTGCTGACACCCGCCGGCGCGTCGAGCTTGTCGAGTCGCGCCTTGACCGAGTCGAGGCGCTGCTCGGTGTGGGTCACCAGCCGCACGGCGGCGCCCGTCGCCCGTACCGCGTCCGCCTGCTTGTCGCTGGTGACGGCGACCGTGAGGTCGCCCGTCGCCGGGTCGAACCACGATCCGCCGTACGACGCCCCGGCGGCGTGGCGCGCCTTCGGCTGGAGCGCGGTGGCGGTCTTCTCTGCGGAGAGCCGCGCCCTGGCCTGACTCTCCGTCAGGCCGAGGTCCTTCTGCATGGCGGCGAGCAGGCCGTCGGACGCCGGTGCGGTGTCGGCGGCGGTGCTGGAGGGTGCGGCGGGGGTGTCCGCGGCGGAGGCCGAGGGGAATCCGGCACCGGCCCAGGCTCCTACGAGGAGTACGACGGACAGTGCGGTTCTCAAGGCTGTGGTGCGTCTCAAGGTCTTGGCCCTTCTGTTGTTCCGGCTGGGTGGGGGAGGAACAGCAGGCGTCCGAGGCGTCTCGTCTGAGAGCGCTCTCAGAGTGTGCCGTTCCGGACTGTAGCGGAAGAGGTGTTAGCAGGTCCATGCCAATGACATGGGTGGCCGTACGGTCCTCCCGATGAGTAGGCGTACTCATCCCCCGCCCCCGCCCCCGTCCTACCGTCACATCAGATGAACGAGCAGGTCCGGGCGCAGGGGCGTGCCGGAGTACGAAGCGGGGGCGGGGCGCACATGGGTGGAACGTCGAGAACGCGCAAGGCCGGAGCAGGGGTGGCCGGCGTGCTGGCGGGCGCGCTGGCACTGGCGCTCACGGGGTGCGGGGTGGTCAGCACGAAGGAGGACCGCCGGTTCGCGGAGAAGCTGGCCGGCACCTACTACCCGGGCGTTCTCAAGGTGATCGAGGCGCACAAACTGATCCCGCACGCGGGCGGTTCGGAGATCACCTTCGCGATGACCGACGATCCCGACGCCGTGGTCCGGATGCGGGTGGATGCCGACGCGGGCACGTGCAACACCCACGAGTGCCGGGGTGTCATGGACGACGCGGTGGAGCGCGGGCGGAGTGAAGCTGCCGCGCTGCGGGTCCTGGTCGACACGTTCCGGCGCTGCGGCCACGAGGTGATCGCGATCGAGCCGTCCACCGGAGCCCCCTGGATCGTCGCCTCCCCCACCAACGCCTCGGTGACCGCTCTGCTCAAGGACATCGGCTCCTGCGTGCGGCAGTGGAAGGAGCAGGCGGGCAGCGGAAAGGAGGGGACCGAGGTGAAGGGCGCTTCGGTCAACCTGGCCTCGCCGTCCGTCGCCGAGGGCCGGCCCACGGGCAAGAAGTCCCAGCCGACGGCGATGCGGCTGGGCGCGACCTCCTTGCTGGCGGCCCTGAGCTCGCACAACTACTACTCGGTGGGCTACGCGGCGACGGACGGACGCATCGACCCCGGTTCGGGCAGTGCCAGGATCGTCCGGCCGTTCGAGGCGCGGGAGAAGTTCACCGAGGCCGTGCACAGCGCCGTCAGGTCCCGGCTCCGGGCGGCCCACCCCCGGGTGCAGGTGAGCGACTACGACTGGGTGTGGCGCCTGGAGCCCGGGACCGTCGACCGGGTCACCGGTTACGTGCTGTACTGCGAGGAGCCGGACGGCGACAAGTCGTGCCTGGGTGATCAGGCCGTGCTGGTGACCGCGGACCTGCACGGCGAGCCGCTGGGCGAGCTGCGGCACGTCGGCAGGGTGCGCGAGGGTCGCGGGCCGCTGCAACTGCCCCCGATGTGAGCCCGCTACGCCGGCGCGCCCCGCGTCAGGTGAGGGCGGGACGGTAGGCGTACGTGCTCCACAGCGCGCGGACCGCCGCGCTGTCCCGCCAGTGGCCCGGCGGCGCCGAGGCGTCCGGCGTACCCCACGTCCGGACGTGTTCGCTGCCCGGCTGCCAGCCCGGCTCACCGTCGGCCGCGAAGCCGGCCCAGGCCGCGGTCATCCGGTCCGCGAGGCGGCGGTCCTCGGGCGTCGGCGGGCCGCCGATAAGGAACCGAACGCTCGCCTCGTCCAGGTTCCCGAAGGCGAAGGGCACGTCCGCGCAGTGCCAGGCGCGCACCGCCGACCGCCCTCCCCCGCGCCTCCGGTCGAACCGGGACAGGAAGGCGCGGCCGCCGGCCCGGGCGTGCGCGTCGGCGAGCCGGCTGCTGTACTCGCCGAACATCAGGTCCCCGTAGACCGCGAGGTGGAGGTCGTAGGGGGAAGCACCGGGCAAGAGCGCGCGGTACCCGCCGAGCAGCGAGCCGGGCAGGCCGAAGTCGGACGCGAAGCGCTGGAGCCGCTCGGCCGTGGCGACGTCGGCGCTGCTGCCGACGGCGTCCATCAGCCAGTACTCCTCGGTCGTGTGGCAGACGAGCAGGTCGATGTCCGGGGCGGCGCCGGCGGCGATCAGGGCCAGGGGATCGTCGCGCAGGAGGTGCCCGTCGACGACCGGGCCGTAGATCACCGGGTCCCAGTGCAGGGCGCCGGAGTGCGGTTCCCTCCGGTACGCCTCGACGACGGCGTCGGTCGCCCGCACCAGCGCCCGCGGGGACGTGGCGGCCAGTGCGGCGCCGGTCGCGGGCGCCCCCGCCTCGGCGGCCACCCGCGCCGTGACACGCTCGGCGAGCTCCGGGGCGAAGCAGGGGCCGACCGCGCTGTGTGCGATCGCGCGCCGGAAGAGGCCCCGGGCGCCCTCCATCGCCATCAGGCAGACCACGGACGTGGCGCCGGCCGACTGCCCCGCCACGGTCACGTTGTCCGGCGCCCCGCCGAACGCGGCGATGTTGTCGCGGACCCATTCGAGAGCGGCGATCTGGTCGAGCAGGCCCCGGTTGGGCGGGCAGGCGTCCGTGCTGTCGGCCGGGACGTGGCCGAAGCCCTCGAAGCCGAGGCGGTAGTTGAGGGTGACGACGACCAGGCCGGCGCGGGCGAGCGCCGTACCGTCGAAGTCGGGCTGTGCGCCGGACCCGAAGGTGTAGGCGCCGCCGTGGATCCAGACCAGCACCGGCAAGGGGCCGGCTGCCCGAGCCGGGGTCCAGACGTTGACGCTCAGGACGTCCTCGTCGCCGGGCGCCCAGGACGGGGCGCCCGGCAGTTCGGCCGACTGCGGCGCGACGGGGCCGAAATCGGTACAGTCGCGGACCCCGGGCCAGGGGGCGCGGGGCCGGGGCGCCCGGAAGCGGTTCTCGCCGAACGGGGGCTCGGCGTAAGGGATTGCGAGGACGGCGACGACGTCCCGCACCGGGGCCCGCCCGCGCACCTGCCCGCATGCCGTGTCGTACACACTGCTCATCAAGGCTTCGCTGCTGCCCTTCGCTTTCCGCCCCCGGTCGGAGGCGGTGCTCAGGATGACGTGCCGACCGGCCCCGGCGCGAACGCAATACGCGGGACTCACGACCTCGCGGTTGTGTGGAGGCCGAAGGGAGCCGGGTCAGCCTGCCTGGCCGATGGCGCTGCGGAGCATGGCCACGGTGGTCGCCGCCGCGGCCCGTTCCGCCTCGTCGCCCGTGGCCCGTACCCGTTCCTCCAGCAGCACCACAGCAGCTTGGAGCACACCGACGCGTACCGGAACGGTGCGCATGGCCGTCAGCACGGCTGCCGCCTGTTCGGCCGGTGAGGCGGTCGCGGCCTGCGGGATGAGGGTGGAGATGCCGCGCCCGAGCGCACGGTCACGAGGCGGCTGGGCCGCGGGTGTGGTCACCCCGGAAGTCTGCCGCACGCGGCGCGCCGATCGGGTCAACGACCTGGCCGCGCCCCCTCGCTGCCCCGCATCCCGTCGTGCACGCGGCGCAACAGCGCGGTCAGCCGGGCCCTTTCACGGGCGGTCAGCGGTGCCAGCACCTCTTCCTGCACCGACCGCGCATCGGCCTTGAGAGCTTCGAGCAGGGCGCGGCCCTCGGAGGTGACGGTGACCATGACCCGCCGCCGGTCGGCGGTGTCGCGGGCCCGCTCCACCAGGCCCGCCGCTCCGAGCTCGTCCACGATCTTGCCTCGCGCACGGCGCCGAGCCGGTCGCACCCGCGTGCGACCGGCCGGAATGGGGCGCGGGGTTGCGCACCGCCCACGTGCGTGACCCGGAGGGCCACCTCGTCGAGCTGCAGTCCTACTGACCGGTGCGCCTGGGGTCACTTCCGCGCCCAGGTGCGCAGGGCGGAGCGCGAGGAGAAGTTCGCGACGTCCTTGTCGAGCGGCTGGTCGGTGTGCTGGTGGATGCGCCAGGACGCCTTGACGCGCGGCTTTCCCGCGGTCACGTAGTCGGCGATCCAGAGCCCGTCCCCGGCGTAGGACGTGGTGTCGTGGTTCAGCCAGAAGTAGCGGTTGCAGTAGAGCAGGACGCGGTGGTGCGGCCGCAGGCGTTTCACCTCGCGGATGAAGCTGTCCTTCTCGGCGTTGCTCGCGCGGGTGCCCTCGCCGTTCTGCTCCCAGTCCACGGCGAGCAGGTCGCCCGCCTTCTCGGGGGCCTTGCTCACGAAGTACTCCGCCTGCGCGGCGATGTTCCCCGGCCACAGGAAGTGGTAGAAGCCGACGACGCAGTCGGCGTCGCGGGCCCGTTTGGTCTGGTCGGTCAGGCGTGGATTGACGTAGGAACGGCCCTCGGTGGCTTTGATGAAGACGAAATCCAGCCCGTCCACGTCGAAGGAGGACTGGTGGGCGCTGACATCGACACCGTGCAGCATGGGCACCGCCTTTACAAATGACTAGCACTGTTCCGGTTAGCTTCCCCCCTCTTCCGCCTCCCACCCGCACCGCGGCCCCGCGGGAAGCGCGAATGCGCGTGTGTGCCGGGGCGCACGCTCCGGCACACACGCGCGGGACAGCGCGCGCCCATGATCCTTCGGACGCCGTCAGCCGTCGAAGCCGGTACTACGGCTGACCTTCTCCCAGCGAGGACTTCGGTGCGGCCGGCGTCGAGGGCGCCGAGCACGGCGTCCGTCGCGTCGTTGCCGAGCGGCAGCGGCGGCGGGGTGTCGCCGGCGGCCGGCGCGGTCAGGATCGCCGCCGCGGCCTTGCCCGGGTCGCCCTCCTGCTCGCCGTCCGACTCCGGGAGGCCGCTGCGGACCGGGCCCACGGTCTCCCCGTACGCGTCCAGGGGTGCGGGCTGCCGCAGGGCGCCGCCCCCGGCGAATCCCGTACGGAACGAGCCCGGTTCGACGATAAGGGCCTTGCTCCGGTGCGGGGCGCCCTCGCGGTTGCTGGTCTCGTCCACCGCGCCGACGGGCCCGGTGGCGGCGTTGTCGACGACCACGTCGATCCGCCCGTACCCGAGCACGGTGTCCGCCACGACGTCCGCGATGCGGGCCGTGTCGGTGACGGTGCGCGAACTCGGCGCCGAGGCCGCGCCCCCGCAGGCGTAGGCACGTCTCCCGCTCACCGCCCCCCGGCGGCGTCCTTGTCCTGCGGGACGGCCGGCAGGCTGTCCATGAAGGAGCTGACGGAGAACACGGCCTGGCCCGCTCCGGGCGGGCCGTAGCCGGGGGGCGAGCTGAGCCCGTACTCCTCCATCGTCGCGCGGTACGCCTCCAGCAGCCGGATGTGGTACTCCAGCGGCGCACCGTCCGGGTTGGTCTTGCCGAGCGGGGTCGTCGGCTCGGGGCACCAGGTGGTGAAGCGCGGGGTGATGCCGTGAGACATGAAGAAGCGCAGGCCCTCGGTGGTGGAGTCGATGGCCTCCTTCACCGTGGTGAACCCGAACGGCTCGGCCATCTCCACACCGGCGACGAAGTTGGGGATGACGTTGCGGGCGCCGAATACGTCGGCGGAGTCCAGGATGCGGCGGTGCCACTCGTCGCGGCCGACGTAGCGCTCCTTGCCGGGGCAGTACAGCTCGAACAGCCGACGGTCCCACACCTCGTAGTTGGGGTGGTAGATCTTCACCCCGTAGTCGTGGAACCGCTGGACGTCGGCCTTGGGCAGGGCCTGGGCGACGACCTTGCCGATCCAGCGGCCCGGGAAACGCTCCTCGATGGCTTTGGCGTACTGGCCGTAGAAGTCCGCCTCGTCCCGTCCGCCGATGTGCGAGGTGATGGCGCCGCCGGTGAGGGTGTACGCGGTGGAGGTCTTCGCCGTGTCGTACCGGTCGATGACGGCGAGCGCCTCCAGGACCTCCTCGACGGGCTTCACCCCGGTGTACGGGCGGCCCGCCGCCTTGTGCTGGCGCCAGTTGTGGTTGATGTCGCAGTACTGGCACTCCTCCTTCGCGCCGAAGTACTGGCAGACCCGGAAGACGGTGAGGTAGACGAGATAGCCCCACTGGATGGTCGGGGCGACCTCCATGACGGACTTCCCGTTGGCAAGGGTGTGCCGGTAGTAGTCCGGCATGGGGGGAAGGCCCACGTCGCAGATCCGCCTGCCGTCGAGGTAGAGCCCGAGCACGCCGTCGTCGTCCGCCGCGACCCGGTAGGGGGATGCCGGGTTCACCCGGACCGAGACGACGGTGCGCCGCAGGTCGTACGGCCCTCCGGTGAGCACGATCTCCTCCGGCGGGCGGCGCAGCGCGGCCGCGCCCAGCTCGGGCAGGGTGCCGTGGTCGAAGGAGAAGATGAAGTAGGACTTCGGCTTGACGTCGCCGTCCTCGTTGTCGCTGAGCGCGGACTCGTCGAAGGCGAGGCCGCCGCGCAGCAGGTCCTCCTTGATGACGGCTTCCCGCGGCACGTGCGGGAACTGCTCCATCAGCCGCTCGATCAGACGGGTGCGGCCGGCGTCCGCGTCTGCGGGCTCGGTGCGGCTGGGGTCGGTACGGCTGGGCATGTGCGGGCTCCTCGGTCGGTCTCGGCGGTGTTCCGGGTGCGACGTCTGTGCAACGAACCACGGCCGCGGGGCGTTCTCGTTCCGGCTGCCGGATGCGTCACTCCCCGCCGCCGGATCCTATGTGACCGGTCAGTAAGGTGTGGGTGCGGGAGCCCGTCGGCCGTGCGGCCGGCCCGACGCCCGGTGGTGACCGCAGCCGGCCGCGGAACGGAAGTGCCCCATGCCCCGCACCATGTCCGTGTCGGACAGCATCGTCGTGCTCGCCGATCCGTCCGACGTGTACGACCGCTTGAGCGATCCCACGGCGATGGGCCGCTGGAGTCCGGAGAACCGAGGCGCGCGGGTGCTGGGGGAACGCGGCGAGGCGTACGTCGGCATGGTCTTCGACGGCCGCAACAAGCGTGGTCCGGTGAGCTGGACGACGCGGTGCACGGTCACGGCGGCCGATCCGGGCCGCCGGTTCGCCTTCCGGGTCCACGCGATCGGTGCCCGGCGGCCGTTGCTGCGCGGGCCCATCGCCACGTGGGAGTACCGGTTCGAAGCCGTGGACGGCGGCACCCGGGTCACGGAGACCTGGACCGACGACCGCCGGGCCTGGCCCGATGCCGTGGCCAACGCCTTCGACCGGGTGGCCACCAGGGGGCACACCTTCGCCGCCTTCCAGCGCCGCAACATCCGCACCACGCTCGAACGCCTCAAGGCGGCGCTGGAGGCCCCCGACGTCTGACCGGTCAGTCCGCCCAGTGCGCGGGGCGGCCGAGCGACGGCGGGAGCCGGGTGGCGCCACTCCCCCGGGCGGCGTTCACCTGGGCCTGTGTCAGGAAGAGCGCCCCGGTCAGGTCGGCGCCCGACAGGTCCGCGTCCCGGAAGTCCGCGCCGATGAGGTCGGCCAGGCGGAGGTCGGCGCCGCTGAGGTCCGCCGCGATGAGGTAGGCGCCGCGCAGATCGGCGCCCCGCAGATCGGCCCCCTTGAGCCGGGCGCCGATGAGGTCGCCGCCTCGGTGGCTGCGCTTCTTGCGGCCGGGCACGGTGGCGCGCACGAGCTCGCCGGCACGCGCCAGCAGGACGGCGACCTCGCCCCGGTGCGCCGCGACGTCGAGGTCCGCGAGGGCTGCGGGTTCGAGGCGGGTGAGGCGTTCGGTCGCCTCCAGGGTGCGCCGTATCTCGCCGCGCAACGAGCGGGCCGGTGCCAGGGTGGCCGCCTCGGTGAGATACCACAGCAGTTCGTGGAGCTGCCGGACGACCGGGAAGACCTGGAACATCTGCTGCGCGGTCTCCGGGGCGCCGCGCCAGTCCCGCCCGCCGAAGGTCTCCTGCGACACCTTCTGACCGGCCCCGAAGCAGTCGTACACGGTGCAGCCGGGGAAGCCCTCGGTGCGCAGCCGGGTGTGGATGCCGCAGCGGAAGTCGTCCCGGAGGTTGCGGCAGGGCGTGCCGGCGGCCTTGTCGAGGCCGAAGTCGGCGGACCGGGTCAGGGTCAGCGCGACGCAGCACAGCGCGAAGCAGTTCCCGCAGTCGGCGCGCAGGGCGGCACGGCCGCGTCCGTCCGGGCGGTCGTTGTCGGGCACGGTACGTGGATCCTCCGGGACGCGGGGTTCGTGGGCGGTACCGGAGCCTATCGACTCCGCGCACAGGGCCCGGTCCGCGGGGCGGCGGCCTGCGCGCAATGATGGTGGGTAGTACATCCAATGTGGGAGGTGGCCACTCTCGTGGCGAACGCACCAGTCGACAGCATTCCGGCCCAGCGGGTGCTGACCGATCCGGCGGGCCTGGGCCGCTACCAGCACGACGAGGCCGAGTGGGCTCCGTACGGGACTCCGATGGCCGTGGTGCGGCCGCAGAGCACCGCCGAGGTCCAGGACGTGGTGCGCCACTGCCTGGCCCATGGCGTTCCTCTGGTCCCGCGCGGCGCGGGCACGGGTCTGTCCGGCGGTGCGAACGCCGTGGACGGGTCGATCGTGCTGTCCTTCGAGGACATGAACCGTGTCGTCTCCATCGACCGCGCGGAGCGGCTGGCGGTCGTGCAGCCGGGTGTGGTCAACGACGACCTGCGGGCGGCGAGCGCGGAGCACGGTCTGTGGTACCCGCCGGACCCGGCCAGTTCCCCCTGGTCGACCATCGGCGGGAACGTGGCGACCAACGCCGGCGGGATGTGCTGCGTCAAGTACGGCGTGACGCGCGACTACGTGCTCGGTCTTGAGGTCGTCAACGGCCTCGGCGAGGTCGTGTCGCTCGGCCGCCGCACCGCGAAGGGCGTGGCCGGATACGATCTGGCCGGGCTGATGGTGGGTTCGGAGGGCACGCTCGGGGTCATCACGGAGATCACGGTGCGGCTGCGTCCGGCCCGGCTCCAGGAGCGGACGGTGGCCGGGTACTTCTCGTCGGTGGTCGCGGCGGGCGAGGCCGTGAGCGCGGTGACGGCCTGCGGGGTCATCCCGTCGGCGCTGGAACTGGTGGACCGGCACTGTCTCGCCGCTGTGGACGCCTGGAAGAAGATGGGGCTGTCCGCCGACGCGGACGTGGTGCTGCTCGGCCGGATCGACACGCCGGGGGCCGAGGGCGACGCCGAGGCCGAGCTGATCCGCGACTGCTTCGAACGCGCCGCGGCGACCTGGGCGGCGGTCTCCACGGACCAGCAGGAGGCGGACGCGCTGTTCCAGGCGCGGCGCCTGGCCTATCCGGCGCTGGAGCGGCTGGGTCCGGTCCTCACCGAGGACGTCTGCGTGCCGCGCACCGCTGTCCCCGAGATGCTGGCCCGGATCGAGCGGACGGCCGCCCGGCACGACATCCTGGTGGCCAACATCGCGCACGCGGGCGACGGCAACCTCCACCCCCTCATCATCACGCCTCCGGGTGACGAGGCGGCCCGGTCCCGCGCCCAGTCGGCCTTCGAGGACATCCTGGACGACGCGATCGCGCTCGGCGGCACGGTCACGGGTGAGCACGGGGTGGGGCTGCTGAAGATGCGCGGCATGGACAAGGAGCTCGGCCCCGCCGTGCTCGCCATGCACCACGCGGTGAAGGCGGCGCTCGATCCGCACGGCATCCTCAATCCCGGCAAGGTTCTCGGGGCGGCCCGGCCCTGACCGGCCCGCTGTCGGTGGGGCGACCGGCCCGTTGTCGGTGGGGCGGCGCACACTGGCGGCAGGACGGTACGGCGGAGGGGATGCGGATGGGCGCCGAGGCGGACAGCGGCTTCGAACCGGCCACGGGGGACGGCCCGCCGGACCCCGGACCTGAGCGGGCGCGCGCCGCTTCGGTGCGGACCGCGTTCGCCGGGCTGCTCCAGATCAGGCGCCTGACGAACGCGGACCGTGCCGACCCGGAGTCCGTACCGGCCCCGTGGGAACTGCACCGGCCGGTACGGGCCGTTGCCCTGGCGCTGGAGGCGGCGGGGCTGCCCGCTTCGGCCGTCGACCCGTCAGGGCGGCGCACCGCCAAGGGGTACCGGGTGGCGGCCGGGTCCTCGCCGGACACGGTGCGGGTGGAGTGGCCGGGTCCGTCCGGCAGCGGGGCCGCGTACGAGGAGGAGGGCGAGCTGACCCGGTGCGCGGCGGTCCTGCGGGAGTTGGGCTGGACGGCGCTGCTGTACCGGGGGCCGCGCGGCCGCCGGTTCCTGGAGGTCGAGCCGCCGGCGGGCGGAGGTCGGCCGGACGGCCGATAGAAGCCGTGCCGCGCCCGCGGCCGGGGGTCACTGTCAGACCCGTGGGGGATGCTTGTGGGTCCGACACCTCTGACCGGGAGATGCTGAGATGCGCAAGGACGAACTCGCCGCGGCGCAAGCCTATGTCCGTTTACTGGAGGCGACCCGGGCGGTCCTCTCCGATCCGCAGGACGCCCCGCTGTACCTGCCGTTGCTCGCCTCACCGATCGAGGAGGCCGACGGGGCGCTCAGGCGCGCGGGGCTCTCGGGCAACGAGACCCGGTTCTTCGACCTGATCTCGTCGCTCCGGCCGAGCCTGTCGGGCAGCGGTCACTGAGCCGTTCGCCACGACGGGCCCGGCGGTGGGGCCTCCGCTTCGGCGTCAGCCGGCTTCCGGCGCCGGGGCGAGGCCGAGTTCGCGGTCGCCGAGGGGTGCGAAGTGGCGGGCGACGTCCTCGTCGGTGACCCGGGAGAGCTCGGCCGGGTCCCACCGGGGGGTGCGGTCCTTGTCCACGATCTGCGCCCGTACGCCCTCCACCAGGTCGGGCCCGGCGAAGGCGGCGGTCGAGACGCGGTACTCCTGGTCGAGCACCGCTTCGAGGCCGCCGATGCGCCGTGCCCGGCGGACGGCTTCGAGGGTCACCTTGAGCGAGGTGGGCGCCTTGGCCAGGATGGTGTCCGCCGCTTCCTTGGCCTCGGGGGCGCCGTGGCCGGCGAGGCGGTCGACGATCTCCTCGACCGTGTCCGCCGCGTAGCAGGAGTCGATCCAGTCGCGGTGGGCGGCCAGCACGCCGCCGGGTGCGGGGCGGGCGTGCCGCTCGGTGGTCGCGCTGACCTCCTCGGGCGTGGTGCAGGCGCCGAGACCGGCCACGAGGGCGGCGAGCCCCTGTGCGGGCACGAAGTGGTCGGCGAGGCCGCAGAGCAGCGCGTCCGCGGCGCCGATCGTCTCGCCGGTGAGTGCCAGGTGGGTACCGAGTTCGCCGGGCGCGGTCCCCAGCAGGTACGTTCCGCCGACGTCCGGGACGAATCCGATTCCGGTCTCCGGCATCGCGATGCGGGAGCGCTCGGTGACGATCCGGACGGAGCCGTGGGCGGAGACTCCGATGCCGCCGCCCATCACGATGCCGTCCATGAGCGCGATGTACGGCTTGGGGAAGCGGGCGATCCGGGCGTTGAGCAGGTATTCGTCGCGCCAGAAGTCCAGTGAGGCGCGGCCGCCGGCCAGCGCGTCGTCGCGGACGGCGCGGATGTCGCCGCCCGCGCACAGGCCCCGCTCCCCAGCGCCGGTGAGCAGGACCGCGGTGACGGCCGGGTCGTGCTCCGCCGCGTCGAGCGCTTCGGCCAGGCGCAGCACCATGGCGTGGTTCAGCGCGTTCAGGGCGCGGGGCCGGTTGAGCGTGAGGTGGCGGACGCGTCCCTCGGTATGCAGCAGGACGGGATCCTCGTGGTTCATGCGTGCGCTCCGCTCAGCCCTCGTGCCGTACCGTCCGCGGGTCACGGACGATCTTCCGCTGCCATTGTGCGCGGCGCCCCGCGGACGAGGTACGAGGGGGCTCCGACGCGCAGTGCGGGGCGGTCTCCGCTGTGGCAGGCGTACCGAACCGGCCGGACAATTGAGGCACGCCGTACGGCAGACCCGCCGGACGATCCTCGGAGCTGGAATGACCGATCAGAACCGGCCGCCGATCATTCCCGGCCCGCCCGGCAGGCCGGCCGGCAAGACGCCGGCCTGCGAGACCGGCACGGCGGAGCGGCTCGCCCTGAACCGGACCGGCAGTTTCGAGTGGGATCTCGATGCCGGGACGATGGACATCGACGAGGCGGGCCTGCTGGTCTTCGGCGTGGACCCGGCCTCGTACGACGGGCGGCCGGAGGTCCTGGCGGAGCGGCTGGAGCCCGGGGAGCGCATCCGGCTCGGGGTGGCGACGGACGACGCGCTGAAGGACGGCGACAGCTCGTACAGCGTCCACTTCCGGATTGCGCTCGATGACGGCCGCGACCAGTGGACCCATGTGCAGGGCCGCATCCTGCGCAGCGAGGGCGGGAAGGCGCGCCGGGTGATCGGTCTGGTGCGGGACGCGACGGCCGAGGTCACCCATTCGGCCTTCGTGCTGGAACTGGAAAAGCGCCACCAACGGCAGACCGACATCGTTGAACGAACAACGAGTGCTCTCTCGCGGGCGGTCACGGTGGACGACGTGACCGCGGCCCTGACGGGGCCCGGGGGGCTCGCGCGGCTGGGCGCGGACGGGCTGGCGCTCGGCCTGCTGGACAATGCGGCGCTGAACGTCATTGCGGTGAGCGGCGAGTCCCTGGAGGCCATCGACGAGCTGGGGTCGGGCCGCCTCGACCCGAAGCTCCCACTGGCCGACACCGTGCTGAGCGGGCGGCCGCGGTTCGTGAGCTCCCTGGCGGCGCTGACGCGGCGCTACCCGATGCTGGAGCCGTACGTGGGGCGGATGAAGTTCCAGGCGGCGGCCTATCTTCCGCTGGTCGCGCAGGCGCGGTCGCTCGGTGGGCTCGCCCTCTTCTACCGCGAGCGCACCGCCTTCAACCCCGACGAACGCATTCTCTGCCTGGGGCTGGCGGCGATCGTCGCCCAGTCCCTCCAGCGGGCCACGCTGTTCGACGAGGAGCGCGAGTTCGCCACCGGACTCCAGTCGGCGATGCTGCCGCGCCGCATCCACGACATCGAGGGCGGCGAGATCGCCGTGCGCTACCACGCGGCGTGGAGCGGCCGCCAGGTCGGTGGCGACTGGTACGACGTGATCGCGCTGCCGAAGGACCGCTTCGGGATCGTGGTGGGTGACGTCCAGGGCCATGACACGCACGCGGCCGCGATCATGGGCCAGCTCCGGATCGCGCTGCGCGCGTACGCCGCCGAGGGGCACCCGCCGTCGACGGTGCTGGCCCGGGCCTCGCGGTTCCTCGCCGAACTGGACACGGACCGGTTCGCCACGTGCACCTACGCCCAGGTCGATCTGGGGACCGGGACCGTACGGGTGGTGCGGGCCGGTCACTTCGGGCCCCTGATCCGGCACATGGACGGCCGGGTCGGCAGCCCGCAGGTGCGCGGAGGCATGCCGCTGGGCATCTCGACGGACTTCGGTGACGAGGAGTACCCGGAGACCCGGCTCGACCTGGTGCCGGGCGAGACCCTGGTCCTGTACACCGACGGGCTGGTGGAGGAGCCGGGCGCCGACATCGACGCCGGGGTGCGCACCCTGATCACCGAGGTCAGCGCGGGACCGGCGGGTGCCGAGGCGCTGGCCGACCATCTGTCGGACCGGCTCTGGGAACGCTGGGGTTCGGGTGACGACGTCGCCCTGCTGGTGCTGCGCCGGAGCCCCGACCCGGGCTCGCCCCGGGCACCGAGGCTGCACCAGTACGTCCACCAGGCGGACCCGGAAGGGCTCTCCGAGGCGCGGACGATCGTGCGCCAGGCCCTGACCGACTGGGCGATGGCCGAACTCGCCGACGATGCGGAGCTGGTGACCGGCGAACTGCTGGTGAACGTGCTGCTGCATACGGAGGGCGGCGCCGTCCTCACCCTGGAGGTGCTGCCCGAGCCGGTACGCCGGGTGCGGCTTTCGGTGCAGGACCGCTCCAGTGCGTGGCCGCGGCGCCGGTCGCCGGGCGAGACCGCGACCTCGGGCCGCGGACTGCTGCTGCTGGACGCCGTCGCCACGCGGTGGGGCATCGAACCCCGGGGCGAGGGCAAGGCGGTCTGGTGCGAGATCGGCCCGGCGGCGCCGCCCACCTCCCCTCCCATACACCGAAGCGTCGCGGAGCCGTTGAAGGACGACCCGTGCAGAGGGCCGGGGGCCGGGGGCCGCCGACAGCAGTGAGGGGCGTAGCGCATCACGCCTTGCGTGATGCGCTACGCCCCTCGCCCGGCCGGCCGGGCGCTGTGCGCGTCCGGCCGGCCGGACTGCGTCAGTGCTGCGCGGTACGGCGCTTGCGCACGGACCACATGATGCCGCCGCCGGCCAGCAGCACGGCAACAGCCGCGCCACCGATGATCGGCGTGGCGGACGAAGAACCGGTCTCGGCCAGATCCGGCGAGCTCGGGCTCGGCGTGGCTGCGGCGGGCGCAGACGGCGAAGCGGACTCGCTCGGCGTGTCGGTCGGGGTGGGAGACGACGTGGTCGGCGTCTCGGACGGCTTCGTCTCGGTCGGAGTCGGCGTGGGCGTCGACGGCGGGGTCGAGGTCGGGGTGCTGTCCTCGCACACCGGCGCCTGCTTGGCGTCGGTCTTCGAGTACCGGTCGCCGTCACCGGCCTTGACGACCAAGCGCACCGTCAGGGGCTGGTCGTGCTCCGGGAGCGCGATCTTCTTCTCGAAACCCTCGCCGAACTTCTCCGTCGGCAGCAGGTCCTTGCCGTCGACGGTGACGGTCACCTCGTTGGTGACATCGGCGTTGTACTGAGTCAGGTGCAGGCTGACTTCGTCACAGGTCACGTCCCAGGTGGGGGTGTGAGCTGCGGCCGGACCGGCGGTGAGGACCGCGCCGGACAGACCGACAACCGCGGCGGCGGCGAGTGTTCCCGCAGCCCGCCACGATCTCCTGGGTATGGTCATGGATTTTTCCTCCGCAGATGTTTCATCGCCCGAATGGGCGGTGGAGCGCACAGTACTGCCCCCGTCCCCGACGTGTGCACCCGCCCCACAACCGATTCTGTGTCACAACAACCCTCACACCGTCGCCGGTTGGGACATGCCGGACACCGAGCCGCGCGAGGGGTCCGCCGTGCGGTGGCGTGAAGTGAGCGCCCGGCGCCGGACCGTACCGATCACGCCGCGGCCGGCCGTCCGGCACCGCCCTCGTCCCCGCGCCGTCGTCCCCGCCCAGTCCTCGATCGTGGCTTCCCTGACCGATATGACGCAAAGAATGCCTGTCCGCCCGCGCGTTCACCAGCGCTTATCCGGGGCGTCCGGCGGGCCGCTTCACCCCGGGCGACGCACCTCGCCGGTGGCGCCGCAGCCCCACTCCCCCGGCCCTGCGCAGCCGAAGCCGCGCCAGGAGCCCTCCCGGGCCGCCGACGCGCACCGGGCGCCCGGGCGTGGCCGGTGCTTCGGGGGCGGCCGCCGCAGCGGGCACGCCCGGGGCGACGGGCACGGCCGCCTGCGAGGACGGCACCGGCTCCTCGCCCGGCCTTGGGGCGGGGCGGAGTTCGCGGGCGGCTTCCAGTTCCGTGAGCAGGCTGATCCGGCGCCAGAGGATCTCGTCCGGTTCGTCCGCCGGCATCAGCCGGGCCATCGCTTCCCGCCCGGCGACCGTCCCTCTGCGGCCGAATACCGTTCCCGGCCCGAGCCTGACGAAGTACGCCCGCTCGTAGGGGTCGTCGACCACCTCCGCCAGCTGGACCGGGTCCAGCCCCTGCGCCACGATCGCCGCACGCGCCCAGGGATCCTCGGTGAGGGACAGCAGGCGTTCGATCCTGCGCGAGCGCCAGTTGCGGGGACGGCAGTCGCCCCCGGCAGCCAGCAGCTCGCGCATCCAGGGCGGACTGTTGCCCACCAGGAGTTCGGGCGACCGGGCCGCCAGCGCTCGCAACTCCTGGGCGAGGTAGACCCATACGACCGCCCGGTAGCGGTTGAGGTAGAAGGCGACGGGTGTGACGCAGCCGGCCCTGGCCAGCCGGGTGAAGCGGAGCGGGCTGATCCCGAGCAGCTCCGCCCCCTCCGCCGTCCCCGCCGTGCGCACCCGCTCCCGCAGCGCGCCGGGGAAGCCGTCCTGGGCCCGGAGGCGGTCCATCTCCTCCTGGTGGACCCTGGGGCGCACACCGTCCGGACCTCTCGTCACCCTGACCGCGCCCAGGTACACCGCCACATCGAACTCGCCGCGCTTGAGCCCGAGTTCCGTCGCGGCCCGGCCGGCGGCCATCGTTCGAGCACTGTCGTAACGCGACGTGCCCACTGTCGGTGCCCCCGCCTCGCGGGCTTCCTCCGCGAATGGACGGGTTACGGGCATCTTTGTTGTCGACATGGTGACTCTCCCCCGTGAGACTTGGATACTCTCTGTAACCAGGGTAGTCCGGGAAAGTCAACTGCCGCGGGGCCTGTGGATAACTCCACAGGCCCCGCGGCAGTGCCGGGTGGAGACCGTCAGATCCGGTTGATGCCCCCGGTTCCGCCCTGTCGCGACGACACGGCGAGGTGCTCTCCCACCCGGTTGACCAGGAGGGTCATCTCGTAGGCCACCTGACCCACGTCCGCCTCCGCCTCGCTCAGTACGCACAGACAGCTGCCGTCGCCGGCCGCCGTCACGAAGAGCAGTGCCTCGTCGAACTCCACCATGGTCTGCCGGGCCTTTCCGGCACGGAAGTGCCGTCCCGAACCACGGGCGAGGCTGTGCAGCCCGGACGAGACGGCCGCCAGGTGTTCGGCGTCCTCCCGCGCCAGTCCGGCGCTCGCACCGGTCACCAGGCCGTCGTTCGAAAGGACCAGGGCGTGCCGTATGTGCTCGACCCGCTTGGTGAGATCGTCAAGGAGCCAGTCGAGTTCCCTGTCCAGCGCCATTCTGTTTCCTCCCCGTTCACGCGTTCCCCGTGCCTCGCTTGTGTGCAAGCCTTGCGCACAGGTCACGTACGGGCAAGCACCCCACTCGGCACACCGGTCCGGAAGCAGCCGCCGGGCCTCACCCGTAGGACAGGTCCTCGCACGGATCGTCGTCGGCCGAGCGGGCCGTGTCGGCGACGTCGGCCGGTACGCCGGACGCCGGAGCGGCGGTCGCGGCCTCCGGTGCGGGCGACGGGCTGTCCGCGTAGTCCTGTCCGACGATCAGCTGGATTCCGGCGTCGTCGGACTGCGTGATCCGCGCACCCGGGAAGAGCCTGGCCGTCGTGCGGGCCTCGTCGCGCAGGCCGGGGCCGTAGGCGACGACGGTGCGGGAGCGGTCCTGGTCCTGCGCGGTGGCCGTACCGGTGACGGTGAAGTCGTGCGTGCGCAGGAGACCGGCCGCCCGGGCCGCGAGGCCGGTCACCGTGGTGCCGTTGTAGACGGCGACGTCGATGCCCGTACCGGATACCGGGGGCTGCGACTGCGCTGCCTCGGGTGAGGCAACGGACCCTGCCCTGCCCCCCTTGGTCTCCTTGCCGTCGAGCGTACGGTCGGCCTTCAGTGCGGCCCACAACTCGTCGGCGTCCGGTTCCACGACGGCGACGCGGGCGCCCTCATAGCGCCAGGGCACGGTGACGAACTTGGTGTTGTGCAGGTCGACGCCCTTCAGCGACAGGGCGAAGGAGAGCAGTTTGTCGGCCGATCCGAGCCCGGGGTCGACGGTCATCGCATCGGTCGCGGCATTGGCCAGCGGCAGCAGGGTGGTGGGGTTCATGCCGCGGGACTTGATCTCCTTCACCAGGGAGCCGACGAATGCCTGCTGCCTCTTGATCCGCCCTATGTCGGAGCCGTCGCCGATGCCGTGCCGCAGCCGGACGTAGTCGAGGGCGCGCTGTCCGGACACCTTCTGCGGGCCCTTGGCGAAGACCCGTGAGCCCTGGGTGGCCCGCTTCGGGTTCAGGTCCCGTTGGTACACGTCCTGCGGCAGGCAGACCTGTACCCCGCCGACCGCCGAGGTGAGTGCGGAGAAACCCGCGAAGTCGATCACGACCGTGTGGTCGACGCGCAGTCCTGTGAGGTGTTCGACGGTGTTCTGGGTGCAGGCGGGGTTGCCCTCGGTCGTCTCCCCCACCGAGAACGCCCCGTTGAACTGGCTGTGGTGCTGCGGGGTCGTCCAGCTGCCGTCGGGCTTCCGGCAGGCCGGGATGTCGACCATGGCGTCGCGCGGGACGGATACGGCCACGGCGTGTTTGCGGTCGGCGTAGACGTGCAGGAGGAACACCGTGTCGGAGCGGCCGACCGCGCCCGTGCCGCCGCCGAGTCCGCTGTTGTCTCCGGAGCGGGTGTCCGAGCCGATGACGAGGACGTTCTGCCCTCCGGACGTGCCCGGTGGCCGGTCACCGGAGACGCCGTCGGCGCTGAACGTGTCGATGTTGCCGGTCAGTTTCAGATATCCCCAGCCGACGCCGGCGACCAGCAGGACGAGGAAGGACAGGGCGGATACCGCCGTCCGCCGCAGCCGGCTCCCCCTGCCCCCCGCCCCTGTCTCTTTGCGCCTGCTTGTCATGGGCCACCCCGTTCGTCCGGCTGACGTGCGGGGCGGCCTGTGGGCGGCACCGGCACGGTCGTGCAGTTGTGCGTTGTCAAAGTCGTGAAGCTCTGTCGTAAAGCTCTGTCGTGAAGTGTTTGTCGTACAGCGCCGTGAGGCGTCTCCATCGTCAATCCGATCCCCTGTCCCCACACGGACACCGGAAACATTGACCGGAAGACACCAGGAGAGAGCGGAAGAAGAGCGCTCCCGTTCACCGGGCCGGCCGAAGAAGCGGGCCGGACCCCGCCCGCGCCCTGGGCAAATCCTCTCGAATCGTGAAGAGTAAGGGCGGGGCCGCCGCCTCCTCGGCGGCGGCCGGACCGTCGCCGGCCGCGAGCGCGCGAGCGGCGGCCGGTGAACCACTGGATCATTGGAGGAAGTTCATGGGTGTGACCCTGGCCAAGGGCGGCAACGTCTCCTTGTCGAAGGAGGCGCCCGGCCTGACCGCGGTGACGGTCGGCCTGGGCTGGGACGTACGGACGACGACCGGTGCCGACCATGACCTCGACGCCAGTGCACTGCTGTGCGCGGACCACGGCAAGGTCCTCTCCGACCTGCACTTCGTCTTCTACAACAACCTCAACAGCCCGGACGGTTCCGTTCAGCACACCGGTGACAACCTGACGGGTGAGGGCGAGGGCGACGACGAGTCCATCAACGTGGACCTCTCGGCGGTCCCGGCCGACGTCGCGAAGATAGTCTTCCCGGTCTCCATCCACGACGCGCAGAGCCGGGGGCAGAGTTTCGGCCAGGTGCGCAACGCGTTCATCCGCGTGGTGAACCAGGCCAACGGCGTGGAACTCGCACGCTACGACCTCAGCGAGGACGCGTCGACGGAGACCGCCATGGTGTTCGGCGAGCTCTACCGGCACGGCAGCGAATGGAAGTTCCGTGCGGTCGGCCAGGGTTACGCCTCCGGTCTGGCGGGCATCGCGTCCGACTACGGAGTCAACGTCTGAGGTCCGCCGACCCCACCGGCCCGGCTCCGCTTCAGCGGTGACCGGGCCGTTCCGTCCGCGGCCGTCACACGGAGGCCGACGGCTCCGCCTCCCGCGCGGTACGGCTGATGGCGCTCGGCCACCACGCCTTGGGGCCGATGTCCACGACGAGCGCCGGGGCCAGCAGCGACCGCACCACCAGCGTGTCCAGCAGGACGCCGAAGGCCACGATGAACGCGATCTGGGCGAGGAACGCGAGCGGGATCACGATCAGCGCGGCGAAGGTGGCGGCCAGCACCACGCCCGCCGATGTGATGACCCCGCCGGTGCTGACCAGGCCGCGGAGCATGCCCTGCCGCGCCCCGTGTCGCAGCGCCTCCTCGCGGACCCGTGACATCAGGAAGATGTTGTAGTCGACGCCGAGGGCCACCAGGAACACGAACCCGTACAGGGGCACCGAGGCGTCTGTACCGCTGAAGCCGAAGGCGTGCTTGAAGACCAGGGCCGAGACGCCCAGGGTCGCGAGGAAGTTGAGGCCCACGGTGGCCACCAGCAGGACCGGGACCAGGACGGACCTCAGCAGGCCCATCAGGATCAGCAGAATGATCACGAGCACCACCGGCACGATGATGCCGCGGTCGCGCTCGGCCGTGCGCTGGGTGTCGTACTGCTGGGCCGTGTAGCCGCCGACGAGCGCGTCCGCCCCGGGCACGTCGTGCACGGCGGTACGCAGGCGCTTGACGGTCGCCGTCGCGGCATCGCTGTCCGCGGCGGCGTCCAGGGTCGCATCGATGCGCACCCGCCCGTCCACCACGAGCGGCTTGCCCCCGCCGGGCCGGCCCGACGCCGTGACGGGCGCGGCGGAGGAGACCCCGGGTGTCGCCTCGGCGGCCGCGGTCACCTCACCGGCCCGGCCGGCCGCCGCGACGACGACGGCCGGGTTGCCCGAGCCGCCCGGGAAGTGCTTGCCGAGCGTGGCCTGGGCGGAGACTGACGGGGCGTCGTTCACGAAGATCTCGTCCAGCGGGACGCCCTGGGACTTCAGGGTGGGCGCGAACGCGGCGCAGGCGACCAGGACCACCGCACAGGAGAGCCACACCTTGCGCGGGGAGCCGTCGACGCGGGCGGCGATCCGGCGCCAGACGCCGTGCCCGCCGGCCGCCTCGTCGGCGGGGCGCGGCTTGGCCGGCCAGTACGCGGCCCGTCCGCACAGCACCAGCACGGCGGGGAGGAACGTCATCGTGCTCAGCACCGCGCAGACGATCCCGATGGCGCCCACGGGCCCCAGCGCCCGGTTGTTCGTCAGGTCGCTCAGCAGCAGCGCGAGGAGTCCGAGCGCGACGGTGGCGGCGCTCGCGCTGATCGCCCCGAAGGAGCGGCGGAGCGCGGCGAGGGCAGCGGTCGTCCGGTCGCCGTGGACTGCCAGTTCCTCCCGGAAACGCGCGGTGAGGAGGAGGGCGTAGTCGGTAGCCGCCCCGATCACCAGGATCGACAGGATGCCCTGGACCTGGCCGTCCACGAGGACCACGTCGTGGTCGGCGAGGAGGTAGACGACGGCGCAGGCGAGCGCGAGGGCGAAGACGGCACTGATGATGATCAGGAAGGGCAGCAGCACACTGCGGTAGACGAGGAGCAGAATCACCAGCACGGCGGCCAGCGCGACCCCCAGCAGCAGCCCGTCGATTCCCGCGAACGCGTCCTTGAGGTCGGCCTGGGTGGCGGCGGGCCCGGCGATCTCGGCGGTCGTGCCGGTCACCTCATCGGCCGCGTCACGCACCCGGTCCAGGGTGTCCGGCAGTTCGTCGCCCAGGTCGGAGCGCAGTTGCACGACACCCGACAGGGCCTTTCCGTCGTCGGACGGCAGCGCGGGCGAGGGCGCGCCGACCACGCCGGGTTTCCCGGACAGTGAGGCGAGCGCCCGGGTCGCCGACGCCCGGGCGCCGCTCGGCAGCCCGTCCTGCCCGGCCGTCCACACGACGATCGCGGGTACGGTCCCGGACCGCTGGAACGCCTTCTGCTCGTCGGCGACCTTGGTCGACTCGGCGCTGCGCGGCAAGAAGGCCGCCCGGTCGTTCGTCGCCACCTCGCCGAGCTTCCCGGCGAAGGGGCCGAGGGCGCCTCCGATGCCGAGCCAGACGACGAGCAGCGCTACGGGCACGAGCCATCGAAGGAGACGGTGCCTCGGTGCGGGCTTCATTGCTTCCCCAGGGGTCGACGCGGGACAGACATCCCGAATGTATCTCGGCCATTCATTATCTCAATGATCGAGAGATATTACTGTAGGGGCATGCGCACCGCAGACGAGAGCCCGGACAGAGGCACGGACGGCGGGCCCACGGGCCTCCAGTCGTTCGCTGTGCTGCTGCGCCGTATGAACAGCGAGTTCAACCGCATCACGCATGAGTTCGCCCAGGCCCAGGGCCTGCACCCGACGGATGTGCAGGCCCTGGTCGCCATCCTGGACGCGGACCGCGGCGAGGGGGGACCGGCCATGACGCCTGGGCGACTGCGCGAGCAGCTGGATCTCACCTCGGGCGCGGTGACGGCGTGTCTCGACCGGCTGGAGCGTGCGGGGCACATCCGGCGGGTACGGGACAGCGGCGACCGGCGGGTGGTGCATCTTCACTACGCGGCTGCGGCGAAACGTGTCGCCCGCGATTTCTTCCAGCCGCTGGCGGCGGGCACGGACGCGGCCCGTAAGCAGTTCGACGAGGACGAACTGCTGGTCGTGGTCAGGTTCCTGCACGCCATGAACGTCGAGCTGGGGCAGTTGCGCCGCGCCGGGCCCCTGCCGTAGGAGGGCAACGCCCTCACTCCGGCCGGGCCTCCGGTGCGGCGAGGTCCCGGACCGGGCAGCCGCCGGCACCCGGAGTGGGGAACGTGCCGAGCGCGGCGACCTCGTATCCCTGCGGGTATCCCTTGATCTCCGGGTTCTGCCGGGCGTAGTGCGGTCTGCTGCGCGGCGGCAGGAGGCGGACGGCGCGGGCCCTCAGGCGCAACGCGCCCCGGGTGAGGCCGCGGGCCACCGAAGCCGGCCGCTCGTAGCGGAAGGCACGCAGCAGCGAGTCGTCCAGGAGCGCGAGGCTCGCGCCCCGTACGAGCGGCGCGAGGGGGCGTGGATACCAGGATGCCATCAGGTCCAGCGTGGCGTCGGACACCGCACGCGCGCCTTCGTCCCAGCCGAAGTGGGCGTCCTCGTAGGTGTCGAGGGTGCGCTCGAAGTCCTCGTACGTCTGCGGCAGACCCTTGATGCCCATGCGTGCGCCGAGCATCCGGTAGTACGCGGCGCACGCCCGCAACTCGTGGTCGCAGAGCCGGCGCCAGCCGTAGGCGTCGAGCCAGCGCTTCGGGGTGACGACGAAGGTGCACAGGACGTAGCGCATGTCGTCGTTGCTGATGTCGTAGGCGGCGTGCATCCGGTTGATACGGCGCAGGGCGGTGCGTCCCGGATCGCTGTCGAAGCCGTGCTCCACGACGGTGTCCAGGAGCAGCGCGGTGTCGTCGTACCGCTTCTGCGAACGGCTCGTCAGTTCGGCGGTCTCGGCGAGCAGTCGGCCGATGCTGGGGACGGCGTAGGTGCGGTACAGGGCGAGTTCGAGGGCTCGGGTGATGTCCCAGGGGAACTCGTAGGTCGCGGTGATTCGATAGATTTCGAGGAAGTCCCCCTCGGGATCGAGGCGTTGGATCTCCTTCAGCCGGTCGTAACGCTTCACCGCACCGCCCCCCATTGTCCAGGTCGAGTGTTCCAGCGTACGTCCGAGGGCAGGACGGTGAGTACGCGCGACGCACGCGCGTTGACGGAAGGCGGTTCCCCCATGACCGAGATATTCGGCGTCCTGCGCAGAGCCGTGACCCCGGGCCGCAGAGGCCGCCGCACGGCCGCGGCCCCGCCGGCGCCCGGACGCCGGCAGCACAACCTCTTCGAGGCGGCGGCCGTCTTCGTCGCGGCGTCGGCCGATGACGACGAGGAACGGATGGACGAGGCGAGCGGCTGGGTGTCGCCGGAGCAGCTCTCCTTCGGCGTCAGTGAGCTGGCCTGCCGGGCGCTCATCGCGCTCGCCCGCGAGCGGGACGAATCACCGCAGGCGGTGGCGCGTGAGCTGCTCGGCCTGACCGACGGCTGAGGCGGGCGCCGCGGGGGCACGCCGAGCGGGTCGTCCTGCCTTGTCAGGGCCTCGACTAGGGGGTTACCCACTGGTTAAGGTGCGCCGACGGAAATCCATGACGGACGAGGAGGATGCAGTGGCCGGGACGGACGACACAGTCGCCGACAACGACGCTCTGTATGTGCTGACCGCTGTCCTGCTGACCCCCGCGCAGTTCCCCGGCGTGCTCGGCGACGACTATCCGGCGGCGTGCGCGGCGCTGCGGCTGGAGCCGTACGCCGAGGGGTACGGGCTCGTCATGGGCCAGGACGGGGACGGCGCCCGGTGGACCGTCGTCATCGACGACGTGTCGCTGGTGGCGGTGGCGATCGCGTCCTGGGACTGCGGCATGGAGTACGACCTGTCGCCGGACGACCGCTCGGTGGTCTGCGCGCTCCCCGGCTGGCCCCTCGCCGTCGCCGTGGCCGCCCCAGGGGTGGCCGCCCCGCACGACCCGGCGCCCGACCCGGACGCGGACGCGGACGGCGAGGAGCTGGCACCACTGACCCCGCCGGACACCGATGAGTGGGGGCCCGCGCAGCGCCGCATGGGCGCGGACGCGATCGCCTCGCAGTGGGCGCAATGGCGCGACCAGATCGACGACGCGACGGCGTTCGCCCCGGCGAACGGCCGAAGCGCGACGGGCACGGAGGGCGCACAGGACGACGAGAGCGACGCGCCTGCCGAGGCCGGGACGGAGACGGAGACCGGGGCGGAGGCTGACGCCGGGCCAGAGGCTGACGCCGGGCCGGAGGCTGACGCCGGGCCAGAGGCTGACGCCGGGCCAGAGGCCAAGGGCGGGATCCCGGCCAGGACCGCGTCCGACGCCGACACCGCGACCGGGACCGCCACAGCGACCGGGACCGCCACCGACGACAAGGCCACCGCCAACAAGTCCGCCACCGAGCCCGAGGACGCCCCCGGGGCGGCTCCCGACGCGGTGGAGACCGGCGAGGCCCCCGCCTCCGGACCGCGTCACCCCGGCATACGCAGGGCCCTGGCCGAGGCGCGGGCCTATGTGGACGAGCCGCCGCCGCCCGGCCGCGTCCGCTCTTCCTTCGCGCCCGGGGACGCGCGGATGATACGGGCCGACGGGCCCGGCTGGTCGATGGTGGCCAGGACCGACGACATCGCGTTCGTACTGCTGGACGAGGTGCCGGGCGAGGTCCTGCCGGTGGGGCGCGGCACGGAACTGCCGGGGCTCCTCAAGGACCTGGACGCGCTGGCCGTACGCCCGTCCTGACCGTCAGCGGTCAGACGCGCTCCAGCGGGCGGTGGGGCCCGGCGGGAAGCTCGGCCTCGACCGGGTCGCCGGGCCTGACCACGCCGCCCACCGCGACCACGCTCATGATCCCGGCCTTGCGGACCACATTGCCCTCCTCGTCCCTGCCGACGACCTGCTTGAGGAGGCCGTTTTGGAAGTTGTCGATCTGAAGGCAGGGGTTGCGCAGCCCGGTGACCTCGACGACCGCCTCGTCGCCGAGGTGCAGCAGGGTGCCGACGGGCAGGGCGAGGAGGTCGATGCCGCGGGTGGTGATGTTCTCCCCGAGGTCGCCCGGGGCCACCTCGAAGCCGGCCGTGCGCAGTTCGTCGAAGAGCTCCTCGTGCATGAGGTGGACCTGACGGAGATTGGGCTGCGTGGGGTCCTGGGCGACCCTGGACCGGTGTTTGACCGTCACTCCGGAGTGCACGTCCCCGTCCACTCCCAGGCCGGCCAGCAGCGTCACGCTCTCGCGGTTCGGCTTGGTGAAGGTGTAGGTCTCATTGCTGCTCACGACGGTGATGGTGCCACTCACGGCGGGAACCCCCTCTCAGCGGCCGGCTCTCAGCGGCCGATCTCCTTGCGCGTGATCCTACGGAGCCTGCGGCGCTGGGACGGGTCCAGTGCCAGATAGGCGAGCGTGGGGACCCCGATGAGCACCAGCAGGGACAGCCAGAACCCGATGAACGGCATCAGGACGACTGCGACGACGACTCCCCCGATGGCTACCTTTGCGCTGTTCGACATCGCCCGTGCCTCCTTCGCGGCCAAGTGGCCGCCTCTGCTGTGAGAACGCCTGTGCGTGCTCATCGGTTCCAGCTGCCGCGTACGCGTCGCGCCCGGTCATCGCAGCGGCGCGCCGACCTCGTGCATGTGGGCGAGCGCCTGCCGGTAGGACTCGATGAGTCCGGTTTCCGCGTACGGCAGGCCGAGCGCCTCGCAGTGGGCCCTGACCAGGGGCTGCGCCAGGCGCAGGTGCGGGCGGGGCATGCTCGGGAAGAGATGGTGCTCGATCTGGTAGTTGAGGCCGCCGAGGAACCAGTCGGTGAGGACCGCGCCGCGCACGTTGCGTGAGGTGAGGACCTGGCGCCGCAGGTGGTCCCAGCGGTCGCCGTCGGGGTCGGGCATCTCCATGCCCTTGTGGTTCGGGGCGAAGGCCATGCCGAGGTGGAGCCCGAAGAGCGCGTGGTGCACGAGCGCGAAGACGACGGCCTTCCCCGGGGACATGACGGTGAGGAGCAGGGCGGCGTAGAGGCCGAGGTGCGCGGTCAGCAGCAGGGCGGAGAGGGCCCGCTCCCGTACGGGCTGCCGGCGCAGGTACTGGAAGCCGGAGATCTTCAGCGCGATGCCTTCGAGGAGCAGCATCGGGAAGAACAGGCGGGCCTGGTTGCGGGTGAGCCAGCGGGCGAAGCCCTCGCGCTGGGCGGCCTGCTTCTGGGTCCAGACGAGGGCTCCCACGCCGACGTCCGGGTCCTTGTCGACGTGGTTCGGGTTGGCGTGGTGGCGTACGTGCTTGTCGTTCCACCACGCCTCGTTCATGCCGAGCAGCAGGTTGGCGTGGACCAGGCCGATGGCGCGGCTCGCCCGGCGGTCGCCGGTTATCTGGGCGTGTCCCGCGTCGTGCCCGACGAACGCGGTGCGGGACCAGACGATCGCGAGGGGCAGGGTGAGCAGCAGGACCCACCAGGTATTGCCCAGGAGGACGACGCCGGTGAGCACGGCGGCCAGGGCGAGCAGGTTGACGGCGATGCCTGCCGCGTACCAGCCGGTGCGCCGTTCCAGGAGTCCTCGCCCCTTGATGGTGCGCAGCAGGGGCGCGAAGTCACTTCCGGCGCCGTCGCGGCTGCGTTCCGCGACGGCCATGGCGGCCTGGGGCATGATGTCTCCGGTCTCGAATCCGCTCTGACCTCACAAAACGTACGGTTCCAAGGGGTGCGGGAACCATGGCGCCACCACCCGGGGTGTGCGGGGGCCAGCCCCCTCACCGGGGCGGGGGCCGACTGCACCGGGTAGCCCCTGCCAGGGCGCGTAAGTGGCGTGGATCACATGCCTGGATGGCCCTTCGCCGTCATCGTTGGGGTACCCTCGGCGACCTCAGCCGACTAGTCAAATTTGAGGACTCTGACATCGCTGTGCACAGCCTCCCCGCCGCTTCGCCCTCCGAGATCTCCGCGCTCACCGGCTGTTCCGTGGCCTTCCTGCCCTCGGACCCCTCCCGTACCGGCCAGTTCGCCTTCTGGCGCCCCGACTGCAGCAGCCCGCCCGACGGTCCCGGCGAGGCCGGGGAGCTGACCGTGGCCGGTGCCGACGGCCTGCCCCACGAGGTGCCGGCCCGCCTGCTGCCGGTACGTGACGCGCTCCCCGTGCTGACGCGTGCGCGGGCGGCGGCCGAGGCGTCCGCGTCGATGGCGTTCTGGGGCGCGGCAGGGCTGCTGGCCCTCCAGTTCGCCGCCCGGGGCCTGCTTCTGCCGGGGCTGAGCGCGACGGACCACGACACCTGGCGGGCCGGCCCCCTGACGGCAGACGACCGGACCCGCATCCGCACCCTGGCCGCGTCCATGCCGCCCACGGCCCACGCGGTTCCCCTGGACGCGACCGCCCGGCCGCTGCTCCTGCCCGAACCGGAGTGGCTGGTACGGGCGTTTATCGACGCGGTCGCCGACTGCCTGCCCCGGACCCCCGCCGCGTCCCTCGCCGCGGGCGGTCCCGCGTTCACCGCGTGGGCACCGCAGCACGTACCCGCCCATCGCGCGTGGGCCGCCGACGTCGCGGCCGGCCATGACGCGGGCGTACGGCTGTCGCTGCGCGTGGAGGTGTCGGGCCTGGACCGGGACGGCGAATCGGCGGTGGGGCCGTCGTTCCGGGTGGTTCCGCAGATCCACAGCGTCAGCGATCCGGCCGTGGTCGCCGACGCCGCCGAGATCTGGGCGGGCGGCGGCCCGGCAGCGGCGGCCTTCGGCCCGCGGGCCCGCATGGACGCGCTGCTGACGCTGCGTCGGGCCGCCCGGGCCTGGCCGCCCCTGACCCCGCTGCTGTCGGCGGCCGTGCCCGAGGCGGTGGAGCCTGCCGACGAGGAGATCACCGAGTTGCTGGGGCCCGCCTCGCGGGCGCTCGCCGCGACGGGCGTCCAGGTGCACTGGCCCAGGGAGCTGACCGCTCGTAAGCTCACGGCCGGCGCGGTGATCGGGCCGGACGGCGGGGACGACGGCGACGCGCCCCGGCGGCTGTCGCGCACCGCCTCGGACTCCGCTTCCCTGCTGTCCTCCGACGGCCTGCTGGCCTTCGACTGGTGGTTCGCGCTCGGGGACCAGAAACTCAGCCGCGAAGAGCTCGACCGGCTGGCCGAGGCGGGCCGGCCGCTGGTGCGGCTGCGCGACCAGTGGGTGCTGATCGACCCCGACGAAGCGCGCCGCGCGCGGGAGACCCGGGACCGCAAGGTCGCCCCGATCGACGCGCTCGGCGCGGTCCTGACCGGTTCCGCGGAGGTCGACGGCCGGCGGGTCGAGGTCCGGGCGGCCGGCTGGCTGGAGCGGCTGCGCGAGCGGGTCGCCGACCCCGCCTCCGGGCAGAACGGCGACGGAGAGCCGGCGGTCACGCAGCCGGCCGCGCTCGCCGCGACGCTGCGGGACTACCAGCTGCGCGGTCTGAACTGGCTGCACACCATGACCTCGCTCGGACTCGGCGGCTGTCTCGCCGACGACATGGGGCTCGGCAAGACCATCACCCTGATCGCCCTGCACCTGCACCGTCAGACCATCGAAGGCGCCGCCGGGCCCACTCTCGTGGTCTGCCCGACCTCGCTGATGGGCAACTGGCAGCGGGAGATCGAGAAGTTCGCCCCGGGCACCCCGGTGCGCCGCTTCCACGGCCCCTCCCGCGGTCTGGACGATCTGGCCGGGTCCGGGTTCGTGCTCACCACCTACGGGACGATGCGGCTGGACGCCCCGAAGCTCGCCGCCGCGGAGTGGGGCATGGTCGTCGCGGACGAGGCGCAGCACGTGAAGAACCCGTACTCGGCGACGGCCCGCGCCCTGCGCACCATCGGCGCCAAGGCACGCGTGGCGCTGACCGGCACCCCGGTGGAGAACAACCTGTCCGAGCTGTGGGCGATCCTCGACTGGACGACCCCGGGTCTGCTGGGGCGGCTCGGCACCTTCCGGACCCGGTACGCGCGCGCCGTGGAGGGCGGTGACCCGGCGGCCGCAGAACGGCTCGGCTCGCTGGTGCGCCCGTTCCTGCTGCGCCGGCGCAAGTCCGACCCCGGCATCGCCCCGGAGCTGCCCCCGAAGACCGAGACGGACCGGGCGGTGTCGCTGACGGCCGAACAGGCGGGGCTCTACGAGGCGGTGGTACGGGAGACGCTGGCGGCGATCTCCGGGGCCGACGGCATGGCCCGGCGGGGTCTCGTGGTGAAGCTGCTGACCTCGCTCAAGCAGATCTGCAACCACCCGGCGCAGTACCTCAAGGAGGAGGAGCCGCGCATCGCGGGCCGTTCCGGAAAGCTGGAACTGCTCGACGAGCTGCTGGACACCATCGTGGCGGAGGGGGCCGGGGTCCTCGTCTTCACCCAGTACGTCGGGATGGCCCGGCTGCTGGAGCGGCACCTCGCGGCGCGCGGGATCGGCACCCAGTTCCTGCACGGCGGCACACCGGTCGCGGCGCGCGAGGCCATGGTGAACCGCTTCCAGGCCGGTGAGGAGCCCGTCTTCCTGTTGTCGCTGAAGGCGGCGGGCACGGGGCTCAACCTGACCCGGGCGGGCCATGTGGTGCACTTCGACCGCTGGTGGAATCCGGCGGTCGAGGCGCAGGCCACCGACCGCGCGTACCGCATCGGGCAGACGCAGCCGGTGCAGGTGCACCGGCTGATGGCCGAGGGCACGATCGAGGACCGGATCGCTGACATGCTCGCCCGCAAGCAGGGGCTGGCGGACGCGGTGCTGGGCTCCGGGGAGAGCGCCCTGACCGAGCTCAGCGACGCGGAACTGGCCGATCTGGTGGAGCTTCGAGGGGGGACTCGATGAGGGACGGATACGAGGCGGACGCCTTCTTTGACGGGGGCGACGGCGAGGAGCGGGAGGACGCGGTGTACGCGCAGGAGCGCACGTTCGCCGCCCTGCCTCCGGCGCACGGCCGCGGTTTCGCCGCTTCCTGGTGGGGGATGGCGTGGCTGAAGGCGCTGGAGGACACCGCCCTGGACGCCCGGCAGCTGAAGGAGGGGCGCCGGTTCGCCCGGGAGGGCCTGGTCGGCGCCGTGTCGGTGCGGCCGGGGCGGATCACGGCGGTGGTCCGTGAGCGGGACGGGAGCACGTACCGCAGCGATGTGCTGCTCCAGGAGCTGGACGAGCAGGAGTGGGACCGGTTCCTGGACATGGCGGCCGAGCGGGCCGGGCACATCGCGGCGCTGCTCGACCGGGAGATGCCGCCGCATCTGGTCGAGGACGCGGCGGCGGCCGGGATGGACCTGCTCCCGGGCATCGGCGACCTCGAACCGGAGTGCACGTGCGAGGCGTGGGACCACTGCCCGCACACCGCTGCCCTCTGCTACCAAGTGGCGCGGCTGCTGGACCAGGACCCCTTCGTGCTGATGCTGATGCGGGGGCGCGGCGAGCGGCGGCTGCTGGACGAGCTCCAGGAGCGGATCGCGTCCGTGGCCGGGGAGCCGGGCGCGGCGGCCGCGCACGAGGCGCGGGCCGCGAGCGGGGAGGTGCCTTGCGTACCGGCACAGCAGGCGTACACCGCGGCCGGCATCCTGCCCGCGCTGCCCCCGCCCCCCGGGCTTCCCGACGCGCCGGGCCCGGCGCCCTCGCTGGACACGGAGACCGATCCGGAGCCGGGCATGGACCCGGCGGCGCTGGAGATGCTGGCGACGGACGGCGCGGCGCGGGCCCACCGGATGCTGGCCGACGCGCTGGCGCCGGGCCACGGACAACGCCCTGCGGCAGCGGAGCTGACCGCGCAGCAGGACGCGGTGCGGCTTGCCGCCGAGGCGCGCCCCGCGCCATGGATCACGCAGCGGCTGGCGACCGGCTCCGGGCGCACGCGCGCCGGGCTGCCGGCCGCGGTCGCCGCCTGGCGGTCCGGCGGCGCGGCGGCCCTGGCCGTGCTCGACGAGGACCGGGTGCTGGAGCCCGCCGTCCTGGCCCGGGCCAGGACGCGGCTCGCCGAGGCGTGGGAGGAGGAAGAGGCTCCCCGGCTGCGGGCCGAGCGCAACCGCTGGACCTCGGTGGACGGCGGCCTTCAGCTCCGCTACGGCCCCGACGGGCGCTGGTACCCGTACCGCAAGGAGAACGGGCAGTGGTTCCCGGCGGGTCCGGCCGACGACGATCCGGCGGCGGCCTGGGCGGAGGCCGGCGGCCTCTGAGGGGGACACGCACCGAGGGGCGGCATCCCTTCAACTCCCGGCCCATGGGCAGGATTTGGGGCTCCCGCCGTCTTCCGCGACCCGTGCGGCGCCCGTACGGTAGGGCCCGCACATCGCTCGGCCGTACATCGGACGGCAAGCTCCGGTCATCGGACAGGCCGCCGGTCCCAAGCCCGGCGGCCGGACCGGCCGCATCCGGGCCGCCTTTCCCACCCCCCACACAGGAGTACGCATGGACCGCAGAAGAATCCTCCAGGGCGCCGCGGTGGCGGCGGCGGGAGCGCTGCTTCCGCCCTCCGTCCGGGCCACCGCGGCGACGACGGGCGCCACGGACTACCCGTCGGCGCACTGGGTGCCCGCCTCGACGTCCAACTACACGGTGTCCACGCGCCCTTCGGCGTACCCCGTCCAGTACGTCGTCATCCATGTCACGCAGGAGACGTTCTCCGACGCGGTGGCGATCTTCCAGAACCCGGCGAAGCAGGTCTCCGCTCACTACGTGGTGCGCTCCGGGGACGGGTACATAGACCAGTGCGTGCGGGAGAAGGACATCGCCTGGCACGCGGGCAACTGGGACTACAACACCCGCAGCATCGGCATCGAGCACGAGGGCTGGGTGGATCAGCCCTCCTACTTCACCAACGCCATGTACGAGAAGTCGGCGCTGCTGACGGCTTCCGTCTGCGACCGCTACGGCATCCCCAAGGACCGCGCGCACATACTCGGCCATGTCGAGGTCCCGGGCACCGACCACACCGACCCGGGGCCCCACTGGGACTGGGTCCGCTACATCCGTCTGGTCAATCTCCTCAGCGCCGGCTGAGCGCCGCCCGGCGGGCGGGGCCGCGCGGTCAGCCCCCGCCCTGCCCGTCGCGCCGCTCCGCCGCGACCGGACAGCGCACGAAGAGGACGCCCTGCACATCGCCGTCGGGGGCGCTGTAGACGTGGGGTACGTCGGCGCGCCACCGGGCGGAGGCGCCCGGCCCGACCGTGGCGAGGTCGTCCGGCCGGCCGACGACGGCGGTGCCGGCCAGCACCATCAGGCTCTCGGACGTACCCGGCACATGGGCCCGGGACTCCTGGACCGCACCGGCGCGAATGGTCACCCGGAACACGTCGGTGACCGCCTCCCCGTCCTCGTACCGCTCCAGCAGCACCGCGGTGACGGCGCCCCCCGAGACACCCGGCTCCTTCCCGGCGGCCACGCCCGGGGGCGCGGGGTCACCGAGGACCGCGCTGAGCGGGCGGCCGAGGGCCGTGGTGAGGGCGTACAGGGTCTCCAGTGTGGGGTTGCGCCGGCCGCTCTCCAGCTCGGAGAGCGTCCCCTTGCCGACCCCGGAGCGCCTGGCCAGCTCCGACAGCGACACGTCCATGCCGTGCCGCAGGGCCCGCAGCCTGCGCCCGACGTCCTCGTTCAGCCCCATCGCCGCCCGCTCCGCTTTCGTGGTTGACGGGCACCGGCCCGCCTCTCTAGTGTTCCACAAACAGAACGTTCCGTATATGGAACGACCGCACCGGGAAGTGGCTCACTCATGTCCGCGATCACGCGCATACGTTCGGCCGCACCGCCCTCCGCCGTGGTCGCGGGGCTCATCGCCGTCATGGTCGGGGTGACCAGCTCGGCGGCGCTGGTGTTCACCGCCGCCAAGGCCGCCGGGGCCGACGCGCGCGAGATCTCCTCCTGGATGCTCGCGCTCGGCATCGGCCTCGCCTGCACCTGCGCGGGCCTCTCGCTGCGCTACCGGGCGCCGGTCGTGACCGCGTGGTCGACGCCGGGAGCAGCACTCCTGGCGACCAGCCTGAGCGGGGTGTCCATGCCGCAGGCGGTCGGCGCGTTCATCTTCTCGGCACTGCTCATCCTGGTGAGCGGGGTGACGGGGTGGTTCGCCCGGATCATGAGCCGCATCCCCGTGCCGCTGGCCTCCGCACTGCTCGCCGGAGTACTGCTGCGGTTCGGCACGGGTCTCTTCAGCACCATGCACCACAGCTTCGCGGTCGCGTTCCCCATGTTCGTCGTCTATCTGCTGGGCCGCCGTCTGCTGCCGCGTTACGCGGTGCTCCTGGCGCTCGCGGCGGGGGTCGTGGCCACCGTGTTCACCGGGGGCTGGAAGCCGGACGAGGTCCAGCTGTCCCTGGCCACACCGGTCTTCACCGCGCCCGTGTTCGACTGGAAGGTGCTCGTCAGCGTCGGCGCGCCGCTGTTCGTCGTCACGATGGCCTCACAGAACCTGCCCGGTGTCGCCGTGCTGCGCGGCTCCGGTTACGACGTGCCGGTCTCCCCGCTCATGACGTGGACGGGCGCGGCCAACGCCGTGCTGGCGCCCTTCGGGGCGTTCGGGCTCAACCTCGCCGCCATTACCGCCGCCATCTGCACCGGCGAGGAAGCGCACCCCGACCGCGACAAGCGCTATCTGGCAGCCGTGTGGGCGGGGTTCTTCTATCTCTGCGTGGGACTGCTCGGCGCGACCGTCGCCTCGCTGCTCACCGCGATGCCACAGGAACTCGTACTGGCGATCGCGGGGATCGGGCTGCTGGCCACGATCGAGTCCTCGCTGGCCTCCGCCCTGGCCGACAAGGCGTCACGCGAGGCGGCCGTGGTCACCTTCCTCGCCACCGCGTCGGGCGTGACCCTGCTGGGAATCGGCTCCGCGTTCTGGGGCCTGCTGGCCGGTCTCGTCACCAGCGCGATCGCCTCCCTGGGCCGCCCCCGCCGCACGGACCCGGCTCCCGAGCCGCGGCCCCGCGAACTCCGCGTGCGCTGACCGCTCCCGGCCGCGGCCCCCGCCCCGTGTCCCTTCCGTGGAACGCAGTTGCCGAGGGCATCGGCCACGGGGTGGGATGGTCACCATGCAGAAAGCGGTCTCCCCACCCTCCGCCGAATCCCTGGCGCCCTTCGACCACCTCGACCACCGCTACCGCGGCGAGCACCCGGTGCGCACCCTCGCACTCCTCTTCCGCCCCGACCGCGGGAAGCTGGCGCTCGCCGTCGTCCTCTTCACCGTGAAGCACAGCCCCATATGGCTGCTGCCACTGATCACCGCGACCGTCCTGGACGTGGTGGTCCAGCACGGCCCGGAGTCCGGCCTGTGGAAGGCCACCGGCCTCCTCCTGTTCATCCTGGTCCTGAACTATCCGCTCCACCAGTGGTATGTGCGGTGCCTCGGCGGCAGCATCCGCCGCATGGGCATCACCCTGCGCTCGGCACTGTGCCGCCGCATGCAGCAGCTGTCCGTCGGCTACCACGCCCGGGTCAGCTCCAGCGTCTTGCAGGCCAAGGTGGTCCGTGACGTCGAAGCGGTGGAGCAGATGATGCAGCAGAGCGCCGACATGGGGCTGGGAGCCGTCGTGACCCTGGTCGGCGGGCTCGTCGTCATCGGCTTCCGGGTCCCCTCGTTCCTGCCCGTCTTCCTGGTCGTCGTCCCCGCCGCCGGGTTCCTCGTGATGAAGCTGCGCGCCCGGCTGCGCAGCCACAACGAGTCCTTCCGCCGCGAGGTCGAGCAGCTGTCCTCCCGCGTCGGCGAGATGACCACCCTCATCCCCATCACACGCGCCCACGGCCTGGAGCGCACCGCCCTGGGCCGGGTGGACGGCTCGCTGCGGCAGGTGTTCGCCGCCGGGCTGCGCCTGGACATGCTCAACGGCCGCTTCGGGTCGCTGGCCTGGGTCATCCTCAACACGCTCGGCGTGCTGTGCCTGACCGGCTCCGCGCTGGTCGCCTACCACGGCTGGATGCCGGTGACCGCCGGTGATGTGGTCATGCTGAGCGCCTTCTTCACCGTCCTGACCGGGTCGGTGACCACGCTGCTCGGGCTCGCCCCCATCCTCACCAAGGGGCTGGAGTCGGTGCGTTCGGCGGGCGAGGTCCTCCAGGCGCCCGACCTGGAGCGCAACGCGGGCAAGGCGCAGGTGGAGCACGTCACCGGCCGCATCGACTTCGAGGACGTCGGATTCGCGTACGACGACGCGGAGCCCGCCGTCGACGGGTTCACGCTCTCCGCGCGGCCGGGCGAGACCATCGCGCTGGTCGGCGCGTCGGGGGCGGGCAAGTCGACCGTCCTCAACCTCCTCATCGGCTTCATCCGCCCGACCTCGGGCCGGATCGTGCTCGACGGTGCCGACATGGCCGGGCTCGACCTGCGCAGCTACCGCCGGTTCCTCTCGGTGGTGCCGCAGGAGTCGATCCTCTTCGAGGGCAGCATCCGCGACAACGTCACGTACGGGCTCGGGGACACCGATGAGGCGACCCTGCTGAGCGCCCTGGAGGACGCCAACGCGATGGAGTTCGTCCGCCGGCTGCCGCACGGCCTGGACACGGTGGTCGGTGAGCGCGGCGCACGCCTGTCGGGCGGCCAGAAGCAGCGCCTCGCCATCGCCAGGGCCCTGATCCGCGATCCCCGGGTCCTGGTACTCGACGAGGCCACCTCCGCCCTGGACAACCGTTCCGAGGCCCTGGTGCAGGAGGCGCTGTCCCGCCTCGTGGACGGCCGGACCGTCTTCGTCGTCGCCCACCGCCTCTCCACGATCCAGGGCGCCGACCGCATCGTGGTGATGGACGGCGGCCGGATCGCGGAGGTGGGCACGCACGACGAACTGCTCGGCCGCCACGGGGTGTACGCGAACCTCCAGCCCGCCCTCCCGTAACAGCGGGCGGACCCCCCGCCGGGACGGTCACCAGTCGTGGACGGTGCCGTCCCGGAGCCGGTTGACGGGCAGGTAGGACCGCTCGTACGGGTGCGCCGCCGCGAGCTCCTCGTCCAGTTCGACGCCGATGCCGGGTGCCTCGCCGGGGTGCAGGAAGCCGTCGGTGAAGGCGTACGCGTGCCGGAACACCTCCTCGGTGAGGGCGCTGTGGCCCGAGTACTCCTGAATGCCGAAGTTGTGGACGGCGAGATCGAGGTGGACGGCCGCGGCCATGCCGACCGGAGAGATGTCCTCCGGCCCGTGAATCGCGCTCTTGACCTGGTACTGGGCGGCGAAGTCGAAGAGCTTGCGCAGCGGGGTGACCCCGCCGAAGTGGGTGACCGCGCTGCGCACGTAGTCGATCAGCTGCTCCGTGATGAGCGTCTGGTAGTCGTACACGGTGTTGAAGACCTCGCCGATCGCGAGGGGCGTGGTCGTGTGCCTGCGCACCAGCCGCAGCGCCTCCTGGTTCTCGGCGGGGGTGCAGTCCTCCAGCCAGAAGGGGCGGTACGGCTCCAGGTCCTTGCCGAGCCCGGCCGCCTGGACGGGCGTGAGCCGGTGGTGTGCGTCGTGGAGCAGCGGGATCTCGGCGCCGAACTCGGCCCGCACCGCTTCGAACACGGCCGGGGTGTGCCGCAGGTAGGCGTCCGTGTCCCAGTCCTCGGCCAGGGGGCGGGCCTGCTGGTGGAGGACGGGTGCGCCGTGGTCGTCGGTGGCGTGCACCCCGTAGACGGCCTTGAGACCGGGGATGCCGGTCTGGATGCGGACGGCGGGGTAGCCCTCGGCCAGCCGTTCCCGCACGGAGTCGAGGAGTTCGGGGATGTCGCGGCCGTTGGCGTGGCCGTAGGTGGCGACGCGTTCGCGGGAGGCGCCGCCGAGCAGCTGGTAGAGCGGCAGCCCCGCGGCCTTCGCCTTGATGTCCCAGAGCGCGACGTCGACCGCGGCGACGGCGGCCATGGTGACCGGGCCGCGCCGCCAGTAGGCCCCCCGGTAGAGATACTGCCAGGTGTCCTCGATCCGGTGCGGGTCCCGGCCGATGAGCAGCGGCGCCACATGGTCGGTGAGGTAGCTGACGACGGCGAGTTCCCGGCCGTTGAGTGTGGCGTCGCCGAGACCGGTGAGCCCTTCGTCGGTCGTCAGTTTCAACGTCACGAAGTTGCGGCCGGGGCTGGTGACGACGACCTTGGCGTCGGTGATCCTCATGGGTGCTCTCTTCCGGGCCGCGGCGGTCGGCGGCCCGGGCCATTGTCGGCCGTCGGCCAGGGCACCGCGCAGCTGCCCGTATGGCGGTACGTCACGTCACCGGGCGCCCGCCCGCCAAGGCCCGCGGGCGGGGGCTGCATAGAGTGGCGTGCGTGATGGTTCGTGAGGATGCGGAACGGACGGGCAGGCGCCGGGCGGGTTACGCGGCCGCGGCGGTCGTGTTCGCCATCGGCATGGCCGGCACCACGCTGCCGACCCCGCTGTACGGGCTCTACCAGAAGGAGATCGGGTTCTCCGAGCTGATGGTGACCGTGGTCTTCGCCGTGTACGCGGTCGCGGTCATCTCCGTACTCCTGGTGGCGGGCAACTACTCGGACAAGGCGGGCCGCAGACCCGTGCTGCTGGCCGCCATGGCGCTGTCCGCCGCGAGTGCGGGCTGCTTCCTCCTGGAGAGCGGGCTTCCCCTGCTGTTCGCAGGCCGGGTGCTGTCCGGCGGTGCGGCCGGGCTGCTGAGCGGGGCGGCGACGGCGGCGGTCATCGAGCTGGCGGGCCCCGGGCAGAAGGGGCGCGCCGGTTTCGCCGCGACGGCCGCGAACATGGGCGGGCTGGGCTGCGGGCCGCTGCTGTCCGGTGTGCTGGCCGAGTACACGCCGTGGCCGCTGAGCCTGCCGTTCTGGGTCCATCTGGGGCTGGTCGCGCTGGCCTGCGTCATCACCTGGCGGCTGGCGGAGACGGTCGCGGAGCCCAGGCGGTGGCCCCGGCTGGAGCCGCAGGGTGTCCGGGTACCCGCGGAGGTGAAGGGCGTGTTCGTGCCGGCCGGGCTGGCCGCCTTCGCCGGGTTCGCGCTGCTCGGCCTGTTCACCGCGATCGCGCCGAGCTTCGCGGCCAAGACGCTGGGCGTGCACAACCTGGCGGTGACGGGCGCGGTGGTCTTCTCCGTGTTCTGCGCCTCGACGGTCGGCCAGTCGCTGGCCCCGAGGATCGGCGCCCGGCGTGCGCTCCCCCTCGGCTGCGCCGTCCTGATCGCCGGACTCGTGCTGGTCGCCTCGTCATTGCTGGCGAAGTCCCTGGTGCTGCTCGTCCTGGGCGCCGTCTGCGGGGGCATCGGGCAGGGACTCGCCTTCCGGGCGGCCCTCACCCTGGTCAGCGAGACCGCTCCCGCCGAGCACCGGGGCGGGACCATCTCGGCGTTCTTCGTCGTCGCCTACACGGGGATCTCCGTGCCCGTGGTAGGGGTGGGCGCGCTGGCCACCTGGCTGGGCCTGCGCGACGCCGGTCTGGTCTTCACCGGCTGCGTGATCCTGCTGGCGGCGGTGTCCGGCACGTATGCCGCGCTCCGGACGCCCGCCCGGGCCTGACCGCCGGAGGGCGACCCACTCCGGCGGCGATGAACTGCGACGGCGATGCACTTCGACGGAGCGGCCATACTCGCCCATTCGGGCTATATTTATGTTTTCTTGGCTTTTCGCTCCGCCTCGCTCGGGGGTCCGCTCCGACACGAGGAAGGTGTGTCCGATGACCGCTTCCACCCGAGTCCGTCACCTCCTGGCCGGTGCCGCGGCGACCGGCCTGCTCGCCGGCACCGGCGCCCTGGGCACCGCGGGCGCGGCCGAGGCCGCCCCGGCGCAGCCCCCCGTCCCGGCCGCCGCGTCCGCCGTGGCCACCCACCACCACGACCGCTGCACCTGGCAGCAGGGCCACTGGCAGAAGCACTGGGTGAAGGGCCACTGGGCGAAGCAGTGGCAGAAGGGCCACTACTCCGACCAGAAGGTCTGGCACCCCGGTCACTACGACCGGCACGGACACTGGCAGCCCGGTCACTGGACCCATCACGTCCAGTGGCACAAGGGTCACTGGACCCAGGTGTACGTCCCCGGCCACTGGGACACGCACTGGGTGAAGGGGCACTGGAGCTGCCACCGGTGACCGGGCCGCCGCAAAAGGAAGCGCTGCCACCCGCGGGGACGGAGGCGTTGTACTCGGTGGCGACCTCGTTGCTGACGTAGTTCGAGCGGTCGCCGGTGTACGAGTCGTCGGCCGCGCTCGGGCCGCCCACCAGCGCCCCGTACAGGGTGTGCCGGCTCTCCGCGGAGCTGTTGATCTGGTCGGTCCACGAACCGTGCGCGGTGCGGTGGTGCGGCTTGGTCGGCGGGTGCGGGAGCCCCAGCTGTCCAGCACCGCCTGGCCGCCCGGCGCATAGGGCACCCGCTCATCGTTGACGCCGACCGTCCACCAGTCGAGCCAGCGGTTCGCGTCGTCCATGTACTTCTGCTCGCCCGTCAGCTGCGCGAGCAGCACGTAGGCCCCGTAGGAGCTGTCGTCCTGCCCCGGTAGGTGGCCGCCGGTATGCGACCGAGGGGGCCGGCTCAGGCGAGGGCGATGTCGCCGGTCTCGGTGGGTGTCGCCTCGGTGAGCGCGAACCAGGCGGTCTTGCCCTCGGGTTCGGGCCGTACGCCCCACTGGTCGGCGAGGATGTCCAGGAGCAGCAGGCCGCGCCCCGAGGAAGCGAGTTCGCCGGGGGTGCGCTGGTGGGGCAGTTCGTCGCCCCGGTCCATGACCTCCACGAGCAGCCGGCGGGTGCCCGTCTCGCCGGTGACGGTGGCGTTGAGGGCGCCGTCCTGGTCGGTGTGCACGAGGACGTTGCCGAGGAGTTCGGTCGCCAGGAGCACGGCGGTGTCGACCTGGTCCGGCCTCGCCCAGTCGTGCAGCAGCGCCTTTAGTTCGGCGCGGGCCTCCGCCAGGCCCTCGCCCTGGTCCTGGCCGACGGTGAGCATCAGGCGGCGCTGGCTGACCTCGGCGCGGGCGTGTCCGGCGTCGCGCCGCAGCAGCAGGAGGGCGATGTCGTCGCCGTCGCGTGCGGCGGCGTCCTCCCGGGCACCGGGTCCGGGGCTGAGCACGGCCGCCATGAGCCGGTCGGCCATCGCCTCCAGGTCGTCGGCGGGGCAGGGCGAGAACGCGTCGCGGACCCGGACCCAGCCGGTGTACATGTCGTGGCCGCCGTTCTCGATGAACCCGTCCGTGCACAGCATGAGGATCTCGCCCTCGTGCAGGCGCACGGTGTCGACCGGGTAGTCCTCCTCGCCGGGCATGAGTCCGAGCGGCAGCCCGCCGCTGACGTGTTTGAGCACACAGGTGCCGTCGGGCATGCGCAGGACGGGGTGCGGGTGGCCGGCCCGTGCGATGTGCAGGTTGCCGGTGGAGGGATCGGCCTCGATGTAGAGGCAGGTCGCGAAGCGGTCCTCGTCGAGGGTGGTCAGGAAGCGCGAGGCGCGGGCCAGCACGGCGTCCGGGCCGTGCCCCTCGGCGGCGTACGCGTGCACGGCGGTCCGCAGCTGGGCCATCAGTCCGGCGGCGTGCACGTCGTGTCCCTGGACGTCGCCGATGACCACGGCCATCCGGCCGTTCGGCAGGTCGATGCTGTCGTACCAGTCGCCGCCGACCATGAGGCCGCCACCGGTGGGCACGTAGCGGGTGGCGACGGTCAGCCCGGTCAGGGCGGCGGTCGCGGTGCGCATACTGCGGCGCAGACCGCGGGAGAGTTCGAGTTCGGCGCGGCTGGCCCGGGCGCGTTCGAGCACCTGGGCGATCATGCGTCCGGTGACGGTCAGCAGGGCGCGCTCGCTCGCCGTGAAGGGCAGGGGCGAGCGGAAGGCGGCCAGCCAGACCCCGACGACCCTGCCGGCGGTCACGAGCGGCAGGAAGGCCCACGCCTCGCGGTTCTTGTGGGAGGAGAGGTGCCAGGTCGCGGGGAAGCGGCGGCGGTACTCCTCGGTGGAGGCGAGGTAGACGGCGCGTCCGGTCCTGGCCACCTCGGCCGCCGGGTAGCCGGTGGTCATCGGCATGCGAAAGCCCCGGCTCGTGCCGCCGGGCCGGAATCCGTACTGCCCGATGACCGTCAGGCTCCCCTCGGCCAGGCCGAACACGCACTGCCCGTCCAGCGGGAAGTCCGGGGCGTACAGTCCGGCCGCCAGCCTCAGCGCCTCGTCGAGGGTGTCGGCCCCGGCCACCGCGTGGCCGGCCGAGAGCAGCAGGGAATCGCGGCGCCTGGCCTCCTCGGGCGTCCCCTCGGCCGGGGACCCGTCGTCCGGTCCCGGAAGGCCGGCAGCGCCGGGGCCGGGCGCCTCCATCCGGTTCAGCGCCTCGATCTGGCGCAGTTCCGCCTCGAACTCGTCGGTCGGTGGCTCATGCCGTTCACCACCCATCCGGCTTCCCTTCGTCCCGATGTCGTCGCCGACTGTTCGTTCCATGCTCCGACGGGAGAGCCGGGTCCGCAGTACGAGACAGCGCCGGAGCGCCGCCGCGAGGGCGTGCCGGACGGCGCGGGTGACGAGGGCCGGGGGCGGCCGGTGCCCGTGGGCCGAGGCCGGGTGAAACGCCGGTTCGACGGGGTTCGGGCGGGGCCGGAAAAGGCCGGTTCAGGGGCTACCGGTAGGCCGCTGACCTGCGCACATCGCTGAAGTCGATGGCCCGGTCGGCCTCGCGCATGGTCTCCTCAGCCACCCGGCGCACCTCGGCCGGCACATCCCCGTGCTCCTCCACGAGACCGGCGTAGATCGGTGCTTCGGAACTGTCTGTGAAACTCACGTCGAACTGCCTCAATCGGTCGTGTCTGCCGTGGTCCGGCCGGAAACAGGGGCCGATTCTACGCAGATCCCCGCCGCGGTCCGCACCGGGCTCCGGAAGAGTTGACCTCAAGTTCGCTTGAGTTTCTAGCGTTCTTCCCGCGCCCCGGGTCCGCCGTCCGGCCGGCCCGGGGCCGTACCGACCCGCCATGCCCCGGAGGCACCGCATGAGTATGGAAGTCACCGCCTGGTCGTCGCTGCACAGCGCGATCAACGCGCAAGCGGACCGCAGACCGTTCTCCCGGGCCACCGTGCACCGGATCGCTTCCTTCGCCCGGCCGCGCCGCCGCGAGCTGTACCGGTTCCTGCTGCTCAGCGTGGTCACCGCGCTGCTGGCCGTGGCGACGCCGATGCTGGCGGGCCGGGTGGTCGACGCGATCGTGCAGGGCAAGGACAGCGGCACGGTGATCCGTCTCGCCCTGCTGATCGCCGTGATCGCCGTGGCCGAGGCGGGGCTCGGGCTGCTGACCCGCCTGCTGTCGGCGACGCTCGGCGAGGGCCTGATCCTGGACCTGCGCACCGCGGTCTTCGACCACGTCCAGCGGATGCCGGTCGCCTTCTTCACCCGGACCCGGACCGGGGCACTGGTGAGCCGGCTCAACAACGACGTGATCGGGGCGCAGCGGGCGTTCAGCAACACCCTGTCCGGGGTGGTCTCCAATCTGGTGACGCTGGTGCTGACGCTCGCCGTGATGCTGACCATCTCCTGGCAGATCACCCTGCTCGCGCTCGTGCTGCTGCCGGTGTTCGTCGTGCCGGCCCGGCGGATGGGCTCACGCATGGCCCGCATGCAGCGCGAGGCGGCCGCGCACAACGCGGCGATGGGCACGCAGATGACCGAGCGCTTCTCGGCGCCGGGCGCGACCCTGGTGAAGCTCTTCGGGCGGCCCGCGGACGAGTCCGCCGAGTTCGCCGCCCGGGCCGGCCGGGTACGGGACATCGGCATCCGTACGGCGATGGCGCAGTCCACTTTCATCACGGCGCTGACCCTGGTGTCCGCGCTGGCGCTGGCACTCGTCTACGGGCTGGGCGGCTACTACGCGCTGCGCGGCAGCCTGGAGCCGGGCGCGGTCGTGACGCTGGCGCTGCTGCTCACCCGGCTCTACGCCCCGCTGACGGCGCTGGCCGGTGCGCGGGTCGAGGTGATGAGCGCGCTGGTGAGCTTCGAGCGGGTCTTCGAGGTCCTGGACCTGAAACCGCTGATCGCCGAGAAGCCGGAGGCCCGCAGGGTGCCCGAGGGGCCGGTGTGGGTGGAGTTCGACGGGGTCTCCTTCGGCTATCCGTCCGCCGACAAGGTCTCGCTCGCCTCGCTGGAGGAGGTCGCGACGCTGGACTCGCGGGGCGGTGCCCGGGTGCTGCACGACGTCTCCTTCCGGGCCGAGCCGGGCCGGATGGTCGCCCTGGTCGGCTCCTCGGGCGCCGGCAAGTCCACGATCGCCCAGCTGCTGCCCCGGCTGTACGACACCGACGAGGGAGCGGTACGGCTGAACGGCGTCGACGTACGCGATCTGACCGCCGAGTCGATCCGCGAGACCCTCGGCATGGTCACCCAGGACGGGCACCTCTTCCACGATTCGGTGCGCGCCAATCTGCTGCTGGCCAGGCCCGGCGCCACCGAGGACGAGATCTGGGACGCGCTGCGGCGCTCCCGCCTCGACGGGCTGGTGGCCTCGCTGCCCGACGGGCTCGACACGGTCGTGGGCGAGCGCGGCTACCGGCTCTCCGGCGGTGAGCGCCAGCGGCTGACCATCGCCCGGCTGCTGCTGGCCCGGCAGCGCGTGGTGATCCTGGACGAGGCGACCGCACACCTGGACTCCACGTCCGAGGCGGTCGTGCAGGAGGCCCTGACCGAGGCTCTGGAGGGGCGCACCGCCGTGGTGATCGCCCACCGGCTCTCGACGGTGCGGGCCGCCGATCTGATCCTGGTCGTGGAGGAGGGCCGGGTGGTCGAGCGCGGTACGCACACCGCGCTGCTGGCCGCGGGCGGCCGTTACGAGGAGCTGCACCGGACGCAGTTCGCCTCCCCCGGTGAGGACGAGCAGGAGGAGGCGCCGGTGCCGTCCGCCTGACGGGCCGTGGCTTCGAGGGCCCCCGCCGGCCTGCCCGGCGGGGGCCGGCCGGCGCGGCTCGAGGCCCCTGCCGACAGCGCGCTACGGCAATGCCCCCGGCCCGTACGGGCCGGGGGCACACGGGGTGTGTTCCGCGTCAGTCGCGGTCGGTCTCCTCGTGCGTGACGGAGCCGTTGTCCGCGTCGATGTCGAAGGTGGTCTTGTTCCAGTCCTTGGTGACCACGTCGGTCTTCCAGACGAGAACGTCCTTGTCGTTCTCGTCCAGGTCGATGGACGTCACGGTGCCCTTCTTCTTCGCCAGGGCGGCCTTCGCGGCCTGCTGAGGCGTCTGCTTGGCCTCGGCGATCCGCTTGACCATCTTGGTCTTGTCCTCGGCGTCCTGGTCGGAGTCCTCGGAGGACTTGACGACCTTGCCGGAGACGGCGTCGATGCGGACGATGTGCTTCGTCCCGTCCTTCGCGACGACGGCCGCGACCCACTGCGGGCCGGCGCCGGGCGTGGCGCTGCCCGACGGGGAGGGGCTGCCCGTCGGCGAGGGGCTGGCGGACTCGTCGTCGTCCGCGTCGCCCGGGCCCTTGAGTTCGAGTTCGGTGAGCTTGCTGCCCTTGACGGCGCCCTCGGCCGTGGTGATGGCCTTGTCGTAGGTGACCTTGGTGGCGGAGATCAGCTCCTTGCGTTCCTTCTGGTCCTCCGTCATCTGCGCCGGCGAGGCGCTCTTGCTCGCGCTGGGTGACGGGCTGCCCGTGGCCTCGGGGACGGCACGGGCCGCCTCGGAGGTCTCGGCGGCCGTGGAGGTGCTGCCGCTGTCCTGGCCGCAGCCGGTCAGGAGGGCCGCGGCGAGCAGGACGCCGGCGGCGCCGGCCGCGCGGAGGCGGTGGGAGCGGAGGAATCCGGTGTTCTTGGGGTGGAGATCATTGGTCATGCCCGCATGCCTAACCGCCACGCGCCTCCGGCATGTGGGAAGAGCGGCCTGTGTCACCCGATCGACCGCCATCCGGCCCCCGACCTGCTCATCGTCCGGGGGCCGGTGGCGTTCCCCAACGCTTCGCCCGGGGACGCAACCCGGTCCGGATTCCCCGTTCACGCGGGTCGCGATCCGGGCGCTTTGGTGCGAGCCTGGATACATGACCTGGGCGTCCTGGACAACACGCGGAGTGTATTCGGGGCACGGCGGCGTGCTCACCGAGGAGGTCGGGCCGCTGTCCGGTGACCTGACCATCCACACCACTTGGGCCGAGGGCACGGCACAGATCACCGTGCAGTACACCGATGCGGCCGACTGGTTCACCATGGCGGGCAGTCCCGTGCCCTGCCCGTCGGAGGAGGCGAGCCGTGCGTTGCACGCGGCCGTCGTGGAGGCGGTGCGGCATGGTGCGGCCGCGACGGTCCCCGGGGTGCAAACCGGCCCCGAGCAGGCGGCGGGCGAAGCCGCCGCGGAGTGACCGGACCCGCACGGACACGGGCCCGGCCGCCTTGTGCTGCGCGCGAGCGGTCAGGGCCTGATGCTGCTGACCACGTCGGCGGTGGCCATGATGCCGTCCTGAATGGTGGGGGCCATGCTCGTGCCCGCCAGAAAGAAACCGAGCAGCCCGCAGACCAGCGCGTGGGAGATCTTCAGTCCGCCGTTGCGGAGAAAGATCACCGCGAGAATCAGCAGAAGCAGCACCACTGAGATCGAAATAGCCATGGCCAACCTCCTCCGCCGCACCCGATTTGCGGCATTCGGCGCAAGTGTGGCGTAGCCGAGGGGCCGTCCCGCGCACCGAAGGCCGTTACGGAGCCGGCAGCTCCATGAGGGCGGCGACGGTCTCCCGGTGGCGTCCCGCCGTGCCGTACGCGGTCGCGTCGGCCTTGGCCCGCTTCAGGTAGAGGTGCGCCGGGTGTTCCCAGGTCATCCCGATCCCGCCGTGCAACTGGACGCACTCCTCGGCCGCGTGGACGGCGACCTTGGAGCAGTACGCCTGCGCGACGGCGACGGCCAACGGCGTGTCGGGGCTGCCCGTGGCCAGGGCGTCGGCGGCGTTTCGCGCGGCGGCCCGGGCCGAGACGATCTCCAGCCAGAGCTGCGCCATGCGGTGCTTGAGCGACTGGAAGGAGCCGACCGGCCGGTTGAACTGATGGCGCTCCCGGGTGTGTCGCACTGTCTCGGCCAGGCACCACTCGGCGAGTCCCAGCTGCTCGGAGGCGAGCAGCCCGGCACCGGCCAGCAGCCCCCGGTCCACCGCGTGCGCCGAGGCCGCGGCGTCCGCGAGGCGGGTTCCGGCGGCGCCGGTGAGCGTGACGGTGGCGAGCGGGCGGGTGAGGTCGAGCGGGACGAGCGGCTCGACTGCCGCACCGGGCGCATCCACGGGGACGGCGTGGAGGCCGTCCCCGGTGGGGACCAGCAGCACGTCGGCGGCGGCCGCGTCGGCGATCGGGCCGAGCGTCGCGTCGAGGGAGCCGGTCACGGTCGGGGGGCCCGCCGAGGCGGCGGAGAACGGGACGGCGAGCACCGCGACCTTGCGGCCGGCGGCGAGTTCGGCGAGGAGCCCGCCCGCCGGACCGTCCTGCGCGCCGAGGGCCAGAAGCGTTTCGGTGGCGACGACGGAGCTGGTCAGGTACGGCGCGGGTGCGACGCTGCGGCCGAGTTCCTCGATGACGACGGCGGCCTCGCGGTGGGTGGCGCCCTGGCCGCCCAGCTCCTCGGGGACGAGGAGCCCGGCGGCGCCGATGTCGGTGGCGAGCGCCTTCCAGAGCTGCGGGTCGTACGGCGTGTCGGACTCGGTGCGGGCGATCACCGACGGCGCGTCGGCCCGGTCCGCGAGCAGGGAGCGGACGGCGGCGCGCAGGTCCTCCTCGGCCTCTGAGTAGAGGAGGTCGGGCGCTTGGCCCGCTTCGGTCGGTGCGGTCATCGGGAGAGGTCCTTCCAGGCGACGTCCTTGTCGTTGCGCGGCTCGGCGGGCAGGCCGAGGACGCGTTCGGCGACGATGTTGAGCAGTACCTCGCTCGTGCCGCCCTCGATGGAGTTGCCCTTGGAGCGGAGGTAGCGGTAGCCGGCGTCGCGGCCGGTGAAGTCGACGAGTTCGGGCCGCCGCATGGTCCAGTCGCCGTAGAGCAGGCCCTCGTCGCCGAGGAGTTCCACTTCGAGGCCGCTGATCTCCTGGTTGAGCCGGGCGAAGGCGAGCTTCATGCCGGAGCCCTCGGGGCCGGGCTGTCCGGCGACGAGCTGCTGGCGCAGGCGCTCGCCGGTGAGCCGGGCGACCTCGGCCTCGACCCACAGGGTCAGCAGGCGCTGGTGCAGGTCGTGGGTGCGCAGCTCCGGGCGTTCGCGCCAGGTCTCGGCGACCGGGCCGATCATGCCGCCCTCGCGCGGGATGCGGGAGCCGCCGATGGAGACGCGTTCGTTCATGAGGGTGGTCTGCGCGACCTTCCAGCCCTCGCCCACGGGCCCGAGCCTGCGGCTGTCGGGGATGCGCACGCCGGTGAGGAAGACCTCGTTGAACTCGGCCTCGCCGGTGATCTGGCGCAGCGGCCGCACCTCGACGCCGGGGTCGGTCATGTCGCAGATGAAGTAGCTGATGCCCCGGTGCTTGGGCACGTCGGGGTCGGTGCGGGCGATGAGGATCGCCCAGCGCGCCACATGGGCGCTGGAGGTCCACACCTTCTGTCCGTCGACCACCCACTCCCCGCCGTCCCGGACAGCGCGTGTGGCGAGGGCCGCGAGGTCGGAGCCGGCGCCCGGTTCGCTGAAGAGCTGGCACCACACCTCCTCGCCGGCCCACAGGGGCTTCAGGAAGCGCTGCTTCTGCTCGTCGGTGCCGAAGCCGAGGATGGTGGGGGCGGCCATGCCGAGGCCGATGCCGATGCGGCGGGGGTCGTTGTCCGGGGCGCCGGCCGCCGCGAGTTCGGCGTCCACGACGGGCTGGAGGGAGCGCGGTGCGTCCAGGCCGCCGAGGCCCACCGGGTAGTGCACCCAGGCGAGTCCGGCGTCGAAGCGCGCCCTGAGGAAGTCGGTGCGGCCGGTGGTGGCCGGGGGGTGTGCGGCGAGCAGTTCTCGGGTGAGGCTGCGCAGTTCGCCGGCGTCGGGGGCGGTCATCGAGCGGCTCCCGACGGGAGGACGACGATGCGGCCGGTGCTGGTGCCGTCGGCGACACGCTGGACGGCGGCCGCGGCCTCGTCCATCGCGACCCGCTCGCTGATCAGCGGCTTGACGACGCCTTCGGCGGCGAGCCGGGTGAGTTTCGTGTGGCAGTCGCGTACCGCCTGCGGGTCCTTGGTGTTGTAGAGGCCCCAGTGGAGTCCCAGGACCGAGTAGTTCTTCACCAGGGCGTGGTTGAGCGCGGGTGTGGGGATGACGCCGCTGGCGAAGCCGACGACGATCACCCGCCCCTCGAAGGCGATGCACTTCACCGACTTGGCGTACGCGTCGCCGCCGACCGGGTCGTACACGACATCCGCGCCGCGACCGCCGGTGAACTCCTTGACCGCGGCGACGATGTCCTGGCTGCGCCGGTCGATGACGAGGTCGCAGCCGAGCCGGGCGGCGGTCCCGGCCTTCTCTGGACCGCCGACCACACCGATGACGGTGGCCCCGGCGGCCTTGCCGAGCTGGACGGCCGCGCTGCCGACGCCGCCCGCGGCGGCGTGCACGAGAAGGGTCTCGCCCGCCTTCAGGTGCGCCCGTCGGTGCAGCCCGAACCAGCCGGTCTGGTAGCCGATGTGCAGGGCCGCGGCCTCGGCGTCGTCCAGGGCCCCGGGGGCCGGCAGCAGCGCCGCCTCGTCGGCGACGACGTACTGGGCGAAGCCGCCGTGCGGCAGGGCGGGGGTGGCCAGCACCCGGCGCCCGTCCTCGGTGCGGCCGCAGATCTCGACGCCGGGGGTGAACGGCAGCGGGGGCCGCACCTGGTACTGGCCGCGGCAGAGCAGCGCGTCGGGGAAGTTGATGTTCGCCGCGAGCACCTCGACGGTCACCTGCCCGTCGCCGGGCGTGGGCCGGTCCGTCTCCTCCAGCCGCATCACCTCGCTCGGCTCGCCGTTTCGGTGCACTCGCCATGCCTGCATGAGGGGCCTCCACAACACTGTCGGCATTACCACTGCTCCGGCGCATACTAAGCGGTCGCTTGCCCCTGTGGGAACAACCCTCGGGCGACCGGTTCGACCGGCCCGGGACACGGCCGTGCGCCCGGCCCCGCCCGCGAAGGGTGCGGTGGAGCCGGGCGCACGGCCATGCGCGGGTACTACTTCCCGACCACCACCTCGGCGACCTGGGGCGCGGCCGAGCCGGTCCGCCAGGCCAGCCGCACCGCGTCGGCGGTCCGGCCCGCGGTGTCGACGCGGGTGTACGCGCCCCGGAGGGCGCCGACGGTGTGCCAGGTGCCGTCCGCCTCGCGCAGCTGGACGTCGGCGGCGGTCCCCGCGGAGCCGGCCGGCCGCAGGACGGTCACGGAGCCGACCGCACGCGCGGCGACGAGGTCCACCTCAAGCGACTCGCCGCTCTCCGTCGCACGCGCCGCCCGGTAGACGGTGGCCGGGTCGCCGTCGGCGGCCGCGCGCAGCGAGGAGCCGGTGGCGGCGGGCGGGTTGCCGGTGACCGCGCCGTCCGTGGTCGTGACCTGGAATTCGCGGACGACGACCCAGCTGGTCTGCCCGGCGGTCGCCCGGGCCCGCACGTAACGCGCCTTCGTACCGGCGGGCGGGGTCGCCGAGACGTCGGGCTTGCCGGAGAAGTCCGCGAACTTCTGCCAGGACTGCCCGTCGGCGGAGTACTCCAGGACCCCGGTGTGGAGGTAGTCGTCGGTGCTTCCGGGCTTGGCCATGGCGAGCGTGACGTCACCGATGGCCCGGGGCTCGCCGAGGTCGACGGTCAGCTGGTCGCCGGCGGCGGGAGCCCCGTCGCTCCAGAAGTACGTGGAGTCGTCACCGTCGAGCATCCGGGCGACGGTGTTGCTCTGGTACGTGCCCAGGCTGGTCGAGGCCGTGGGCCGGCCGCTCACCCCGAGCAGCCGGTCGTACTCGGCGGTGGCCGCGTCCACGAACCCGTCCAGCTGCCCGTCCCCGACCAGGACCGGCACCTTCCGGCCATCGAGCCCGGTGTACGTGAACGAGGCGGCCCGCTCGACCTGTGCGGGCAGCTGCTGCCGCAGCTCCCAGGCCCGGGCGCCCTGGCCGGCGCGGGCGGCCTCGACCATGCCCAGGGCGGTGCGGGCGGCGGTCGCCCAGGACTCGGTGGCGTCCAGCCAGGGGGCCGAGTCCGCGATGAAGCCGCGGTCAGGAAGGTCTGCGCGCAGCCGGGCGGGGGCCGCGCCCAGCGAGGTCAGGACGGAGGCGAGCCGCCCCGCGTCCCCGGACTTCCAGTAGCGGGCGAACTCGGCGGACAGCTCGGGGGCCTTGTCGGTGTTGAGCGCGGAGCTGTAGTTGACGTCGGCGAAGGCGCGCAGGGCCTTCTCGGTACGGGCCTCGCCGCCCGCGTACTCCCTGATGCCCTTGCCCCAGGACTCCCGCGGGTCGTAGGCGGCGTCGTTCCAGGCGTAGTCCGCGACGGTGTACAGCGAGAGCTTCGAGGCGTACGGCTGGATCATCGGGTTGGCGGTGATCCCGGCGAGCCGCCCCGGCAGCCCCTTCTCGCGGCCGTTGAACGGGCCGAGCAGGAGGCGGTCGGTGGCGTAGTCGTTGACCGGGTAGTTGTCCCAGGTCAGGATCGGGTGCCCGAACACCGCCCGGGCGGAGTCGGCCTGAGCCACCGTCATGGTGGGGGCGACGACGCCGACGCCGGTCCACTCGACCAGCACATCGGGGTCGAGCTGTTCGGACAGGGCCGTCTTGTACGCCGAGGAGCTGACGTTGTAGTACTCGGTGGGGACCATCTGGAGCGGCTGTGCGCCGGCGTGGGTGGCGATGAACTCCTGGTTGACCCGGTTCAGCAGATGGGCCTGGGCCGCGCCCGCCGCGCCGCCGCCGGTCCCCCACTTCTCCTTGTCGGCGTCGCAGTTCCAGTTGGTGTAGCTGATGTCGTCCAGCGGGACGGCGAAGGTGCGGACGCCGATGTCCCACATCGTCTGGAACTTGTCGACGAGCGCCTTCACGTCGGCGTCGGAGCTGTAGCACACCGAGAGGCCGGGCGAGAGCGCGTAGGTGAACTCGACGTGCCGCTGGGCCGCCCGGTCGGTGAGGTCCTTGATCCGGGCCAGCTGGTCGGCGGGGTACGGGTCGCGCCACTTCGCCCGGAGGTAGTCGTCGTCCTTGGGCGAGTACACGTAGATGTTCATCTTGTGCTCGCCGTAGTAGTCGAGCTGGTCGAGGCGGGCCTTCTGCGACCACGGGGTGCCGTAGAAGCCCTCGATGACCCCGCGCAGCGCGGTCCCGGGCCAGTCGCGCACGGCGAGGCCGGCGACCTTGCCGCCCGGCTGTCCGCGGTGCGGGAGGACCTGGCGGAGGGTCTGCGCGGCGTAGTAGGTCCCGGTGGTGTCCTTGCCTGCGAGCACGATCCGGTCCGCGCCGATGCCGAGTACGTACCCCTCGGCGGGCAGCGCGGAGGGGCCTTCCAGCTTCTGGGCGGCCAGCGCGGCGGGGTCGCCGGCGTACACGGTGAGTCTTCCCGGGGCGGGCCGCTTCGCGCGGACGACGTTGCGGGCACCTGCCTTGCGCAGGGCCGCCTCCACCACGTCGAGCGTCGGCCCGTCGGCCGTCGCTCCCGCGATGAGGGTGACGGTGGGGGTGACGATCACCCGGTCCGTGCGGTTCTTCACCGACCGGGGGGTCGGGGTGATGGCCGGGGTGTCCTGGGCCTTGGCCGGCGCGGCGGCCGGGGCGCCGGCGGCCGCGTGGGCGGACGGCCCGGCGGCCAGCAGGCCGCCGGCGAGCAGGGTCGCCGCGGCGGTGAGTGCGGTGATGCGGGGCGGGCGAGGCGTCACAGATCCTCCATTGGTCACTCAAGTCACCAGAGTCGCGCAACACAACGAGACTGAATTCAACATCCTGGCGCTAGCATGTCAATGGTCTGGACAACATGAATGCGCTGACCTGCGGTTCCTCTCCAAAAAACAGCGCTCCTGCATCAAGGAGCGCGGCAGCGCACCCGCCCGGCGTCAGCGGGGGAAGAGTTCGAAGGTGACGGCCGGGCGCCCGCGGAAGCGTTCGGCCGCCGCCTGCGCGTTGCCGGTGAGGAAGGTGCGGCAGTACGTCTCGGGGTCCTCGTCCGTGAGCGCTTCGATGTAGGTGCGGTGGGCCAGGAGGGACTGGACGGACCGTTCGAGAGCGGCGGCCGCGTCCACCGCGTGGGTCGGCGTGGACGATCCGGCCACGGCCACCCAGCGCACCCCGTCCCACGGTTCGAGGCCCTGCTCGGTGAGCTCCGGAAAGATCCAGCGGTTGCCCGCGTCCGCGGCCGCGTCCAGCGTCGCGCGCCCGACCGCGCGGTGGTCGGGGGTGTTCCAGGCGACCCCGCCCCAGGTGTCCCGGTGGTTGAGCGTGATCACCAGCTCGGGGCGGTGCCGGCGGATGGCCGCGGCGATGTCGCGGCGCAGCGGGACGCCGTACTCGACGACCCCGTCGCGGTGGTCCAGGAACTCGACGCGGCAGACGCCCACGGCGGCGGCGCTCGCGCGCTGCTCCTGTTCGCGCAGCGGCCCGCACCGCTCCGGTTCGAGCGTATCGATGCCGGCCTCGCCCCGGGTGGCCAGCAGATAGGTGACATCGCGCCCGCCGTCGGTCCATGCCGCCACGGCCGCCGCGCAACCGTACTCCAGGTCGTCGGGGTGGGCGACCACGGCGAGCGCGCGCCGCCAGTCCTCGGGCATGGGCTTCAGCTGCTCGGTCATGTCCGCAGGCTAACCGGCAAGGAGGCACGAAGGCCGTGACGCGACCGCTTCAGTACCCCGGGGGGTATTCTTGGCGGTCCGGGGCAGGAGAGAGCCAGACCCTGCCTCACACCCGGTGAACGAAAGGAAACACAGCTCGTGACCAGCCCCGTATCCCTCTCCCCCACCCAGGCGGCCGCCCGGCTCGCGGAGTTCACCGTGATCGATGTCCGGGCCCCCGGTGAGTACGCCGCTGGGCATGTGCCGGGAGCGCTGAACATACCGCTGGACCGCCTCTCCGACGCGGTGCCGGCCCTCAAGTCCGCATCGGCCCGGGGCACGCTGCTCATGGTGTGCGCCTCGGGCGTCCGCTCGACGCGGGCCTGCGACATCCTCTCGGCTGCTGACATCGACGCGGCGACGCTCACCGGCGGCACCTCCGCCTGGGAGAACGAGGGCCACGGCCTGGAGCGCCCCGAGGGCGGACGGGCGACCTGGCCGATGGAACGGCAGGTACGGCTGGCCGCCGGCTCGCTCGTGGTGGCCGGGCTGCTGGCCGGGACCAAGTACCCCGCCGCGCGCTGGCTGTCCGCGGGCATCGGCGCCGGTCTCGTCCTCTCCGCGGTCACCGACACCTGCGGCATGGCGGCGGCCCTGTCGAAGCTCCCGCACAACCGCGCCCCGCGCTCGGCGGCGGACCTGGACGCGACGCTGGACGCGCTCCAGGCATGACGAAGCACCGCACGGGGGCCGGCCGCACATGGTGCGGCCGGCCCCCGTGCGTACCGCGAGGTCTCACACCTCGTCGCGGACCACCGCGAGCAGCCGGTCCAGCACACGCGGTCCGCCCGCGCGCAGCCCGTCGTGCTCGAACTCGTCGGTCACCCAGGTGCGCAGCCCGCGGATCGCGGCGGCGGTGCGCAGTGCGTGGGCGGTGTCCACGTACATGTCGTCGTGGTAGACGGCGGCGGCCACCGGGACCTCGTTGGCGGCAAGGCGCTCGGGGTCGTACAGCGGCTCCCAGTCGGTGCGGGCGGCGAGCAGTTCGGCCGTCTCGCGCAGCGGGCGCAGTGCCGGGTCGACCTCGAAGTGCCAGGGGTGGATGGATTCGCCCGTGAACAGGACGGGCCCGTCGCCCCCCAGCGCCGTGGCGGCGTCGAACTGCGGGAACTCCTCGCGGACCCGCTCCGCCGACCAGGCGGTGGGGCGGCCGTCCTGGCCGTAGATGGCCTCGTGCATGAGGGCGTACAGAGGGTGCCCGGCGAACGAGGTCGCGGTGCGCATGGCCTCCTGGAAGGTGTCGGAGAGCTCCTTGCCGTGGGGGGTGCGGACGAAGGCGTTCTCCAGCAGGTAGTGCAGCTGGTGGCTGCCGCTGCCGCCGCCGAGCAGGATGCCGAGCGACTGGAAGCCCTCGGCCGTCAGCCGGTGCCCGGCGCACTCGGGGCGGTGCTCCGCGAGGTGAGCGGTGATCTCCCGGGCGCGTTCGACGTCCTGCGGGTAGCGGGCGTAGTGCGCGGCGACCTTGCGTTCGACACGCGGGTACGCGGCCCGGTAGACGTCGTCCGCGTGGGCGTCCAGGGAGGGCAGCCCGCCGGTGATCAGGACGGTGCTGAGGCCGTTGGGAGCGGACGAGAGGTAGCGGACGGCGCAGAAACCGCCGAAGGACTGGCCGAGGACCGTCCAGGGGGCCCCGCCGGTCAGCTGCGGGCGGATGAGCTCGCAGTCCCGCACGATGCTGTCCGCGCGGAAGTGCGCCAGGTAGTCGGCCTGCTCGCGCGGCCCGCCGCGCAGCGGGAGCGTCTGCCGGTTGGCCGGGGTGGACAGGCCGGTACCGCGCTGGTCGAGGAGGAGCACCCGGAATTCCCGGACCGCCCGGCCGAGCCATGCCTCCGCACCGGTGAAGCGCCGGGCGCCGAAACCGGGGCCGCCCTCCAGGTAGAGCAGCCAGGGCAGCTCCTGGCCGGCCTTGGAAGCGGCCACGACCTCCCGGCCGAAGATCTCGATCTGCTCACCGCCGGGGTCGGCGTGGTCGAGCGGGACGGTGAAGTGACGGTCGGTGAGGACGAGGCCGGGCTGCCGGTAGCTGTTCAAGGGTGCTCCTGGATCGGACGGTTCCCGGACAGTTCAGCACACCGGTGTGCCCCGGACGGTCGCGGCCCGTGTGCGGCGGGGGCGTCCGGCTCCTACCGTGCAGTCATGATCCGGTTCGAGCAGGTCGGCAAGGTCTATCCGGACGGTACGGCCGCGGTCGACGGCCTGTCCTTCGAGGTCGCCGAGGGAGAACTGGTCACCCTGGTCGGACCCTCGGGCTGCGGCAAGACCACCACGATGATGATGGTGAACCGGCTGACCGAACCGACTTCGGGCCGCATCTTCGTGGACGGCGAGGACATCGCGCGGGTCGACCCGGTGAAGCTGCGCCGCCGCATCGGCTACGTCATCCAGCAGGTGGGGCTCTTCCCGCACCGCACGGTGCTCGACAACACGGCGACGGTGCCGGCGCTGGTGGGCTGGAAGCGGTCCAGGGCGCGGGAGCGCGCGGCCGAGCTGCTCGACCTGGTGGGCCTGGATCCGTCGACGTACGGTTCGCGCTACCCCGCCCAGCTCTCCGGCGGCCAGCGTCAGCGGGTCGGGGTGGCGCGGGCGCTGGCGGCGGACCCGCCGGTGCTGCTGATGGACGAACCGTTCGGGGCGGTGGACCCGGTGGTGCGCGAGCGGCTGCAGAACGAATTCCTCAACCTCCAGTCGAGGGTCAGGAAGACGGTCCTGATGGTCACCCACGACATCGAGGAGGCGGTGCGGATGGGCGACCGGATCGCGGTGTTCGGCCAGGGGCGCATCGAGCAGTTCGACACCCCGGGCGCGGTGCTCGGGGCCCCGGCGACGCCGTATGTGGCCGGGTTCGTCGGCGCGGACCGGGGGCTGAAGCGGCTGTCGGTCACCGCGATCGAGCCGGACGATCTGGAGGAGCCGCCGGTGGCCCGGCTGGACGAGCCGGCCGGGGCTGCGGCGGCCCGGCTGGGTGCGGCGGGCTCGCGGTGGGCGGTCGTGCTGAACGCCGAGGGCGAGCTGCACGGCTGGGTGTCGGCGGACGCGCTGCGGATTGCCGGGGACCAGGGCACGGTGGGTGAGCTGGCGCGCCGGATGGACGCGTGGGTGCCGGTCGGCGCCCCGCTGAAGCAGGCGTTCAGCGAGATGCTCCAGCACGACGCCGGGTGGATCGCGGTGCTGGACGGGGCGCGGTTCCTCGGGGTGCTGACTCCGGCGAAGCTCCACGAGGCCCTGCGGCGCTCGGTGGACGCGGACGCGCAGGGCGTGGGGCGCGACGAGGTGCCGTTCGATTCGGTTGCGGACGCCTGACCGGCGTCCCGGGCACCGGCGGGGGCTCATGCGCTCGCGGCGTAGCGCCAGAAGTCGCGCATCGGCTGCGGCGGGGTGGGGTGGGGTGGGGCCGGTCATCGCCATCTGGCTGAGCATGTTCGCGGCTGCGCCGGTGGCCGGGACGATGTGCGCCGTCTTGCCGGCGCCGCCGGTCCAGCCGTAGCGGGCACGTTCGACGGGGCGGTCCTCTCGACGTCCACCGAACCGCCGAAGCCCCAGCCCTGCCCCCCGGTGAACAGCCCGCCGGCCTCGCGCTGTGCGGGCGTCAGGTGGTCGGTCGTCATCTGCCGGACCGCCGCGGGTGTCAGGAGGCGGCGGCTGCCGGCCGCGCCCTCGCCGAGGAGCAGGCGGGCGAAGGCGTGCAGGTCGTCGACGGTGGACGTCGGAGCAGGTGTTGTACAGCCGTTGCCGGCCCGGCTGGTGCAGCAGCGGGATGAGGCGTCCACGCGCTGACCGTGCGCAACCAGGCCCACGATGCCCGGCACCGACCCGTCGCGGACATGCTCTTCCAGAACTGCACGCAGGCTGCTCATCGCTCCGCCTTCTGCGGTGGGTGTCGGCTCGATGACCCGTGCGGCGGTGCGAACTCATCGGTGGGCGCCGGGCGGTCTCGCGGTCTCACCCGTCCGTGCCGGGGATGAGGTGCTCGGATCTCAGGTACGTGCGGGCCACGTCCTCGGGGAGCCGCCGCCAGCTGTCCACCTGTTCGTCCAGCCGGGCCAGGTCCGCGGTGGTCAGTACGGTGTTGAGCTTGCCGAGCGCCTTGCGCACCCCTTCGCCGCCGGCGCGGGCCCGGTTGACGACGGGGACGAGGTAGTCGGCGTTCTGGAGGTGCTTGTCGTCGGCGAGCAGGACGAGCCCGAAGTCGTCCAGGGTGGCATCGGTGGTGGTGGTCAGGACCATCTGGTCCCGACCGCTCTGCACGGCCTGCTTGGCCTGGGTGGTGCCGACGCCCTTGGGGTCGACCGCGGTGATGTCGATCCCGTACGTCTTCTTCAGACCCGGCGCGCAGTAGGGGCGCTGGACGCACTCGTCACCGGCCGCGAGCCGTACGGGCAGGCCCGAGCGGCCCAGGTCGCTGAGCGTCTTCAGGTGGTGCTTCTCGGCGTAGGCGGCGGTGACGGCGAAGGCGTTCTGGTCGACGGCCTTGCCGGGGTCCAGGACGGTGAGGCCGCGGGGCGCGGCGAGGGCGCGCAGGGCCTTCATGGTCGCGGCCAGGTCCGGCGAGCCGACGGGGGCGGCGTCGGCCCCGTTCTTCTTGGCGTTCAGCCAGTCGGCGAAGGTGGCCGCGTACTCGGGGACGATGTCGATCTGGCCGTTCTCCAGGGCGGGTTCGTAGATCTCCCGGTTGGTGACGGAGATGATCTTCGTGGAGTATCCGGCGCGGCCGAGCAGCAGGGCGTACATCTGGGCCAGGAGGTCGCTCTCGGTGAAGCCCGCGGAGCCGATGGTCAGGTGCTTGCTGTCACCGGGCGGGGCGGTGACCTCGCCTTGGTTCTCCAGGGTGGGGCCGGTGGTGCAGGCGGTGGCCGCCAGCACCACGAGGGCGGCCAGCGTGCGTCCGGCCCTCACGCGGTGTCCCCCGCGCGCAGCCCGAGCCGGCGCGGCGCGAGCCGCTGCGCCGCCTCGAAGAGCCCCTCGACGAGCAGCGCGAACACGGCGACCAGGACGGCTCCGGCGACCACCTGGGCGGTGGAGGCGAGGTTGAAGCCCGCGGTGATGATGCGGCCCAGCCCCCCACCGCCCGCCAGGGCCGCGATGGTGGCCGTGGCGACGAGCTGGACGGCCGCGATGCGCACACCGGTGAGGATGAGCGGCAGGGCGAGCGGCATTTCGACCTGGAGGAGCAGTTGGCGGCCCGTCATGCCCATGCCCCGGGCGGCGCGGACGACGTCCTGGTCGACCTCGCGCATGCCGACGTAGGCGTTGGTGAGGAGCGGGGGTACGGCGAACAGGACGAGCGCCACGATGGTCGGGCCCTCGCCCCAGCGGCCGACCGGGGTGAGCAGGAGCAGCACCAGGACGGCGAAGGTGGGGACGGCCCGTCCGATGTTGGAGAGGTTGACGGCGAGCGCGCCGCCCTTGCCGAGGTGGCCGAGGACCAGCGCGACGGGCAGCGCGATGAGGCAACTGACCAGCAGGCAGACGGCGGTGAGGTAGAGGTGCTGGCCGAGCCGGGCCCCGATGCCGTCCTGGCCGTGCCAGTGCGCGGAGGTCGTCAGCCAGGACCAGGCGTCCAGGAGGGTGTTCACGACCGCCTCCTGGTCCACGGGGTCAGCAGGCGTTGCAGCAGCAGGAGGAGCAGGTCGGCGGCGACGGCGATGACGACGCACAGGACGGAGGCGGTGAGCACCTGGGCCTTGAAGTAGGTGTTCATGCCGGAGTAGATGAGGTTGCCGAGCCCCCCGTAGCCGACGATCGCGCCGATGGTGACCAGGGACACCGCGGAGACGGTGGCGATGCGCAGGCCGGCCATGGCGGCGGGCAGGGCGAGCGGGAGTTCCACGGCCAGGAGCAGCCGTACGGGCCCGTACCCCATGCCGCGTGCCGCCTGCCGGGTCTCCTCGGGGACGGCGCGCAGTCCGGCGAGGACGTTGCGGACGAGCAGGGTCAGCGAGTAGAGGACGAGGCCGGCGACGACGAGCGAGGCGGACAGCCCGTACACCGGCAGCAGCAGGGAGAACATGGCGAGCGACGGAATGGTGTAGAGGATCGTCGTCACACCGAGCACGGGCCCGGCCGCCCAGTGCCGGCGGCGGGCGGCGAGGGCGAGCGGGAGTGCCAGGACGAGGCCGATGAGCACGGCCACCGCGGTGAGCTGCACGTGTTGCAGGACGGCGTCCCAGAGGATGTGCCGACGGGAGCTCAGGTAGGCGCCGCAGATCCACTCGTTGCGCGCGAGGCAGTCGTCGGGGGGCGCGGTCACCCGTCCATTGCAGCCCGCCCACCGCCCGTGCGCGCGTCCTGATCGCCTGTTCGGGGCGCGCGCACGGGCGGCGGGTCAGGAGGCGGTGGCCGCCTCCATGAGGATCTCGGTCAGTTCGCCGGGCCGCGAGTACATCGGCCAGTGGCCGGTGTCCGTCGTGACCAGCTCCCACCGCTCGCCGGCCAGCAGCCGGGCCGCGTCCTCGCTCGGCTCCGGGCCGTCCAGGAGGCACTTGACGTACGTCGCGGGCAGCTCGCCCAGCGGACGGTCCAGCACGGCGGGGTCGCCGAGCGAGGCGCCCGGATGCGGCGTCGCGCCGTGCAGGAGCCGTGCGATCTGTCCGGGGTCGAGCCCCTGGCCCTCGAAGTCGGCGGCGGCCGGCAGGGCCCAGAGGCCGCCGTTCCCGTCGAGCTGGGCCTGGAGCGCGGCCGGCCCCTGCCACCAGGTGGAGACGAACGACTCGCCGTCGGCCGGGACACTGGCGTCCACGAAGACGACACGGGCCAGCCGGTCACCGATGCGCTCGGCCGCCTGGCCGACCGGGATGCCCGAGTAGCTGTGCCCGACGAGGACGACGTCACGCAGGTCCAGGCGCTCCACCTCACCGACGACGTCCGCCACATGGGTCTGCCGGCCCACCGGCCGCCCCTTCTTGTCGCCGAGCCCGGACAGGGTCACCGGGTGGGCGCCGTGGCCCGCCGCACGCAGCCCGGGCACCACGTCGTCCCACGCTGACGCGTCCAGCCAGGCACCCGCCACCAGTACGAATGAAGTCATGCGGGGACACTAGACGACGGGCCTGACAACGCCGCCGGACGCCGGCTCCTCCCCGGCCGCCGCGCGGCGGTCCAGGATCTCCAGGACCCGCCGCCCCCACCGTAGGTTCTCCTCCTCGAAGGACCGGCCGCGCATCAGGGTGAGGTAGGGGCCGACGCGGTCGGTCTCCGCGAGGAAGGCGTCCTCGTCGCGGCCGGCCAGCAGGCGTTGGCGCAGCCGTTCGTAGCGGGCGAGCTTGGCGCGCGCCCACTCCATGCGCTCTTCGACCGACGCGCGTACCGCGTCCCGGTCTCCGATGTCCACGGCCTGGGTCATCACCAGGAGTTCGTCCCGGACCGCCGTGGGGCGGGGCGCTTCGGCGGTGAACGCGCCGAGCGCGTCGCGGCCGGCTCGCGTCAGGGTGAACACGCGCTTGTTCGGCCGGCGCTGCTGCTCCACCACGCGGGCCGCGATGAGGCCGCCCTCCGCCAGCCGGTCCAGTTCGCGGTAGAGCTGCTGCGGCGTGGCGGACCAGAAGTCGGCCACGGAGACGTCGAAGACCTTGGCCAGGTCGTATCCGGACGCCTCGCCTTCGAGCAGGGCCGCCAGGACCGCGTACTTGAGTGACATCTGGACACGCTAACACCATGTGATTAATCTCGTTCGCACCTATTAAACAAGTTGACTATGGAGTCCGGGATGCTTCCTTTCCGCAAGGCTGTCGAGGCACACGATCTGTCGGCGGCCGAGGCCACGCTGGCCGACGACGTCGTCTTCACCAGTCCGGTGGCGTTCAAGCCCTACGCGGGGAAGCCGGTCACCGCCGCGATCCTGCGCGCCGTCTCCGAGGTGTTCAGCGACTTCCGGTACGTACGGGAGATGGCGAGCGCGGACGGACGCGACCACGCGCTCGTCTTCACGGCGAAGGTCGGCGACCGGGAGATCACCGGCTGCGACTTCCTCCACCTCAACGAGGCGGGCCTGATCGACGACCTCATGGTGATGGTCCGGCCCCTGTCGGCCGCACAGGCGCTGGCCGAGGAGATGGGAGCGCGGTTCGAGCGCATCAGCCGCGAAGCCGCGGCGGGCTGACCCACCGGGGCTCGCCGGGAAGCGCGGCTCGGCGGCGTACATCGCGATGTCGTGCGTGAGGTGCGGGCGTATTGTCCGTTTATGGACAATGTCGGGCCTGCCATGCACTCCGCGGAGGATCGCCTGGACGCGGCGGTGGCACGCGCCGTGCGCGAGACGGGGGCCACGGTGGCCATGCTGTACCTGCTGCCGCCCGGGAGCTCCACCCTTCGGCTGGCCGTGCTCGCCGGGGTGCCGCCGGAGCTCGCCGACCCCTGGCTGCGGGTGCCGCTGTCCGCTCCCATGCCGGTGTCCGACGCGGTGAAGGACCGGCATCTGGTGTGGCTGGGCAGCCAGGAGGAGCTGGCCCGGCGCTATCCGCGTCTCGCACTCGTCCTTCCGTACCGCTTCGCGCTGGCGGCCGCGCCCGTCCTCACGGGAACCACGGCTCCCGGCGGTCTCGTGCTGCTGTGGCCCGGCTCGCACCCGCCGCAGCTGACGCCGCAGGAGCGCGCGGCGGTCCCCGACTGCTGCGGTGACGCCGCCCGGGTGCTGCACGAGGCGCGGGAAGCGGGCCACCCGGTGACGGCCGGGGTCGGGCCCCGGGTGCTGCCGCCGGTCACCGCCCCGCCGCCCACCCCCGCCGACGCGGTCGCCGCGGCCGACTTCGTCGCACGGCTGCCGGGCGGCTGCTGCACCCTGGACACGCACGGCCGGATCACCTACCTCACGGACGCCGGCGCCGCCCTGGTCGGCGGACGGGCCAAGGACCTGGTGGGGACGCTGCCCTGGGTGTCGCTGCGCTGGCTCGCCGATCCGCACTTCGAGGACCGGTACCGGGGGGCCATGATCAGCCGGGAGCCGATGTCCTTCACGGCTCTGCGGCCGCCGGACCAGTGGCTCTCCTTCCGCCTCTACCCCGACGCCTCCGGCATCAGCGTCTACATCACCCCCGTCAGCGCACCGAACGCCCCGGCACCGCCCACGGCCACGGGCGGTGCCGCCTCGCCGAGCGCCCCGGGCCGGGCGGTCGCGCTCTACCACCTGATGCACCTGGCGGCGACGCTCACCGAGGCCGTCGGGATCCGGGACGTGGTCGAGCTGGTCTCCGAACAGATCGTGCCCGCCCTCCGCATCCAGGCGCTCGCCGTGATGACGGCGGCGGAGGGGCGGCTGCGGAGCGAGGGGCACCGCGGTTTCAGCGCCGGGCTGATGGAGTGCTTCGAAGGCGCACCCCTGACCTCGCACGCTCCTGTCGCGCACGTCCTGGCCACCGGGGTGCCCGCCTTCTACCGCACCTTCGACGAGTTCCGGCGCGCGTTCGAGCCCGCCACGCTCCAGCAGGGCCTGGCCGCGTGGGCGTTCCTGCCGCTGCTCGCCTCCGGACGCGCGGTCGGCACGCTGGTGCTCGGTTACGAACGCACACGCCCCTTCGAACCGGAGGAGCGCGCCCTCCTCACCTCGATCGCCGGGCTCATCGCGCAGGCCCTGGACCGGGCCCGCCTGTACGACACCAAGGAGCAGCTGGCCCACAGCCTCCAGGCCCATCTGCTCCCGCACACCCTCCCCCGGATCGACGGCCTGGACGTGGCCGCCCGCTATCTGCCGGCCACCCGCGGCATGGGCATCGGCGGCGACTTCTACGACGTGATCCGGCTGGACGCCACCACCGCCGCCGCGGCCATCGGTGACGTGCAGGGCCACAACGTGAAGGCCGCGGCGCTGATGGGCCAGGTCCGTACGGCGGTGCACGCCTCGGCGGGGGCGCCACCCGCCGAGGTCCTGGAGCGCACCAACCGACTGCTCACCGATCTCGACCCCGGCCTCTTCACCAGCTGCCTCTACGTCCACCTGGATCTGGCCGGTCACCGCGCCCTGCTGGCCACGGCCGGTCATCCGCCGCCGCTCCTGCGTCATCCGGGCGGGCACACCGAGGTGCTGCGGCTGCCGCCCGGGCTGCTGCTCGGCATCGACCGGGCGGCGCGCTACCCGACGACCGAGATCCCGCTGCCGCCCGGCGCCGCCCTCGCGCTGTACACCGACGGTCTGGTGGAGGTGCCCGGCACCGATCTCGACGAGTCGACGGCGGCGCTCGCCGGCCAGTTCACCCGGGGCGCCGGCCGGTCCATGGACGCCCTGGCCGACAGCCTCGTCCGGTACGCGGAACACACCACGCCGGGCAGCGACGACATCGCCCTCCTTCTCATCGAGGCGCTGGAGAACGGGGACGGCTGATCCGAACGCCCTGGCGGGGAGGGAGCTCATACGGGGAGCAGCGGGGACGCCGGGTTGCGGGCCTCCCGTGAGTGGCCTTGACTGGAACGAAGTGGGTGATTTCCTTCCTCCCTCCCCCGTCTGGGGGTGCATCCCGTGCAGTTCGCCGACCGCTCCGACGCGGGCCAGCGGCTCGCCGCGGCTCTCGGCCCCCTCGCGCAGAGCGACCCCGTCGTGCTGGGTCTGCCACGCGGGGGCGTTCCGGTGGCCTTCCGCGTCGCCCAGGAGCTCGGCGCCCCCCTCGATGTGATCGTGGTGCGCAAGCTCGGTGTCCCCCGCCGTCCGGAGCTGGGCTTCGGCGCCATCGGGGAGGGCGGGGTACGGATCATCAGCGACGACATCGTGCGCCGGGCCGGGGTCTTCGAGGCCGCCATCGCCTCCGTCCAGCAGGCCGAGGAGGCCGAACTGTCGCGCCGGGCAAGGGCGTTCCGGGGCGACCGGCCGCGCATCCCGCTCCAAGGCCGCACGGTGATCCTCGTGGACGACGGCATCGCGACCGGTGCGACGGCCCTCGCCGCGTGCGCGGTGGCCCGCGCCCAGGGTGCGGCCCATGTGGTGCTGGCCGTGCCGGTCGCACCGCCCTCCGCCGCCGCCCGGCTGCGGGAGGAGGCGGACGAGCTGGTGTGCCTGTCGGCGCCGGCCGGGTTCTCCGCGGTCGGCGAGTGGTACCGGGACTTCGACCAGACCCCGGACGAAGAGGTCGTGTCGCTGCTGGAGAGGGCGGCGCGGCAGTCCGGGTCCCTGGCGTCCAGCGATGTGCTGGTGGAGGCGGGCGGGGTGGCCCTGCCCGGCAGCCTCACCCGGCCCGGTGACACCGGGGCGCTCGTGATGTTCGCGCACGGGTCCGGCAGCAGCAGGCACAGCCCGCGCAACCGGTCCGTCGCGGCGGCCCTGAACCGGGCCGGCCTCGGCACGCTGCTGTTCGACCTGCTCACCCCCGACGAGGAGGCCGAGGGCTCCCACGTCTTCGACATCTCGACGCTCGCCGGGCGGCTCGTGGACGCCACCGCCTGGCTGCGGCTCCAGGTCCCCGGCCCGCTCGGCGTGTTCGGGGCGAGCACCGGAGCCGCCGCGGCCCTCCAGGCGGCGGCCGTCGTCGGGGCTGAGCCCGGCACGGGGATCGGTGCGGTCGTCTCGCGCGGCGGCCGGCCCGACCTCGCGGGCGCCCGCCTCGGTGAGGTGCGCTCCCCGACCCTGCTCCTCGTGGGCGGCCGGGACACCGAAGTGCTCGAACTCAACCGCCGGGCCCAGGCGGAGCTGCACTGCGAGAGCCGGCTCGACGTCGTCCCCGGCGCCACCCACCTCTTCGAGGAACCGGGCACCCTGGACGAGGTCGCCGAACGGGCCCGCGACTGGTTCATCGGCCACCTGGCGAACGGGACAGCCTGAAGAGAAGAAGCCCGCCGCCGGGTCCGCGCCCTTTCGAACCGCGAAGCAACCCTGTCCCCGGATATGCCGTCTTGATCCACAGCAAGGCGGCACGCCGCACACGACGACCCTCGCCCCTCCCCCCATGAGTACGCGGGCCAGAGCACCGGACAACTATACTCCCTGCGTATACATGCAAGGTATAGTTGCGCCGGGCCGGTCCGCTCACGCGCGAAAGGCTCCCATGCACAGCAAGGCACTGGCGCCCGAATACCAAGGCGCCCTCACCAAGATGTCCGTGAACGCCTCCCTCACGGACGTCCTGGCCGAGGGGATACGCCACATGGAAGCGGCCGAACGCTCGGGCTCCGCACAGGAATCGGCCCGGGCAGGGCTCGCCGTGGCCGAGGCGCACCGCCGGCTCGGCAACGTGGCGGACGCGGACCTCGCGTGGAAGGCCAGTTACCGCGCCGCCCGGTCTGCGGACGACGCCGGGGCGATGGCCTGGGCGCTGTGGAGCGGCGGGACGCTCGCCCGCCAGCGCGGCCGGCTCCGCCTGGCCTTCCGCCTGTTGGGCCTGGCGGCGGACATGGGCAAGAGGGGCGATGACGTGGTCGCCCGCGGCTACTCGCTCGCCGGCCTCGCGGAGACCGGGCGCATCCAGGGCGACTACCGGACCGTCGCGGCACTGCACGAGCAACTGCTCGCCGAGGCCCGCGCACGCGGCGAGGCCCGCCACACCGTCTGGGCCCTGGAGGGCATCGCGCAGATCCACCGCAACACCGGCTCGTTCGACACCGCCCTGGCGATGTTCGAGGAGGCGGCGCAGCTGGCCGGGGACGCCGACGACCGGCGGGGCCGGGCCTGGGCGCTGCGCGGCATGGCCGACATCGTCTCCGCACGCGACAAGGACGCGGACCGGGCACTGACGCTGCTCTCGGAGGCCGAGGTGACGTGCCGCGAGATGAAGTTGTCCAGTGCCCTGGCCTACAACCACAAGATGCGCGCCAATGTGCTCTACCGCGCCGGACGCTACGAGGAGGCCAGGCAGGTCTACGAGGGCGCGCTGGAGGAGTTCCGTGCGATGACGGAGCCCCGGGGCGAGGCGCTGTCCCGGCTCGGCCTGGTGAAGTCGCTGGCCCGGCTCGGGCGTGACGCCGGGGAGACGGCCGCAGATCTGGACGCGTTGCGCGCCACGCTGGACGGGATCGGTCTGCTCAACGCACGGGACATGGTGGACCAGGCGTACAGGGAGCTGGGCGTGGCACCGGCCGGTGACGCGGTGCAGGGTGCGGGCGGACGCCGATGACGCCTCCCGTGACCTCGGCGGCCACCGCGCCGCAGATACTGGCCCGCTGCCGCGGCGTGGTCCGGCCCGCGCTGTGCCGGGCGGTGCGACAGCTGCACCCGTGGCACGGCGAGATCACCGCGTTCTCGCTCGGCTGGGACGGGATCGACGGCGGGGACGTGCCCGGTGCGCAGGGCAAGGGCCTCCGCCAGGCGCTGGCCGTGCTCGGCGCTCAGGCGGTCGGGGCGAGGGCGCGGAGCGCGGTCGCCGGAGCGGTCGCCGTCGAGCTGATCCACACCTTCTCCCTCCTGCACGACGACATCATGGACGGCGACGAGACGCGCAGACGGCGCGCCACCGCCTGGAAGGCGTACGGAACCGGGCCGGCCCTCCTCGCCGGGGACGCGCTGTTCGCGCAGGCCGTGCAGACGCTGGCCGACGCACCCGGCAGCCACTGCGTGCCGGCGGTCCGGCTGCTCGCCGCGACCCTCACCGATTTGGTGCGCGGCCAGGCCGACGACCTGCTCTTCGAGTCGCGGCCCTGGACCGGTCCGGACGCCGTGCAGCCGTCCGAATACCGGCTGATGGCCGAGCACAAGACCGGTGCGCTGCTGGGCTGCGCCGCCGGTCTGGGCGGGCTGCTCGGCGGCGCCGGGCGCACGGAGGCCGACGCCCTCACGGCCGCGGGGCGCCACCTCGGGGTGGCGTTCCAGGCGGCCGACGACGTGCTGGGCATCTGGGGCGACCCCGCGGTCACGGGCAAGCCGGTGCACAGCGACCTCAGGCGCGGCAAGAAGACGTACCCGGTGCTCGCGGCGCTGGCCGCCGGCGGGCCCGCCTCGACGGAGCTGGGGGCGCTGCTGCGCGGCGGTCCGCTGGACGACGGGGCCGTCGGACGGGCGGCCGGTCTGATCGAGGAGGCGGGCGGGCGCACGGCCGCCACGGCGGAGGCCCACCGCCACCTGGAGAGCGCGCGGGCCTGCCTGCAGAGCGTCACGCTGGCGCCGGAGGCCCTGGAGGAGATGCTGACGCTCCTCCCGTACGTGGTCGAACGCGCCGGGTGAGGCGCCGCGCGGTGGGCGGGGCGGGGCGGCCCCGCCCACCGGCGGTCAGGAGTGCATCGACGCGCCCTTGAGGATCTTGTCCACGGCGTTGCGGGGGCCGTACACGGCCAGGCCCACCAGGTCCATTCCGTCCCGGCGCACCGCACGCACCGCGGCCCGGTTGCCTCGGTCGTTGCCCGTGGCGAAGAGGTCCGAGGTGAACACCGACAGCGGCACGCCCCGGCCCGCGGCCCGGGTGTGGGCGGTCGTCAGCATCTCCTTCGGCCCCTCGAAGACCATCACCGGCTGACGGAACATGGGCAGGTACGGGGTTTCGTCGGCGTCGGCGTAGGGCTCGCCGATCACCTCGGGGACAGCGGTGCCGAGGCCACTGACCAGGAAGGCCGTGACGTTCAGCCGCTGCCAGGTCTCCAGGTCGTCCCGGAGCAGTACGGCGATCTTGGTGTCGAAGCGGACGGGGGCAGGGGCGGTGGTCTCAGCTGTCATGCCCCGAGCCTGCCGAACCGCCCGGCGCCCGGTCTTGTACGAACTTTGCGCGTCGGTGCGCGGGTGCGCCCGGCGTACGATCGGCCCATGGCCGCCCGTCCGGAGATCACCGCTTGGTGCCCCCCCGTGGAGGGCATCGCCGAGGTCTTCCACGCGCACTTCACCGACCACACCTACCCCATGCACACACACGACGCGTGGACGCTGCTCCTGGTGGACGAGGGCATGGTGCGCTACGACCTGGACCGCCACGAGCACGGCGTACTCACCCATACGGTGACGCTGCTGCCGCCGCACGTCCCGCACAACGGCGGCGCGGCCACGCCGGAGGGCTTTCGCAAACGCGTCCTGTACCTCGACGTGCCGCAGGTGGACGAGCGGCTGATCGGCCGGGCGGTGGTCCGGCCCGTCCTCCACGATCCGGGGCTGCGCAACCGCATCGACAGCCTCCACCGCGCCCTCGCGGGCCCCGGTGACGAACTGGAGGCGGCGAGCCGGCTCGCCCTGGTCTCGGAGCGCCTGGAACAGCACCTGCGCGACCGCCTCGACCCCGTCCCCTTCGTCCACGACCGCAAGGTCGCGCACCGGCTGCGGGATCTGCTGGACGAGAAGTACGTCGAGGGCATCACGCTCCAGGAGGCGGCCACCCGGCTGCACGCCCATCACGCGCATCTGGTGCGGGCCTTCAGCCGTGAGTTCGGCATGGCACCGCACCAGTACGTGACGGGCCGGCGGGTCGACCTCGCCCGCCGGCTGCTGCTGCGCGGAGTCCCCGCGTCGGCCGTGGCGGCCTCGGCGGGCTTCTACGACCAGTCCCATCTGACGCGCCATTTCAAGCGCGTCGTGGGCACGGGCCCGGGGCACTACGCCCGTACCCGCGGGGCGTGAGCGCGCGTCCTAGCGCCGCTCCAGCACACCTCGTACGAAGGCGGCCTGGCCTGCGTGCTGGAGGTCGTCCGACAGCACGCTCATCAGCCGTACCCCCAGGGTGACCGGGGGCGACCACGCCTCGTCCACGACCCGGTCCAGCGCGTGCCCGTCGAGGTCCCCGACGAAGGCGAGCGTGTGGTCGTGGACGGCGTCGTAGTAGCCGAGGAGCAGGTCCGCCGAGCCCACCCGCACGGCCCCGACCTGCTCGCTGCTCTGCCCGTAGCCGGTGGCATCGGCGGGGAGGGGCAGATCGAAACGGCCGGCCCAGTCCTGGGCGGACCAGATCTGCTCGGTGCCGGCCGCGTCCGCGATGTGGTCGTCCTGGACGCGGGTCAGGTGCCACACCAGCCAGGCGATCGAGTTGGCGCCGTCGTCCAGCCGGGCGTGGAGGTCGTCGGGCCGGAGCCCTTCGACGGCCGCGTGCACGGCCTCCTGGATGCGGGAGTATCCATCCGTCAAAATGTCAGCGACGTTCATGCCTTCACCATGGCCGCTCGCCTGCGCCCG